>JAFGJO010000047.1 GCA_016929065.1 Spirochaetales bacterium | reverse complement strand
TTAGAATGCACACAGGGATTTTTCATCAGGCCCTTCACGAGTCATTTCCGAGTGAAGGGGCTGTGTAAAAATCCCTTGCTCACGCTCGAAGAGGTATCGGCTGCTCCCTGCTCTGCCCGGCAGCCCACGGCTGTTTTCTGTCGACGACTCTCAATACATGACAAATATAATCTGTATATGAAATTTATTTGACCTGGTGATGGCCTATGAAGTATACTGAACTTGATGACATTTATAGAACTTACAAACATCATCAAAAAGGACATTCCCATTCACTACCGACGCGAGTTTACCGGTTCAGCAGTTTTCGCCACTGGTGAACAGGAACAGATGGCAAACGATGTTCACTTCGTGATTGAATACGATCATTCCGGCGCGTTCGACGTTCGGGTCAACTTTATTGAACCCGCAGGCAAGGACCACCATACCGCCGTCGTTCTTCTGAAAAAACATATTATCGAACTTGAAAAAAAGGGTGCACTCAAGAAATATTAACATAACCGCAGTTATTTTCCCGGCTGTTTTTTTCCCATACTGTAAAACAAAATATGCAGCACATGCCTGACTCCCATAAACGGGTGAATAAAAAGCATCCTTGGCCCCGCATAACGCATGACTTGCCGCATCTTTTCCCGATGGTGTTTGTCGTAGCAGTGGATACTGCACCGTGAGCACACCGGCTTGTGAATGCCAAATACGCATTTGTCTGTTTTTTGCTCCGCATAGACACAAAGCGCATCGCACTCCATGCAGAGTTCGCCTTCCGGATTATGATGCGCCCGGCAATACAGGCTTATCATTGTATTGACTGTCTTCTTTTCCCGGGCGAGCCGTTTGTTTATATACACGAACTGTCCCGCTATTTTCCCGTCTCAAAGGCTCCAATGTCCGGAGCCTTTCCTTTATAAGAAAGCCCAACATTCACTCCGGCATCCACAAGTTTGCTTGAAGGTTTCAGCCGGAAGAGTCCGGTTTCTTTCAGCGACCCGTCTGCATTGCGTTCAGATTCCGCGAGCTTTAGATCAATGCTGACAAAATCGGATTCTTCTGCGGAAAATCCCTCACTCCAGGAATTGCTGGCTTCCTCTGCGTTTTTCACAATCGCTTTTCCGTTCACGTTGATGCAGTTTTTCACGACGTGTTTCTGCCCGTCATCCAGTTTGCCGAAAAAACCGTAGTTGATGCCGTTGCCGAACGCGGTGCAATTGTATAAGGTCACCCCGCCCCGGTTGTTGTTCTGGTCAAACCCCTTCTGGGGATGCCCGAATGATACGCAGTTTATCAAAATGTTGTTCTGTACCTTGTAATTTCCGCCGACCTTGAATCCGTTGCCGTTCCCGTCGAATCCGCCGTAATGCCAGACATCCACGCCGTTGCGAAACGCCCAGCAGTTTTCAAAGATCACCGCTTCGGGGCTGTCGTAACAGTCGTATCCGTCATCGGAATTTTCCCATGATCTGCAGCCAATGAATTTATTGCCCGGCCCCTGCTCCTGTTTGGGTGCGAATCCGTCGGCAGACTGCCCTTTTTTCTTTGGATCGTAGTTGCGGAAAGAATCACAGTTGATTACCGTGTTATAGCTCCCGCCCTTGTTGATTTCCATACCCGTGTTCCGGTTGTCATAAAAAGCGCAGTTCACAATGGTATTGTATTTTCCCTGAATATAGATTCCCTGATACCCCGCTCTGGTAATGGCAATGTTTTCCACATGCCAGTACTCCCCGGAAAGGGCAAATCCCACCGAATCCTGCACCCATTCCTGAGCTGGAAACTGAAAATCAAATATTGCTCTTTTGCTGTCGTCCGTTTTCATGACAATCGGATTGTCTTTGGTTGCCTTCTCATACATAACGATCGAACTCCGCTTCCCTTTGACATATTCGATTTTGTATTCGCCGCTCTTCAGTAAAATTGTATCTCCGGCTTTGGCATTCTTTACTGCTGTTTTGAGGTCCATGGCAGAATGAAAACTTTTCCCGTTACCTGATGAACTGCCGTTTGGGGCAACATGCCAGGTTTCAGAAAATATTTGAACAGCACATACTGCTGATAATAATATAATTGATAAAATAAAAATAATGATTTTCACAACGGGCCTCCTGTGCAGATGTTATTGTAAACAGGATAATACAAATGGGCAAGCGAAAAATATATTCAATCGACTCCCATTATATGTGGTTCCATTTTTTTCATTACCCTGTATAATAGAAAATCCATGAACAAGGAGCAGCAATGAAATCATCAATAGAAAAATATGGTGCAAAAATAGAAGCAGGGTCGATCAATCCCGTTGTAAATGTTGAAAAACATCCCGGCGGGATTGTGTTTGATCCCGCAGATGATGCGACCCCGCTTGATGTTGCCGGATTCGGGATTTTTAAACTGAATGGTAGTTCCGGGAAAACTGAAACGCAGGGGCGTGAATATGTACTGGTACCCACGGACGGCAGGTTCACGGTCAAAACAGAAAACCAAACATACCTGCTTGAACGTATTGGCGGTGCCTTTGCGGCCGCCATTGGAGCGAGCAATGCAAGCGCAGTCTATATTCCCCGGGACAGCAGCTTCGAAGTTTCCGGGACCGGTGAAATAATTTACTTTTCTGCCCCATCTTCCAAAAAAATGAAACCGATGCAAATCGCACAAAAAGAAAAACCGAACCTCTCCCGGGGCAACCTGTTCTGGCGGCGCGATGTCATCACCCTGGTGGAACCCGGCGTGTCCACGAACTTGATTGTCGGTGAAACCTGGTCCCCTCCGGCTTTGTGGTCCGGGACACCGCTGCATATCCATGATGATGATACAGTGCAAAATGAATCTGCGCACGAAGAAGTGTATTACCATATTACGCCGATGTCCGGCCGGGAAGTGCCCAACTATACCGTGCAGCTGATGTTTGACGGCAAAAGCATGAACAAGGCGTTTCTGTGTCCAAACAAAACAGCCGTGGCCATACCGGGAGGAAGCCATCCGGTGGTTGCCTCTCCTGTCTCGGACAGCCTCTATGTGTGGGGACTGGCAGGGAAGGAAGGCCCGCTGGGCATGCGAGACCTGAAAGATTTTGCCTACATGAAACTGCTTGGCCCGTTCGAACAAAAACTGCGAAAGTCCCATGACAGTAAATTCACTATCACTGTTCCACGGGCAAAGCTTGATGCGTTCATAAAAGAGAATAATCTGGATACGCTTCAGGCACGGGTAAGCGAGCTTACCCTGCGTGAATGGGGAATTGCGTTTACCCAAACGTAAACGCGTATGCTTTCACTGGTCCGGATGTATCAATCTGCAAATTCACCTCGATTGCATTCTCTTCATTATATAATTCATACAGACGGTATTCATCGACTGCAAGAACCCCGTTTTTAATGTCACGGGTCGTCACCTTTTCCCGTCGACGGTGACAATGAGTATCGCAGGTCCCGCGTCATCGGCCGGTCCCAAAACCAGTGTCGAAGGAATGCCGAGTAATTTATTTCTTAATAAACGTTCCCGCATCAAATTCCCGAAACGCTGTCTCAAGTTCATCACGGGTGTTCATGACAATGGGTCCCCACCAGGCCACCGGTTCCTTCAATGGTTTTCCCGAAACAAACAAAAACCGGAGCTTCTCGCTTCCCGCAGAAACCTCGACCTTTTTTCCCATGTCAAAAAAAACCAGGTGCTCAGGGCCAATGAGACATTCTTTTTTCATGTGGAAATAGCTCTCCGGCACAATCGGCATATCCGCGGCTTTTCTTCGTGAATCAAAGTATCCTGCGCCTTCTATAACATAGGCAAATGCGGTGTGAAATGAAGGAATTGAGTGGAGAAAAGATTTACCCGCCGGAATGCTCACATCCAGATATTCAGGCTCGATCACAATATCCTTTACCGGTCCTGTAATGCCTGCGGCCGTACCGGCCACGACCTTTATAATGATGCCGTCCGGCAGTTCAGCCGAGGGAATTTCAGAGGCAACAACTTCCCTGTACCGGGGGTCCATCATCTTGTGCGAAGCGGGCAAATTGGCCCACAGCTGAAAACCCCACAGTTTACCCTGATTATCGCCTTTCGGCATTTCCTGGTGGATAATACCGCTGCCGGCGGTCATCCACTGCACATCACCGGAACAGATCACTCCTTTGTTTCCCATACTGTCCCCGTGTTCCACCTCGCCTTCAATGACATAGGTAATCGTCTCGATGCCCCGGTGCGGATGCCATGGAAAACCGGGGAGATATTGCTCCGGTGTTTTTGAATGGAAATCATCAAGAAGCAGAAAGGGATCAAACTGCGGGACATCATGAAAACCGAATACCCGCTTCAAATGCACTCCCGCACCTTCCAGGGTCGGCCGGGCGGAAATAACTTTCATCACCGAGCGTGTATCACCCATGACACCTCCCATATCATGTATTTATTTTATTATTTCATATTCATCTGTTTTTTGTTGCGAGAAATCCACTGCAATCTGTTTCCCATTGAATCCATGCTGTGTGCACTTCGCCCTGACAATGGCCCTCTTCACACCAGCAGGAATTATTATTCCCGACTCGCTGCGGGTGAACGGCTGTTCGGTATCGTGAGGATGAAGCAGCACCCGTTTTTCAAGGAGTTCCCCGTTTGCCGGATCAATCACTTCCCGGAGACCGGCATAATGCTTCCAGCCCTGATCATGATGACGAACAGTCACATCAAAAATCCATGTACCATTCACTTGCCGCTGCATCCTGACATACATCACCTGTGCAAAATCTGTATCAGGGTTGAATTCCTGAAGTTCTTCGGAATATAAATAGAATGAAAAACAAAGGATTAATAATACAAAAAGCATTTTTTTCATATATGTAATGTACTGCCGCGGCAGCAGAAATGCAAATTCAGCTAGTGCTGTTTCACAGGAAGCCGGATAATAAACTTTGTGCCTTCATCGGGGACGCTTTCCAGCCGGATTGCACCATGATGACGCTCAATTATCTTTACACAAATAGAGAGTCCTATTCCGGCGCCCTCAAATTCATCGCGGGGATGCAGCCGTTCAAAAATCCGGAATATTCGCTGATGATATTCTGATGCGATACCGATCCCGTTGTCCTCGACAACCAGCTCACAATCCGCATCGGTTTTTGAAACAAGGGATACTTTTACAAGCGGCGGGACTTCCGGCCTGTGGAATTTCAGTGCATTTGAAACAAGGTTCTGAAACAGCTGCCGCATCTGCACCGGATCCGCCTCAAGAGACGGCATTTTTTTAACCGAGACATGCCCGCCCGCCTGATGAATCCGTGGTTCAAGATCAGAGATCACATCCTCAAGGACGGCACCAAGGCTGATGAGCTGAAATTTTGATTCATTACTCGATACCCGGGAATAAGCCAGCAAATCGCTGATCAAATGCTGCATCCGGACGACTGCGCGGTTCATCCGTTTCAGATCATCACTGTATGCAAATTCGGTTTTTTGCAGTTTCATCCCAAGCCGCTCGCTGAAAGTGGTTATTTTTCGAAGCGGTTCCTGCAGGTCATGTGAGGCAATATAGGCAAACTGCTCAAGCTCCTTGTTTGACCGAATGAGTTCCGCAGCTTTTGTATTCAGTTCCTTTTCGGTTTTCTTATGCCGGTCAAGCAAAGTAATCGCCCAGAGCGTGTGGCTTATCTGGGAACGTATCGCCTCGTACGCTACTGTATATTGTTGGGATATTTTCAGCACCATTATTCCAAGATGATGCTCATGGTAATAAAGCGGAGCGATAAAATATCCTGTCCGCCTGGTAGAATCCTTGAAACATTCCGGAAACAGTTTTTCAGTAGAAAATACATCAGGCTTCTTTCCTGTGTTTATACGCTTGCCGTCCTTGAACCCCAAAACAAGCTTCAATTTTGACTGGTCTGTCACACTTTCGTCATAAAAAGAGATATACCCCTCTTCGATTTCCATTTTGATAAAATAACGGAACAGAATATCTAAAAGCTGCGGAATGCTGAATGCGGAAGCAATGGCCTGATTGGCGTTATGCACTATCCGGGAAACATAATCCCGCTTCTCCAGCTCCTGAAATTGCAGCCGGTATTTGATTTCCCCCTGAAGAGTGAGGGCATTGTGGACAAGTCCTTCAAAGAATTTGTTGTTTCTATCCGGAGTGTATGTCAGGACAAGAGTATGGATGACCGAAAGAATGATACTCCAGTCCTCTGCCTGTTTTTCGCTGGTACACTCTGCCAGCACCCCTTCAAAATAATCGATAAAGCGGTCACAGGATTCTTCCCGGAGACTCTGAAAAAAGGCTTCAATTATTCTGCTCAGAACCGGTTCGTCAAATTCAATGCTGCGTTTCCTGCATTCCGCAAAGACCATGGCGGCAATCTCATTGGGATTCAACTGTGCGTCCGGCTTCGCCTCAGATTCGGAATGATAATCTGAACAAATCTCCAGTGTCTCCCGGACCGTCCGCGAATGACACCCGCACGAACGCCGGAAGATCACCTGTGAATGGGCTTCTGTGACCATGGGAACTGCTTTTCCGGTGAGTATATCGTACAGGAGATTGATCGCTTTTTTTGCAATATAATACTGTGGATGAGGCACAGTGGTAAGCGGAGACTTCAGCGCCCGGCCTTCCGTGTAGTCATCGTAACCGGTCACAGCGACATCCTCGGGGATCCGTATCCCCCGTCTTTCAAGTTCATGGTATGCGCCGATCGCCATCCGGTCGTTCGCTGCCACCACCGCATCAAAGTTATTTTTTCGTTCGTCAAGAAAACTGCTGACAGCCATTCTTCCGCTTGTACTTCCATCCTCAATATTCCACCGCAGCGGCGGGGAGACAAGTTCAGAAGTCACGGGGATGTTGTGTTTTTTCAATGAATCAAGATATGCCTTGTATCGGTCCTGCGCTGTTCGCGAATTCTCCGGCCCGCGAAGAAAGGCGATATTTTTTTTTCCATGGACTTCAATCAGGTGGTCCATAATCGTTGTAAAATCGATATAGCTGTCGGGAACAACACTGGGGAATTTGCTCATGAGGGCGCCGGCGCTCACAATAGGAAGCACGCTGAGCGGTTTGATGATTTTCTCGAATTCTTCCTCGCCCTTTAAAAAACTCAAAAAACCCGACGTCGATATGATGATTCCGTCAACATGATTTGTATCGACAAACTGATAAATCCGGTTTCCCTGCCCCTCAAATCCTTCCGGTGCATTCAGCCTCCCCCCCCGGTACCACAACAGGTTCGCATCCAGTTCGACATGTGTATCGTGAATTGCCTGAAACGAAATCGTCTTTCCCAAAAAAGGAGTAATCGGATTTGAGAAATATGCCAGGGTAAAACGCTTCTTTTTTCTCATTGCATCCCGAATTCTATTTATTTTCGATACAAATTACCACTAAAAAACAGTGCAATAACAAACCCTGTATTGTGGCTGCTGCAGAATTCAGAACAGCAGCAGGTACCTGCGGTAAGGGCAAAGGGATCCAGCCCGGTACTGCCGGCGGCTGCCCGAGTGCTGGAAACTCCGATATACTCCGTTACAGGTGAAATCGTTCTCTTTCTCTGCACAGACACCGAGAAGGGCAAAAAACAAAAAAAAGAATAAAATACCTGCATGCTCCATGCATGATTCAGCCTATCCAAAATCCTGAATAAACACAAGCAAAATCAGATAATGCAAAAAACGGTCTGCGAAAAATTCTTAAAATAAACCCGCATAATCCTCATTAAACTGTACATTGATCAGCCTCCAGTTTTCATCGGCTTTGTAAAAAATAAACTCCCATTTCAGCGGGATTATTTTGTATTTCTGTATAACGGTCTTTTTTAAAAGAGCGGCGCCGAGCAGCTGTTCCTTGATTTCCTCGAATCCAAGGTCATTGCCGTATCTGCCGATTATCATGTTCAGCTGGCTTTCTGTCTGTGATTTCAGCACATCCACCTGTACCGGGTCAATGATTGTATTGAGTTTTATCAGGTCAAAAGCGCTGGTAAAATCGCCATTCCCGATATGATGGCATAATTCATCGATAAACCGGTTTATATCTTCAATCGATTTCACGAACCTCTCCTCCGTAAATATTCTACCCAATTGAACAGTTCATGGAAAGTGCCGGGAAAGTATTATTGACCTGTTGGCCTGTTCCTTGGTATCAATAGTGCATGGCCCGGTACACACAGAACCAGACGTTCACTGCCTCATCCCATAACCAGACCCTTTCTTTGGGACAAAAACTGGGGTGCACGGTCAAACCCGGCGCGGTGATTGCTCTTTCCGGCCGGCTCGGAGCGGGAAAAACGACTCTGGTCAAAGGCATCGCGCAGGCGCTTCATATCCGGGAGCCGGTGACCAGCCCCACCTATACGATTATCTCCGAGTATGAAGGGTCTGTCCCCCTGTACCATGTTGACCTGTACCGCATCAAGGACTCCAGTGAATTGTACGATATCGGGCTTGAAGAATACATTTTCGGAAAAGGCATCACCGTCATTGAATGGCCGGATCTCGGTGTTGAACTCTATCCTGAATCGCTCATCTCGATTTCCATTCAAGTGCGTGAAGACGGGGCCCGTATTTTTACCATACAGGGAATAACACTGTGAACATCATCGCCTTTGACACATCCATGGAAACTCTTGGGGTAATCGCTGAAAGCCGCGGACAGCAGATCAGCATCACTGCGAATATCGGCTACCGTCACGGGGAAAGCCTTCTTCCATGGATCGAGCGGGTATGCGGCGATCTGTCATTTTCCCCGAAAGACAGCGATATGATTGTCTGCACAATCGGGCCCGGGTCATTTACCGGACTGCGGATCGGCCTTGCGACCGCAAAGGGGATGAGCAGTGCCGCCGGCTGCCCGGTGGCGGGTGTTCCCACACTCGATTTCTACAGTGCAGGGTTCTCATTTTTCCCGGGAATGGTTATCCCGGTGATTGATGCAAGAAAAAAGCAGTTTTACACAGCAATGTATCATCAGGGGCAGCGGCAGTCAGATTATCTTGATATCACTGCCGAAGAACTTGCCGCACTCGCCGACGGGAAAACCCCGGCGCTTTTCTGCGGCCCTGATGCTGCGGCATTGCTGCCCGTAATTGAACAGCATTACAGCAGGGATACTGCATCGGAAAAAACCGGAATCACCGCCTCATCATTCAAAAAAGGCCTCATCACCATATTCCCCTCCGGGGCTGATTTGTTTCACCTCATCAGGCTTGGAAAGAATATCCTCGGGACAGAGGGCCCGCTCGATCCCTCAGCAGGACCGATATATCTGCGACGAAGTGAAGCAGAGATTCACCACGAGAATATGCAGGCAAAAAAACAAACGGATACCTGAGTCAGATGTCTTCTTCCCGTAGCATATACCGGCCGTAAAGTTTTTCGAGCATCTTTTCTTTCACCAGGCCATCCATGGTTTTTTTTGTCAGGCCTTCAGGTTTCGACAATCTGCCGGCAGCTTCTGCGGCTGAAACAGGCCCTTCCTTCAACAGCAGCCGAATTACCGCTCCGCGGAGTTCCCGGTTTGAGCCTTTGAAGACAGCCTGCTTTTTATAATGAACGCTTTGCTGTAACAGTCCGTTATGCTGCGTCTTAAGGTACACACCATAGTCCATAAGCGCCCAGTACCACACCCGGGGATTTTTCAGATCGAGTGTTGCCGCAATCTTCTCAAGAATATCACGGTCATGGACAGCAGCATTGTCATTAAAATACAAATGGATATACACCGCCCGTATATTGGTCTCAATGAACGGCACGGCAATATTGAAGGCAAAGGCCAGGATCGCCCCGGCGGTATTTTTCCCGATGCCGGGAAGCCGCACCAGTTCCGCAAGGGTATCAGGGACTTTACCTCCATGCGCCGCGACAAGTATTTCGGCCGTCTGTTTCAGGTATTTTGCGCGGCGGTTATATCCCAATCCCTGCCACTTTGCCAACACCGCAGAAAGCGGGGCGTTGGCACACGCGCCCGGCGAAAAAAAGGACTTTATAAATTCAGGATATTTAACGGCGACTCGCTGCACCTGTGTCTGCTGGAGCATTACTTCCGAGACAAGAATATGCCAGGGCTCGAAAGTCTCCCTCCAGGGAAAATCCCGTTTATTGCGTCTGTAATATTCAAGTATTTTCTTTCTGAACTGATTTACGTCATGTATTTTCATCTGCCGGTATCCCGAAACACATCATGCCACGATTGAAGCGAAAGATCCAGCACAAGAATAATACAGACGGATCAGCAGTTGACAATTTCTCCATCGGCGTCACATCAGCTTCTGTATAATATATCACTTCAAAATCACCGGCATGGACCGGTCCAGGTTCATACAGATCATCGTCGCCCCACCGTTCATCATCTTTTTTCCTTTTCCTTCTATAGCATAACCGGTACGTTGCTCATTCAACCTGGTTTTTTGACATAATTTGCATGAAACCATGATAACAGGCATGGATTAAAATCCTGTTTTCCCGTATAATGAAAAAATTATTGTTGATAAAATTTGAAAATTCAGTATTTTACAATGCGAGGAATATTAGATGTCAAGAAATTTTGGAAATGAAAAGATATACGACGGCAAAAAAACAGGAAAACTCGGGACAAAAAACAATCCCGTCAAAGTGACGGTTCAAACAAAAACCCGTGCAAAGGAACTTGAAGCCGAAGTCAAGGAAAAAGGCTGGGAACTGGACATTACAGTCGATAAAAACCAGCCGGAAGACATAAGCCAGTTAAAGATGGTCCAGCGCCCGGTCAAAACAGTAGTCAATAAAAACAAGGTCGGCCGCAATGAGCCATGTCCGTGCGGAAGCAAAAAAAAATACAAGCACTGTTGTGGGAAATAGCACCGCAATACTGTAATCCGTAAAATCAAAAATCATCATCTCGTGGATTTCAGCAAACCTGTTTTGCTGATACACAGTATATAAAAGGAAGGAAATCAATGATCGAAATAAAAGATTTACGCCTTAGTTTCGGGACGCAGGTTCTGTTCAAGGATGTCAATATCATATTCACCCCGGGAAACTGCTACGGCATTATCGGGGCAAACGGAGCGGGGAAGTCGAGTTTTTTAAAGCTCCTCGCCGGGGAACTGGAAGCCGACAAGGGCGAGATTATAATCGGTAAAAACATGCGCCTTGCCATGCTCCGTCAGGACCGCAATGCATTTGATGACCTGACTGCACTTGATGCAGTTTTCTCCGGTCATCAGAAACTTTTTTCAGTGATGACACAGCGGGATGCGATTTATGCAAAAGCCGATTTCACAGAGGAAGACGGGTTGGCTGTTGCAGATCTTGAAGCCGAGTTTGCCGAATTAAACGGCTGGGAAGCGGAACCGGAAGCAGCGATTCTTCTTGCGGGGCTGGGAGTCGGTGAGGATCTGCATCAGCAGAAGATGGGAGATCTTGATGAGAACGTCAAAATCCGAATCCTGCTCGCCCAGGCCCTGTTCGGAAATCCGGACATTCTGCTGCTTGACGAACCGACCAACGGTCTTGATCTGAATTCCATTGCCTGGCTCGAGGATTTCCTCTACAAGTTCACCAACACGGTTATTGTCGTATCGCATGACCGCCATTTTTTAAACCGTGTCTGTACGCATATCGGTGATATTGATTTCAAAAAAATCAGCGTGTATACCGGGAACTATGCCTTCTGGTGGCAGGCGAGTCAAATCGCCCAAAAACAGCAGAAAGATGACAAATCCCGCCGTGAAGACAAAATTGCCGAATTAAAGGAGTTCATTCAGCGGTTTTCAGCCAATGCAGCGAAGTCGAAGCAGGCAACTTCAAGAAAAAAATTAATAGACAAACTTACCATCGATGACATCCCCGCGACATCACGGCGGGTTCCCTATATCAATTTTAAACCGGGAAGAGACTGCGGAAAAACAATCCTCGAAATAACGAATCTCGACAAAAAAGTAAATGATGAGCAGGTGCTGAAAGACTTCTCTTTCTCTGTCTATGCGGAAGACAAAATAGCCTTTGTCGGCCCGATAAACATTGCAAAGACCACTCTCTTTGATATTCTCATGGGTGAAAGTAAACCGGATAAAGGCGAGTATAAATGGGGAGTGACCATCACCCCCTCCTATTTTCCCAAAGACAATACCGGTATGTTTCAGTCCGAACTTTCTATCGTGGACTGGTTCAAGCAGTTTATAGAAAACGAGGAAGAATCGAATGTCCGCGGATTTCTGGGACGGATGCTTTTCTCGGGTGATGAACAGTTAAAAAAAGTAAACGTGCTCTCCGGAGGAGAACGCGTCCGCTGCATGCTCGCAAAGATCATGCACGAAGAAGGAAATGTGCTGATAATGGATGAGCCGACCAATCACCTTGATCTTGAATCCATTACCGCCTTGAACGAAGCACTTGTAAAATTCCCGGGAGTGATTCTTTTTAATACGCATGACCACGAGTTTGTACAGAGTCTTGCCAACAGAATCATTGAGTTCACTCCGGGAGGAATTATCGACAAACAGATGCCGTTTGAAGATTACCTGGCAAGCGATGAGGTGAATGCGCTGAGGGATGAACTGTATCACTCGCACAAGAACCTGGTACTATAGATCCCGGAAAAGGTTCCCGCAGCTCGCAAACAGACTGTGTGAAAACCTCCGAGAAAATAACCGCTGATTTCGCTGATTCAAAGATGATTAATTTTACGGAATAGTCAGTAT
>JAFGJO010000046.1 GCA_016929065.1 Spirochaetales bacterium | reverse complement strand
TTTTAGTGACGAAGGGGGGTCACTTTGAATGACGGAGAGGGGTCATTTTAAATGACGGGAGGGGTCAGAATGGGTGACGGATTACAAATGCGGCAGAATACCGATAATATAATTGATGGGAACAAAAATAGAACGAAAAAACAAACTCGTTGAACAAATTTGGGAAGACATCAAAAACACCTGGTGCTCTGTAGACATCCCCGACTATAAACGGGAAAAACTTGATGATGAATTGTGTCGCTGCACTTCTTCACATGGCCGAATCAGCCTGCGTGCTTTGCGCAAATATAGCCATTCCTGGCAATTTACCAATTAGAATCTACCTCCGTCTTTCAAGCCTCCGTCCCCATCATTGTAAGGCCGGCTTGTGAACTATGGAAAACAACAGTACAATATAAAGTATGAAAATAACCTTTATTCTGCCGGCTATAGGCAGAAAAAAGAATAAACAATATATCAAGAGTTGGGCCGTGTTTCCTCCGGTTGCATTTGGTATTCTGAAGGCTCTGACCCCGCCCGAGATTGAAATAGAGTTCATCGATGATCGCAAAGATTATATCGACTTCTCGCTATCTACGGACTGCGTGGCGCTGTCAGTTGAGTCCTGTACCGCGAAACGAGCATACTACATCGCAGAACAATTCCGGGGACGGAGGATTCCCGTAATTATCGGCGGTTCACAGGCGACATTCATCCCCGGGGAGGTTCAAAATTTCTGTGACGCGGTATATATCGGGAATGCCGAAGACAAATGGCGCGAAGTATTAGCCGATCTGGACAGAGGCAAACTCAAGAAAAAATATGTCGCTGCACCCGGGTTTTCAACCACCGTCCCCGACAACACCATCTTTAAAAACAACTATGCCCCCATCAGTCTCATTGAATCGGCCCGGGGCTGCTATTTTGACTGTGCAATATGCTCAATTGCACGCTATTACAAAAAGCAATTTTTCCCGCGTCCGATTGAGTCTATCGTGAAAGAGTTCAAGGCATCGCCAAATCCCTATATTTTTTTACTGGACGACAATCTGATTGCCCGGCGCGAGTTTACTATTGAACTGCTTCAAAACCTCCGTCCCCTGAAAAAAAAATGGATCAGCCAGGCGTCAATTCAGATTGCGTGTGATGAGAAACTGCTGGACCTCGCATACAGGGCGGGCTGCAGGGAACTGTTCATCGGATTTGAATCGCTTGACGAATCAACACTCGCCAGTATTAATAAAAAGTGGTCTCTCTCCTTCGGGAAACTCGACGATCTGGTTAAAAAAATACACAATCACGGCATCAGCATCTATGCCAATTTCGTCTTCGGTTTTGATCAAGACACGTTAAAATCGTTTGATGATGTCTACGAGTTTTCACACCGGCATTCATTTCAAATGGTCGGCTACAACACACTCCTCCCCTATCCGAATACCGCGATTTACAACACACTTTTAAAACATGGACGGATGACACACCCGAGATGGTGGCTCGATCCTGATTTTCAGTTTGGAGATATTCCGTTTATTCCAAAAAACATGACAAAAGAACAGTTAATCGAAAAATCCCGCCAGTTACGTCTTGCTTTCTACAACCCCAAATCAATCTTCAAACGCGCATGGCATTTCATCAGCCACGGAATGGATCCCGGCTTGAGTATTGTTGCGTTGTTTCAATATTTGATGATGGGCCGTGAGGTGAACAACAAACTGAATATTCCTCTCGGAGAAAATCTTGACAGTGCGGGAAAATAGGTTACGGGAACATCAGGGATCGGTTTTTGAGTACCGGCTCTTGTCAGGATGGTGATACATGCACATCGGTACACGTGTTCCGTCATCAAGCACATGGTAGGTCGCGCAATGCCCCAATCGCTTGACATCCTGATAATACGTGTTCATGAACTGATCAATCGCAACAATAAGAATCCCGTACACCCCTTTTTGCATCAACATCCCCCAGAGAACAAGAAAGCACTCCCGCAGCCTGTTCACCCGCATGGAAAGCAGAAAACAGACAGCCATATAGGCATGTCCGAATCCTTTTCGCATTATTTTTCGTGGCCGTGAGAGAAGACGGCAAAAACGATTAACATCGTACAGGCGGTCAAGGAGAAAGGGCTTTTTATGTTTTGTATATAACGGCAATACCGCACCGCAGTCGGGATGAAGATTCACTCTGAAAGGCAGGAAACGCGGAAACGGAATAAAATCATCTATAGTCAATTCGGGCAGAAAATTAGAGGCAAGGAGTGAATGAATAATGTCATCTCGGGTAACCAGTTGGGATTCCGGCAATGCAAACCGGCCCGCGTTACCTGCTGCTGCGAACACACAGATATTCAATACTGGTGAATAGTTAGTCAGATATTGTACGATGTTCCCTGCTTCCTGAATATTTTTTTTCACTGTTGTCGTTATCGTCGCCAGGGGCAGTTTTGCCCTGAAAGCGTTTTGCAAAGCATGTTTTTTCAATGGAATATAATCATTCCCGCGCAGAGCCGCATGGGTGAGCGGATCAAGAGAATCAAATTGTATATAGCAATATTCAAGCCCGCTTCTTTTTAACCTCAAGGCGAAATCACTGTCAGCGGCAAGCATGCTCCCGTTTGTTGACAAATTCACAATAAAACCTTTTTGCTTCAATGCTTTGATCAGTATAAAAAGCTCCGGATAGAGCGTCGGCTCCCCGCCGCTCAGGGAAATTAATTCCACTCCCTGTTTCTGTAATTTTTTCGCAAGAGAGATTACTTCCCGCAGAGGCATTATTCTTTCGGTACTCTCGTTTGCAGAAGCATAGCAGACCGGGCAGTGAAAATTGCATCGGTTTAAAAGCTCGATCTGATTTCCCCATGACTGGGGAACAAAATTTCTGTTGTAATGGTATCGGCTTTTCCGTCTGAGCATCCGGTAGATCTCCGGATATTCTGATATGACAATTTTCCTTTTTTTTACCGGGCACTCAACAATGAAAATGATGTGTTTCCCGGTATCAACTATCCGGGCAGTATGGTTTTCCCTGCAGTCGCAGCAGTAGGATTCTGTTCGGTCAATTATTTTTTCCATAACTCCCAATCGGAAACAAGTGCTTCACCTTTTCTTTGAATTCAGGATTCTGCATTTTGCAATTCGGGGAAGAACAGGCCAATTCCGGCCGCCTCTGGAATTCCCGCCATAATTGGGAAAGCGGTGTATCTTTGACATTTCCGACACTGATCGGCAAAAAATCACAAGGGCAGACTTCTCCATAAGGGCTTATATAAAAATAGCTTTTTCCCCCCGAACAACCAAGGCTCTCGGGACTTTTCATGAATGCATAAGGAAAGAGTCCGGGATATTTCTTCCTTGACTGATACATCTCACATTTTTGAATCAAACTGTTCAGGTCATCCCGAGACCATTCAAGATCCTGACGGTTCATGAAGTTTCCGGCAGGAATTGCGTCAAAAAAAATCATTTCATTTACTTTCAGTTCTTTTCCAAGGTCAAACAACTGTTCGAGCTTGCCGTTTGACATATCATCTTTGTAAATAACACTCGAAGTCCCCACAAGAAGTCCTGCCTTCCTCGCCTTTTTTATTCCATTCACCACAGCGCCAAAGACCCCCTTCAGACCCTTCACTTTATCATGGCTGTCTGCATCAGGGGAATCGATACTGACTATAATGCTCGTCAGGCCGGCTTTTTTCAACGGTACTGCAAGCTCTTCCAGACGCAGCCCGTTTGTAAACAACAGTACCTGGCTTCTTTCTTTATCAACACTTTCAACTATGGGAATAATATCCGGATGAAGCAGCGGCTCCCCGCCGACAAAAGCAATGGTTGCCACCCCAAGATCCTGCACCTGCCGGAGCGCATCTACAATCTCGCCCGTGGACAATAACAGCACACCGGAGGTTTTCACCAGACTGCAATGACTGCAGGAACATTGGCATGCATTGGTGATGGCAAAATTGACCATGTCCGGACGGGGTTCCCAGGCAAACACACTCATTATTCTGGAAGTAAGTGAATTTGCTGACGGCGCACTGAACAGCGGCGGAGCAAGAAGAAAAAAGCTGGGAAGTCCGTTATACCATCCGATAATTTTATCTTTATTATTTGCAAAGCGCTTGTTGGTAATTCGAAACAGCTGAACATTGTACTTCCCGGCATTGCCGGCCATGGAAGCGAAGAACCGGAGTTTTGAAATAATATTCATTTCAATTCCTTTTTTATTCCTGCATAATTTCCATTATATCGCACTACTGCTTGTATCACCATTTTCATAATGTTTGCATTTGGCCCGTTATCGAATTTGTTCACGCGAAACAGCTGAAAAAATATTTGAAGAAACAATTTCCCAGTGTTTTACATCCGGAACCAGAAAAAGCTGCTTTGGCTCACTCATTGCATTGAATAAAGTCTGTGTATGCTTTAATTTAATGACATGATCTTCGGGAGTTGCAAAAACAAGAACCGGACAGGTGATATTTTTTATCCGGGACAGCGAATCAAAATCCTCATGAAGAAATATGGACAGGACAAAATCGGGCAGATAGTTACGGGCTACACTCCGCACGCTGTCATACGGTGCAGATAAAAAAAGCATTTTCGGCTGGTGCGTTGAAGCCAGAGACACAGCCACGCCCGACCCCAGGCTGAAACCCATGATGTACAAGGGACTTTCACGGTCCATATATGTTTTTTTCATATCCTGATAAATTGTTTCTGCATCGGCGAACAACGTCTGCTCTGTCGGTGTCCCGGTAGACAAGCCGTAGCCGCGGTAATTAAACATGACAAAGTTGCAGTTTTTTATTTCCCGAAATGTATCTGCATATCGGAATGCTTCATCGCCCTGGCCGCCGAAATACACAGCCCATGGTGCGTTTTCCGACTCCGTATTGGTAATCACGTATCCATGCAGCCTTGCGCCATCGGCATCGAGAAATATTTCATCGATCGCAGGATCAGCGGCAACTTTTGCCTGCACATCTGTTTTATTATAGGGTGCCGGGACATAGATGAGAGCACGGGAAAGAATCATCAATGTCACAACAATAATAATCAGCAATCCGGCAATAATACCTGCTGCGATCATCAGTTTTTTACATTTCATATACCATCCTTTTGAAAATACCGGAACAGTTTACAGTGGAAACCGGTTGGCGTCCATTGACAGGTTGATTCATCATCATCGATGATTTTCATAAGCGCCGCTGAGTAAGGCCATGTACAAAAACCATTAATCTGTCTGCCTCAAATCAATAACACGCTTTACTTTTCCCTGGACAACGGGAATTGCATTCGGTTCCACAAGCTTGACAACAGGAGTAAATAATATTTCATCTTTCAGCTGGCGTTCAATATCCAGCTCCAGTTTCTCCAGACCTTCAAGCGTTCCGGTAAACAGTTCTTCGTGAATCTCTACTTTTACTGTCAACTTGTCCATATAATTCTGTTTCTTGACTTCGATGATATAATTTGTTCCCACTCCGGAGATGGACATTAACACCTTTTCGATCTGCATGGGAAACACATTCACACCATTGATAATCAGCATGTCGTCATCACGCCCCTTGATTCGGCTGATACGGCGGTGCGTCCGTCCGCACAGACAGGGCTCGGGAATGATCGAGGTAATGTCACGTGTCCTGTACCTGAATACCGGCATTGCCTCACGTATCAGCGTCGTTAACACCAGTTCGCCTTCCTCGCCGTCAGGCAGTCTTTTCCCGGTCTCTGGATCAACAATCTCCATAAAAAAGTGGTCCTCCCACAAGTGCAGCCCATTCTGGTGTTCGCATTCGAACGCGACTCCGGGCCCGCACATTTCAGACAGGCCATAGCAGTTAAAGGCTTTTACCCCAAGCAGTTCCTCTATTTTTCTTCGCACTCCTTCAGTATGCGGTTCCGCACCGACAATCACCATTTTCAGACGGGTATCTTTTCCCGACTCAAGGTTGGCATCCCTGAGTGCTGCAGCAAGACGTAATGCATAACTGGGTAAAATATGGGCAATCGTCGTATGGAATTGCTGTAAAAACCAGATCTGCCGGTGGGTATTCCCGGGACCGATCGGAATGGTGAGCATCCCGAGTTTTTCCGCTCCATAATGCAGGCCCAGTCCGCCGGTAAACAGCCCGTATCCCATCATATTCTGAAATACATCTTCCTTTCTCGCTCCGGCCATATACAGGGAACGGGCCATCAGATCAGCCCAGATATCCAGGTCATTTTTCGTGTGATAGACAACTGTCGGATTACCAGTCGTCCCCGATGAGGAATGAAGGCGGACAGTTTCCTCAATCGGCACACACACCAACCCATGAGGAAATGCACGCCGAAGGTCATCTTTTGTCGTAAAAGGCAATTTTTCAAGATCATCAAGTGACGAAATTGATTTTATTTTACCTGAAGCAAAATGTTCTTTATAAAAGGGCGACGATAATGCCCTTTGGAATGAATCAGCAAGCCGCTTTAACTGCAATGCCTGCAGCTTTTCCCGGGGCATACATTCAATGTCTTTGTTCCAGTACATAGAGAACTCCACAGTTTCTGTTTATGTATTCAGAAGTATATTACTCATCAACACAGTCTGCAAGGGAATATTTGTATTTGCCATCAGCCATTACTCCCTGTATCTTTGATGAAAGGGAGATTGAAACAGGACCAGCAGGATAAAGAAATGAACGCCTGTTTTATCCTGCCGCTCGTGTCTACAATACCCAATTTATTATTCAAAACAACCCAGGCAAAACCATCATGAAAGGGTTTGGTGAAATCATATTTTAACGGGATAATAATTTCTTTTTTACTGTTACAGTATCCCCACTTGTCGCCTTTCCGAAAGGGAAAAAGCTCCGGCGTTTCCCGTGCAAAGAAATTAGACGTACAGGACAGAATGGCCATCGCTGCAAGAATGCTGAATATTTTTTTCATATACGCTCCCATGTATATTCCGTAGATGCGTACTATACTATCACTGCAGCGGGGATAGAACAAGAACGAGAAAATAAATACATTATGCACCAAACCCGGAGACGAAATCGAAGATTTAATGGCAGCTTGAGAGTTGAACTGCTTTTTAAGGCCATGATTTAATCTTGCGGATGCAATGCAGACGTGTTATCTTTATCAATAGCGGAGTGACACACCGGATTTTCTCCCGGCGGCATGTCTGCACATGTGGGAATTACAGAATACATTAAAAAATCAAAAGACCTTCACGTCGATGACATGATCGCTGAACTGGAATGGAAATGAGTAATTCATGCAATCATCATTGCAGCCGAACACTATTGCTCGAACGCAATCATGAAAACATTCCGGGACAAGGGCAAAACCCCCACTTTCCGGCTTTCCTTATAAATTCATTTCTTTATTCCTGATTTCCTCGTCAAAAGCACTTCCCTGTTTCTTGCCTTAGACATTTCTCATTCGAACACTGATAACAGATTTCATTGGGCAGCTCATTTTTTTCAAAATACAGTTTGATATTCTCAAATGTCGTCTGCGCGATATTGGTAAGCGCTTCCTGCGTAAAAAAAGCCTGATGCGAGGTAATCAGCACATTGGAGAAGGTGAGTAAACGGGCGAGCACATCATCATTCATGATCGAACTGGAGTGATCCTCAAAAAAGTACTGGGTCTCTTCTTCATACACATCCAGACCGGCAGCTCCAATCTTGTGCGTCTTTAACCCCTCAATCAAATCAATTGTGTGAATGAGCTTGCCGCGGCCGGTATTGATAATCATCACCCCGTCTTTCATTTTGGCGATGCTCTCGGCATTGATAATATTTTTGGTTTCCGGAGTCAGAGGGCAGTGAAGCGAGATAATATCGGATTCCCTGTACAGCGTGTCGATATCCACATACTCAAATCCCAGTTCCTTTGCCGCGTCGGTTTTGGGAAACATGTCAAACGCCAGGACCCGCATCCCGAATCCGCGTAAAATACGGATGGCAATCAATCCGATTTGCCCGGTTCCAATGATTCCCGCGGTCTTGCCAAACATGTCAAACCCCAACAGCCCGGCGATATTGAAATTATTGTCGCGGGTTCTGAAATACGCCTTGTGTGTTTTCCGGTTCAAGGAAAGCATAAGGGCGATTGCATGCTCTGCAACCCCGTGCGGCGAATAGGACGGCACCCTCACCACATGAATTCGTTTGTACACTGCCTTGAGGTCGACATTGTTGTACCCTGCAGAACGCAGAGCGATCAGTTTGATGTTATGGGCAGCAATGACATCCGCAACATCACTGGTTATATTGTCGTTGACAAACACACAGACAGCATCATAGCCCTTCGCAAGTTCGACATTATCCATGGACAGATGGCTTTTGAAATATTTTATCTCAAACTGATAGGATTCATTCATCTTGGTGAAAAATTCAATATCATATGGTTTTGAATCAAAAAGAACTACTCGAAGCGGTTTCATCTCTTATCCTTTTTACAGTATTTGCTATAAATTACGGTGGAAGCTAAACCAAGTCAAGTTTTTCATGAATAAACAGCCTCGAAATTATTTTTTTATTAATTGACAGATCATGCAGGTTGATTTATGATTTTTACGAAACTGTTATGAGATACAAAATCGCTGAAAAAAGGAGAAATAAATGTCGGATTTTACAGGTGATCAAAATCAACAGGGAGCCTATGGGAGCACACCTCCTCCGGGCTCAATTCCAAAAACAGACGGGATGGCAGTAGCCTCACTTGTTCTTGGTATTATCGGAATACTTTGTTGTCAGTTTACCGGGATAATCGGCCTGATACTTGGCATCGTTTCCATGTCCAACATGAAAAAAAATCCTGCGCTTCAGGGAAAGGGCGTTGCAATCGGCGGTATCATCACCAGCGCTGTTGCAATCCTGATTCTGATTCTCGCAATTTTCTTCTATGTCTTCATTTTCATGAACGAAATCGCGAAGGATCCTGATTTCTGGCAGAATCTGTACAACAGATAAGCCGGAACCGCATAAAAGGAACTCATGCGTCTTTCATTCAGGCCGCGGTACCCATGGCCAAAATTTCCCCGTCCGGCAGTCATCGCAATGATTGCCGGACTTCTTGTCTACGGATTTTTTGTTGTTTTGTTTCTGGACCTGCCGGGCGATAAATGCCTGTTCAAGGCGATTACCCATATCCCCTGCCCCACCTGCGGTTCCTCCCGTGCTGTGCTGGCGTTAACACGGGGAGATATTCTTGATGCCCTGCGCATGAATGCTTTTTTTATCATATCCAGCTTTATCGTCTTGGTTATCCTGCTGCTCAGGCTGGTGTTCAGGATAAAAATATCACTCGAGGCCACAACAAAAGAGAAAATATTCATCGCCGTTGTCTGCGCCGCACTGTTTATTGGAAACTGGATTTTTTTGATTATTGACAAACGGTGAGCAATCCCCTTCGATCTATAAATCTGTTTCAGGAGATTCAAGACTTATCCGGCCCAGTTTCCCGCCGCGCAGTTCATTAATTAAAAGGGCGGCAGCACGGTCATAATCTACTCCGCCGCCCTTTACCAGAAAGCCGCGCTTCCGGCCAATCTGTCCGATAATTTCAGATGCTTCTGCTGCCAGTTCTTCAATAGTATAGCGTTCCCGCAGATACTCAGGATACGATTTTGCCAAAAACTCTGCCGCAAAAGCAGCAAGAGAGGGGATGTCCAGAATTTCATCTTTTATCGAACCCATGATTGCAAGATTTATCCCCGTCTGCTGGTTTTCAAATTTGGTCCACAGCAATCCGGGAGTATCAATCAAATGAAGTTCCCTTGAGACAATTATCCGCTGAAAATCTTTTGTATGGCCTGGCTTGTTCTGAACTCCGGCTTTTTTGGATTTATTTACGGCATTAATTACCGATGATTTTCCTGAATTGGGAACTCCCGCTATCAGCGCAGATATTGTATTCAGTCTCTTGCGCCCAAGCGCCAGACAAGCCGGTATTATCTTTTTCACACCCCCCGGCTCGATAGACGAGACAGCCAATGCTTTTGTGTCCGGCTGATTATGAAAATAGTTTATCCACTTGTCGGTTACTTTTGGATCTGCAAGGTCAGTTTTGTTTAATAAAATCAAAAAAGGTTTGTTATGAAAGATATCACGAATAACAGGATTTCTGCTGGAACGGGGAATCCGGGCATCAATGACCTCGACGACAAGATCTGTCTGTGACAGAAATTCCTTCATCTTGTTGCGGGTTTTGTTCATATGACCGGGAAACCATTGAATGGTCTTCATATTTCTCCTTTTAAATGAGCTATGGAGAGTATAGATTTAATTGAACAATATTCATAGAGCCGACAATACAGAAAACAAAAGGAGATCCAGACAGTATCAACAGGACTTGCAGGATAAAGGACAGAACAAAGCCTGATCATTATGTTTTTATCGCAACCGGTCCTCAATGACCAGGGAGAAATCACCTTCATCCTGCTGCTCGTGTAAATCTTGTCTACTCTTCATCTGCAGTAGACAATCATATTCTCCCTCTTCTTCCTTTGTGTTCTTCCAGACTGTGTGAAAAGTCAGCCAAAAGAGAAGAAAATAAACCACAGATTCCCGCGCGATTATCCGCGCGTACACAGATTACGCA
>JAFGJO010000045.1 GCA_016929065.1 Spirochaetales bacterium | reverse complement strand
TTTTAGTGACGAAGGGGGGTCACTTTGAATGACGGAGAGGGGTCATTTTAAATGACGGGAGGGGTCAGAATGGGTGACGGATTACACTTATGGCCATTTTCCGTTATTTCTAAAAAAGCTCTTCTATTTGAATTTATCAGTCCAGCTTTTTTCAGATATGTATTTGCCCAGCCCAGTCTATTATCAAATAAGAATGCTCTACCACTCGGTATTTTCTCTCTTAGATCATCTTCTGAAAGCTTGAAATATTGTATAAGTTTAGCTTTTACAGTTTTTAGTTCTTGCTCTGGTAAATTGTCGATTGCTTCTAGCAGAGGCCGCATAAATGTCTGAAAATCTGGGATTGCCATATATTTTTTCCTTTCGCGCGAAGGCGTCCGTCTAACATTTGCTTGACCTGCATTGCCGTGCCCGAAGGGCTTGGCGTAAAACGTGCCGAGCGTAGCGACCGCACGTTTTATGACAAAGGCAATGTCCGGTCGAAGCAGTTGTTAGGTTTATCTTCCATCAGTTATTATTTTGAAAGTATGGAGAGAACACCCAGCCATATGATGATGTTACAAAATCATCTTCATTTAATTCAATTTCAATTAATAACCATTTCCCTTGTTCATTATTTATTATGACCTCTTTATCAAACATTCCTACCTGTTTTACTACAGTCCCTTTAGTTATTAAATAACCTTTCTCTATTCGCGGGGACGTATTATATGAAGATAAATCAATTTTAGGAGCTGATATACTTGGTTGTTTTCGTATATTTACATTATCCGTAGAAATAATTAACTTCGTTTCTTTGATTACCTTGTGGTCTTGATGCAATACCACTTCGCCATCATCTGGTGTAGATTGAAATGCATAAAAAACTTTATTGTCAGACACAAGATAATGTGAATATGTTAAAGTTTTTTTATCTGTAACAAAATTGAACACTTTTTCTTTTGTTTCAAAATCATCATATCCTTGAAAATTTAAATCATCTGCTTCTAATTGAACTTGATCATTGCTAATTATTTTATAGTTTCCTGTTATCATTTTTCCACACTGAACACCGCCATACGCAAATCGGTCATCTTTATAAAAAACTAAAACGCTTAATAAACCCTTTTTCCATATTGTAGACAGTAATTTCTCTTTTGATAGTTTTTCATCTGACAAAGAATAGTTAACTGTACGTTTGCGCCAAGAATACCCATCACTTTTTGATGTCCGATAATTTGATAGTAATGGATCTACATTCTGATATTCTTTTTCTTGAGAAAACATTGATATTAGTGTTAAACAGCATAGTATTACAATAAATGATAGAACTTTCATAATTTCCCTCCTCGTTAACGCGCCGAAGGCGTCGACCTAACGTTATGGCGTTGACCTGCGGGCGGGCGCCGCAGGCGACCGACCGTCAGGTCCAACGCCTGGTTGGGCAGCCTTCACCGCTTTTCGGGCCGCGCTCAGCATGCGACGCAGTTTCCGCACGAGCGCCTCAGGCGACTTCTCCAGGCGCACTTCGAATACCACATCGTTTCCGCGGTCCGTGAATGCGGCATCGAGCCATCCGTCGCTTTCCCACACGCCCCCCTTCGCCTCAAGGGTCGCCTGAAATCCAGGATGCGCTCGGTCGTGAGCTCGGATCAAGATCGCTCCTGATGACACTACCGTTTCATCAATATCGTAGACGCCAACGACGGCGCGCTTCATGCTCCTAACGATCGTGCCTCGCAAATTCTGGTCGAGAGTCAGGGTGAAGAGAACGACCGCACCGACCGGCTTTCCTCGCCAGTAGCCTGCCCACTCCCCGCTAAGGCTCGCCTTGGTGGGCGCCGGATACTCCGGTTCCATGGCAAGAGCGCCTGACACAACAAATGCGGAAAGCACGGTGAGGAGCGTGCCGCCTGCCGCTGGTCCCCTCGAATTTCTGTTGATTGCCATGGTCTGCCCAACATTAATTATCCTTCCCCGTATAAACTTCTCCAAGGCCCCTGTTTGTCCGTATAATATCGGCAATACGATGCAGGCAATTATACAACTCCTTTACATGCAAAGAAATATACCGCGGGAAGGGTTTTTTCCGGCAGTATATACTGTTCTTCATATCAGCCGGCTGTTGAAAAAGGCTCCCCTTTTTCAACAGCCGGTCAAGGCCTCACAGATCATCAATCGGGCTCCTGACCCCGGAAGGTCCGCGGTGAAGCACATGCGTGTATATCATTGTGGTTTTAACATTGCTATGGCCCAATAATTCCTGTACGGTTCTGATGTCATGACCTTTTTCAATCAAATGCGTGGCAAAAGAATGCCGAAAAGTGTGACAGCTCGCCCGTTTGTTAATACCCGCTTTCTGCACGGCAATATTGACAGCCTTTTGTATCAGGCTCGGATCTGTGTGATGGCGGCCTTCCTGGCCGGTTTGCATATTTTTCCATCTGTGTGACTGGGGGAAAACCCATTGCCATCGCCAGTCAGTTGCGGCATGGGAATATTTTATTTCCAGAGCGTCCGGCAGAACCACACAGCCCCATCCATCAGCCTTGTCCTTCTCATGTGTTTTTTTTACCTTTTCAAGATGTGCAAGCAATGGCTCCTTCAGGGATTCAGGCAGCATTACACGGCGGTCCTTTGCGCCTTTCCCGTTTCGCACCATGATTTCATTCCTGGAAAAATCAATGTCCTGAATCCGCAATTGCAGACATTCCATAAGCCTCATGCCGGTGCCATACATCACTCTTGCTATTAACCGCTTGCTGTCATCAAGGCAAGTCAATACAGCCCGCACTTCCTCCCTGCTCATGACAACAGGCAGGCGCTTGGGCTTGACAGCGCGGACAAGCTCCCCCTGTTCAAAGGCTGTTTGTCCTTTTATGTAGCGGTGAAAAAATAAAAGCGCGGCTAAAGCCTGGTTTTGCGTTGAAGCGCTCACCTTTCGTTCAACCGCCAGAGTTGTCAGGTAGCTGTTTATCTCTATGTTTCCCGGTGCTTCTGGCCATACCCCGCCGTTGTATGCCAAAAAATCCCGGACCCAGCCTGTATAGACCCGCATTGTCCTCGGGCTGTAATGGCGGGATATCATGGCCTGCTGAAAGCGTTCCATAAGGCCGGAATTATGGTCCATGACCGGGCTGTTTTGTTCATCCTCTTCTTCATGTAAAAACAGGCCGGTGGCAAAAAGTTCCTGCAGCAGTCTCTGTGCATGGTGCGGGGTATCCGGCAGTAACCACGCTTTTTCTGCGGGCTCCCATCTCCGGCCCGGTATCTGCCGCATGGCAGATATAACCTTTTCGTTAAAGGGAAACCTGATGGAGAGAAATCCGCCTGCATGGCCGGTTACAGATAATTGCATCAAACAAATACCTTTTTTTATTGGAATTATCGATTATCCGGAACATCCACTCCCGGAGCTCCTGAAACAGGTCATATTCAGGCGCAATTATCTGAATAGTAACCCCTCTCATGGGTTCATGCAAGCCATTTTTACCGGCAATTGACAGAATCAGGGAATCAAAGCGGAGATTCAATGCAGAGTATTATCATAATCCGGCTGGTTTCAATAACCCGCACATCAGGGAGTATATCAATATTTCACCTTCCTTTACTTTAAGGAGTCGTTTGTCCCGGTCTTTTTATTTCCCCCCAATTACCAAAAACCCCCTTTGGTAGTCGTGAACAACAGTATATTGCAGTTGACATTTCATGGTTTAATAAATCCAATAATATTACAGGAATAAAAACAGAATCAACGGTGCTTGTTTGAAGATAATAAATCATCTTCTTTCCAACAGATTTCTTGTAATTTTTTTTTTGTTCCTTTACATTGGAAACAGAAATTAATCCTGAAAGGACTTCAATGAAAACCATAAAAGACATCCCTCATGAATTGGTTGAACAACTCAAGGCAGAGCATATTGATATCAACCTTACCCTCTCGATCCTCAATAAATACAACAATGGTGCGTTTGCGAATATCAAACCCGTACATGTCACCGAAATTCCGGTCATTGACGGGAAACAGATTCTTGACTGCCGGGGGAATTATTCCGTTCGGTTTTCTGCCGAAACAGTGCGGAAGTCCCTGGAAAAATCAGGAATTAATGCATCCGGGTTTCCTCTCCCGGCTGAAACAGCAGGAGAAATGGTCTTTACACGGAATGATCTTGAAAAAATCGGGATACTGCTTTCAGACAAAACTGCGTACGGCGTGTTGAACGGCGGTTCCGCGTCCAGTTATATTGATCATAAAAAAAACAAATCATTCAACGCAGAATTGTTTGACCTCTATGCCGGGGAGTTTCACACTCTTGAGCAGCTCTCGCGGGACAAACCCAAAGGAATTACCCCTGCTTTTCTGCAGCCCGACGGCTCTCCCGGCCCCACCTACATGGAGCTGAAGATCCGCGCTCTCTGTATTCAGAGTTTGAGGGCCCGGCTGCAGGCGAAAAGCAGCGGCCGCTCTCCCATTCCCTTTTTCCAGATGACAAGCCTTTTGTCCGACGAAACGATCAGAAAAGAAATCGAAACGTATAAAGACAATCCTCTGCTCGCCGATCTCATGGAGGAAACCGGTTTTTCAAAACAGCATATTCATACCGCAGTCCAGCCGCTTTTGGCAGCCTACACCCACTCGAGCGAGGGAACAGAAAAAAATATTTTTTCAAAGGCATTCGGCAAGGAAAACACTCCCCGGCCCATGCCCGGCGGCCATGGCCAGAACTTCATGGTGCTAAAGCACATTTATCAGGCCTTGTATGATCAGGGAATCCGGTTTGCCTATATCGGGAATATCGACAACCTGGGAAACACCATCGATCCCGCCGCAGTCGGGCTCATGGCAGTGAGCGGCGCGGATGCCGGTTTCGATTTTTCATTCAGGACTTCAATCGATGTAAAAGGCGGGGTGCTGATCCTCGACGGCAACAATAAAATCAATGCCGCGGACATTGGACCGGCCATCTCGTTTGACGAAATATTAAAAGCCGAGGATAAGGGCAAACACATCCTGTTTAACTGCGCGACCGGGTTGTTTAACCTTGAATACCTTACCAAAAATATCGACACAATCATCAATGATCTTCCAATGCGCTTTTCCGACCAGGACAAGGACGCGGGAAAATACTCACAGGCCGAGCAGATTACCTGGGAAGTCATCGGGCTCATTCCCCATCCACTTATCTTTGGCGTTGAAAAATATGAACGTTTTCTGGCGGTGAAAATTCTGGTCGAAGGGCTGCTTACCAGCGGCTGCAAACTGGACGATCCCGCATTCCCAAAGACCAACGAAGCACAGGCTTTGCGGGTTCTCGGAAAACAGCTGCACAAAGGCCTTGTCGGCAAACTTTCTGCTGTCTACGGCATGAGGCTGGAAAATAACCGGTGGGTTCCGCTGTCGGTGGAAGAGCTTATGGCAGGGATGCAGGCTCAACAATAAACGGGTTTGCATGCCCTGGAACGAGGGCACAGAACCCTGCTTTTCGTTCCTCCGCGCCTCTGTGCGAAATTCTTCCCTTCTATGTGTCGGTTTTTCCGTCGAGCACCCGCGTCCTTCGGACGTACCGGTGCCGCCCATGATGACGGCACCGGCCTTCCACTCGATGGTCCCCGTCGCAATCCGAAAAAAAAACATTTCCCCGGTTTCGTCGCGGCGTTCCTTATGATAGAATAACGTAAAGAAGGAGTCGCCGTATGTCTGAAGAAAACATGGAACGCCAACTGGAAAGCCTGAAACGGGAGATAGCCCTGCTCAAGGCGCAAGGCTCCGGCCGGAAAACGATTTCGAAAAAACGGGCCCGGATCGGTATTTCCCTGCTGCTGATCGTGACGACTTTCGCTCTCAACGCGGACACCATCAGCAAACCGTATACCTTTACCGCGGGCACGACAATTTCCGCGGCCGAGGTCAATTCGAATTTTGACACGCTGTACACCGAATCGAACGCACAGCACACCCGCATTTCGGCCCTGGAGGCAAACAGGATCGAGAAAACAACCATCCGGTTTCTCATCTGCATCGATGGCATTTATCCGACGCGCTCATCCATCGTCCGCAGCATCGGGGGAGACGCGGGGATCGGTGAAATCGCCATGTTCGCCGGTAATTTTGAGCCGGCCGGATGGATGTTTTGCGACGGACGGCTTCTTCAGATCCAGCAGTATACGGCCTTGTTCTCGATTGTCGGAACAACGTACGGCGGCAACGGGACGACGACCTTCGCCCTGCCCGACCTCCGCGGGAAAGTTGCGGTGCATCCCCTTTGAGCCGGCATCGCTTTTCGCATAACAATGCGCACATCCCGTTCCGGGAGGAGGATTCATGATGCGAAATCTATCTGAGGTTTTCCGCAGTATACTACTGTGTTCTGCGCTCACCCTCATATCGTGCCCCTTGACCGATTCGCATCCTGCGTCAAATGATCCGAGTCCGGCCGCGGTCATCTCCACCATACCGTCCGATGGCGCTGTCGGGGCGGCGGTCACGGCAGAGGTCAGCGCCGTCTTCGACATGGACATGACGGGATCATCCTTCAGCCTGGACAGTTTCACGCTGCGCCGCGACACGGTTTCGACGGGCGGGACCGTTGCCTACGATCCGGCGTCCCGCACCGCCTCCTTCACCTCGTCCGGCTACCTTGAACCCGACGCCGAATACACGGCAACCATCAGCACCGAAGTCCGGGATGCCGCGGGGAAGGCGTTGTCCGCCGACGTGGAATGGCGGTTCACCACCGCCGCCGCGGGCACTGTGGCGGCACCGGTGTTTGATCCCCCGGAAGGTGTTTTCGAAAATGATCTGATCGCGACAATTGCTTCCGCCACCCCCGACGCATTGGTGTACTACACAATGGAGTCCGGCACGATCGCCTCGCCGCCTTCCGACCCTGCTGACCCCACGACATCCTCGACAGCGTATACGGGTGGGATCGCGGTCGCCGGCCAGAAAACCATGGTGAAGATCAGGGCTATCGCGGTCAAAGACGGCATGAGTGACAGCACAATCGCCTCCGCGCAGTACACCGTCGACGCCTGCGCGTTCTCTGCCCTGTGGGGGAGCGCAGTATGGGACCGGCACGAGTGGAATCCTTAAAGCCTGGTTGATCGCCGTCGTACATGACTTTGACAACGCAATGGGCCGCATACCGGCGGCCACGTTCGACGACTGATCCGTCACGGCAGCTCTCATATAAAATATCCCTTCATTATATCCACACTCCACCACGATGGTATTTTGCCTGATGTCTTCATCTCTGCTTCGGCTTTTGTATCAGGCGGAGCCTTGTTATGGAAAAAATCCTCTTTTTCCATTCTGTGGTCTCCGCGTGCTCTACGAGATACTTTTCTCCTCTTCCTTCCGCAATTGACGCTTGTGCATCAGCCTGCTACAATGGTTTTATCTGTGGAGCATGATTTTTTACTCATTATAAGGAGATACCAATGCGTATCCATGTGCTCCAGCATGAGAAATTTGAAACAGAGGCGGCCATCGGGTATTGGGCAGCAAAAAAAAAGTTTCCGGTCACCCGTACCCTTCTCTTTAAGGACGAGCCGCTGCCCGATATGGGTTCCTTTGATCTCTTGTGCATTATGGGCGGGGGCATGAATATATATGAAGAAGACAAATTCCCGTTCCTGAAACCTGAAAAAGAATTTCTAAAGGCCGCAATTGCCGCAAACAAAAAAATACTGGGTATCTGTCTGGGCGCGCAGCTTCTCGCCGATGCCTTCGGCGCCAGGGTAAAGAAAAACCCGCAAAAAGAAATCGGCTGGTTTCCCGTTCACCTGACAAAGCAGGCTGGACAAAGTATATTCTTTAAAAAAGTGCCCGGCACCTTTCATGCTTTTCACTGGCACGGAGACACCTTTGACCTCCCCGCGGACGCAGTCCATTGCGCCTCCTCACCTGCATGTACAAATCAGATTTTCACGTTCGGCAACCGCATCTGTGCGATTCAGTTCCATCTGGAAATGACCTGGCCGAACATAAAAGCAATTGCGACTCAATGTGCAGACGAGATTATCCCGGGCGAGTACATACAAACAGCCGAAATCATTACGGAACAGCGCTTGTACCAGTCATACAGTCCTGTTTTATTGGGAATCATGGAGCAAATTTGTGATACCTTCCAAAAAATACCGTAATTCACCCGGGGATTTTACCAATTCTATTGACCGCAGCGGCTTCATCATCTATCATCCTATCAGGGCAGGAAAATGTTAGCAAAACCGGAAATCGAATGAAGTACGAACTTGAAACCATCCCGGTGTGGGATGCGTTCAAAAAAGAAACAGAATGTCCAATTTGTGTTCTTGAAGCCAAAAACGAGAAAAACAACCTCAACTTTTTTCTCGGTGATTCGGTGATGAACCCCGAGACCCGGATTCTGGTTAACGAGAAAGGATTTTGTGCATACCATTTCGGATTGATGACAGGGTCCGATCACAAACTGGGTGTCGGCCTGATGGCGCACACCCATCTCACGGATATTATCGCAGGCCTCGTTGACTGTGAAAAAAAGAGTGCTTCTTTGCTGAAAAAGGCCAAAGGAACAGAAGCCGCAAAAGCGTTCTCTGAGTATATTAAAAACAGGACAACATCCTGTGCGTTTTGCGACCGGCTCCAGCGGACCCTGGACCGGTATGTATTTACAATTGTTTATTTGTGGAGAAAGGATGAAATGTTCAAAAAAGAATTTGAATCATCAAAAGGATTTTGTTTGACACATTCACCACTAATTTATACGATGGCAGCTGAAGTATTATCCGGAAAAATATTGACGGAATTTATCGAAATTCTGTCAAAAATAAATATTCAGCGGCTGGAAACAGTAGAAAAACAAATTCTATGGTTCACACAAAAATTTGATTTTCGGAATAAAGACAAACCATGGAATGATTCAAAGGATGCCTTGATACGGACACTGCAAAAACTGAAAGGACATCTTTTTTTGGAAGGAAAGGAGCAGGAAAAAAATGGATAAAATAATAAAGCAGGGGACACGGGTGTATTTGAGAACACCAAAACGCGAGGAAGTGGGATTTATACGGACCCTCTGGGAATCCGAGGAAAACAAACGCGGATTTGATGATGCACATACATTTTCCGAAGACGAATACCAGAGTTGGTATGTCGATAAAATAGAACCGGGTAATGACAATGATTGTTTTTTGATAATTTTCGAAAATGAAAACGACATTCCCATCGGCGAGGTAGGATTTGTCGATTTGACCCCCGAAACCAAAACAGCACAACTTGATATCACCGTAAAATCCAAATACCGTCGCCGGGGATTCGGCCGGGAGGCACTGATGCTGCTTTGTGATCTCTTCTTTATTGATTATGATGGGGAAAAGATTGAAGCAACCGTAAAAAAGGAAAATAATGCCGGAAGCAATATGCTCGCCAATTTTGGTTTTTCTGTTCAGGATAAAACCGATGCGGCAAGCACATATACGCTCAAGAAAAGTGATTATTTGCCGGAATAACAGCCCGAAAATTAAAACTCGAATAATTATATTAACCATTTTCTCGTATTGTTGTTTCTATAATATATTACTATTTTATAGCTGGACACGGAATTCATGACTCAGGAGGCAATTTGCATGCAACGTTATTTTATTTTTTTATTTCTGATCCTCTCATTGGTTTTTTCCTGTATTACCGCACCTTCATCTTCCGGAACTACAGACCATGACCGGACATCAGCAGCAAGTCCTGTACTGGAGCTTGATTCTTCTATCATACACGGAAAGCTTTCAAACGGACTTACCTATTATATCCGCAAAAATGCAAAACCCGAACAGCGCGCAGAACTTCGCCTCGTGGTGAACACCGGTTCTGTTCTTGAGGACGACAATCAGCGCGGCATCGCGCATTTTCTTGAACATCTTGCTTTTAACGGGACCCTGCACTTTAAAAAAGATTCGCTGATTGACTACCTGGAGAGCATCGGCATGCGTTTCGGAAGCGATCTGAACGCATCCACCAGCTATGATGAAACAATCTACCGCCTGCAGGTCCCCACCGATGATATTGCAAAGCTTGATACAGGACTCCTTATCCTTGAAGACTGGGCGCATAATATTGTCATTGATCCGGTTGAAGTAGAAAAGGAGCGCAAGGTTATCATTGAGGAATGGCGCAGCGACCGGGGAGCAGATGAAAGAATCCGCGATACTCATCTGGCCGATTCATTCACCGGTTCCCGCTATGCCGAACGCAGGCCGATCGGCGAAATCAAGATTATTGAAACAGTCAGGCCCGAGACAATTCAGAAATTTTATTCCGACTGGTACCGTCCCGATTTGATGGCGGTCGTTGTGGTGGGTGATGTTGATCCCGAAATGGTCAGAAAAAAAATCGAACAGCAATTCGGCAGCATCCCGGCGGTCAAAAATCCAAGGCCCCGCGAGTTGTTTACTATTCCCGGCAATGATGATCCGATTATTTCCATCGCCGCCGAAAAGGAAGCGACCTCCTCCTGGTTGAAACTTTTTTTCAAGCAGACACCGCAAATGGTGGTCACCGAAGCTGATTACCGAATGCTTATTACCCGGCATCTTTTTTTTGACATGATCAATTCCCGTCTTGATGAACTGTCTCAAAATTCGTCTTCGCCGTTTGTATCCGCATATGCAGCGAGGGGACGGTTTGTCAGAACCATGGATGTCGGCCTGCTGGGAGCAGTGGTCAAGGAGAATCAGGTTAAAAAAGGGCTTGAATCCCTGCTCATCGAAGTGGAACGGATAAAAAAACACGGTTTTGTTTTTACAGAGCTTGAACGGGGAAAACAAAACGCGATCACCTCCATGGAGCAGGCATATGAAAACAGTGATAAAAGAGATTCATCACATCTGGCATCCGAGTATATCCGCAATTTCCTCGAAAAGGAGACGGTCCCGGGCATCGAAAAAGAATACAAACTGTACGAAAAGTTTATACCGGGAATCACCCTTGATGAAATGAACTCGCTTGCGGATACATTGCTTCCAGTAAAAAACCGCATCCTTCTGGTTGCCGCACCCCAAAAGCCTGATATACCGGCTGTGACAAAGGATGATTGTACTCAGATATTTGCAGCGGCCGCAAAAGCCGATGTTCAGCCGTATGTTGACGACACCGCAGCCGGACAGTTAATGACTGTATTGCCAAAACCGGGAACCATTATAAAAACAGTCGCCCATGATGAAATGGGAATCACAGAGCTTACCCTTTCCAACGGCATTCATGTACTGCTCAAACCCACCCAATTCACCAATGACGAAATTGTCATGCGCGCCTTCAGCCCGGGCGGACTTTCACTGGTCAGCGACGACGTATATGTTCCCGCGTCGACAGCCGCAGGTCTTGTCGCTGCAAGCGGTGTCGCAGGGATCACGCAGTCACAGCTGGGAAAACTCCTCGCCGGTAAACAGGTTCAGGTTTCGCCGTATATTGATGAGCTTTTCGAAGGCTTTTCCGGCGGCGCACGCACCAAAGATATAAAAGAAATGTTTCAGCTCATCTATCTGTACTTTACCGCTCCCGCAATCGACAACGATGCGTTTCTTGCCTATAAAGACAAACTCATTACCTCGCTTGCCGGGAGAACCGCGTCCCCGGAAACGGTTTTCTGGGATATCGTCAATTCTGTTTTGACGAATGATCACCCGCGCAGGCAGCCATGGACACCGGAAACCGCCGAGCTTTTAAACAGCAGACAATCACTGGAAGTTTACAAGAGCCGGTTTCAGAATGCGGGTGATTTCACTTTTGTCTTTGCGGGCGATTTTGATCTAGAAACCCTCACGCCCTTTATAGAAACCTATCTTGCCGGACTGCCGGCCTCCGGTAAAGCTGAAACGTATAAAGATCTGGGGATGTATCCGCCAAAGGGAGTTACCCGCAGGGAAGTCAAGCTGGGCAAGGATCAAAAAAGCATTGTACAGTTTGTGTACCATGGTGATTTCACATGGACACTGCCCGAGATAGTGGCATTGCAGGCAATCAGCCAGATTGTGGACATGCGCCTCACCGACTCAATCCGCGAGGATGAAGGCGGTACCTACGGAATCGGCGCGTGGGATTATCCCCGGAGATTTCCACGCCAGACGTACATGTTTTTCATCAATTTCGGCTGTGATCCAGGCCGCGTCGAAGAACTCACGGCACTGGTATATGAACAAATAGAGAAACTGAAAAAAGACGGCATTACCCAGGAAGAACTTGCGACCGTGAAACAGATTCTTACCAAAGAACGCGAAGTCACACTGACAAAAAATGCAACCTGGGCAGAGCTTATTAAAAATTATCGTCTTTACAATATGCCGTTTACCAGCATCACCGGGTTTTTTGATCATATCAATGCACTCGATGCAAAACAGCTGCAGGATACCGCACGGAAATATTTGTCGGGAACAAACCGTGTCGAAGCGGTATTTTATCCGGCAGAAAAATAGAGAAGCTCAAGGGGATTGATAATGCCGATTTATGAATATGTATGCACGGAATGCAGTCACAATTTTGATGTCCTTGTGCGCGAAGGAAACACATTGTCATGTCCCCAATGCAGCGGCACAAAGCTCGAAAAAAAATTCAGCATGTTTGCAGCGCATTCCGGCGCCGGCACCGACCAGCCGGGATGTGCGGGTACCTGTCCGGGATTCTCCCGGGGCAGTTGCGGGAGCGGTTTGTGCCAGCCTGAATAAGGGGTGGCATGATCGGGTATTTATTCGCCGTCTTTTTCCGGTTTCACCAGTTTCAGGCGGGGTGTATTGCCGCCTGAATGAGTCTCATCATCGGATTCCTGCTTCTCCGGAATATCGGCCGGGGTCCCCTGCTCAACTTCCTTTATTCTGTGTTCAACCAGGGCAAGTTTTTTACGGAGCGTATCGATTGTCTTCTCAAGTTTCATTTTCTCTCTGGTGAGCACAATCAGAGGATCATCCTCATCTTCCTTTTGCCGGTATTTCATCTCCACCATAACCGGGCTGTATTCTCCCTTCAAGTCCTGCTGTGCCTGTGCCCGCCGCTCCCCGTCGCCGATTCGGGACAGGGCCTTCATATTCTCATACCCGAGTGAGGGGTCAAGCTCAAGACTGGAAATGCGGATCAAGGACTCTGCCTGTGAATGCTTTATTTTCAGAATGCGGTTTACATAATCATCAAAATGAACATGGTACTTGTCGCACAGTTCATGTGCAGATAATAAAATTTTTCCGAACTCCTGGATAAGCAATCCATGTTCCACGATAAATTCCTGTTTGATTTTTTCGGTCAATTCGATAAATTCCTGATTGCTGACAAATATGTTTGTATACAAATTCATCTCTTCGGCGTCAAAAAGAAGCGTATGAAAAATATTCCAGAAATGCGCTGTATGAAACCGGGCAACACCGGGTGTGTGCGTCCGGGTAAACTGGATATGGTGTGCAAACTCATGAATCGCCGTGTACATCAGTTCATCGTCACTTTCAAAGTTCAGGTTATGAAGAATAATTTCACGGGTTATTGGCTTGTACAGTCCGTTTACTTTACTGCTTTTCTTCCCGGTCATGGTCACGGTGAAATCTTCCACATCGGGTCTCAATTCCAGCAATTTCGCTTTAATCTGATCATTATTCATGGTTATCCGCTTCCTTTTTTGATTGGACAGAGTCCCCGGCTGCATCAGATTCTGTCCCCCCGGCCTGTGCCTTTTTTGGGACAGCTGCTTTTTTTCCGGCAAGAAGGTCAAGCCGGATCAAAAACCATGCTGCACAGTCCTGCATTGCCTTTGCAAAGGGATTGGATGAATGCATGGCCAGGATCTCCAGGCACTCTTTCAGGTTTGTCTGCGCTGCGGCCAGAGCCCTGCGGCTTCTGTTTTCCTCATATTTTATCGTATCATGAAAACCAAAATAAAACAGTTTTTTCGCCCGCATGATCTCGTCCCGCTTTTTCCATTCAGTAAAACGGCGGAGATATGTCTTGTTGTAATTTAAAAAAACCGGAATAAAAGCCGGATCATACAGTTTTGCCCAGTAGACAATTTCACGAAGGATCAAATCATTCCGCTTGCGCACATCGGCGCGAATTCTCATCCGCTGGGAGTTCATCCCGGCAGCAAGATAATGACGCAAACTGGAAAAAAACATCCGCTGGATATCCTCTGCATCAAGGACATCCCCTGCAGGGCCGCGCTGCATAAGGTAGGACTTGATTCGCTCCAGGTTGCTCATCGCCTCTTCGTATTCATCTGTGAGCTGAATAAACTCTGCTGAATCCTCCTTCTTAATGTCAGGATGGCTCAGCTTTGAAAGGTGCCGGTACAATTTTTTCAGATTTTCAGGGGAGAGATTCCCCTCGGCGATAAGGCGCTTGAGCATGGTATTCTTCTGGATTAGAGACTGTACATCCGACATCAGAAATAAATAATAGATGAAATGATGCAGGGAAAGCAAGTAGACACAACACAAGACGGATGAGCGGTTAAAAAAATGGAATGCCGGCTCAATTTGATTGACGAAAAATGGTGTTTCAAGTATTTTGTAGATCTTGATATTAATCTGAATCAACAAAAATGACATGAGGAACATATGACACAGAAAACACTCCCCTTTTCAAAAGCGGAAATTGAAAAAATCATTGCGCAGTACCCCACACCCTTTCATATTTATGATGAAAAAGGCATTCGGGAAAATGTCAGAACATTTATAAAGGCTTTTTCATGGGCACCCGGTTTCAAGGAATATTTTGCGGTCAAGGCAACCCCGAATCCGCATATTCTGGCAATTTTAAAAGAGGAAGGCTGCGGCACCGACTGCAGTTCCCTGCCGGAACTGCTCCTCTCCGAAAAAGCAGGCATTCTGGGTGAGGAAATCATGTTTACTTCCAACGAAACACCTGCAGCGGAGTATATCAAGGCAAAAAAATTGGGTGCGATCATCAATCTTGATGATATTACCCATATCCCCTTTCTGGAAAAACACGCCGGCATTCCGGAGATCATTTCTTTCCGTTACAATCCGGGGCCGCTGCGCAAGGGAAACCTCATAATCGGTGATCCGGTCGAATCCAAATACGGGCTCACCCGGCCCCAGATGTTTGAGGCCTTAAAACAGATGAAAGAAAAGGGCGTCAAACGGTTCGGGATTCACTCTTTTGTCATCTCAAATGAACTCAACAGTGAAAGCTATGTTGAAACCGCCCGCATGCTGTTTCAACTGGCGATTGATTTCAAAAAAGAACTCGGCATCAAACTGGAATTTGTGAATTTCAGCGGCGGAATCGGTATCCCGTACCGGCCGGATCAGACCGCGGTTGATTTGACTGCACTCGGGCAAAAGATCAAGGCTGAATATAAGGCAATGATCATCCCCAACGGCCTTGACCCGTTAAAAATATTTGCAGAATGCGGCCGGATGATCACCGGCCCCTACGGCTATCTTGTCACGACCGCCATTCATCGAAAAGACATCTACAAACAATATATTGGACTGGATGCGAGTATGGCAAATCTCATGCGCCCGGCACTTTATGGTGCCTATCACCATATCACCGTGATGGGCAAGGAACAGGCTCCCTGCGATCACTCCTACGATGTGGTCGGATCGCTCTGCGAAAACAATGACAAGTTTGCGATTAACCGTGAACTTCCAAAAATCGACACCGGCGATATTCTGGTTATCCACGATGCCGGCGCACACGGCCATGCAATGGGATTTAATTACAATGGCAAACTCAGATCGGCGGAACTGTTATTGAAAGAAGATAAAACAGTAAAACTGATCCGCCGTGCAGAGACGATTGATGATTATTTTGCAACACTGGTCTAAATAATCCTGCAATATTTCGGAGGTAACATGGCACATTCAAAACTGTTCACGATCAATGCACCAAAGCCGGTAGGCCCCTATTCACAGGCCACCCTGGCGAACGGGTTTATCTTCACGGCCGGGCAGATTGCATTGAATCCAAAAACAAACTCTCTGGTGGTAGATTCTTTTGAGAATGAAACACGTCAGGTGCTGGAAAACCTGCGGCATGTTCTTGCGGCCGGGAATGCCGGCTTTGATGATGTGGTGTCAACATCAATTTACTGTACAGATCTTTCATATTTTTCGGTTATCAACCAGATTTACGAGACATTCATGGGAGAAAACAAACCGGCACGGACCACTATCCAGGCGGCGGCACTCCCCCTGGGAGCCCGTGTGGAAATATCCATGATCGCTGCTGTCCGGTAACGGACCGTCCGCCAGAGCGCGATAAAAAAACTGCCTCCGCAAAAGAGGCAGGTGAAGTTTATGTACTTTTTTTCAAAGAGAAAACAATGTTATGAACGGCGATGTCCCTGGAAGTACGCAAGGATAATTAATCCCGGAACTACCATAAATAATAAAAGATCGCCCAATGTGGTATTCGGAAAAAGTACGAAATTATACAGTCCCACTTGCGGAAGAATAAACTTGAACAGGGTGATCACAAACCAGAGAATCCCTGCGATTGCAAGAAATATATTCCGGCGCTGTGCGAGATTCCAGATACCCACCACAGCAGTGGCAATACCGATTATAAAAAAGATAATATTCCATGTCATACAAAACCTCCTTCAATAACAAAATAGTAGTATAGAAAAAAACATCGGTCAAGAAGACTGGCCAATAAGCGTATTGATGCTCTGAATGATTTTTAAGACTCACTGCTTCATCGAAAGAGACTGGAATTCCTTTACCCGTTCTGCAATAAGGGCCAGCCCTTCTTTCCAGAAACCCGTGGATTCAATGTCATAGCCCAATTCTCTGGTGAGTTCCACACAGGTCATTTTCCCGGTAAGGCTTAAAATGCGGTCATACTCTTTTGCGAAACTTTTACCGGCGGTTTTAAAACGCGAGAACAATGCAAGGCCGAACAACAGCCCGAATGCATAGGGGAAATTGTAGAATGCGAGATCGGCCCGGTAATAATGGCCCTTTACCGCCCACATGTGGGGATGCAGGAATTCAGGATCAAGGGCGTCTCCATAGGTCTTTTTTTGAGCTTCAAGCATGTGTGTGCAGAACTCATCCGGTGACAATTCACGGGTTTCCCGTTCATTCATGATGGCAGTCTCGAACAGGAAGCGCGACAGGATATCAACAATCACCTGCGTTGCATCCTGCAAAAAATGTTCCAATGCCTGGACTTTTTCTGTTTTGGAAAAGGTCTCAAGCGCTCCGTCGAAAACAATATTCTCGCTGAAGATGGATGCTGTTTCCGCAAGGGTCATTGGATAATCTCTCAGAATCGCTGTCTCGTCCCTGAGCACATGATGATGATAGGCATGTCCCAGTTCATGCGCAACTGTGGTCACCGCTGAAAATGTATTGTTAAAATTACACAGAATCCGCGATCCTTTGTTTTTCGGCAGCGAAATGCAGTATGCGCCTCCCACTTTACCCTTTCGCGGTTCGGCGTCGATCCAGTTATCGTCAAATGCCTTTTCCACAAATCGGCCGAGGGCATTTGAAAATCCGCCGAACTGTTCAACGATGAATTTTTTTGTTGCGGGAAATGACCATAACTTTGTCTTTCCGGGCAGCGGTGCAAACAGGTCGAAGAACGCGCATTTTTTTATTCCCAGAAACCTGGCCTTTGCAGTCAGATAATTTCTGAAATCCGGCAGGCTTTCGGTCATGGAGGAGATGAGCGCATTCAGCGTGCCCTCTGAAATCCGTGACTGCATGATTGACCGGTGTTTTGTATCCTTATAATTTCTTTTTTTATTCAGCACCGTGCTGAACCCTTTGACCCCGTTTAAGGCAAATGCAAAGGTGGTCTCGGCTGATTTCCATGCCTGTAGTTCCAGATTATACGCTTTTTTCCGGACAGCCCTGTCTGGATCCGAACTGAAACTTCGCAGCCGGGTGACAGTAAAAGCGCCTTTCCCCGGCCACTGGATGGACAGGGAGGATGAAGCTGTTTCCTGGAGCCGGCCCCACATGTCACCGCCGGTCCGCGACAGCTGTTCGGCCAGCTGTTCCTCAGGCTTGGACATTTGAAAACTTTTCAGCTTGATCTGTTCGTTGATAAAAAAGGAATGCCGCGATAGTTCGGGAATTTTTGTCATGCATTCAGCTACTGAACATTCAAGGGAAGTGACCACCTGCCGGAACTCGATAACCGATGTTTTTACCGGTGAACGGATTTCTTCAAGCATGTTCATCTGGTTTACGGCAGCATAGTCTTCGGTATTCACCGAAAACCGCATATAAACATATGCGTACAGTGTTTCAAACAGGTCGTGAAACTGATTGTAGAGCCGGATAAACTCATTCAGCCAGCCCTGCTTCTCGGCATCGGTTCGCGGAATATTGTTCACCAGTGCGCTCACCGCATCAGCAGCCGATCTGCATTGCACACAATCAGCTTTGTACAGACGGTCTTCCAAAGATGAATAAATGTCTTTGAGTTCCCAAACAGGCAGAGATTTCATATTTCAGTATTTCAGGCCCAGACCCGTGCCTGTACTCCGGACATATCTTTTATAACCGTTGGATAGACTTCTTCAATAATGTCATCCGGTGCAAACCACAGTTTGATTTCTTTTTCTGCAGATTCCTCCGAATCAGAACAGTGAATGACATTTTCCATGATACCCTTTTTATTGATCCGGCCGTATGCACCGCGGATCGATATTGGATCTGCATCATTAGGATTTGTCTGCCCCGCGATTTTTCTGACACGGTTTATTGCATCCTCGCCCTCATAGACAAACGCCAGGACGCGTTCATATTCGCCGCCGTACACTTTGCCGGAAAAATAATCGTACAAATCACTGAAAAACGGTTTGTCAATCAGGTGAGCGTAATGTTTTTCCGCGAGTTCTTTAGATACCCTGGTTACCCTTGCAGCAGTAATTCTGAGACGCGCCTCTGAAAGGCGGGTAATGATATTGCCGGTGAGTGATTTGACCAATGCATCCGGTTTTAAAATAATGAGTGTGTATTGATGTTTTTGTTGATTTTCCATAGTGAATCGACTTTACTCAAAGTAGAAGAAAATATCAAGAGTAAATAAAAGTCTTTGTCAAGACTCCTTTAAAATGTCCCCCATTTTAACTCTTTAGAAATGTCCCCTTTTTAGGCTGAAGCAGGACTGGCTGCCTCCTTTC
>JAFGJO010000044.1 GCA_016929065.1 Spirochaetales bacterium | reverse complement strand
ATATAGTACTCACCTTCTTGTAACATTGAAGGCATAGGAAATACAAGCTTTTTTATTTTATTTGCGTTCTAAACCGGACAGCAGTGAACGGATATATTTATATCTCAGGCGGCAGACAATCCGGAACCACGGATTTTAATACCGTTGAATATGCACAATTATCACCCACCGGCGGGGTTGGCAGTTTCACACTCTCGGTGAATACCTTTACCAATGCCCGTGAACATGCACCGACTATCGGTTATAACAACTATTTTTATATTTTTGGCGGGTATACCATTGAAGGCGCCACCGATATTTTTGATGATATCCAGTATGCTGCCATTGACGGTACTACCGGTGCAATCGGTGAATTTACCGTTGCAGCTGAATCTTTGTTGGAAGATACACGACAGCATTCTGTGGGTATACATAATGATATTCTCTACTCGATAGGCGGACAAAATGTAATGACAACTGCGTATGCCGCTTTCGCGCCATAAAAGGGTTATCTCTCGGTTTATTTTGCGGCAACCAGCCCATTGAAAAACAGTACGGTGTTTAGGGGACTTCGAAAAACAATAGTTTTTAGAAGTCCCCTTTATGTATAAAGACAAGCATAATGAGGGAGCAATAGGTTTTATAGATATTTATGAGTATGGCGTTGTGTTCCATCCCACATTTAAAACGCTGGAAGAGGGAATGAATATCAGTTGTTTTACAGTGTATGATAACGGCAAAGAACGGGTTGCTGATTTTATTGAGTAGTTCCGGGTATGATGTATTTTTATTCAGAACTACATATATACACTGAGCGAAGCGAAGTGTAAAACGCACATCCTGTGCAGGAAAATAAAACAGTAATCCATTACCTGGAAACCCGTCACCCCTGCTGACATCAATTCGCCTGACCACTTTGGAATAGTGGCCAGGTAAATCCTGTTGATCCTGTAGTGTTTTTCTCATCAGCCTTCCTCGGTTTGACCGGCATAACAGATTGTATTATACTTTTTTTATTATGAAAAAAAATCTCCAGAAATTATTACAGCAGGCAGAAGAATTACAATTCTTACAATTTACTTCGGAAGATGCACTGAACATTGGAATGATGTTAATCGACAAAGCGAAAAAAAATGCATTGGCAATAACAATAGATATCACCCATCATCATCCCTGACACCAGTTCGGCGTTTTCGGCGGATAACCCCTCTTCTTTTAAAACTTAAATCCAAATAGATTACTTCACTCCGCTCGCAATGACGCGGGCGTCTCCTTTTTTCATCTCCGTGTGAAACTTTTTTTGAATAAATTCCCGTTTCACAGGATTTTTTTTATTTATGTGCTAAATTTATATGGTTACCCATAAACCTGCGGTAAATGAAAAAATGTGCAAATCCTGCCACATACTTCTGCTGCTTTAAAAAAAAGATGGCTATTTTGAAAAGCATCGGGGCATACAAAAATGTCTATTGCTGCCGAATGGTGCCCGTGGTTGTCATTGCAGCCGGCAATGGAGAATTGATGTAAAAACTGATGATCACATTAAAAAAAGTGAATACAAAAACCGGCAGGGGTGTCATATTAAAAAATCGTACTGCCTTGCCCCGACATCCCCTGCCATTTTTTTCATTATACCAAATAGACTGTTTCTTTGTCATACATGTTTTTCCTTTTTACCACTTCGCCCCTCTTGCAATCGGATACCATGATCGTTACAATAACTTTTGCAAAATCTATATAAACAGGAAGAAATTATGATAGAACTCGATTTTAAAAAACAAGATGGGCTTGTTCCGGTGATCGCACAGGATGAAGCAACAGGCGAAGTTTTGATGATGGCCTACATAAACGAAGAATCGTGGAAACTGACCCTCGAAACCGGGGTTGCGCACTACTGGTCGCGCTCCAGAAACAAACTCTGGAAAAAAGGAGAGAGTTCCGGGAACATCCAGGAAGTACGGGAAATCAGGGTTGACTGTGATAACGACTGCGTTCTTTTGAAAGTGCGCCAATACGGTGATGCCGCGTGCCACACCGGCTACAGGAGCTGCTTTTACCGGGTACTCGAAGGCGACGACCTTGTGGAAGACGGCGAAAAGATTTTCGACCCAAAAGACGTATACGGAGACAAATAATGGCAGCCAGCATTCTCAAACTCGGCATTCCCAAAGGAAGCCTGGAGGCATCCACTGTTGAACTGTTTCAGCGTGCGGGGTGGAAAATATCGCTTTCTTCACGCAACTATTTTCCTTCAATCGATGATCCTGAAATTTCCTGCTCGCTGGTACGCGCCCAGGAAATGGCGCGGTACGTTGAAATGGGCGTGCTCGATGCAGGCCTTACCGGTATTGACTGGGTGTTGGAGAATAATTCTGATGTGGAAATCATATCGGATCTTGTGTATTCAAAAGCCTCGAACCGGAAAGCACGCTGGGTACTGGCAGTCCCCGGCGACTCGCAGATCAACACCATTGAAGACTGTAAAGGCAAGCGCATCTCAACCGAACTGGTTGAATTTACAAAACGATATTTCGGGGAACGGGGTATCCCGGTAGAAGTAGAATTTTCATGGGGCGCCACCGAGGCCAAGGTCGTGGAGGGACTGGTTGACGGGATTGTCGAGATTACCGAGACCGGCTCAACCATTAAAGCCCACGGCTTAAAAATCATTCACACGCTCCTTGAAACAAACACAAAACTGATTGCAAATAAAAAAGCGTTTGCTGATGCCTGGAAAAAAAGCAAAATCCAGCAGATCGCGCTGTTGCTGAACGGCGCTTTGAATGCAGACAGCATGGTCGGGCTCAAGATGAATATTAAAGAAGAAAAACTCGATGAAGTCTGCAGTATTCTTCCCAGCATCACCGCACCGACAATCGCCCGGCTGCACAACTCCAATTGGGTATCTGCAGAAACGGTGATTAATGAATCGGTGGTCAGGGAGATTATTCCAAAGCTGATTGCACTGGGAGCAGACGGTATTGTGGAATATCCGCTTAATAAAATTGTCAGTAAAAAAGATGCAGCGGGGTAGTCTTTAAGAAAGCGTGTCTCACAAAGAGCACAGGCTGAAGGAGGGCCCACTGTCCCCTGGTTTTATTAATTGGTGCAGATTCACATCCCTGGCCAATACAAGTTCATCTGCAAATATCGCGGCGGTCATCACAACGATAATGATTGATAGTATAACTATTCTGATTTTCATCAATTGTCTCCTTTTGAAAAGTATCAATATATCATATCCCTCTCCAATTATGGTCACCATTATAAAACTATCCTGTCAGTAAAACAGAGTAATTTCGCAATTACATGAAAGGAAACAAGGGCATTCATGCGCTTTCTTCTGACTTTCTTTGTATCTTCTTCGTGTTCCTTGTGTACTTTGTGCGAAACTCTTCTTCATTGCTTTTTCATCAGCTCGAGAATTTCATCCAGACGGTCTTTATCGAATACTTTTTTTTCTTGCGGTTTTTGCATCTCTTTCCAGTCAACGAACCTCAAAGACAATACACCAAGAACAATCAGCATGATGCCGTAGGGAATATAATTTATAAAACACAATGCAGCGCCGGCAGCAGTAAAAACAACCGCAAGGATAATAAAAAAGATTTTCTTCATGCTATGCCACCCCTGTTTTCCTGCTCAAGCAATGCATTCACCAGACTGTGCAGCGGCGGCTCGTCCCCCTTCCGGTCTTTTCGTGATGCCTTCAGCTTGAGTTCAACACGCTGATAAAACGGATCATCCGCTGCAACATCGATTTTGACAAACCGCTTGAAGGAAAACAACAATGCAGCACAGTATAAAAACCATTCCCTGGTCCAGCCCCGGTAGATCACACTCTCGCTCATGACGGCAAAACGCCGGAGCAGCTCATCAATATGTACTGTTTTCCCGATATCCGAATAATTGATCATGCTTTCCAGTGCAATGCAGAGTTCTCGGTTTATGGTCAGCCGGTGTTCATACCCGGCAGCCCATTGTGCATAGTCATCAGTATCAAATTCATCAAAGGTCATCACCATCGGCGGCCGGCAGTTCGAGAACTCGCAATATGTTTCAAAGCCGTTCGACAACCGGATCACAGCCGGCTTTCCCACAAGCAGGGGAACCCCGTTCCATTTTACCGACTGTACCAGCCGCTGCATCACATTGTACTCATGGTGTTCCGGAACCCGGGAAGGTATCGTTATGCCGGAAAAGCTGTGAAGACATTCCTCCAGCCAGTCAAGGGCTTTGCGGATTCCCTCCAGCTGAAACACGGTGAAATAATTCATGAACAGTCCTTGCTTATTTATTGACGTCGCCGAGATACTGTATTTTATTCTGAAAACTTTGCAGCAGCTGATACAATTCATCTGCCTTTTTAATTTCAGAAATATTTATTTTTATTGCGCCCTGCGGTTTGAGAGCAGTTGCGTACATTGCCAGAAAGGAGGCGACGGTGACCGTATTTCTCTCCCAGGCCGATATGATTTTTCCGTCTTTCACCGGATATCGTTTTGCCTCTTTGTAAAACTGATTCAGTTTTTCGGCAACGACCTCCATATCCGACAAAACGCTGCTGATTCTCTTCGACATGATTTCCCTGTCCGCATGGGTATACAGGTGACTGCGGGCACACAACGCATAAAATAATGCCTGCTCCAGCTGCATACGCATCTGACGCGCCATCGCCGCTTCGTTTTGAAAAAGCTTGTTTGTACTGTCATTGTCTGCGGGCGGCATTTTAAAATACGGGGAGACTGTTTCCGCGGTAATGCAGCTTTCAATTAATGTCAAAACTGATTCCCTTGAAATCCAGAGGATATTGAATGCATTATCGATCGCCCCCAACTCCCTGTTCGCATATTCCAGTGAATAATTCCACCCATTATATATTTCACTGTCCGCAATCCCCAATGTCTGTGTGTCGATGGAATTGTATTCAAGTATTTTTTTGAAACTGCCCAGGACACCCAGGATTAACGGCTTTTTGAAAAGATCATAAGGGCTCTTTTTGGGAAATACCCGTGCTCCGGAAAATGTATACTCGCTGTTCAGGGTATTGAGCCGGAGGGTGATTCCAGCCGCTTTCTGCTGCAGCTGTTCGCGTTCAGCAGAAGTATAAACGGAATTGCACAATAATTCATTGATTGTCCGCAGTTCTGTTAAAAGACTGAAGGCGTCTTCATACGCAGTGTACAATACGGCACAAAAAACCAGGGCCTGTTCAGTCACCGATGCGCCGGCCTTTACCGTTATTTTTTTCTTTTCGGGAAGGCCGTATTCCCGAACAACACTTTTCAGCCGTTTTTCTGCCTCAAGCAAAAGAAAAGGTTGTTGGATCAACTGTGCTTTAAACAATTCCTGCCCGGCCATGGCACACGTGTCCAGCTGGCGTATCATCACCTCGCCGGCAGCTGCACACCCTGTGATCACCTTGTCTGTCCCGTTCGCTGTTGAAAAAGCCTCTTCCACCCTGATATCCCATCCATCAATGGGGAAAATTTTTTCACAGAGTTTATGTGCATTCATACCCGGGAGTATAAGTGCGATTTTTTTCTGGTTATTTGTTTCAGGATAAAGCACCAATTCCTGAAAATATCCGCCCGGAGCAAAATTGCCGGTCAAAAGGCTCATCCCGTTAAACTGTCCATGAGAGGCAAGCCGGTCAATTTCATCGATCACCATCCGAACCCGGAACACCAGGTCTGCATTTCCTTTTTTTTCAGCAAGCCGTTTTTTATTTTCGAGCGCCGCTCTTTTTATCTCGTCCAAAAGGGTATGCGCAATTTTTGTGTATCCGGCCGCTGCAGCCAGTAGCTTTTTCGCAGTTGCCTCAGGATTTTCTGAAATAATTCTCTTTTTCATATTCCAGTATCCGTTCATGGACGCGGTCTGGACATTCTGAAAAGTTTTGAAAAAATCAAGCCGCTGAAGGAAAGAAGCTATTTTGTCTGTTTCCGTACGAAACACGGCAATTGCCTTGTCGATTATCGGCATCCATGTCCCCGAAGGTTTTGTCACATCAAGTGCATCAAGACCAAGGACATCGTACTTCATCACTTCAGGGATATTCCGCCATGATTCAAGCGTTGCCAGCCGAAAGTTTTCCCACTGGTCTGTGAACGGCCCGGCTTTCACCCAGAACGTGTACGGCGGAGGACCGTCACCGAACATGGCGTCATCACCATATTGAGTTCCCCGGTAATGCGAATCCATAAAAAACATTTCAATTTCTTTTACGGCAGTTTTTGCATTCGCGATATGCCCGGATTTTTTATCTTTTTCAAATTGCAGGCCCTCGGCCTTGATTTTTTCCAGACTGGTTATCTGCGTATCGAGGTCTTTTTTCAATGACTCAAAATATTCTCTGGTTTTTTCAAGGTATGCTCCTTCTTTTATCTCAACAGCCGGCATTGTTTCCTGTGTTAAAAACTGATTTTGTTTTTGACTCTGTATCTGATGCACGAGCGGTGAGCTGTGAATGTCTGTATTATAAAAACCGGACAATATTTCCATAAAAAACTCCATTCTGAGGGAATAACTTAATTATAGCATGAGGACAAAAAATTCGCTACTTTTTTAAAAGGGTTTTTCTGCGGTCAGCGGACATAACCTTCCAGTTCGGTTACAGGGATTATTTCAAGATGATGTTCCCGGATTTCCTCATTTCGAGTCTGGCGGGTATTTATTCTATAGACACGAAAGGCAATGATTTTGCCGCTGGAAAGCGGGAGCGAAAGCGGATTTCCGTTTACATCGACCATTTCATAAATATGGAGAAGATGCTGAATTTCCTGCTGATCGCCTTCCGGATAAATAATCATGTTCGTTTTATAAATCATGAAGAATAGATATACCGGAAAAATGTTTTTGTTTCAAGGCATGTTACGCCGATTCAATTCTGCTTTCAATAATGTATTGACCCATCAGACATTTTATTTGTTGCTTGCCGAATTCAAAACTTTTGAAAAACATGTAACGGGTGCCCGTTATACCTTGACAAATCTGTCCCCGAGAAGTACGTTACTATTTACAAGGAAGAGCGGAATGCGGTGAAAATCCGCAGCGGACCCGCCACTGTAATCGGGGATGAACCGGACACCATGCCATTGTAGATCTTTATCGGCTCCAAACCTGTTTTGATTTACGAGAAGGCGTCCCAAGTAAAATGAACCGGAAGCCAGGAAACCCTTCTTTGGCTGTTTCCGCCAGGAGACAGCATACACGCGGAAGGAGACACTCATGTCTACACAACTTTTAAAAACGGACTGCGTCCGTGCTCTCTTTTTTTTCATTGTCATGGCAATTGCATTGCCGGCTGTATTGTCTGCACAGGAAACAGCAGATACCCGTCCTCCTGTTCCGGTCACGGAAACGAATGATGATATTGTTGTCACGGCAACACGCATCCCGGAGAACACCATTGAAGTTCCCCAGTTTGTGACGACGATAACCGCCGAGGATATTGAGGCGAGCGGGAAAAACGATGCCGCTGAAATTATCGCCGAAACTGCAGGTATTTCACTTTCAGACCAGGGACCCGATGGCAGTCTGCAAAATCTCATGATCCGCGGAGCGGGGAGTGCCCGTGTTCTGGTTTTACTCGACGGTATGCCCCTGAACAATTCACGCGACGGCCAAATCGACATGTCGCTTATTCCCTCAGAAATCATTGACCGTATTGAAATTGTTCAGGGCGGCATGAGTATCATGTACGGCGCGGATGCAGTCGGCGGGGTGATCAATATTGTCACCAAAAAGGGCATTAATGTCGACTCGTTTCTGAATATCAAATACACGCAAACAGCATATATACCGCAAACTTTCAGCGACGGATCAGACACCTACAGCCCTGATCCAACAGCCCTGCTGGATGGTAAAGACTTGACAGCTTCAGCTGCGTTTGATCTGGGTTTTATGAGTCTGCTGGCGATCGGCCGGTTCGAACAAGCAGAAAACAAATTCTATTTTGAACAGTCCGGAGAATCCATTCAACGAATTAATGCAGAGAACATTGAAGGAGGCGGATTTGTATCAGGATCAGTTCCCTGGAAAACCGGTACAGCTATTTTATCTGTTCTTGTGAATGCCAAATCGTCAGGTGTCCCCGGACGGGTAGACGGGACGCCGGATGAAAATACCCAGGAGGATATTCAGATCCAGACAATGGTTGAATACAACGAGCAGGAATTCATTTTCTCAGACCTCTCCACAAATGCCAAGATTGCATTTTCCCAGGCAAACAGAACATTCAACGTGCCCGGGTATGACCCGTCCTCCACCGCGCTCTCGACTGTTTCTGCAGATATAACACAAAACTATCATACATCTGATCTTGTCTCGTTTATATACGGCGGAGCATGTACGTATGATTATATTCAAAGCGAATACCTTGGAAACCGCGACCGGTTTCATGCATCAGGCTTTTTGAGTGCACCGCTCCTTTTATTCAACGCCGTTGAAATTACACCCGCAGTCAGGTATGATGCCTATTCTGATATCGACGGTGCTCTCACGTACGGCATTGGAAGCGTTATTCCTGTCACTGATGAATCTTCAATAAAAATATCCTTCGCGAAATCATTCCATGCCCCGACACTCTATGAGCTGTTTGATCCCTATATGGGCAACGCCCTCCTGGTCCCGGAGAATGGCTATTCAGGAGATATCGGATTTTCTTTTGCAGGAGATGACCTCCGGCTTGAGAGCGCTGTATTTGCCCGGTATATGACCGATGAAATCAAGTCATATGCTCCCACTTACATTCCGTATAATATTGATACATCGTTTTATACCGGCGCCGAAGCCCATATTGAATACAAACTGATTTCCAAACTCCATATCGAATCAAATGTTGTTTTTTTATACAGTTTTGACCTTTCCGGCGGAAGAACTTTTTCCGACAACGCACGCATCGCACTGGTCCCCATGTGGGAAGCACAGGCTGCTGTCTTGTGGCGCGATGATGTCATCACCTTACGGCTTTCGGGCAACTTTACCAGTGACCGGTATACTGACAACACCCTCACCGATACCCTGCCGCCCTATTTCACTCTTGATGCAAGTCTACGGTATACAGTTATGGAATGGTTTATTCTCACTCTGGCAGTTGACAATATTTTAAATGCACAGTATCAAATTGTGGCAGACTACCCCATGCCCGGAACCACCATCCGGGTTGGCATGGAACTGCAGTTTTAATATACATTTTTCAGAACCCGGGGAGGATTTTACCATGACCGATCTTTTTATCAAAGGCGGAGTGCTTATGTGGCCGATCCTCCTCTGCTCTGTTGCCGCAATTACCGTCATCCTCGAACGCTCAATTTATTTTCTGCTGCACCGGGATTCTTCACGGCTTCTCAAACGGGCGCAGGAAAAAATGGATGCGCGCAAATTCGATGATGCAGCAGGAATACTTTCAAAATCAAAAGGGCCCATCTCCCGATTTTTAACAGCCATGATCGTAGAGCGGAAACTGGGTGAAAAAGAATACACCGCAGCGGTCACTGCCGGGGGAGAAAAGATACTTTTTTCGATGGACCGCGGGTTGTTCGTTCTCACCCTTGTTGAACGGATCGCGCCTCTCATCGGTTTTCTTGGAACGGTCATCGGGATGATCATTACCTTTATTGATGTTGCCGGTGCGGACGGGCCGGTTCGGGCGGCTGACCTTGCCGGCGGCATTTGGCAGGCGCTGATCACCACTGCAGGCGGACTGATCGTGGCCATCCCCGCCCTGTTTTTCCATCATCTGTTCGATACCTGTATTTCACGCAAGGCAGGGACAATGAAACAAATGGCTGGCACACTTATGGTCGCTATTCAGGGAAAAAAGAAATGATCGAATTTCCAGCATGGGAAAAACACCGCAAAAACAAATCATACAGCGCCATGTTTACGCCGCTCATGGATATCATGTTTCTGTTGCTCCTGTTTTTTATTCTTACCTCGGTCCTCCCCTCGCCGGCACTCCCTGTATCCTTGAGTGAAGCAGAGACCGGTATCGAACAGACCGCAGGCAGTATTGCGATTATTATCACCAAAGAAGGTACACTGCTTTTCGAAAACCAGCCGGTGACAAGTAAAGAACTTCCCCTTCTCGTCTCCCGGATTTTGGAAAATAATCCAAAGAACCTGAATGTGATACTCGCTGTCGACAGGGATACGCCGTTTCATTTCTCCGCAGAGGTCATGGATCTGCTCCGAAAGCAGAAAGTAAACAATATTTCTCTTTTGGTAAAGGAACCGGAATGAACAGAACAGGATTGATTGTCTGTATCGTTATCTCTGCATTATTGCACGTTGTCGGTTTTGTTTATATTTCACAGGCAATTTCCCCGGCTGCACATAATGCATCAAAAGGCATTCGCTACGCGTCCATGACCTATGTGTCCCCTTCCGAAAACCTGCAGGCAGAATCAGCATCCATGAAAAATATTTCTGCTTTAAAAACCAGCCGGTCGGCGGCAAACTCACAGAAATCAAAAGCCACAACAACACGTGAGGCAACATCAATTGATCAATACATGACACGATTTGCCATGGAACGTGACCGGCTGATCAGGCGCATTGAACAGAACAAAACATACCCCATTGCGGCACGCAAGCCGGGCAAGGAGATTGAGGGATCAGTGGGAATGAGACTGTCACTCGATGAACAGGGCAACATGATCTCTGTCGAGGTAATAAAAAGTTCCGGGTCATCCATTCTGGACTGGGCGGCCAAAGATCTTGTCCAAAAAGTTGTTCCTTTCAGGCACAGCCTTGACTCGCGTTTTGTCTGCGAGTTCTCGGTCGGGTACTGGCTGAAGTGACCGGATACTCCTGTCCATTGACCTGCCATAATAAATTTTTTCAATTCCGCCAATAACCGCGGGACATGAAGAGAAATGGAATTTGTGCATCACACTTGTCTATCCGGTAATAACATCCTGCAGTTCCTCTACTATACTATAGACACTGTTGTTCCGGCGGCCTACAGGCACACTGCGTATTTCAAATTGATTTAAAGTTTAAAAAAATGTATGATATATCCATAAAATAACAGGAAAGGATGTGCATGAAAAACATCTCCATTTCGTTTATTATCAGTCTCTGTCTCGCGGGCACGGCTGCATGGACACAAACATGCTCCGGAATTCCGACATCAAGCAACTATCCGCAATTTTCAAATGAACAACAAATAACCATCGACGGCTACACCGGGGATGCCATGGAACCGTTTATCAGTTCGGACGGGAATTATCTTTTTTTCAACAGCCTGAATGACGGTATCACGACAAGCCTGTATTATGCGGAAAAATCAACAGACACATTGTTTGTGTATAAAGGCGAAGTGAACGGTGTGAATGGCACAGCTCCACATCTTGACGCAGTCGCCAGCATGGACAACAGCGGCAATTTTTATTTTGTCTCCACACGGAATTATCCGGCAGTGTGGGAAAATCTTCAGGCCGGCAGTTTTTCCAGCGGAACAGTAGAGAATATTGCACCGGTTCCCGGCGATTTCTACATCCGCACAACAGGATGGATCATCATGGACGCAGAAATAAGCCGCGACGGGAACGCATTGTATTTTGTCAACGCACAATTCACCGGCCAGCCGTTTCCCGAAGAATCAAAATTGGGTATTGCAGAAAAAACAATTGCCGATTTTACACTGATTGATTCGACTGCTGTCCTGAAAAAAATAAACAACAGCAATTTCCTTGTCTATGCACCATCTGTATCATCTGACGGGCTTGAACTGTACTTCACGCGAATAAAAAAGGGAACAACTGCTTCAGAGATTTGTGTTTCGGTCAGAAAGAATTCATCTCTCCCATTTGCAGAACCTGTTGTTCTTGATATTGCTGGAAACATGGTGGAAGCTCCGTCAATTTCCGCAGACGGAAATAAATTGTATTATCACAAAAAATCAGAGCAGGACGGCAAGTATCTTATTTATATAATGGAAAGAGCTCAGTAATTTTTCAATACACACCGAATGCCATGACCGGCGAACCGGGATAGGCGATCGCATAATCATTATGCCCCAGTATGATCCCGTCATTCACTGCGGTGATTGTTTCAACGAGTTTTCCAAACGCATTGGAGACCTTCGCTATCTTGTCACCTGTTTTTACCAGCTCGCCGGGTTTTTTTAAAAAGCGGATAATGCCGCTCGAAGAACATAATGGCAATGATGAATACTTCAATATTTTATCCACAAGAACATCAGGAATCGGAAAGACTGATGGATCAGACAGCGGTTCCACCATGTTTAAATCCGCCAGGATATTCCAAATTGCGTTGAACCCGTAGGTAATATTTTTTTCGTTGATCAGCAATGACTCACCCAATTCCAAAGTCAGGGCAGGAATATTTTTTTCAAGCAGATTGTAAGTCAGCGTGGCATACAGTTTTTCCGATTCCTGGATTGCCACCAGCCCGGAGACTTCTGCGATATGTCTCATTTTATCGGTCAGGATTTTATCCGGCTCTGCATCAATCAAGGCATAAGGGATCGACTTGTTCCAGTCGTTGTGCAGGTCAAGAACAACATCGGGATTGGTCTGGGTAATTCGGCTGAATATCTGATACGCCATCCGCTGGGCAAGTGTTCCTTTGGGTTTCCCCGGAAATGCCCTGTTTAAATCCTCATCACTCAAACTGATGTGACGGGATGCATTTTCAAATCCGAACGGGTTCATCAATGGAAATGAATACACGCTTCCTTTCAACAGGCCGGTTTTCAGATATTTGAACAGTTCATGGATGATCACTGTCCCGCCGATTTCATCTCCATGCATGCACCCGGTTAACCACACTGCCGGCCCCGGCTCCTGACTTTTAATGGACATGAAAGGGAGCCTGCGGTCAAACAGGTCATACCCGGAGATGAGTTTTATGAATGAATAATTGATTTTGTTGAAGGATGTTTTGTTGTTTGTCATATACACTCTGTTTTCTCATTGTACCACAGCGGTTGCACAAGAGCAATCTGTATGAAATAACTCTGTTTTTCTTTTTCCATGCCGGTTTGTGACTTTTGCTTATATACTAATTGGCACAAACACGATAAAATATTTTCCCAAAGGAGCACTATTCATGATCAATAATGACATTTTGCGCCGTCTGCGGTATGCGCTGTCCATAAACGACAAATCAATGCTTGATATCTTTAAAGAAACCGGCTATACCATCGATTTCAATACTCTGTTTGTTTACTTAAAGAAAGAAGACGATGAAGGTTTT
>JAFGJO010000043.1 GCA_016929065.1 Spirochaetales bacterium | reverse complement strand
GTAGAAGAATTTATAATGAAAACAGGAACTCAGGAAGAAGAATTTATAATGAAAGCAAGAACTCAGGTAGAAGAATTTATAATGAAAGCAGGAACTCAGGAAGAAGAATTTATTATGAAAGAAGGATGCAGCATATGAAAGAATCACCCTCGGGATTTCTTTGAGGGAAATAATTTTATTTCACCGAGTCCGGCAGTTCCAGTTTTGTTTTCAGTTCATCGAGAGTTAAAAACAGTTCCGGCGGTTTGTCCATGAAACTTGCGGTTTCCCTTTCAATAACCACCCCGGTATTCATGTCGCGAATTGTTTCTTCCTGTTTGAGCAATTTCCCGGTCTTGTCATAGATGTATTCTCTGTGGATGACAGCATTTCCCAGAAATGTACTCAGGAGAGCCTCTGTTTTCGCAATGCTGCCGTCCGGCCAAAAGTAATATTTTGTCTCTGTTTCCCAGTCGCCGGAAGGGGATGTCTCTGCCAGCACCGCAAGTATAATATTGCTGTCGTGTTTGTAGATGACAAGTTGCATCATCCACATTTCAGCTTCGGGTGCGGATTCCAATGTCTGCCACGGCAGCAATTCGAAGGTTTCAAAATTCATCTGGCGAATCAGAAAAAGATCACCATTTGGATTTCCTTTCTGGATTGTATCCGCGATGGAGCATAATTGTTCTGTATTTTTTATGGCGGCGGTGGTATCAGGCTGGTTGAAAGCAAGGCTGAGGGAAATGAACAGGGATATAAACACCAGCAGTAATTTTTTCATCGGAACACTCCTTGTATTATATGCTGAAATATCTATTTATTAATATCGGAAAATCGGTCTTTTGTGAACCTGCCATGATACGATGGAGCAGAAAAAAAATAATTCCTGAATATCACGGGCCTGATGCACAAGTGCCTGTTCTTTTGTTTTTTTAAACAAATGGCGGTATATTTTTACTATGCGTTTTTGCCTTTCTGTAATTTGTGCATTCATTTTTGGATTGTCCTCATGCACCTCATTCCCTGCCCGTACTTTAGCCGAAAACACCGATTTCGTACGGCTCGGGGACAACAGCCATCAGTTTTGGAAATCGGTCATGACCCCCGCGGCACAAATGAAATACAGGGCGAGTGAGGTTACCACCTTCTGCAATATTTTCGTGGCAGACACGCTCAAAGATCATCTTGGCATGGAAACATTCAGGAAAGTCATGCCGGCTGAAATTCAGTCTCCGCAAAAGGCGTATGTGGAATGGCAGGCAAATCCATGGCTTTTCAGGCTGAAACCGGAAAACTTTTCAACAGAACAAATACAGCATCTTGCTGATGAAGGATATGTTATACTTATTTCCTATTTTAACCCGAGGGGGAAAAGTCATCTGGCGTTTGTCGGGAATTCCCGTCTTGTCATGTCCACAATACCGCAGATCAAAAAACTGGAAGGAAAATCAGCATCTGATCTGGGAAGTGAATGGCTTCCGGTTGTTGTCCAGGCAGGGACCTATACCGGGGTGACTTCCATCGTTTATGCATCGAATGGATGGCTTGAGCCAAAGGGCGGACTGTTTGAGTCCGGCAACGTGATGTTTTATCTGATCCGGGTATAGCAAAATGAAAATATTTTACAGATTATACAGGTTTTCTTATTCCATGGAATCGGCATAATCTGCGGTTAAATCCCTTTATTTGCCCAACCAGTGGGTGGTTGAGCCGTCAAGTGTTCTGCGGACTTCAAGGATATTCGGGAACTCGTCCTTCAGCTCTTCATCATGAGAGATGATCAGAATCTGGCGGTATTGTTCTTGTAAAAGGAGCAGGGCGGAAAGTATTCCGTATCTGCGTTCACGGTCCTGACTTCCGAATATTTCATCGAAACCGAGGAATGCCGGCGCGGCTGCACCTGCGAGGTCGCAGATTGTATTGCTTAACGCAAGCCGCAGGCACAGATTCGCAAGGTCTTTCTCGCCGCCGGAAAACCGGTCAATGGGGAAGTAATTGCCTTCATCAAAAATCAAGAAGTTGAAATCTTCATCAATATGGATCGATTCATAGCGGCCGAGGGTAAGGCGGGTAAACATACTGCTCGCATAATGGGCGATTGCAGGCTGAATTTGTGAAAGAATGGCAGTTTTGAACTTGTCCATAAGGATGACCAGTTTATCAAGAAGTATTTGTTCTTTTCCCTGCTTTTCGATTGTTTTTTGACGTTGTTCGTTTTCTGCAAGTTCTTTTTTTATTGCAGACAATTCGTGCTGTGTTGATAACAACGATTCCCTGCTTCTGGAAAACTCTGCGGTCAGATCATCTTTTTTGTTTTGTGCTTCCTGCATATCAGCTGACGCCTTGTCGAAAAAATTCTGTGAAAAACCCAGTTCGGCTGCGGCCTTTTTTATTTCAATCCCCTGTACAGTGTTTTTTTCAAGTGCTGATTGTAATTCAGTGTATTCTTTTTCCAGTATCGGTAATTCCTTTTTCCTTGCGATAACCGAAATAAACCGGTCATGCGTTTTCTGCCGCTCTTCAAATTCCTTTTTGGCAAGACGATATTTTTCCGGTTCAAATTCGATGTTGCCGATTGCGGTGAGTCTGGTTTTTACCTGATTTATTTTTTCGCGGGTCTGATTGATTCCGGTTTTCTGAATATTCATATATTCATTTTTCTTTCGTGACCGAATTTCATTTTCTTCAAAAGTATCTGTTTCTTTGATGAGTTCCTTTTCCGCGGTTTCAAGTGATTTTATTTCCTTTGAATATTTTTCTATTTCAGAGTCCAGTTTATGCAGGGTAACCGTGTATGAATCCTTCAATGGACGGAGGCATGTCGGGCAGTCGGAATCTGCTCCGTGTTTTACAATGCTTTGTTTGCTCTCCTGCCGTTCAATAAAAAGATTTTTTATTGAACCGAGTTTTGACCGGAGTGCATTGAGTTTTGCATCAGCTTCCTTTTTTGCTTTTTCATATTTTTTTTGCTCTGCTTTCCCTTGTTCCAGTAGGAGTTCTATAGGTTCAGCTTCGGAAACAAGAATCCCGTTGCTTTTCAATTCTGTCAAGATTGAATGCAGCGCTTCTGTCTGTCCGGAAAGATCTTCTTTCAGGTGTTCTGCTTTGATATAGAGTACATTCTGTTTTTCAAATACATCAATCTGGTTTTTAAGAGTTTTATAAATATTTTCTGATTCCTCAAGTTTTATAAACTCAGTCTCAAGAGACCGTATTTCTGCCTGTTTTATTTTATTTGAACTGATTTGATTTTTCAGAGACTCTTCCTGCGCTGCCAGACTTGCCTGTTTGTTTTCAAGTTTCGAATGTGCATCCTTTTTTATCTGTTCTGCAAAAAATATGTCTTTCCTGTTTTTTAAGGACAGAGTGCTTTTGGCTACTTTTTTTTCCAGTGCTTTTGCCCCGGTCTCAAGTATATAACAGGAGTCTGAAAGACTATTAACCTTTTCCTTTTTGGCCGAAATATCAGAATCCGATAACAGAAAACTTTTTTGACCGGAGATCTCGTTTTTTATTGTCCGTGCGTCATCACGTATACTCTTCTGGATTTCATCGATTTTGGTAACACCCAGTATTTTTCTGATAAACTCTTTCCGGTCGGCACCGCCGAGTTCGCTTAACAGGCCCAGTTCCTTTTGTCCTGCAAATATGGAACGCGAAAAAGAATCCTTTGCCATGCCGATCAGGCGGGTAATTTCTGCTGTAACTTCTTTTTGGCCGGATGCGATCTGTGCGCCGTTACACGACAGTTCTGCCTGTGCGGTCAGATTTTTCCCGCGGAACTCACGCTTCACTTCATACTCTTTGCTGTCCAGTAGTAATGTGAGTATTACGGCAACTGCATCTTTTTCCCCGGCTTTCTGATAGCGCAGGTATTCCTTGTTCCCGGGGATATCGCCAAATAGTCCCAGCATGATTGCATCAAATAATGTCGATTTGCCCGATCCGTTTTTCCCTATGATACCAATTAATCCTTCACGGAAACTGATTTCGGCTTTTTTATACTGCTTGAAATTTTGTAAAGATAAAGAAATGAGGATCATGAGATTTCCCCTGCATCAGTTTTCTCTTTTTCCCAGGCAGAAAAATATTTTTTAACAGCAGTAACAAGCTGTTTGGCTTCTTCTTCTGAATCAGCATGTTCTTTTGTGTAATCAGAAAAAAGACTGAGCAGGCTCTCTTTTTTTATTTCCCGGTGCAGAAGCGAAAATGTTTCCTCGATAAACGTCCGCCGCGTCTGGACCGTAAAAGAACCTGGAAACATTTTGAAAAGGTCTGTGTTGGAAAGGTTCAGGCTTTGGACAGGTTTCAGGTTGTTCAGCTGCAGGCTGATTATTGCATCTGTATTGATTTCTTTTTTTGAAAACTCTGATATTTCTGCTTTTATTTCTTCAACAGTTTTTTCGTGGCAGTTTTCAACAGAAAACCTGAACCATGGCCGTATTGGAAGTGCTATAAACTCAACATCCGGTATATCGCTTTCGGGGATGGTGACGATCAAGAATCCTTTTTCTTTGCCGGCATCTTTTTCGGAAAATCGTTCGGAAGCACCCGAATACCAGGTGCTTTTGCTTTTTTTGATATGTTTATGAGAATGAAAATGTCCCAGGGCAGTATAATCAAATTCATCCAGAAACGGGAGTTTGTCATTCGGGAATACGCGTTCGCCGTATTCTTCCATTAAATAATCCGCACCGATAGAGGTATGGAGCATCAAAATGTTGATTTTGCCGGGGACAGGTGTTGCCTTGAAGAGCTCTTCAATGGCACGATTTTCCTCGTTGATATGCGGCACTCCGTGAAACACAACATTATTGATTTCAAGCTGTTCGTATGTTTCTTTGAATATGGGATGGACATTATCGATTGATTGAAGCGATTTCAAAATCGGGCTTGTATAGATTGTTCTGGGAGTTGAGTGATTGCCTGCGATGATCACCACCGGAATTCCTGCTTCTGTTATTTTTTTTAAACCGGAGAGTCCTTCGATTAAAGCACGGTTTGTGGGGCAGGGGCGGTGAAAAAAGTCTCCGGTGTGGACCATGACATCGGGGCCCTCTTTTATAATCATGTCGACAGCGGTATGCCATGCTCTGTAGATGTCTGCCTCGCGGGCATTGATCCCTTCGCTGTTGACGATTTCAAGATCCTGAAACCCGAGGTGTGTGTCTGAAATATGCGCGAAACGGATGCTCATGATGCACACAGTATAACGGTCTGTCGGGAGCTGGATCAAGTGGTTGCATATCATTTCCGCAAAGAATGCAAAGCCCGAAAAAGGACATGTCCTTCGAGAACCTCAGGGGATCAACCATCTGTCATGCCAAGGATATGCAAGGACAGCTTGGTTATGCACATTTTATTATTTTGTCTTTTTAAGAAATTTATAATCCCGTTCAAGATTCATCATGATGACATTTTCAATACATCCTATAAAGTCCATAATGCATTGACATCTCAGGGAATAATACACGGTCGTTCCTTCCTTCCGGTCTTCAATTATTCCCGAATTTTTCAGGATAGAAAGATGTTTTGACGTTGTGGATTGGTCGATTCCTATCATTTCAGCAAGTTCGCAAACGCAAAAGGCTTTGCTTTTTATCTTTTCCACGATAAACATCCGTGAAGGATGCGCCAGTGCTTTAAGAATTTTTGACCGGGCTTCGCTTCGTGCTTTCTCATCTTTTGTCATATATAATCCTTTATGGCTAAATTGCCAATAATACCATAAAATGTCAAGGATGATGTTGACTAAACATGCTTATATGGCTACATTACCATATAAAAAGGAGACGGTTTTTCTGCATTGTTTTAACTTGGTTCTAAAAAAATGTGCAGCGTCAGTATCCGGATTTATCGAGGAGTTTGCTAAATGCAAATAACAGCAAAAATATCATATGCCCTGTGTTTTATCGGGCTTTTGCTTGCAGGAGGATGCGGCGGCAAGGATATTTCTGCCGAATCTCCAGCATCCAACGCGATTCCTGTAGGAATAAAAGTTGTCTTTATTGAAATCGGCTCGGTCAACTGTGTTCCCTGTCAAATGATGCAGCCGGTCATGAAAGAAATTGAACAGGAATATGGAAATCAGGTGAAGGTTGATTATTATGATGTGTGGACACCGGAAGGAAAACCATATGGAGAAAAATACAATATCAGGGTAATCCCGACCCATGTGTTCCTGGATGCGCATGGCAAAGAGTATTTCCGGCATGAAGGGTTCTTCCCCAAGGATGAACTGGTTGCAATATTGAAACAAAAGGGCGGGGTGAAATAACATGCTTGAATTTTTTACCGGACTTGCCAGGATGCTCACGCAATCGTGGTGGCTTGCCGTGTCAAGTTCTTTTATCTGGGGAATAATCAGTGTTGTGTTAAGCCCTTGTCACCTTGCCACGGTTCCGCTTCTTGTCGGCCTTGTTTTTGGCATAGCCCTTGGCCCCTGCGCGTTTGCCTTTAAGGCCCCGATGCTGGGGATCGTATTCACTACTGCTGCGACAAACCTGATGTATGCTATTGTTTTACTCCTGGCTTTTGCAATTGGGCATAGTCTGGTTATAATTTTTGCAGGGATTTTTACAGAGGTTGTAAGAAAGTTTTTACACTGGAACGAAAAGTCCGGCGGTGTTGTATGAATTAAAAGAATATGCGGCGTGTTGATTATCACGGCTGCGGTGTATCTGTTTGTTACGGCAAAATAACTTGATTTTATGGAGGGTTCAGGGATGAAACAAAAAGACAAAAAATTGACTGTGTTCGAAAAATATCTGACTGTTTGGGTGCTCGTCTGTATCGGGGCCGGGATTCTTCTTGGAAAAATCGCTCCGCACATTGCGGTTACCCTCGATTCGTTATCCGTATTTCAGGTTTCCATTCCCATTGCAGTGTGTCTGTTCTTCATGATGTACCCGATTATGGTAAAAATCGATTTTGGAGAAGTAATAAAAGCCGGAAAAACACCAAAGCCGGTTCTGATGACTCTTGGCATCAACTGGGCGATCAAGCCGTTCACCATGTTCATTATTGCCACCTTTTTTCTTGGTTTTGTTTTTAAAGATTTTCTGCCGGGTACGGAAGTGATCAAAACCGGTGAAACAGTCGAGTTGTGGCGCAGTTATATTTCGGGAACAATTCTTTTGGGCATTGCGCCGTGCACCGCCATGGTGCTCATGTGGAGCCATCTTGCCCGGGGAAACAGCGGCCTGACGCTGGTAATGGTCGCGATCAATTCGCTGACCATGCTGGTTTTATACGGCCCCCTGGGAAGTTTGCTTTTGGGTATAAACGCCATGCCCATTCCCTGGCAGACAATTTTGTTTTCCGTGGGGATTTATGTGGCCTTGCCCCTCGCAGCGGGGTACATCTCGCGGAAGCTGATAATCAGGTTCAAGGGGATTGCATGGTTTAATGAAAAGTTTCTGCATTTCCTGACACCGGTAAGCATTATCGCTCTTCTTGTCACGCTTGTGCTGCTTTTTTCTTTCAAAGGGGAGGTTATTATCGGCAATCCGTTGACCATTTTCTGGATAGCGGTTCCTCTTTTCATTCAGACAATTCTTATATTTGCAGTCGGGTATTTTGTTTTTGCCCGTGTTCTTAAATTGTCTTATGAGGACTCGGCGCCTGCCGCCATGATCGGCGCATCCAACCACTTTGAAGTGGCAATCGCCACGTCCGCCATGCTTTTCGGCTTGTCTTCAGGGGCTTCCCTGGCAACGGTAGTGGGCGTGCTCATTGAAGTGCCGGTCATGCTCCTGCTTGTCTGGATTTGCAAAAAGACCTGCTTTTTGTTTCGGGAGTGTACCCTTGGAGAACCGCAATGCGGTTCCGGGAAGTCATAAACCGGTATAGCGGGAAAAGGCGTTTCCGGACTTTATTCATGCCTCCTTTGCATTTCAGGTGCATACAGACTGAATTTTCAGCGTACAGTGGATTGACCGATCCAGTTAAGTATATTATAAATTACTTTAATGAATGCTAAAGAAGATAATCCGGCTGCCGGTGCCGGACCGATTATAGACATATTGAAGGCCCTTGGGGATGAAACGCGTTTTTCCATTCTGGAAATCCTGATACGACATAACATATGCGCGAAATCAATTGCCTGCAGGCTCAATCTTTCCGAATCCGCTGTTTCGCAGCATTTGAAAGTTCTCCGTGAATGCGGCCTTGTTTCCGGCGAAAAACAGGGGTATTGGGTGCATTATACCGTCAATTACAGTGTGATCAGCAGACTGATTCATAATTTGAACCTGCTGGTGCAAACAGGCTGTCCGGACCCGGGAAAAGATTCAGGCGCCTGCCCTTATGTGGAATAATAATTTGGAAAGGGGATGATGATGAATAAAATAATCGAGGCAGTAAACCTGTCGAAAAACTACGGCAGTTTTTCCGCTGTAAACGATATCAGTTTTTATGTTAAACAAGGCGAGATTTTTGGACTCCTGGGGCCAAACGGCGCCGGAAAAACAACAACAATTAATATGCTTATCGGCATGGCAAAAACAAGCGATGGAAAAATTATTTATAAAGGCGGGGATGTCACCGGAAATATAAAAAAAGCCCAGCGGCTTATCGGTGTTGTTGCCGATGAAAGCAATCTGTACGATGAAATGACCGGGTATGATAATCTCTGTTTTTGCGGTTCTCTGTATGGACTTCCCGCAAAGGTCAGAGCGAAACGGGCAACAGAACTGCTCGATATTTTTCAATTGTCCGAAGCAGCACAGAAAAAATTCAAGGCCTATTCCCGGGGGATGAAACGGAAGCTTACGATCGCTGCGGCATTGATTCATCAGCCGGAAATTCTGTTCATGGATGAACCGACAACCGGTATCGATGTGGCAAGCGTTCGGCAGATCAGGAATCTGATCAAAAAATTAAACGCGGATGGAACGACCATTTTTCTGACAACCCATTATATCGAGGAAGCCGAACGGCTCTGCGACAGGGTCGCGTTCATCAGCAAGGGCGGGATTATCAATATCGATACGGTTGCCGGGCTTGTGGAGGCGGCACGGGATGCGAATGTCGTTGAAGTGCTGTTTGAAGCAGAAAGGGTAAACAAGAAAAATCTGGAAGAACGTTTGAAAAACAAATTTCCGCATGTCGAATGTCTGTTGAAAGACGGGAATACCGTAAAGATATTGAGTCAGGAACAGATTGATATCGCGCCGATTGTCGGCAGCCTTGCCGATGAGGGAATGACCATTCTGGAAGCAAGGCTGATAAAACCCAGCCTGGAGGACGCGTTTGTAAAAATGACCGGGATCGAAATCGACATGATGAAAAAGGAGAAAGAAAAAAGATGAAATCCTTTATCGCCTTTTGGAACATTCTTGTAAAAGACATGAAAAACTACTATTTAAAGCCGCCCAACATCAGCTGGGGGATAATTTTTCCGTTTGCGTGGATGCTGATGATGTTCATAAAGTCGGGTACGGTATTTGATATTGCATCGGTGTTTCCCGGCATTGTCGCCATGTCGATCTTGTTCGGGACAACCTCCATGCTTTCGGTAACCATCACCTTTGAAAGAAAAGCCCGGTCTTTTGAAAGGCTGCTTCTGGCGCCGATCAGTTTGGAAATGCTGGTCTTGTCCAAAATTATTGGAGCGATCCTGTTCGGCATTTTTAACAGTATTGTCCCGATTTTTATTTCCATCTTTTTCTTCGGGGCCGGTGTCATGAACTGGCCGGTTTTGGCAGCCGGAATCATCTTGTTGTCGGTTGTTTCAACTTTGTCGGGACTCTTTATCGCTGTTACGGCAAAAGAGGTCTTTGAGGCGCAGACGTACTCCAATTTCTACCGGTTCCCCATGATTTTTCTCTGCGGTCTGTTTGTTCCTGTTTCACAGCTTCCTGTCTTTGTGCAGCCGCTTTCGTACATGGTACCGGTGACCTACGGCGTGGACGTGCTGCGCTATTCCATTTCCGAAAGCAATACCCTGTCGATTTTATTGAGCCTGCCTGTTCTGCTGGGTTTTTGTGTATTGCTGTTTTATACAAGTATTTTCAATATCAAGCGGAAGTGGATCGTGTAATATAATAGAACGGGACTATCGGCATATACCGGGGTTTGCCCGGGTGCGGTACAGCCTGTTATTTCCGGATTGCTTGATCTCCGGTTTTTTTATGATTATACTATATGTAATAAACATATATATGCTTATTACATTATTATCTGTCCGGAGATGAATGCGGTGCATATTGTTTTTGCTTTCAAAGTCTTTTCAATGACGTTGTTGATGAAAAATGTTGCTGCCGGTCCTTGCGTATTCGCATCAAAAGTATTCTTTGCGGTAAAAAGATTTCCATCTACGGCAATCGGGGAGATAAATTACCGTTCCGGATGATTGGAGGAAAAAGGAGATGAAATACCACCGTACAGGACGAAGAATAAATTATTTTGAACAGGAAGATAGTATGAGAAAAACTGTGTTTTTAATTGTAACGGTTTTTATTTTATGGGGCTTTTTTCTGATACGCTGTGAAACGTCTGAAAAAGTTTTTAAGCCCGCTGCCGAGACAGTTCCTCTGCCCGGAGATGAAAAAACATGGAGCAAGGAAGTGGATGAGTTTATGCCCGCGCTTGTCAATCCGCCTGAAGACATATCCTGTTTTTCCAAATACCTGCTTGACCATGCTGAAAAAGAATTCGGCAAAGAGCTTCTTCCCGGCAGGATACTCGCATGGTCACAAGATTTGGGAATAGCATCGGGGTGTTTGGAAATGTACATAGAAGAAGGAGCAAAAAAAATCCTTGATTCCCGTTTAATTTATCTGCTTCGTATGCAGGTGTCATATTTTGTTTCCTGCCCTTTTGCAATTGATGTGAATTCATGGGAATACAAAAAATATCAGATAACAGGAGAAGAACTGCAGGCCCTGCAGGGCAAAAAAAACATCGCTGATATCGGCACTTTTTCAGAAAGAGAAGTAACGGCACTTGAATATGCGCTTGCCATGTCCCGGACTCCGGTGAGTTTTAACGGCAAACTTCTGGATGATATCAGGCGTTTGTTTTCACAGGAAGAAATTGTTGCAATTGCGGCGTTATCGGCCAAAGTCAATTACTGGGCAAGGCTTATTGAATCGTGGAGAATAAAACCGGTCGGGTACACTGATGATCCGCTCCTTGAGGTTGATAGCTATAACACCTATAATATGAAAAATTAGTTTATAATCAAAACCCCATCATACACGGAATCAAGGGAGTAATATGGATGAAAAAAGAAAGCTATTTACAGGCAAGAACACCCAGGTATATACAACCATGTATTTTATTGTTGCTTTTTCATAATAAATCATATGGATATGCATTGATTGAAAATCTGAAAAAGCGCGCATTTATCGAAACCAATCCGGATCCGGGTATTGTTTACCGAGTGTTAAGAAAATTTGAAAAGGACGGTCTTGTTGTTTCGGAGTGGCAGAATTCCGGAAAAGGGCCGGCAAAAAGGCTGTACCAGCTGACCCCATTTGGAGAAAAAGCATTGAAGGAATGGGGCGCCATGATCCGGACAAAAATTGAAACGCTAAAAAACTTTCTTGGAGCGTTCGATAAAACAGTTATTGACAAGCGGGTCAAGAAATAACGGTAATTGTTATCACACTGTTTTTTTTAATTGCACAAAACCGTGAACACCAAAAGGAGAACCGGATAATGGAACTGTTTGACCTGAAAAAATAAACGTGTATCCATGTTCCATGACTTGATGCAGCCGCCTTGTATTTGAATTAATTTGCCGGTAATTTACGGCGTGAAGGTGCTGTGTCCCGATAAAAGAACATGCAGCCGGGATTCTTCCGGCTGAAAAAAACAACCGGAACATGTCCGCTGTCCGGTGATGCGGTTTTACACAATAATGGAATAAAAAACAAATCCTCTTGACTGCTTCGGTATATATGGCTATATTGCCATATATACCGAAGTGGAGGTAATGTATGACCATACAAATTCTGGGGACCGGGTGTCCCAAGTGCAGGCTGCTCGAGGAAAATGCCAGAAAAGCAGTCGCCCAGCTTGAGGGTGAATTTAAAATTGAAAAAGTAACAGATTTAAACGAGATCATGGAGTACGGAATCATGATGACTCCCGGTCTTGCGGTTGACAAAGAGGTGAAAAGCGTCGGCAAGGTGCTGACATCCGATCAAATTAAAGAACTTCTTGAGAAGGGGGATGCCTGATATGGCGGAATGCTGTTGTGGAAATAATGGTGCTACTTTACTGTATGCATGTTCCGGAGCTGCGAATACCGGCTTTCTGGCAGACCAGGTTGCGCGAAAAATCATGCAGGACGGCTGCGGGAAGATGACCTGTCTTGCTGCGGTGGGAGCAAATTTGACAGGCTTTATCGAATCGGCAAAAACAGCGGTCAAAAATATTGTTGTTGACGGATGTCAGGTTGCCTGCGGGAAAAAGATATTTGATAAGCTTGAGCTGCCGTATACGCATTTTATAACAACCGCTTTCGGGGTGGAAAAGGGAAAAACCAGTATCACTCCCGGCATTGTTGATGAAATTACTGTAAAAATCAAAGAGGGAATATAGAAATGGAAGGCAAATGGTATAAACACCCTAATTCAAAACTGCTGTTTCTGGGCGGGATATTTCTGGCAGCATACTTTATTCCCTTTTCAAATACAAAAGTGGGTTCCGCGATTCAGGAAGCATTCCTGATGCTCTCTGAATACGCGCAGGAACATGTTCTTCTGTGCCTTGTTCCCGCGTTTTTTATCGCGGGCGCCATCATGGTTTTTTTAAACCAGCAGTCGGTTATAAAATACCTTGGCCCAAAGGCAAACAAGCTTGTCGCGTATTCCGTTGCGTCTGTATCGGGCGCGATTCTCGCTGTCTGTTCATGTACCGTACTGCCGATCTTCAAAGGTATATACAAAAAGGGTGCGGGGATAGGGCCTGCTGTTTCGTTTTTGTATTCAGGCCCGGCGATCAATATACTGGCAATAGTGTTGACCGCAAAGGTTCTGGGCATCGAATTGGGAGCAGCCCGTGCAATCGGGGCTGTTGTGTTTGCGTTTGTAATCGGTTTTTTGATGCATCTTATTTTCAGAAAAGAAGATGAAAAAAGACTGACCGATGAAAAGATGTTCCAGTCTTTTGAGGATGACGGACGGCCTTTGTGGAAAAACGCGGTCTATCTTTTTTCCATGGTCGGAATACTGGTATTCATAAACTGGGCCCCCTCAAAAGGGTCTCTTCCTGTCTGGGATTTTATATTCAACGCAAAATATGTTATCACTGGCGCGTTTGGAGTACTATTGATTGTTTCACTGCTGCTTTGGTTTAAAAAGGATGAACTGAAAGGCTGGGTTGTTGCTTCAAGAGATTTTGCTCTTCAGATTCTTCCCCTGCTTTTCGGCGGCGTGATGATCGCCGGCTTTCTGTTGGGACGGCCGGGCTATCCCGCATTAATCCCGGAAGCATGGGTTTCCAACTTTGTCGGGGATAATTCTCTGCTCTCCAATTTTATTGCGTCCATCTCCGGCGCGTTGATGTATTTTGCAACATTAACCGAGGTGCCGATCATGCAGGGGCTCCTTGGAGCAGGAATGGCGAAGGGTCCGGCGCTGGCACTCCTCCTCGCTGGCCCGTCATTATCGCTTCCTTCAATGTTGGTGATCGGCGGCGAGCTGGGTATAAAGAAGACCCTGGTGTATGTCTGCCTGGTTGTGGTTATGTCTACATTTGCGGGTATGGGGTTCGGGTTTTTGTTTTAAGGGAACTTCTTGAACAAGCTGCGGCTTTTTTCATATCAGTTTTTTGCTTTCCAAAACATTATATCCCTGTTATAATTCATGACATGGCGACAGATATGGCACCAGTAGGGCGCGGGATCCTATCCGGGGAATGGAGAAGTACCAAATGAAAAAAGCTGTTTTGGCATTGCCGATTTTATTGTTTTTATCTTCTATTTTTTTTGCCTGCCAGCCGGCGACCGGAGGCGGAATACCGCTTTGGGCCAAAAGGCTGGGCGGCGCGAACGATGACCGCGCCTACAGCGTAATAGCGGACTCGATCGGCAACATCATCGCCGTAGGCAAGGTGAGCGGCCAGGCCGATCTTAACGGTGACGGCGATACGGCGGACGGCGGGGAGTCGGCCTCGGGCTACGGCAGTGACGATATCTTTATCGTGAAATTCAATTCAGCCGGAGTTTATCAATGGTCGAAACGGCTGGGCGGGACAAATCATGATTGTGGTTATTCCGCGGCGGTGGATTCGGATGATAGCGTAATCGTAGCGGGATTTATCGACGGCGCCGCGGACTTAAACGGGGACGGGGACTGGACCGACGCGAACGACGGCACGGGAGGCTTGAGCGGTGAAATATCCACTGGCTATTTGGAATACGATATTTTCGTTTCGAAGTTTGATTTCGCGGGCGTTTATCAGTGGTCGCGCAGGCTGGGCGGGACGGGGGTGTCGGGCGATTTTGGAAGGGGCGTCGCGGCGGACGCAAGCGGAAACGTAATCGTTGTCGGGTATGCGCACGGAAACGCCGACCTGAACGGCGACGCCGACTCCACGGACGGCGGTGCGGAAACCGCCGGCGCGGCCTATGGCGGCACGGACATCGTCATTTCCATGTTTAATTCATCGGGAGTGCACCAATGGTCGAAACGACTAGGCGGTCCAAACGGAGACAAGGGTTACGGTATCACGGCGGATGTAAACGGCAATATCATCGTCACCGGGCTGGTGAACGGCAGCGCCGACTTGAACGGCAATGGGAACTCCACGGACGGCGGCGCGGAGTCGGCCGCGGGCTATGGGGGGGAAGACATCTTCATTTCCAGGTTTGATTCATCCGGTACTTGCCAATGGAATGAAAGGCTCGGGGGCACCGACGTGGGCAGCGGCGAATGCGGGTATTCCATAAAAGCGGACACGGTCGGCAACATTGTGATTGTAGGCGTGGTGAGGGGGAGCGCGGATTTAAACGGCGACGGGGATTCGTTGGACGGCGGCGGTGAAGCAGCCTCAAGCTGCTATGATTATAATGATATTTTTGTCGCCGAGTTTCAGGAAATTGAGATCGACAATAATTACATTTACATGTGGTCAAGAAGGTTGGGAGGGACAAGCAGCGATTACGGTTACAATATTTCATTCGACGCCTTCAATAATAGCGTCATAATCTCGGGCGCGGTTTCAGGAAACGCGGACCTGAACGGCGACGCCGATGCCGCTGACGGCGGGGGAGAGTCCGCTGCCGGCTACTCCGGCAGCGATATCTTTGTAACCAAGTTTACGTCTGGAGGAACGCACCTTTGGTCGGAAAGGCTCGGCGGGACGGACGCTTTTGGAGACAGCGCCTACGGTACGGCGGTGGATTTAAACCGCCATATTTTTATTGCCGGGTATGTAGCGGGAAGCGCCGACCTGAACGGCGACGGGGACGCCGCCGACGGGACTCCCGAGTCGGGCGCGGGCTATGGCGGCGCCGCCGATATTTTCATCGTGAATTACGACTCCGATGGATCGGCACAGTAGAGGATAAAAGCCGGACGACGTTGTCCGCACCGTGTTTTAAAATAAAATATTCGTTGTCTTCTTTGATAAGCTTTATGCTCTGACCGGCAAACTTGGCACGTGCGCGCATCGCATAGCCCTTATTCCGCGGGTTCTTGCCGCAGAACTTCCCGCGAAACGGGAACCACCCTGTTCCTGCCGCTTTTTTTCGCGTGCCGCAGGGCCGCGTCCCCCGCCAAGTGGCCGTGCCCGTTGCTGACCTTCTTGAACCGTTCGATGTCCATGAAGATGAGGCACAGGTCGCGGTATTTACGGATCGCCAGCTCGTGCCTGAGCGCTTCCAGGATCGCACGCCGGTTGCTCAACCCGGTAAGCTCATCGGTGGTCGCCAACCGCGATATCCTCAAATACTCGAAATATTTATTTATGTTTTTCTCAACCGTCATGAGCAGGTTGTTCTCGTCGATCGGTTTCTTCAAATAGGCGCTCGCCCCCGTTTTCTGCGTTCCAGAATGAGCCTTTCGTCGGCGATGGCAGAACGGAAAATGAACGGAATTTCCTTGAACTGCGGATTGGCGATGATTTCGTCGTGAAACTGGTCGCCGCGCATGTTCGGCATGTTGTAATCGCAGATGATCAGGTCTGGCGAGTGCTCGTACACGGCGTCAAGCCCCATTTTCCCGTCGGGAGCGATGATGAAATTCTGGAAACCCCAGTTCGAGAGATATTTGACGAGTATTTCCCGGACGTTACATTGTCGTCGATGAAATCCATACCTGCCGCGGAAAAACAGCTTACTCTGAAACCGGCCACCGTTACCGTTTACCGGATCACTGAAAGCCGCGGCGCCCCTTCCTTCACAAGGGTCGATGCACAGAAAAAATTATTCTTTTTGACAAAGTCTTACTCAAGTGCAATATAGGGAAATGCATCAATTCCTTTTTCAAGAAAAGATTTGTCATGTCCGGCAATAAGAAAAATATAATTATTATTTACCCATGCAAAATAATTTCTTCCATTCCCGTCTGTACCGCTCGCTTTGTATATCCCGTTAATTTTACCGCTTGCTCTCGTTGGAAAATCATTAAATAGAGGAAGAATTGCGTTTTTAAAACCAATATCCGCCTCATCTTTTGTTTTTAATCTGGAGGCCCTGATGGTAATTTCTCCTTTTCCGTATACAGCGATTAATCCGCCGATATCCCCGGCCTTTTGAAGCTGATATTTAAGACCATCGATTTCAGCAGGAAATATATCCTGAGGTTGGGCGTCTTGTGCAGGCGGTGGAAAATTGAGATTGTATCCTCCGCAGGAAACAAACAACACAAATAAAACAGGCAACAAAACCAGAAGTCCTCTTTTTACAAACATTAGCTCTCCTCTTTATTAAACTTTAACCAAAAAAATTATAATCAATTCGCATTGAAAATTCAAATTTTTACGTTGCTTTCCGCCCGTCGCTGATTATTGCTTTTTCTGCTTTCCCTATGCTGAGCCCGGAAATCCGGTCCTGCAACATACATATTTCATTTTTTCAAAATAAATCATCTTTTACATCAATTTCACTCGGAAAAAACCAGATTCTCTGTATAGATGCCGGTCACACCGTATAAACTGGTCTGTTCCGAAATGACATGTGTTTCCGCCGCAAAGTGGACAGTGTTCTTCAAAAGATTTTATGTTCAAGTAGTTTCCCTGAAAAAATATATCAATTTCTTTGGAATCGAAAAGCCGGGCTGAAAAAAGGTTCGTGATAAAAAAACCTTGACGAAACGGGGCGGGGTGATTATATTTAGTTAAGTAAACTAACTAAAATGAGGAAAAGCCGGTGTCTGATTCACTGCCTCTTGCCAAAGAGTTTTTGCGTCTTGTTGACACTATGCATGCCTGTGACCCGGTTGCAATGCCGGCGGATATCCGCGGCATGTCGGTGGGGTCAATACGGGTGCTGCAATTTCTGGACGCACATGCAGGTTCAAGAATGCAGGATGTTGCATTCGGCGTGGGCCTGTCAAAGCCTTCGGTGAGCCTGATAATCAGGAACCTGGAGGGAAACGGCATGTGCACGCGTCGGGTGCACGACACCGATGCACGGGCAGTCTGTCTGTATCTGACAAAAAAGGGAACTGCTGCTGCCCGGGCGATGGTCAATTTCCGTGAAAAAAAAGCGGTGACGTTGTTTTCGGTAATAGGCCGGAAAAAGCAAAATGAACTGGTATCCCTGATACGGGATATTCTGGAAGTATGGAGGAATAAATGAAAACTGCACAGGTAACAAAATGGGCGCGGAAACTGCACCGGTGGCTGGCGTATCCGACCATTATTCTTGTCCCGTTGATGATTGTCCTGCGGATGGTGAACTCCGGAGCCGAAGAGGCAGTCCCCGGTATAATCGTCATGCTTCAGTCTTTTCTGATGTTGAGTCTGGTACTCTCAGGCCTGATCCTTTTTGTCGGCCCGAAACTTATAAAACGTTCTGCTGCCGCTCGGGCGGCGCGAAAGGCTGATGCGGAAAAAGAATGAGTTGAACAGAAAGGAATTTCTCTTTTTCCCATGTCAAAATACTGTCGCGCCCGGTGCCAGGCTTTGGATATACGCCCCCTCAAGCGGAAATACCCCGCATCACAATAAGTGAATTAAAAAGGTTTTCCATGTATGCTTGAAATCAGGGGATGAGCTTTTCAAGAGGAAGAAATGAAAAGCTCATTGATCGTGTCGGGTGTCATTATCACATTGCTGCTGATTACCGCCTGTTTAAATCCGGGTGGCAATACAGGTAGAGGGTTTTTCAGCCGACGAGGTACTGTGACGGCCTGCACTGGACATGCGGGGACCATGTAAGCGGGGACGACTCAGGCGCGTGTTGTGACTCCGGCAGTATTCTTGGAAGGTTGGAGATATCCATGGTGTTTGATGTTTACGCCATGGCCCGAGAACACCCTTTTTCGTATTGGGCTCATTGATCAGCTCCCAGGCGGCAATGGCGGGATTCTCGGCATAGATCCTGCCGGAATGCGTTTTTGTTGTATTGGCCGACCGCAGGTTCAAAAGCCCCGCCATTAAGATGGATTCTGACGAGATCCGCGCCTGCGGCTGTCCGCGCTTCATGGAACATGACGGAGAAATCTTCAAAGGAGTAAACCTCGCCTGCGCTGATGATAAACCGCCAGGAATCCAGGTTGACGCCTACACGTGGAGACTCAAGACTCCTCACGCAATCGAACGGCCAGTTTTCAAAAAGAGGCCACCTGGCGTTATCAGAGACCAGACAGTCAAAAAAAAGAAGACCGCAGAACAGCAGGAGAGGCAAAAATCCATTTTTCATAATCATAACAAGCTCATTTTATCACAGCTTATCAAAAAAAACAGAAGAATTATGCGTTTCTGTTACCCCGCGCAAGCTGATGATTGCAGCAGGCAGGGGAAATCAAGGAATAGACAACCTGCTTGTGGGGGAAAAGCAGATATTTCCTCGAGGGCAAAACACGGAATGATCACATATGATTTTACCGGGGAACACGGCTATCCCGGTTTCACTCAAGAAGCTCTCTGGTGACAGCGAAACGGATACCGCCACATGGCAGGCTCCGAAGGAGGATACACTTCCGGCACGTCAGAATCATCAAGCCTGAATGAGCCGCTGAAGGTTCTCGACGCGGTTTTTCAGCATCTTCTTGATTGCAAACGCGAAAAAACCAGTGATCCCCATTTCACCGGCATACACACCGGGAAGAATCGCGAATTTGATCCAGGCCTGGAGTTTAACCGATTTGTCTTTGACCTCGGTCGTCATGAACTGGGGTGCGGTGAGTATTCCCATCCCCTTTTTCCAGACATTTTCACCATTGTAATTCGTCTGGACGAAACCCTCCTTCGCCATGAAAGACTGTATCAGTTCATTCAATTCTTTTTCTGATTTTGTTGAGGTAATTTCATTTAAATAGCGAGGCATACGTACTCCTTATTTATTGCTGCCGAAATATACAAACCCATTTCAACAATAAAAGTATGGGAGAGTTCAGGGGAAAAATCAAGCAATCAATTTTACGTGTCTTCATCAAGCTTGAAAGCAGCAGTTGCCTGAAATAGAAGTCCGACAAGATCTTTGTTCCGAGCTTGAATCTGGAGCACCCGGTCGACTTCACTTTTCACCCGTTCGTCGCCCTGGACCAGCGCTTCAAGCGACTGTTGAATGGTTCTGGATTTTTCCGCGATGGTATTCAACTCCTGTTTCACCGAATCGCTCATTTGGGCCTGAGCGGAGACAAATTCCTTCAAGTCTTCGGTTACATGCAGAAGATGGGAATAGGACTCGCTGATCGAGTTCGCCCCCTGCATCTGTTCTGACATCGCCCGCGTGATCTCCGTGATTATTCCTCCGGTACGGTTCACCCCCTCGCCGATATTTTTCAACGCTTCGTCCGAATGCGACACCCGATCCACTGCCTGCTGAATCATATCGTACATCAGTTCGAGGGTAGAGAGAATTTCCCGGGCGCTTTCAGATGAATGCTCCGCGAGTTTTCTGATTTCATCGGCAACCACAGCGAATCCCTTTCCATAACCTCCCGCATGCGCCGCTTCGATCGCCGCGTTCATTGCGAGGATATCGGTCTGGGTCGCGATGCTGGAGATCACCTCAATCGCCTCTTTCACCTTTTGTGAAAAACCGTCTATGTCGGAAATCGACTCAATGGTCGCGCGTACTGCATCGGTTCCCTGAAATGAACGTTTTTCAAGGTCATTGGCAATCGCGTTGGCGTGTTCGGTGTTCCGGTGCACGGAACGGATATTTTCCGACATCTGGGTGATCGAGGCGGAGTTCTGTTCTATAATGCTCGCTTGATCCGCGACGCGTTCAGAGATGGTACTCACTGTATCAAGTGCACTGTCCAGTTTATCGTTTGTCTGGACGGTACTCTCAACCTGGACCGAAAGCAGATGGTGAATGGTCTGGGTGGAGTCTATCATATTTGTAATCTCGTCCCGTGTCCGGGTAAAACTCGCGGAAAGTTCATCCGAGAGGCTGTGCACATCCTTCACTGCTGACTTGATGTCCCGGAACATTTCCGTCAAAAAATCCATCAGTTTGTTCACCGCATGAACCACCTGCCCGATTTCATCATATTTGGTGATCAAAATCCTGCGGCTTAAATCAGCTTTCCCCTGGGAGAGCCCGAGCAACCGGGTGTTTGCCAGCCTCAGGCGCGCGCGGAATTCGCTGAATATAACCAATCCCGATCCCAGGATGATAATACACAGTCCAAGGCTGATGAGAAGCGTGGTGGAAATATACACATTCGGATTGTTGGTCTCTATTTCGTTCGATAACACACGGACGACTTCTTCCCTGGGTACATCAGCAACAATCATTGCAAGGATATCTTTTTTCAGTTTGTATTCCGCCTCGAGACGGTTGAACGCGGGGAGCGCGATAAAACTGAACAGATAAAAAATGGTTGCCGCGGTAAAGAGCAACAGCCTTGTCTGGACCCCCAGTTCCTTCTCTCCTTTTAAAAAATGAATGCCCAGATACTCCTTCGTCTTGTTGAGCAAAAGATCGACGAACGTGATCTGGACCAGCCCCGAGAGAAACCCGGTTGCGATGTTGGTGAGAAAATTAAAGAGTCCGAAGCGGAGTCCAGTGCCAAAATCAGGATTTCGGCTGTAAATCAAAAAATACATAACCACGGAGGAAAGTGTGAAAAAAAAGAAGTTCACTGTAAAGGTGATGATGAGTACGCGACGCGAGATGAATTTGGCCTTCTGATATAACGGGCCAGGAACCGGAAGGCTGTGTTTTACCAGATTGAAATACTTTTGAAACGGGGCCATGAACAGATAAAAAATGGTGAATCCGATAATGCTTGAACCGATCAGGGAAATTCTTCCCCAAACCTGGTACTGCGCATCATCACCCTGGGAAAATCCGATAAGATAACTTCCAAGCAATGTCTTGTAGACCGCGAGCGCGACGGTAATCAGAATTACCACGACAAGGATTCGTATACGAAGGGCGTTTCGGGAAAACAGGTTCTCTTTCATAGGTATTTTTATTATAAATGAAACACTATTCCAATTCAAATTTTTCGGAACTGATAAAAATATCATGCGATTTCACCTCCCATCCGTATAATCTGAAACCAATTTCCAAATAAAAAGTTTTTGATGGAAACCGGTTTTGACCCCAATGTAATGATGCGCCTGCTCCAGGGCCTGAAAAGTGAGGCGGAGATCCTCCCGGGTATATTCGCAGGCGGTATTGAACGCTGAAAAGTCAGGGTTGATTTCGGCATCACCTGCGATGTGGACGGTGTGGTTTGTGAAGCGGCACGACAGGAAATCATCCAAATGTATTTCCGCTACTGCTGCGAGTATGCAATGGGTATCACGAATCCATCCGCGAGATCATCGACTATATGGACAAGGAGGGGCGGGGACTGTCCCGAGTTTATTGAGGGAGCCGCCGGGATAGCTGAAAACCGGAAAGCTTTTTTTTCATAAAAGCCGCATCCATAAGCTGGAGCGAAGATATCTGTTTTTTTGGGCACAAGATTCAAGAAAACCAGGGTGAAAATGCTGTTATCGGGTGAGATAATGAACCTTGCAAGGATGACGAAAGAAACCGGTGGTTCATTTTTTGACAAATGAGCGGAAAAATCGATTCAGCAGAACGCGGCTGGCTTATAACTTTTCCTGTCATTTTTTCTTTTTCACTCCGGATGTTTTCTGTTTTACTTTTTTTTCTTCACGGATTTCTTTTTGGCGGGTTCTTTCTTTGCTTTTTCTGCCATTTCGATACCGAACATGGCTGAAACATCAGCATCGGCAATCACCCGGGACGTTTTCTTTTTTGCTTTTGACAGCATGCTTTTGGATTTGTCTTTTACCACTTCCGAAACAAGCTCATCCATTTTGACCTTCCGCAATGTAAAAAACAATGACGGATCATCATCAAGCCGTTTCCCGATACCATACAGAGCGGCAGCTGTATGTTTGCACAAACCGGCCCAGTCCGGACAGCTGCAGTCAAAACTGATTTCGTTCGGGGAAGGAAACAGACCGCTTCCCTTTCCGGCAAACAATTCCTTTAGTTCTCTCGGGAAACTTCCCTCAAGCAGTTTGGCCACAGAAGCAAGTTTCCCCTCGCATGATTGTTTGATTTTTATCCATTTGGGGCTGGAAATCTGTTTTATATCCACCGTTACCGAATATGGCTTGTTTCTGCTCCCCTGCACAAGCGCTGTTACTTTTCCGGGTTTTATTTTTAAATCGAGGACCGCGCCATGACGCACATAACTTCTGCCCCTGCCGATTCTGTTGGAGTAATCAGCGTAAGATTCAAGATTCTTGTTCCACGCCGTGCCCCACCATGTATTTGAAAGTTTTGATCCTTCAATAATTATCGGGTGTATTTCCTTCTGTTTCTTTCTGAGCTGTTCAATTTTCCGTTCTGCTTTGGCCCGTTTCTCGGAAACAGGAATATATTCCGGCCATCCTTGGTAATATGACATACAATACTCCCTTTGGTTATAGTGAAAGTGTAAACATGCGCAGCAACTCTTCGTCATTCATTTCGGTTATCCAGTTCTCGCCGGTACTTTGAATAATCCCGGATGACATCTTTTTCTTTTCTTCAAGCATATCATCTATTCGTTCCTCGATGGTCCCCTTTGTTATGAATTTATGTACAATAACATTTTTCCGTTGCCCGATTCTGAACACCCGGTCAGTCGCCTGATTTTCAACCGCAGGATTCCACCACCGGTCAAAGTGAATGACATGGTTTGCTGCAGTCAAATTCAATCCTGTACCGCCCGCCTTTAATGAGAGAACCATAAAGGGAACATATTCATGTCCCTGGAACATGTTTACAAGTTCTTTCCGCTTTTTGACATTTGTAGAGCCGGTGAACACAAGGCCCTGTTTTTGAAAAATCGAAGCCAGATACTCCCTTAATGGCTCTGCTATTTCCCTGAATTGGGTAAAAACCAAAAGCCGTTCTCGTTTTTCCATAATGGTTTCACAGATTTCCTTAAGCCGTTCAAACTTGCCGCTGTCCTGTTCATTGTAATCACCGGAACCAAGATAATGATCACTGTGATTGCACAGCTGTTTGAACTTCATGATGGAGCCCAAAACAAGCCCTTTGCGTTTTATGCCTTCCGTCTGCTCTTTGAGCTTGATCTGAAGCTCATCCACCAATTGCCGGTAGAGCACAACCTGTTTTTTGCTGAGCCGGGCATACGTTTTCATCTCTACCTTTTCGGGCAGATCGGAGATAACATTTTTATCTGTTTTTAACCTTCGAAGAATATACGGACCGACAACATTTCTCAGCCTGCTGTAGCCGTGCGGATTATCCTTCAGTGTTTTTGTAAATGCCGTAAACTCCCTGCCTGTGCCGAGGAGTCCTGGATTCAGGAAATCGAACAGCGACCACAAGTCGGCCAGTTTGTTCTCGATAGGCGTTCCGGTCATGATAATACGGTTAACCGCAGACAGTTTTTTAATCTGCCTGGTTTGCCTGGTTCCCGGATTTTTTATCGCCTGTGCCTCATCAAGGATTATATAATTCCAGCGGTAGTTTTTCAGCCATTCGTATTTTCCGGCCAATGAATAGGTGGTAATAACAATATCATACCGGTTAATTTCATCTATTGCGTTTTCATCAATAACCGGATCCTCTTTGGATCGCAGCCCGGGGTGCGCCACATGGTATTTAAGCGAAGGTAAAAATTGCCCGATTTCACGGAGCCAGTTGTCGACAAGGGACGCCGGCAGTATCAGAAGACTGGCGCTCTTTTGTGTTTTTCTGATCCCGCATAAAAAAGCAAGTATCTGAACCGTTTTTCCAAGTCCCATATCGTCTGCAAGACAGCCCCCAAGACTGAGAGAATCAAGAAAAGAAAGCCAGTCAAGTCCTTTCTGCTGATATTCCCGGAGTACGGCTTTCAGCTCATGCCCGGGCTTGACGCTGGCAATACGTTCCGGGTTCCCGAGTTTTTCCATTACCGTTTTCAGCCAGGAGCCGTTGGATATTTCCAGGGAAATATCCGCATCATCAATATCAAGCTCTTTTTTCATATCTATCTGAAAGCGCATCGCGTCCCGAAGACTCAACGATTCAGCCTTCATCAACGTTTTTGCTTTTTCATACGCTTCCAGGGTTTTTTGAAGTTTATCGTGATCAACCTCGATCCATTTTCCTTTGATAAATGCAAGGCCATCGGTTTCTTTCAACAGCTGCCGGATTTCATCCGCTGACACGTTCATGCTGCCGATCAATAATTCAGCCTTGAAATCGAGCAGGCTGTCCATCCCCAGATATGACGGCTGGTTACTGCCGACACTTATTTTCACGGAAAGCCCGGCTGATTTGTTTTTCCACCAGTCAGGTATTCTGCACAGAATACCTGCTTCTTCATAGACGGGTATTTCCTTTAAAAAAGTAACCGCTTCTTCTGTTTCCCATGCAAGGGGGTGAAATATTTCACCGGATTCAAGCAGGCGTGCAATCAAGCTGCTTTTTTCAGAGGCCGCCTGAACTGTAGACAACAACTCCAGAAGCTTTTTACTGTCTTCACCGTATGCCGAAAGCGCATGCTTGAGGGGAACATGTTTTGATTTGCCGTCCCTGGAAATATCCGCCGAATACGTTGCCAGAAAAGCAAACGGGTATTCCTCTTTTTTACTTTCAACCAGATGGAAATATATCCTGCCGATCAGGTGCACATCTGGCCTGTACTGCCTGATATATTTATCCACCGTTCCGCTATAATTTTTGATATCGCTTTGATATTTTTCGGTCAGGACAGACCACAGGGTATCAAGAAATGTTTCATCGATATGTTCCGAACCGGTAATAAAGGGGATGGCATCGGTTAATAACCGTTTGTCTTCCTCCGGGAAAAATATTTCAGCATTCTCCCTGAGTGATTCAAGATCAGGTGTCCGGACAAGTGCCTTTGCAAAGCATCCGCACACATTTCTGAAAAAATCAAGACTTGCAGAAAGCGGCACCGCGGTGTCGCAAAACCCAAGATACAAAAGTCCCGTACCAAAATTGTTCTGTATGCGTTCAAATATTTCATTTTGCAGATTTCTTTTTTCATCGCCAAGTTGTTCGTTTACGGAAATCCATTCAAGGTTAATGGAGCTGTCGGCGTTTATTACCGCTATTAATTCCTGATTCATTATTGTTCCATCGAAAATCATGTTTCCTGGATTGTTACTGTATCCAGGGATTGCACACCTTATCATTGAAAATACAACATTTCAACTGGATACACCGCATGGTCAGCAATTTGGACTACAGTGAGAAACAGTGTAAATGACAGGTTGTTATAAACCCTCGTCCTCGGCGGGTCCTGCGTTCCAAATACAATACCACAAGTGGTTGTTATCCTGATCATTGCACATATTTGAAAAAGGTGACCAGCAAGAGTGGTTTCTCTGTTTTTTTGTGCTATACTAATGCTATGAAAAACAGAACACCAGCACCATGGGCTCTATGCCGGAGCGTTTCGCTCTTTTTATTGGGAATTTTATCTCTGACTTTTATAGCGTGTCCTGATGAAAGACGTTCCCTGGAAATTCTGCCGGGAGTTTTTCCTTTGACCGGCATCAATACGGAGTATGATGACTACAACGCCGCACCGCCCCCGGCATTCATGCTGGAGGGCAATCTGATTTATTCCACCAATTCCGGGACCAGCGGCGAAGACTTTGATATCTGGCGTGCCCACATTTCATTCGAAGTTTTCCATAATGGATCCATGTATGAAGCCCAGCAGGTGCAGCTTTCTTCCGATGCTATTGCTTCCTTACGAGAACGCGAGTTCTGGACAGACTGCAATAGTGATACCAATGACGAACTTGGCCCGATTGTTCTGGGCGTTTCGGGAGTTGATCTGTGGCGTTATGATGAAACCTTTCTGACGGATAATCCTTCATATCTCTACTGTTTTACACAAGGAGATCAAACTGTGCCCGACAGCCTGGATATTATTATCAGGTCAGGGGATGACCAGGCCGCATTTGCCGGCAATGATGCATCCGCTGATGACGGCTACATCTGTTTTCATGAGGCCTCGCAGACTGTTTTTTTCTGCTCCAACAGGACGGGAAGTGCCGGCGGTTTTGATATCTATGCGTATAAAAATACTGCCAGTACGCCATTGTACGAATTTTTAACCTCGGGGTTTTCTTCCGATGATCTTTCTCCTGTGACGGTGCTGAACTCTGCTTCTGATGACAAGTGTCCGTATGTGTTTGAGGACATCATGGTATTTGTGTCAGACCGCAATGGCGGTTCAGGCGGCTTTGATATCTACTGGAGCAGATACGACGGCAATGGCTGGAGCGAACCGTCACTGTTTCCGGCACAGATCGGTCCCGACAATGACACACTCAATTCGGTATCAAATGAATACCGGCCCGCACTCTTTGCCCAGCTTGAAGACGGTGATCCTCGTGTGACCAGGAACCTGCTTCTAACCTTTTCCTCCAACCGGACAGGCGGGCAGGGCGGGTATGACCTGTTTCTTGCGGTGCTTCCGCCGGATATCTTTGAGTGATGTCTGCATACATGATTATATTATATTGACATGGAATAAAATGATTCTACACAGAGTGAGCTCTTCCGTTTTTCCCGCGTCGCGGATCATTTTTTTAAAAAAAGTTGAAATTCCAGGCCCTTCAGCGTAACCTTTAATAGCAAGTTTGCAGTTTTTTTTCGAAAGGAGTAATGACGGTGAGCAAAAAAGCAGGTATTTTTTTTCTTTTTTTACAGACTGGGACATTTATTTTTGCGCAAAACACTTTGATATTGAATGAAACCTTCAGCAACAACAAAAATGAATGGTACACCGATGAATGGATTTATTTGAAAAATGGCGCCTACATTATTAATGCTGAAAAAAACAATGCCGCGTCCTGGCGGAACACCCCGATCCGGGACTGCAAAATCCAGATACAGACGCGTTGGAAAGACGGGCTCGACAATTTCGGGTACGGCCTTATTTTCAGAATGAAAAGCAATGATCAGTTTTATGTTTTCTGGATTGCGGCACAGGGATACTTTCTTGCCGGAAAGATTGACGGCAGTAATTCCAGCCTCTTCAACAAATGGACACTTTCAAACAAAATTCACAAGAAAGGACTCAACACCCTGCAGGTGGAAGTTAAGGGTGCCCATATCACCGGCTGGGTGAACGGATTTGAGTTGTTTTCTGCTGATGATACCTCCTACACAGAGGGCGGATTCGGATTCTACTGTCAGAAAGGCGTTGTAGCGGAATTTGACAATCTGAAAGTGTGGGAATATCCGGTTGCCGCTTCACTGCAACAGCGGAATTCAGAAACAGGACTATCTCTGGTCCGGGCCTTCTCCCGCATGGCCGGTGCTTTAAAGGAGTGCACCTGTTTGAAACCGCAAAAATTTTGGAAAAATTCCGCGGAAGAGGCTGCATGAGTACCAGAGCAAAACCAGTTTGAACAGCAACCTGAAAAAACTACGACAGGATGTTCACGCTGATGAATCGGGGGAGATATGAAACACATCGTCACTGCAGCAGCAATTGTCTGTGTCCTTCTCTGTTCCGGCTGCGATACAACTGATATCAGAAACCGGGGAACCATCTCCATTGCCGGGCATTCCGGCAATATCTATGAACTGGTTCTTGAAGTACCCGCTGAGCTTGAAGACAAAGTCCATAAAGCACACTGGGAATGCTCGCCGCCGGATAACGCGGTAATCAGGTATGAGGAAAACACGCTTTTTGGAGAAGCGTCAGCTGCTTTCAAGAATGACCGGACAGCCCGGCTGACACTGCTCGATCCTGCGGGAGTTACCGTCGAAGTGTTTGCGTTCCACCGGGGCCAGACAAGTCCGCAGCGCTTTGCCAGCCGTGTAATATCTCCTTAACCTGATAATCAATACAATCGCCCAGAGAATCGGCCGGATGAAAATAATCATATATTCCTGGACGCGTCCAGGGCACAAAAGGAGTATCTCATGAAGGTTATCCGGTTTTTGTTCTTGTTTCTGCTTTTTTTTGTTTTATTGCCGCTCTGGCTGTATTTTGAGGGAATAGTGATTTTTCATTTATTCTACGATGGGTTCCCAGCCAGGAGCGCTGCTGCGATCAGCACGTTTTTGCAGTCACTCCCGTTCATTCCTTCTGACCACACTGTATCGCATTACCTTTTTCTGCCGTTGATTCTTTTTTCCCTGACACTTTTGGCATATTTGACCGTTGGTCGGTTCCGCGGGTTTTTCAACTGGAACGGTATTGCTCTGCTTGTCTCCGGCATTTTTATATGCAGTGCCACCGGCATTCTATTTTTTGTCGCGCCGATGGTCAAGGCGGATGTTTTTATTGCCAATCTTGCCCGTTCAGTGCCGAAAGACATTACCGGTTCAACAGAAAATATTTTCGGTGAATTCAGCGTCCTCGCTGCTGTCGTTGGAGGAATCAGTATTATCAGCGGCATTGGGTTTCTTGTTACCGGCGGAATCCTGCGCCGCCGATTCCGCAAAAGAATCCTCGCGGAAGAAAAAGCCGGCAGTGACAACTCTGTTTCTGCATCGATGACACCCCCCGCAACCACAAAGCAACAAAAAGTCCCGACAGAACCCGTAACCGTGAAACCAAAGACTATCCCGCTGGAGAAACTGGCCGTCAAGCCGGTACCAGCAGCACAACCGGATGTTTCCGGGGAAAAAACCGGAGAGAAAGCAGTGTCTGTATCGATGCGAAAATCTGTTGAAAAAAAAACAGAATCCCGGGGGAAAGCTGTTGTCCTCTCTCCGGAGAAAACAAAGACCGTCAGCGCACACAGCACCGCAATACAACATCGCAGAAAAAAGAGGCGGACTGTACCTGTAGCGGCATTGCTGCAAAAACTGCCGCCGTTTGTTCTTCCTGCTGCAAGCAGCGTCTCGTGCGGGCTGCTTGCCCTGATTTTCAGCAGCGGGCAGGATATCCTGCTTGCCCTGTGGGTAGCGGGAATCCCATTGCTGTTTTTTTTCCTTAAAAAACCATTGGCCGCTTTCGCAAAATCCCTGGATGCAATAAAACGGATAATGCCTGAATTTATTTCTGTACTTGCCGCAATCCTTGCTCCCCTTGCCACGACCCTGTTTTTTCTGCTTGTCAGCCAAAACGGCTCCCTGTCCGTTTTTTTGACCACAGTAACCGGAGCGCCGCTTGGTTTTGCCTTTCTCCAGAAACCGGCACCGGCTGAACATCCGGGGAAAAAAACGGAGGTTGCCTCATGAGATACAGCAAACGCGGTTTGTTTCTGGTAATTATTGCATTTTCAGGTCATGCATGCTTCGCGCAGTTTTATGAAAGGAAGGATTTATCCGTTGAATTGGCCGGCCGAAATTCTAACATGGAATATTTTCACACGGCCATGAACAACTCCAGCGTAAACGTTACCTCGTGCCATTATTCCGATAACACGGTCTGTTTCCGTGGAACAGTTGTCTATCCTGGAGTGTATACGACGACAAACAGAATTGATTTTGATCCGCCCCGGAAAACCGACATTGATTTTGTTCCCAATTTTGCCCTGTTTCGAAACAACAAGTTCATGTGGCATGAAGATATTGTTCTGGGAGAGGGGAAAAAAGTTGCATCTGCCTCCTCCGGAGACGACACCTACACCTTTTTCAAGGCCGATTTCTGCATCACCTGCATAATACCTGAAAGTGAATCACCCGAGCTGTGGATAAAAAGTGATTTTGTTCTCGGGTTCTACAGTTTTCCCGCGGGGCTTACGGCATACAATATGATCGCCTACACAAAAGTCCAGACGAAGCCGCAACAGGGCAACTGCTCCTGCGGAGACGGCCAAAGCCCGGGCGGTGCGCTTTTCGGTGGCACGTGGGGATTCTTTGGATCAGGTATGACGCCGATTGCCGCGATACTTGTTTCACTGCTGCTTGGAATATTCCTGTTCCTGCCGCAATTTGCAGCAACAGCAGCGGGTGTTTTACAAAATGCTCCTGACAAAATGCCGGACACCCGTGAAGAAGATGATGAAAATGGTTCATCGCGTCTTGTGGTGACAAAACCTGATTACGGATACCTTGGTCTGTCTGAAAAAAGGAATCAATACACCATTGAATGCCGGATAGAGACCAGCGGCGGCTCGGCAGCGCAGCAACAAAAATGGAAATTTTCATACCGTTTGAAATCCATGAGCGCGACAAAAATCGATTGCCGGCTCACGCAAACGGGTATGAGCGCTTCAATTGCGGTGCGGGCCGCGGTTTCGGAAGACCAGCGCAATCCTATTGAAAAACATGAAATGACGGTCATCGCGGAATCATCCGGCACCCGGTTTGTAAAAACCATTGGTATCTCCACCGGAATCCAACGGTTCCGTTTTCTAGGAACCCTGCCGGTCACAATAGACTGCAGCAAAAAGGATTCCAGTACAGAGCTGCTGTTTTCATGCAGCGACATCCGTAATGACGACCTTGTTGTGTACCGGGAAGTTTTGGAAGACTTACGGTTATCCCTGCCGGTAGAATCCGAAAATGACGAGCACCGAAAGGCCTTTGAAACCGCAGAGTGTTCGGTTGTTTTCAGGGGTATAGACGAACAACGCTCTGCGGCAGTGTATGAGATACAACCAAAAAGACCAGTCCCCGGGAAAAACATCCGGTACCGGGGCACGGTAAGGGTTGTCGCGATTACCCATCAGGAAACGCACGAACAACAGCTTGAACTGGCGCTTGTACCTGAAGTACTCGGCAAGACAATCCGCACAAGAGAAGAAGAGTATGCCCTGACCAGCCGGTTCATCACCGAACACACCCCTGAAAAATATCATTCAAAGTTCAGGGAGCTTCTGGACAAACGATCCGACACGCTCGGGCCTGAAGGAATATATGAAATACGCAAACGGATATGGCATATCGCGCAGGACCTGTGGTTGGCAGAGGGGCTTTCCGGGTATAAAAACTATGAAAAATGGGCAGACGGCATCACCAAAACCCTTGAATGGGCGGATTGGGCAGGAGACTACGCAGTTAAAATTGTGCTCGCGTATTTCCTTAAATGGAACATGACCGTAGAGGGGGATGCGCTGGCCATCTGCAAGAAGGTGCTTGTTGAGGTCCTTCAGGCGCTATTATATGGCAGAAAACAGGGAGAGCTGATGGATTCGGTTATCAGGATATTGGGAATAAATTCCGGCAATATGCTTGTTGAAAACTTTGCGAATCTTGCCGACCTTGGAGAGAAAAAGCTGGGAATGCTCGCGCCTTTTATCAAGTACATGATTTTTATGTCCTGGGAGTTTTATAATAACCTGAACGGCAAGCCGCCGCAATCTTATACTGATGCAATCACCAATGCGGGAAAGAAGGGATTTGAAAAGCTGATCATGGATAATTTCAGCGGATGGCTGGGGGGTGTAATAAAATAAGAACACCCATTCAAACCGGAATGCGGTACGAACGGGAAAATCCGGTGACATGTTCGCCGGCGATTCCCATTCCCGCTCGAAGGCGCAGCTGACCGGCGCGCCAGTTATTGTTTCATAATGGTGCGGTATTCCGGTTTCTCAAGCTCATCCCTGAGCAGATAATATGCAGCCAGGTGATGTGAGGAGCCATACCGGGAAGCTCCTTTTCCGGTATACATGTTTTCCGCGTCCTCGGTTACCGTGTACCCTTCTTTTTCCAGATTCGTGAACACCTCTTTTTTTATACGGAAATATTCATCACTCAGATCCTCATGTTGTTTGCTGACAGCATGGTAAGCCAGGACGAATTCCCTGTTTTCCATAATGCCACTGTATATCAAAGGATGGTGTTCTTTTGCGTACTGCAGGTATTTAAGAATGAAAAACCTGAACTCCACATTTGCGGAAAAAGAGCGGTTGATTCCCGAAAAATAGTCGTGCCATTTTGCCGGGCCCGGCGGCATGACATCTCGGTAATACGGGTACAGGTCAAGGGCCGCCTTGTTTCCATGATAATAGGCGCTGTATTCGTTCAACAGGCCGTACACGCCCCATGCCTTTGAACCCGTTGCAGAGAGACTTCCGGCAGGATCAGGTGCGATATAGGTGGCAAACCTGAAGGTTCGCAGGCGCTCCGGTATTGAATCTGCGATCTCGGATGTATTGAAAACAGGCGTTCGTTTCACCAGCATGGCCGCATTATCTTTGGCAAGGAAGGCATGGTAACCGGGAAGCGGTCTCCCGAAACGTTCCTCCGACAGCTGAAACGCCCTGAGCGCGGAGTAGGTATGGTATGTCTCGTGTACGACAATGTTCACAGAACCAAGGAGGCTCTCGACGGAATCTCCCCGTACAAATTCCATAAAGTCGTCTTTTTTTGTTTTCCACGGCATATACCTGTGTTCCAGGGCAAAAGAAAATTCTTCATACGCATCCAGTACAAAGAAGCCGGTAGGAGAATGTTGTTGCAGAATGGAAAGTATTTTTTCCCGCGGGCCGCTGTTCTGCGAATACAGAACGGGAGCGGAGCAGAGTATTCCTGCCAAAAGCAGTGCTGCAGCAGACAATCCGGACCATAACATGTTTTGACGCATACGGAATCTCCTTGATCCGGGAATGATGGCATTCCCTCAGCTATATACTATTGATTGCCTGCCGCGACTGCAAGTAAAAAATTGATTCTGTTTCATGTTGCGGGGGGTCGAACACGGAATCAAAACACTCGCTGTTGCAGATTGCCTGTTCTTCACGCCAAAATTGAAATGTACCATTCTGCAAAAATCTGCAAAAAAGAAATTTTGCCATACGCCTTTTGGTTTCAACCATTGCATCTCCGGACAGATGTATCAACCGGAAAAATAACCGGCAAAAAGCATTGGATTTTACAAACCGAATAGAACAAATTTTTTCTGGACTTGATTTGAAAAATAGTGTCATTTCGCTTATAATTTATTTTCAAGGAGGAACACTATCATTTTAAAAAAAATTTTAAAAAAGGAGATCCAATGAATATCATTGCATTAATTATTCAGGCAGTAGGCGGTGCTGTCGGCGGGAATGTTGCCGGAAAACTTGTTCCCAAAATAGATCAGGGCTGGATTATTAATTCGATCGCCGGAATTGTAGGCGGCGGATTGGGTGGACAACTTCTCAATGTGCTGGGAATAGCAGCGATGCCGTCCGGGTCCTTTGATATCGTAAGCATTCTGGGCAACATCGGCGCTGGCGGAGTCGGCGGCGGTATTCTTATGGCGATTGTTGGTTTTATTATCAAATTATTCAAGAAATAACTGGAGGTAGACACATGGCCAAACTCGAAGAAATCGAGGGTATCGGTAAAAAATACGCCGCAATGCTTGCAAAAACCGGTGTTCGCGGAACAGGAGACCTGCTGAAAAAAGGCAGCACCCCCGAAGGCAGAAAAACCATAAGTGCAAAATCAGGAATCACTCCCAAACTCATTCTGGAATGGGTAAACCATGTTGATCTTTTCAGAATCAAGGGTGTCGGATCGGAATATGCGGATCTTCTCGAGGAGGCAGGTGTGGATACAATCCCCGAGCTTGCACAGCGGAAAGCAGACAACCTGTATCAGAAGATGTGCGATACAAACAAGGCAAAGAAGCTGGTAAGAAAACTTCCCGTTGAAAAACAGGTCGCCGGCTGGATTAGCCAGGCCAAAAAACTGCCCAGGGCAATCACCTATTGAATTTTGTTTTCAGGCATATAAACCGCAAATACCTTTACGGGTTTTCCGGTTTTTTTCAGGAATAATGAGCACATGCCTGAAGCAGCAGGGAAGAGTACATCCGGAATAAAGGAATAAAAAAACGGCCCGGAATTAAAAGAGTTTTCCGGGCCGGAACGACATATTGGTGCGGTTAATATTACGGTACATATCTCCAGAGGTCGTTCATCCAGCCGAAGGTATCGGCTATGCTTGCATACCCCCGTCCGCCGAAAATCATGATCTGGCTGTTCGGGCCATGGGTAAAGGCGGGATTATACCGGGCGCTTGCTATATTTTCCAGGGCAGGTGTGCCCTGTGTTCCGTATGAGCCGAGAGCGCGAATGGTTTGTGCTCCGGAAACCCATGTCCAACTGCTCCCGTCCCACTTCCACAGGTCATTGATCGCTGCGTAATCAATGGTGGTGTTTCCATACCCATCACCGCCAAAGAGCCAGAAAACTCCTGATGAGTCCTGCCAGTACACGCTTGATTGGCGGCCTCCCGGGTTGTTGGCCGCGGCAGGGACCCCCTGGGTGCCGTAGACACCGCCTTGGTCTAATGCGCTGCTGCCTGCAACCCATGTCCATGTTTGGCCGGCAACCGTATACTTCCAGAGGTCATTGAGCATGCCCCAGGCCGCAGTCGCATTTTTACCCAAACCGCCGAAAATAAAGAGATCCCCGTTTTCATCTGTCCATGCCGCACTTCCGTATCGTCCTCCGGGAAAATAATTTGTTCCTGCTGTGCCCTTGGGCCCATATACACCGCTCAAATTCCGGTCAGTATTGCCGCCAATCCATGTCCAGTTGGTTCCGTCCCACTTCCATATATCGTTTAAATATCCGCTTCCGGCAACCGCATCATATCCCCAGCCGCCGAAAAGCAAGAAATTTCCTGTACTGTCTTTGAAGAACGCGCAATCCCGCCTGCTGCCCGGGACATTGTCCGCGTGGGCAACTCCCCTGGTTCCAAACACGCTTTTCAAATAAATATTGTCCCCTCCGGATACCCATGTCCAGGTGTTGTCGGCAACTGTATATTTCCACAGGTCCTGCAAGGTCCCCGCACCGGAGGAAATCTTGCTGTATCCATTACCGCCAAAGAGCCAGAAATTCCCTTCCGCGTCTGTCCAATAGGCGCTCCCGCTGCGCGCGCCGGGTGTATTGGCGCTGTCGGCAATGCCTTTTGTTCCGTATGTTCCATTTCTGTCTGTACTGTTCACTCCGGTGATCCATGTCCAGTTCGCACCGTCAAACCGCCAAAGATCATTCAAGTACCCGTCCATGCCCGATTCAGGGGTCTTTCCGTACCCGCCGAACACCCAGTAATTGCCCTCGGTATCTGTCCACAGGGCAGAACCATACCTGCCACCGGGAATATTCTCCGGGGATGTGATTCCCTTTTCGCCATAGACCCCGTTTTGTCCGGTGAGATTGGTGCCTGTTATCCACGTCCAGCCGGTGATATCCGGCTGCGGCGTGGGCGTGGGCGTGGGAACCGGCTCCTGGGTAGTTGTACCCGGGGGCGTGCAGGAAAAAATAACCGGCAGTAAACATAAGGCCAGAATAAAAAAAATCCGGCAGCCTGCCGCAAAAGATTTTAATGTATCAGTCACTGTTTTCATTATTATGCTCCTTTCTGTAATCATGTCACTTAAGATTATAAAAGTGAAGGATATTTCCCAATATGCCGTTCGGCATGATTTGAAAAATGCTTCCCGTCGGCGAAAAACATGTAATGCTCCTGTTTATGGCCATTATCCTGCAGGTGAACCAAAACACTGCCGTGCTTCCCGCTGATGACGGTAGCCGCCCGGCTGTCCCAACTGCGAGTGGTTCCTGCGTTTCCGTCAGCGTTTACCACCAGACCGGGTTTTCATCCATCCACTCGATCACTGCTGCATATTTGAGCGAGGCAGCAGGCGCACTCGTCAGGTCAAACAAAAGTCCCCAGTAGCCCCATTCACCCCAGTTGCCTGTAGAGGAGAACAGCATGAACATTTCTCCACCTCCCTCCAGCCACCGGGAGAGGTACTGCTTGTAGAGTGTGTACATGCGTGCATCTGTCTGTGCCTGGCGAAAGAGTTCGAGTTTTACGGCATTCATTTGCCAGTCGCCGGACTCGTTTAACGGAAGAAGGTGTTGCCCCCCCCCTCATAGGCAATAAGCCGCAGACTGGTATTGGGCTGGTCCATGGCCGAGCCGGGGTTGATGAAGGCTTCGAAATTGTCGCTTATCACGAGCCTGATTGTCTTCTCCTGTATAATTTTTTAAAGTCTATTCTATTATAGATCATGATACCACCTGCCGGTAAGAATATGCTGTTTGGCATGTTTTTCCGTCCCGGAAAAAACCAACACGATGATCCCCTCGGGCCTTGTCCAACATGGCAATTATTTTTTCCAAGAATAATGAAAAGACCGGTATTTGGTGTTATAATAACGTAAAGTTTCCAGTATGATGTGGATAAAGTTTTCCTTTAAGAATGGTTTGGGGAAATGATGAGCCTGATTTGCACGTATGAATCGTGGCAAAAAAGTTTCCCATTGGCCTTTTGGCACAAGATAATTGGGCAAGACGGTTTCCGGTTCTATTTGCTTATGGAATATCCGCCATCGGAAAAAATTGTTGTTCCCGTAATATTGTTTGATCCATCAGATAAAAGGAAAATTACAGCTGGTGTAATATCATCCGGTTCTGCAATTTTTCCATTGGGGATCAATGATTCAGACTGTTTTCTGATTTCCGGCTGGTCAAACGCTTTTGACGTCATGCCAGTATGGGTAAACCCTGGTGCGACAGCGTTTACCTGGATATTGTAAGACGCCAAATCAAGCGCCATTGCGGATGTTAATGCCACTATTGCCGCCTTTGACGAAGCATAATCCGCCATATTCTGCCTGAATACTTTTGCCCTGACACAGGCAATGTTTACAATTTTGCCGTATTTCTGTCTTATCATGACCTGTGCCGCATGTTTTGACACGATAAACGTCCCATTCAGATTTACTGATAATACATTATTCCATTTTTCCAGATCCAGTTCAAAAAATGGCTTCCCGCTGGCAAATATCCCTGCTGCATTTACCAGAAAATCAATTTTGCCGTATTTCTGACAAATGTCCGAGATTGCATCACGTACATGCCCTTCGTTGGTGATGTCAATTGATTTATGCATGTAATCAGCATTCTCTATGCTGCTTGCGGCAACATCAATCCCGACAACCTTGTTGCCCATTTTCAATAATTCCATACAGCAGCTTTTCCCGATTCCCGAGCTTGATCCTGTAACCAATGCAATTTTTTCTTTCACTTGTAATTCTCCTGCGGCCGCATACATTTTGCCGTTTCATAAAAACCGGCTGGCCAATGGTCAAAGGCGCCCCCATGTAATTACTCTATCACTGTCTTGCGGGAAATACAATAAGTGCCAGCAGAGGAGAGGATGGCCTTTGACAGAAGAATCCCTGCAATATTTTTTTATCCGACAAAATGGTCAAGGAAGATGTGAAACAACGGCTGCGTGTGTCAGAAAATAATTGCGGGTTAAATTGAAAGTCATCCTTAATGCTGATATAATCACCAGCGGCCACGTTCCTGTCGGCAAATGCAAACCACATAACGGTTCCGGTTATGTCCATGAAATCTTTCCGACAGAAACAGAAAATGAAAGGGTGTGCATCATTGATTACTGCAGCATTGAAGGTTTCATCCCGTGACAACGGGGAGCAGAGGTAAGGATGGCCCAATTCCAGTTCGCCATGATTATGACAGGAATGACAATATTCATATCATGCATCACCGATCCTTCTGCCGGAGAACGCCCGGCGCCGGTGCCGTTTTTTTCAGAAGGGAAATGGGGGTACGCCGATTCCGGGAAAAAGATCGTCATCCCGATAAAGTACAACAGCGCCGAACCCTTCAAGGACGGCCTGGCAGTCGTTGACATTGACGGGAAAAAGGGCCTTGTCGATTTTCATGGACGGGAAATTCTGCCGTTAACACACGATGTGATCGGGGAATTTTTTGGAGGGCGCATACGGGTGGGCCTGGACGGCAAACAGGGATTTGTCGATATGACCGGCAGGCTCGTCATCCCGCGTGTCTACGATGCGGCGGGGGATTTCACCGGCGGTCTCGCCATGGTCAGGATGGGCCGGAAATGGGGATGCATCGATACGCAGGGCAGGGTTGTCGTTCCGGTCCAATACGAAAAAATATTTCGTTACAGCGAAGGATACGCCTGCGTCGTGTTTGATAAACGATACGGATATATTGACAGGAATGGAAAAGAAATTATCCCCCTGAAATATGATTGGGCAGATGGCTTCAGCGAAGGGCTTGCCGCAGTAAAACTGGATGGAAAATGCGGTTTTCTTGATACCGGAGGAAACATGGCGATTCCCCTCCGGTACGATGCGGTCTTTAGTTTCAAAGAAGGGTTTGCACGAGTCACAGTAAACGACACACACGGCTTCATTGACAAAACGGGCCGCGAGGTCATTGCATTGAAGTATGAGTATGCAGGATCATTCGTGTCTGGCAGGACCGTCGCTGTGCTAAACGGAAAAAGCGGTTATATCGATACCACCGGCCGCGAGGCCATCCGGCTGCAATACGACGGGACAGGAGATTATTATGGGGGATTGGCCATGGTGAGGATGGGCAACCGGTGCGGATATATCGATTGGGACGGCAATGAAGTGATACCGCTGGTCTACCAGGATATTCTTCCCTTCTGCAACGGGCTGGCCCCTGCGCAGCAGGAAAACCTGTGGGGATTCATTGACACCAAAGGTCGTGTGGTTGTCCCTTTTAAATACGACCGGGTGTGGCCATTCAGTGAAGGGATTGCATGGGTTCAGCGGCATGGGAAATGGGGCGCCATTGATATTGCCGGCACCGAGATTATTCCTTTTAAATATGACGGGGCCATATCATTTCATGAAGGCCTCGCGCAGGTGAGACTGGACCGCAATGCTGCCGAATCTTTTTACGGATATATCGACAGGAATGGCACTGAATACTGGGCAGAATGATGCTGCAAAACATCAGAGCACAGCATAAATGAGGCGAAAATCAGGAACAAGAGCCCTCCCGAAAAGCATGGGCAGAGAATAACAATATTCTCCGAGGGGTATCTGGATTGTAAAGTTCGCCTTTTCACCGCCTCGCCACTTTAATTGACGGTACATTGGCGCAGACACTGCCGCCCTGGCAGCCGTGTCTGTTGTTTTCCGGGTCTTCCATCGCACTTCAACACGCAGCCAAAAAAAAGTTGGTTTATTATGGAAACTTACTTACACGAGTGGTATAATAACATCAACGTACAAAAAAAGGAGTACTCTGATGAAACGAAAAACTTCAATAGCTTTGCTGACGCTCATCGTGGCATCTTGTCTTCTTTCGTGTACCCTCCCCGGGAACACCCAACCGCCCGTATCCTTGCGGATTTTTTGGGCCCGCAGCAACGGGGCCGGCAGTTTTGACATCCGCCGTGCCGACCTTGCGGATCCGGCCAATACTGCCATTACCATTGTCTCCGGCCTGACCTACCGGCCGGAAGAACTCACGGTCGATTCAACCGGGAACAAATTATACTGGACAGACTATGACAACTACAACAAAATCCTTTGTTCCAACCTGGATGGAACCGGTGTCCAGACAGTCGTCAGTGTCGCGGGCAACCCGGTCTACGATTGCGCCGTTGATTCAGAACGCGGGCACCTGTACTGGAACGAGGGAAAGATGATCCGGAGGGGGAATCTGGACGGGTCTGGCGCGCAGGATGTATACGAGAATTTGGGGACGTATGTCTTGTATTTGTCGCTGGACAGTCAAAGCGGGCGGATTTATTTTCACCCCGGCACCACAATCATGCGGGTGAACACTGACGGTACCGGCCCTTTGATGGTCTGCACTGCATCAATTCAACGCGGAATGGACATTGATGCTTTCAACAAAATAATATTCTGGGTACAGGATTTGAGCAGACAGGGATTTGAGCAGGCTGACCTTGACGGAGAAAACAAGACATTGATCGATATCGGGGAGAATCCCAATAAGGGATTTACCGTTGATCCAAACGGCTTTATTTATTACGGCGTGTTCGGAGATCCCGCGGACTCAATCTCGCGTTGCACTTTTGCCGGAACCGGAATTACCCCTGTGATAACTGAAGAAGATGGTTACGATATACACAGTATTGCAATAGAGTTTGAGTGAGGATTGTCCGCAAGCTTTCAGGCACACCTGTCGGCTGCCTCATTAACACAACAGCATGCACCGCGGTGTGGAAGCAATTCATTGTTTCGGTGCGATACACCATGAAATAATCCCGGCCGTTCATCAATGGAGCAAGATATTTATCGCCGGAGACACCGATGACGAGAAGAAGATAATCCACCGAATAATACGATTAACGCCATATGGTATGAAGACCGGTTGCTTGCAGCCTGCCGGTTTGGAACAAGCTGCCAGGTTTTTCGGGATTTTATTTTTTTCCCATTATTCCCTTACGTGCTGAACATACCAGAAAAAACAGCAAAATAGGGGAATTCCCTCATTGTCCTTTACCCGCACTTGTGTTCTACTTTTACAATTCAAAAGGAGGTTCACATGATTAACCGAAAAAATAAATTGGATACCATTCTTTCCTGTTCGGCCTTCATTCTGATTTTTACCGTCCTGGCCGGGTGCAGCATACCTTCAGCCGGTGAAGGCCCGGAGAGTGAATATCCCCTGTTGCCGGACGACCCAAGAGCGATCCTGGCTGTCAATCCGGATGATTATTCTGGCGTCGAGTATCAGCCTGAACCCTTTGGCCGGGAACTCAGTCCAAACGAACAGGCAGAAGCGCACCGGAGCGTTGATCACGCCCTGCCGGGATATGACTGGACCGCGCAATCAGCGGGATTGGTCAAGGTGGAAGTTGACCATGTCGCACCGAATGTCAAAACATTCAGCCGGCATTACGCCCCGCCGAGCCGGTATATAATTGGGTCGCGCGACGATCGAACCCAGGTCTATGACACCACCCGTTTCCCGTACTCCAACGTATGCAAACTTTTCATCACCTTCCCCGATGGATACACGTGCACAGGATCAGGATCGCTCTGCGGCGACCGGGCAGTCATGACCGCCGGGCATTGCGTCTATGATAACAAACACGGCGGATGGGCAGCCTCTATAAGGGTTGTTCCCGGGTTGAACGGGACCTATCAGCCTTTTGGCGAAGCGTGGGGTATCCACTACTGGTCATGCTCCGGCTGGACCTCGGATAGAAATTGGGAATATGACTATGGCATGATCACGCTGGACCGGAACCTGGGCCGCGTCGCAGGCTGGATGGGATACTGCTATGTAAGCGACAGCTATCTTACCCCTACCGCACAGGGCTGGGTGTCCGGCTACCCCGGTGATCGCGGCGGCTCCGCCTATCAGTTTGAAGATTCGGGAACCTGGGCTTTTGCCGAAACGCACTCCAACTACATCTTGAGCGAGCTTGATGCAATGCCGGGACAGAGCGGCGCACCATTACTGATAAAATCGGGAAGCTATGCCAATTGCGCAGTAGGTATTTTTTCAAGCGGGTACAAACGAACAACAGGATTCATTTGGACCTCTACAGAATATTTAAACTGGTTTGCCAGGATCACCAAGGCGCGTTTCAACAATTTTGTAAATTGGCAGGCAGCGGATTTTGGTTTGCCGGTACTCTGGTAATTCAGCACAACTATTAACGAGGGGCTTGCCTGATTTTTGGAAAGCCCCTCTGTGTGTATACACCGATGTCCTGTAATTAATATGAAATTCACATAAAAAGTGATTGCCTGGCCATGAATGTTGGTTTAAAATTGGCGTACATCGTTTAAAAACGATCCAGTTTTCAACGGAGAACCAATGAACCATAATGGCAATGACATAGAATCCCGGCTTTGGGCCTCGGCGGATGAATTTCGCGCAAATTCCAAGCTGAAATCATCGGAATATTCGACTCCGGTACTCGGACTGGTCTTCCTCCGCTATGCGGACCACAAATTCCAGGAGACTTCGAAGGAACTCGAAGGCACCGGTAGCAGGCGGCGGAAGATTGGCGCGGCTGATTACCAGGAAAGGGGTGTGCTCTATCTTCCGGAAATCGCCCGTTTTGGAACGCTTTTAAACCTCCCTGAAAAGGAAAACATCGGCGAAGCTATAAACAATGCCATGCGCGCAATCGAGGCGGAAAATACGGATCTCGCGGACGTGCTGCCGAAAACCTATAACCACTTTGAGAACTCCCTGTTAAAAGAGTTGCTCAAGACCATGAACTCAATCCCCATGGACATCGAGGGGGACGCCTTCGGCAGGATTTACGAATACTTTCTTGGGCACTTTGCCATGAGCGAGGGCCAGAAGGGCGGCGAGTTCTTCACGCCGATATCGATCGTCCAGCTTATCGTCGCCATCATGGAGCCGTTTCGCGGACGCATCTATGACCCTGCCTGCGGCTCGGGCGGCATGTTCGTGCAGAGCGCGCGCTTTGTGTCCGAGCACAAGAAAAACGCGGGCGATGCGTTAAGCATTTACGGCCAGGAAAAGGTGGCCGAGACCGTGCGCCTGGGCAAGATGAACCTGGCGGTCCATGGACTTTGCGGCGATATCCGCGAGGGCAATGCCTATTACGAGGACCTGCACAAATCCGTGGACAAGTTTGACTTTGTGATGGCCAATCCGCCGTTTAACGTGGACAAGGTGAACAAGGAGCGGCTCAAGGAGGACCCGCGTTTCCCCTTCGGCCTTCCCCGTACCGATAATGCCAACTATATCTGGATCCAGATTTTTTTCAGCAGCCTGAATGAAACGGGCAGGGCAGGATTCGTCATGGCCAACTCGGCGTCTGACGCGCGAAGTTCGGAGCTGGATATTCGTCAGCAGTTGATTGCCATGCGCGCGGTGGACGTGATGGTGGCCGTGGGCTCCAACTTTTTCTACACAGTGACGCTCCCCTGCACGCTCTGGTTCCTGGACCGTGGCAAAAGCGGCACTCCACGCGAGGACAACGTACTCTTCATCGACGCACGGCATCTGTTCCGCCAGAAGGACCGCGCGCACAGGGAGTGGTCGGCCGACCAGATCGAGTTTTTAGCGAATATCGTCAGGCTGTACCGCGCTGAGGAGCCTGAAGACCTGCATGAGAGCGCCAGGATGACTGCGGAGCATTTCGGCAAGAAACCCAAATACAAGGACATCCCCGGGCTCTGCAAGGTGGCGACTGTGGCTGAAATAGAAGCCCAGGGCTGGAGCCTTAACCCGGGCAGGTATGTGGGCGTGGCAGACCGGGAGGAAGATGACTTTGATTTCAAGGAGCGGCTGGAGGAACTGAACGAGGAACTGGAAACCCTCAATACAGAGGCCAGGGATTTGGAAGAGCGGATCGCGGAGAATGTGGCGAAGCTGTTGGAGGGAGAGTGATTTCAAAAGTGCCTTTTAGATGGAAAACAACAACATGGGGCACACTCGCTACGCTTGTTTATGGTAAAGCACTGCGGAGTTACCAGGAATCTGACGTGCTATACCCAGTTTATGGAACGAATGGTCAAATCGGATGGCATTGTGAATATTTATGTCCAAATGATGGTGTCATCGTTGGTAGAAAGGGAGCTTACCGGGGAATACACTATTCGAAAATACCCTTTTTTGTTATTGATACCGCATTTTACCTATCGCCGATAGTAGAAGGTTCATATTCTACAAAATGGGCATATTATCAGTTATTAAATTTCGATATTAACAAAATGGATAGCGGTTCTGCAATTCCATCTACAAGTCGTGATGCTTTTTATGCTATCGAATTTCCTCTCCCCCCTCTCCCCATCCAGCGTAAAATTGCCGCCATTCTCTCCGCCTACGACGACCTTATTGAAAACAACCTGCGCAGGATCAAGATCCTGGAAGAGATGGCGCAGAACCTGTACCGCGAGTGGTTCGTCAAGTTCCGCTTCCCAGGGTATGAGAATGTGAAGTTTGTGGATTCTGCCCTGGGAAAGATACCGGAGGGGTGGGAATATACAAACCTTGGTGAGCAGCTTGTCGCACTTGAATCAGGGAAGCGCCCAAAAGGTGGAATACGGGATGTGAAAGATGGCGTCCCAAGTATTGGGGCGGAAAATATTGACGGTATCGGGCGCCATGATTTCAATAATGAAAAATATGTCCCGCGTGAGTTTTTCCAGAAGATAAATAAAGGTGTAGTACGTGACCGTGATGTAGCAATTTATAAAGATGGTGCATATATTGGTAAATCATCATATTTTCGTGATGGATTTCCACATTCGGAATGTTGTGTTAATGAGCATGTTTTCTTACTCCGAACAAGTGGGATCAAACTCAAACAAAATGCTTTATATCTTTGGCTCCAAGAAGCAGATACAGTTCACGCAATTCGTGCCACAAATGCAAACGCCGCACAGCCTGGTATTAACCAGACAGGTGTTAATGATTTGTCAATAATTACACCAACCATTGAAATTGCAGAATGCTTTGACAAGATCGCTGAGCAATATTTATGTTTGATAATTAGCCTCGTAAAACGTAATCAAAATCTTCGCCGCACCCGTGATCTTCTGCTCCCTAAGCTCATCTCGGGTGAAGTGGATGTGTCGGAGATGGATATCAAGGTTCCCGAGGAGGCGGATGCATGAAAGAAGCAAAATTGGCCTATGATGAGGCCCATGATGAGGCCCATGATTAATGAATGAGCTATCAATATTACCGGAGGACTAGTGATGGAAGCCCGTAATCGGCCATTGAAAGATTGGTATGGAAAGATTCAGCGTGGCGAGATCAAATTGCCGCGTTTTCAGCGGTATGAAGCATGGGACCGCCAGCGAATTGCGAGCCTTGTGGAAACAGTTGTCCATGATCTTCCGCTGGGAATTACACTTACTCTGGAAGTCGGAGATAAGGAACAGTTCATTTCGAGATATTTGGAAACAACCGCGCCAAGGGAAGGACAGCGGGTTCTTGAACATCTTCTGGATGGTCAACAAAGACTTACGGCATTGTGGCGGGTATTTCATAATAACTACGATTGGGAGAAATATTTCATATATCTTCAGGAGTTTGATAATTATGACAAGGACCGGGAGCAGACAGATCTGACCGTCTATTTTCGCGGAAGATATTTAAAGAATGGGGAAAAATATCCTATATGGTGTGATGATCCTGCGCAATGCCTTCAGCGTGGCTATATTCCCACCGATTTGTTAAAGCCTGAGGAAATGCAAAAGGAAATCGATGAGTGGGTGCAAAAAGCAGCGACCTCGCGCGAATTCGGAGAGAGCAAGGACGAGTTAAAGAAATATTACGATTTTCAAAAGAGGATAAGTGATAGCATCAAGGACCTTCGCTCTGTAATTGCAAATTATAACCTGCCGTATCTTTCATTACCTGCCGAGACTGACAAGAGCATTGCTCTTGATGTCTTTATAAAGATGAACACAAACAGCAAGCCGCTTTCGCAATATGATGTCATTGTTGCGGAAGTGGAAAGCGTTATGGGCAGCTCATTGCATGATTTGCATGATTCCCTTGATAAAAAGCATCCGGATATCGGAAAATACGGGGATCTTTCGGACATGCTGCTGAATACATCCGCTCTTTTACAGGGCAGTCTGCCAAACCAGCGTGGTGCATGGGATATGGACAAGACGATAATGGTTAGAAAGTGGCCCGTCATGGAAGTTGGATTATTCCGGATGGCGGAATTTCTTTGTTCGGAGGGTATTTATGACAGGGAACGCTTGCCGACAAACGCTGTATTGGCGGTTATCGCCGCCTTATATGAGCACATTCCGGAATCTGGTGATAAAAGAGGCAAGGATGAATTGTTATTAAAAAAGTATCTTTGGTTTTCGTTTTTTACGGATAGATATGAAAATTCAGCCGCAACCCACGCCTTTTCCGATTTTATCGCCATGAAAAGGATTATCACCGGTGAAAAAAAAGAAAATGGCAGCCTGTATTCCGTGTCTGATGTTCCTGTTTTCGCTGATCACAAATTGGTTGAAAAGGAAGAATTATTAGATGCTGAATGGCCCAAAAGATGGACTATACGTGGAAGGGCAATACTTGCCGTCGTGTGCAGGCTGGGTGCGTTTGATTTTTCCACAGGCGAGCATTTGAGTAAATCAAATATCAGCAGCCGTCATTATCACCATATTTACCCGGATGCTCTTCTGAAAGAAGCGGGAGTTGACAGCTATACAGCCCTTAACTGCGCATTGATATCCGACAGAACAAACATGGCAATTGGCCGAAAGGATCCACTGCAGTACCTTAAAGACCGTTATGAGTGGACAACACAGGACATTGTAAAGGATCGTCTTGAATCGCACCTTGTTCCAATTCCTGAGCTTGCGAATGGAGGCTATGAAGGGCTTTCCGACAGGGAAAAGAAGGAAAAAATAAAAAAAGATTTTGAACTATTCTTGAAGAGACGTGCAGAGTTGATCATGACTGCTGTAAAATCATTGGTGGAAGGCAAACAGATCAGCGCAGCTACAATTTTCAAAGATGGTAAAACTGGGAATGGAGAAAACTCATGAGCCCGGCAGGCTATACCGAGGACGAACTGGTTGAACAGCCCGCAAAGGAACTGCTTGCACAATTGGGCTGGGAAATAATTGACGCTTATGCCGAGTTTGATCATGGCAAAAGCCCCCTTGGTCGTGATACAAAGTCAGACGTAATACTGACCGGGCGTTTGCGCACGGCCCTGCAGAAGCTCAATCCGGATGTACCAGCAGAAGCGATCACACAGGTCATCGATGAATTGACTCGCGACCGATCACGCATGAGCGCGGTCGCCGCGAACCGGGAAGTCTACAATATCATCAAGAACGGTTTTCGCGTTCGCGTGCCGGACAGGGAAAGGGACGGTGAGACCGTTATTACCGTTCGGGTCATTGACTGGGATGAAGCCTTAAACAATGATTTTCTGGTCTGCTCCCAGTTCTGGGTGACCGGCGAGATGTACACGCGCCGCGCAGACCTTATCGGTTTTGTCAACGGGCTTCCGCTGTTGTTCGTGGAACTCAAAGCCGCGCACAAGAGACTTGAGGCCGCGTACAACGACAACCTGCGCGATTATCGGGACACGGTTCCTCATGTCTTTTGGCCCAACGCGATCATCATCCTCTCCAACGGCCGCGAGAGCCGGATGGGGAGCATGTCTTCGGGCTGGGAGCATTTCTTTGAATGGAAAAAGATCGGTAGCGAGAAGGAACACGGACGCGTTTCTTTGGAGACAATGCTCCGCGGCACATGCCAGCCCGCGAGGTTTCTTGATATTGTTGAAAACTTCACCATTTACCAGGAGGTCACCGGCGGATTGATCAAGCTCGTCTCCAAGAATCACCAGTATCTGGGCGTGAACAGCGCACTGGAAGCTTTGTCTGACATCCGTGAACGCGCGGGCAAGCTCGGCGTCTTCTGGCACACACAAGGCAGCGGCAAAAGTATATCCATGATCTTTTTCGCCCAGAAGGTGCTCCGCAAGGTCCCGGGCAACTGGACCTTTGTCGTGGTCACCGACAGGCAGGAGCTCGACCGCCAGATCTATACCAATTTCCTTGCCGCGGGCGTGGTAACTGAAAACCGCGCCCAGGCCAAGAGCACCGCGCATTTGCGGCAGCTTCTTGCCGAAGACCACCGCTATATATTCACCCTGATCCACAAGTTCCGCACTGCGCCCGGTGAAAAACACCCTGTGCTTTCGTCCCGCAGCGACATCATCGTCATCACCGACGAGGCGCACCGCAGCCAGTATGACACCCTCGCCCTCAATATGCGCACGGCCCTTCCCAAAGCGGCGTTCCTCGCCTTCACCGGCACCCCGCTGATATCCGGCGAAGAGGAAAAAACCCGCCAGGTTTTTGGAGAGTACATCAGCATTTATAACTACAAACAGTCCGTTCTGGACAAGGCGACCGTGCCTTTGTATTACGAGAACCGCACGCCCGAACTTCAGCTTGTAAACAAGGACTTAAACGAGGACATGGAGCGTCTGCTTGAAGAGGTTGAGCTGGACGAGGATCAGGAAAAGCGGTTGGAGCGCGAGTTCGCCAGAGAATATCATCTCATCACGCGGGATGACCGGCTTGAGGCGATAGCAAAAGACCTGGTCACGCATTTCACCGGCCGTGGATATCAGGGCAAGGCTATGATGATCTGCATCGACAAGGCCACCGCAGTCCGCATGTACGAAAAAGTGAAAAAACACTGGATTGATAAAATATCTGTCTTGGAAAAGGAATTGGAAACGGCAAATGCCGATGACAAAGACTATATCAGGAAAGTTATCGATTACATGCGTGAAACGGATATGGCTGTGGTGGTCTCGCAGAGCCAGAACGAAATCGCCGATCTGAAAGAAAAGGGCATTGACATCAAAGTCCACCGCAAGCGCATGGTGGAAGAGGACCTTGAGAAGAAGTTTAAGGACCCGCAAGACCCGTTCAGGCTGGTATTTGTCTGCGCCATGTGGATGACCGGTTTTGACGTGCCTGTCTGTTCAACGCTCTACCTGGACAAGCCCATGCGCAACCACACCCTGATGCAGACAATCGCCCGCGCCAACAGGGTGTTCCCGGGCAAGGTGAGCGGCCTTATCGTCGATTACGTCGGCGTGTTCCGCAACCTGGAAAAGGCGCTCGCCATCTACGGCGAGGGCATTGGGGGCGACAAACCAGTGGAGGACAAGTCGGCGCTTCTCGCCGCATTGCGGGAAACGCTGGAAGAAACAAAGGAACTGTGTGCTGAAAACAAAGTTGACCTTGCGGCGATTGACGCTGCGTCCGGCTTTGAGCGTGTCGCCCTGATGAAAGACGCGACGGAAATGCTCGTATCAAGCGATGACAGCAAGCGCCGTTTCTTAGACCTTGCCAATGCCTGCATTCGCTTCTACAAGGCGGTATTGCCTGACCAGTCAGCACACGAGTTTTCAAAAGAACTCGCTCCCATACAGGCAATTGCGCATGAGATACGCTCTCTATCCCCGGTGCCCGACATATCGCAGGTTATGGGAGATGTTGAAAAGCTCCTGGACAGGTCAATCGCCACAGAGGGTTATATCATCCGCAGGGCGAATGATCCGGATGACGAACCCTGGCTTGATTTGAGCGCCATCGACTTTGACAAACTTTCGGAAAAGTTCAAGCAGAACCGCAGGCATACCATCAATGAAAGATTGAAATATACCGTTTCCAATAAGCTTTCGGCGATGGTGAAATTGAATCGCTCGCGTATGGATTTTATGGAAAAGTTCCAGAAGATGATCGAAGAATATAATGCAGGGACTCTGAATGCAGAAGAGTTCTTTGAGCGGCTTAAAGAATTCGCGTCTTCGCTTGACGAAGAGGAACAGCGCGGGGTGAAGGAACACCTGAATGATGAAGAGCTCGCGCTTTTTGACATACTCACCAAACCTCATATAGAAATGAGCAGCAAAGACCGCAGCAAGGTAAAGGCCGCGGCCAGGGAACTGCTCGCTACACTAAAAGAGGGTAAGCTGGTACTGGACTGGCGCAAACGCCAGCAATCCCGTGCTGAAGTTCAGGTGACCATTGGGAAAATCCTGGACAAGGACTTGCCTGAGGCCGTTTATTCTAAGGTGCTTTATGAAGAAAAATATGTAGCGGTATATCAGCATGTGTATGAAGCATACTATGGTGCCGGGAAGAGCATTTATACTGACACGGTGGCGTGAGAAGTATATTTTTGTATGGAACTTTGGCTTTTCCGGGACTCCCTTTCCCCATTCGCGCCAATTCGTGCTTAGCCCTGTCCATCTTCTTCCATCAGCGTTAATCAGCGCAATCCGTGGTGTATAGTGTTCTATTTTTTCTCCAACCCTGCCCGCGATACCGCTCCATACCGGCCCTTTCTGCGGTCGAAAGATCCGGTGATCATCCGCCTGTTCGGAAATAAATGAATGGCCATGGCAGAGTAGACCACCCACCGGGCGCAAAGCCTGGGGTGTTATTTGTGATTTTTAATCATTCAGGAAACCGGTTTCCTAGTTGTCCAACAACGGGTAATAACGATATACGGTATTGCGGTAAAGTGAAGAATCATATTGGAACCCGCCCTGTCCGCCAACGACGATAATCGTCCCGTCAGAGAGTGAGACCGCACCGGCTGATGCCCTGAATTGATCTGAGGGCAGTCGTGTCGCTGTCGTCCAGGTATCTCCGGAAATATTGTATTTTCTCACGATGTTGGTAGCCGGAGTCATGTTGTGATATCCGCCAAACAGGTACACCGAATCCCCTGTTTCTGCCCATGCGAACCGGGACCCCAGATCTACATTGGTCCCGCTGTATAAAACAGTGTTGATGTTGGAACAAGTTGTCCATCCGCCGGCACCAACCATATCGAATTTTCTTACTGTTCTGGATAACATGGAGGTATCCTCACCACCAAATACATAAAGGAAATCGCCATAGACAAGAGTGGAGCTGCCAGCAAGGGCGGCTGGAAGAGATGTAGCAGCTGCAACCGCGCCGTTTGTCGGATCCCACAGTGTGATTGTGCTTTGGGTTACCCAACCGGTTGCGTAACCGCCTGAGACCCAGATCGCGGATGCACTTGTGGCAGCAGAAGGTGCATGGATACTCGAAGAGAGCGGGTGGGCAGAATCGGTACTCCAGTGAGTTGTGGATGGATCATACACATAGACAGTACTGGTCATGACAGTTGTCGGCGTGGAATCTATGTACGACCCGCCAATGACATACAATTTTCCGCCAAGTAATCCACCTGCCGCGTCATACCTTGCGCCGGGCATGCTCTCGAGTTGTTCCCATGAATCCAATGCAGTGTTATAACGATACAGGGTGTCCTTTGCTTCGTAACCTGATGAACCATCATCACCAAGCCCACCTGCGACATACACCATCCCGGAAATCAGCGCTACAACCGCTGAAGTTCTTGCCTGGGGAAGATTTGCCAGTTTTTTCCAGGGAAAGGTAAAATTCCGCTGTACTGTCTGCGAAGGCTGTAATCCTGTTTTTGTCGCTACAGCCCTCACCTCGGTTGTATCACTTATCGCGATAGGGGTCCCGGCATCAAAAAGATAGTCTTCTCCGGCAACCGGATTGGTACCGTCTATCGTGTACCATATCTGAACCGAAGGGTCGGTATGTGAAATGACAAGGTCGAATGGGTCTGCATATTTACCGGTTGTGTGATCGAATGAGGGTGGGTCCACAATTTCTGTTTGCACATTGATACTTTGATCACATGCATAAAAAACAGATATTGAAAATATCAAAATCAGTGCGGAAAAATGATTCATCCTTCTTCTCCTTCACAAGATTGTATGAGTAATGATACAGATCATATCAAATACCAAAACCAGGTGTGCGGCAAGAATCGCTGATTTTGGATCTTTTTCCGCAGGCTACCGCTGATTCTGGACATATTTCAACACGATGAAATAATTGACTTCTACTTTAGCATATGGCATGCTGAATATCAAGTCATTCAATTGGTGAAAAATCTTGTCTCGGTGATCAGGGATTAATTTTGCATATTTCTGCTGCCTTGTATCCTTTATCTTCACACACTCGTGTACATCCTTGCATGTGTGCGGCTGCTCTTTCCTGCGGGAATAATTTTATCCCCGGTGAGCTGCTGTTGCCCGTCCATTTTTCTTTTGATATAGTACAGAAAGAAGGGCCGACCGTCTGTCAACCGCAGGTACGGGTTCCAGGAAAGGATATCGTGTTCATATGAAAAAAATGGTGATTGTTGGTGCGGGTATCTCGGGATTGTCCACGGGCTGTTATGCGCAGTTGAACGGCTATTCATCTGCGGTATATGAAATGCATTCCCAGCCGGGAGGGGTCTGCACTTCCTGGAAGCGCGGCAATTACCTGTTCGATCATTGCCTTCACTGGGTGTTAGGTTCTAATAAATCCACAAGTCTGTACCCGATTTTCAGGGAGCTGGGAATAGCAGACAAGACAGTATTCCATTACACGAAACGTTTTCGAAAGATTTCTTTTGGAAATAAGACGATTATTGTATACACGGATATCGACAAACTGGAAGCAGAACTTGTCCGGCATTTCCCGGAAGAAAAAAGGGCGTTGCACAAAATGTTTCGTCTTGTTCGTTTCTACGCAAAGTTTGATCCGCCAATGAACACCGACTTTGGAAATTTTTCTCCTTTGTCATTCATCAAACTGCTGCCGTTCATTCCATCATTCATGAAATTGAAAGGCATGACATCACAGGAGTATTTCAGAAAAATGTTCAGGAATCCTGAACTTGTAGAAACCCTCCATCAGATGTTCCCGGTAAGGGGATTGCCTGCCCTTTTTGTCATCATGCCGCTTGCATTTTTCCAGAAACAGGAGGGAGGGTATCCTCTTGGAGGTTCACTCAATTTTGCAAAGCAAATTGAGAAAAAATACCTGGATCTCGGCGGGACAATACATTACAAAAAAAAGGTCGTGAAAATAGCAATAGAAAACAACAGTACAAAGGGAATTGTTCTGGAAGACAATTCATTCGTTTCCGCAGACATTATTGTTTCTGCATGTGACGGGCACTTCACTCTTTTCACCATGCTGGGAGGAGGTTATCTCACAAGGCGAATCAGATTCATGTATGAAAATCCAAGCCTGTGGCCGCCCCTCATCTGCATAAGCCTGGGTGTTCGCCGTGATTTTTCCAGAGAGGTTGAACTCAATAATATCAAACTTGAAAAACCGGTGAACGTATGCAACAGGGAAGTCTCATGGTTTCATTTTGCCCATTACGCCATGGATCCGTCCTTTGCGCCGAAGGGAAAAAGCGTGGTTTCCATGCAGATAGAAACCGACTATGATTACTGGGCCAGGCTTTACAAAAAGCCAGCCGAGTACAGCACAATGAAGAAACAAATCCTTTTGCAATGGATTGACATTCTGGAAAGCAAGTTTCCCGGGATAAAAAAACAGATTGAGGTGACGGATATTGCAACCCCTGTCACCTGGGAACGATACACCGGAAACTGGAGGGCTTCCTACGAAGGCTGGATTCCCACAGTGAAACTTTTTGGGAAAAACCTGCCGACGTCGCTTCCGGGTTTACGCAACTTTTGGATGACCGGCCAATGGATTTTCCCCGGCGGTGGAGTGCCGATGTGCATGGCGCACGCAAGGAATCTGATCCGAAAAATCAAAAGGAAAGACAAAAAGGCTTGATAGCATACGGGGAGGCCCAGTATCGAGTGTACGGCGACAAAGGCGATTAGTCTGTGCAACCGGACAGGGCAGTGACTCTGGACGCGTTGTCAGGCTTGTTGTGGACCGCCTCCGGAGAGAGGAAGATGCACCGAAACAGTTTCCAACCGGCCGGACACTCTGACGTACGACATAAAAAGGAAGCATGCAGCAAAATCCCAGCGAGGTTGTGCTGCGGTACATGCAGAAACAAAAACGGTCTGACTGGAAAAAGTCAATATCGGCAATTTATGCCATGACCGGTCGCGCATACTGGTGAAACTATCTTCCGTTATTGACACCCTCTCTCCTTTTCCGGAACAATTATGCCTGTCAATCGTGATTGCGAACAGCATATCCTCAGAATCATATCCTGTATTGTAACCGGGGGTCTTGTCCCTCCACGGGTCATCGCCAATAATCAGAAAAAAAAGGTTGGTTTATTCTGGAAACCATCCCGGATGTGTGATAAAATGGTATTTATGAAAAGACAGCTGGCACAAATACCCTTCATCGCATGCGGACTGATCCTCCTGTCAGCCTGCCAGGGGCCGTTTCTGCCGGACGTAGCAGAAATGCTTGCACCCGGCAATGAAGCGCTGCTTTACTCCGCGGACTTCGGCCTGGATGTTGCCCGTGAATACCGGGACGATAATCAGAATCTGATTGTACTGGTGGCAGAGGGCAATCTGCCCATGTACCATACCGTGATTCCCTCATTCAGCCTGTCAAGCGGAGCCAGGATCTTTCCCCTGACAGCTGAGTATGCGCTTTCATTTCTTCAGCAAAACCCCCATCTGGCCATCAACACCCAGAGCTTTATCTTCTCCAATGACCGGGGGAACCTCTTCGTCCAGGAGCTGTATGAAGCGGTTGATGCCGGGCAAAAGGTCGTGTTTCCCCCATTCCCCGCGGTGACAATTGCCGCAGGCGGATCCAATTCCTTCAATTATCTCGTGCTTTCAGGTTCAGGCCAGACAGTAAACCAATACCGGATTGTCCTGTCCAGCATGGATGAATCCTCCACCGACATCATTGCCGTGACCATCCCGGAATACCGGAATATCGGCCGGATCAGCACAACCATCTATCCGCAGATTGACATGGCATCCCATGTCATCTCCGGGGTTCTGCCGGCCGAAAGCAATCCGCTTCTCTATCCGTATTTTATCATTCCGGAAGGCGCTGCCATGCAGGTGGCGGGCGCGCCCTTTCAGCCTGAAAACGGAGGCCTGGTGGATTTTTCCGCGGATGTGCCGGTCAGGGTAACCTCCAGAAACGGCTACTTCTCCCAGGACTATATCATGCGGCTCGTGCAGGGGCCTTCAGGATGCTCGCTTTACGAGATTGGTTTTTACACAGAGGACAATCCCGGTCTTTTGCATGCTATACACCCGATTTTTGCCTCAGACGGACAGACCCTGACCGCGGAGTACCCCTTTGGCACAGACGTATCGGCGCTTACGGCGCGTGTAAATATCAGCGAGAACGCCTCGATTTTTGTTGGAGCAGCACCTTTTGAAAGCGGAGTGACACCGGTTGACATGACCACAGACCTTGTCCTGACCGTGACCTCAAGCGACGGGACCTCAAGCCGTGATTACACGGTGCATCTTTCTGAAAACCGCTGGGCGTGCGAACTTCTGGACATCAGCTTTCCCGCAGGGTCAAATCCCGGATTGCAGACTGAACCGCTTGTTTCTTTCAACCGTGCCGCTTTCAGGATCGTGGTGTATGTACAGGAACCATGGGATACGCTCTCCTTTACCTATGCGGTCTCCCCCGGCGCAATCCTGGAAAACGCCCTTTCTGCTTCCACGGGACAGATCACACAGGAATCCTGTGTCTTGACCGTGCGTGCGGCTGACGCTGTCCATGTCACGGAATACACGCTTGTCGTGGTGAACACACAGGGGGTAGCGATCCCCAATCCGGTGCATGTCGCCCCCGGGGCAGGCGGAAGCGGACAGGACTGGGCTGACCCCGCAGCACTTGGGGATGCACTTTCCTGGGCATCGCAGTCAATCAATCCGGTTGAAATCCGCATGAAGCAAGGGGTGTATTCGCCGGGCCCTGCAGTAACAGACACATTCACGGTGCCGTCTTACACCACCATTCTGGGCGGTTTTTGCGGAGACCCGGGAGATCCGGATATGCGTGACTCCACGCAATATCCAACAGTCATCAACGGCGACATAGCCAAAGACGATGTGACGGATCCGATCGAACCCGCCACCTATGAAGAAAATAACAATCATCTGTTTGCCATTACCGGTGACAATGTCATGCTTGACGGAGTTTCCTTTTTCCACGCACGGCAGACCGCGGTGCTCATCACGGCCGCGCATATCCGCATCACCAACTGCGGGTTTGAGTACAACTTTAACGGAGGTCTGAAGGCGGAAAATGCTGAAGACATCGTTGTTGACCAATGCCTGTTTTCTCACACCACTGGAATCTACGATTCAATCCGTGGCGGAGCGCTCCACTTTGACCATTGTCAAAATCTCACGGTGACACACACCAGGTTTCAATTCAACGACAACATCACCGTGCGGGGCGGCGGAATCGTTGTCATAAACTGCCAGCAGATTCTGGTTGATGAATGCATCTTTGTTGAAAACTCAAGCTTTCTCGGCGGGGGGGCTATTGCCGCGATCAACGCACAATACATGTTGATAAGCAACTGTCAGTTTTTCAGGAACAGGGCATGGACATTCGGGGGCGGGGCGATTGACCTTGATTATGGATCATTCCGTATCACCATTTCCCGCTGCCTTTTCCGTGAAAACATTGCCGCGGGACGCGGCGGGGCGGTTGTCTGTTATGGTGCGGATTGGGTCAACTTCTTTGATTCCACATTTGACGCAAACCGTGTTGAGAGGGACAACTACTCCTCAGGCTGGCTCTGCCCGGAAAGCGGCGGCGGGTTGACACTGCTTCAAAGCACGCACATTACCCTCCAGAGATTGGATTTTATGGGCAACCAGTGCGGGGTCGCAGACCCGTCTACAAGCTACTATTACGGCCACCATCTGGTGATGGACTTCTGGCAGTTAACCTTGCCTGATATTTCATCATGCTCGTTTTCCAGGAGTTCTGCAGGGGATGACGTCGGTTATTGGTGGGTTTTAACGTGGAACACGATCCGGTAGGCTATTATGGGAAAGACAGCCGTTCTCCTGCGCGTTGTTGCCTGCATTCTTTTTTTTATCTGCATGCATGCGTTGTCGGCCCAGATGCGTATCGGGGCTGACGGCGGTGTGGCCATCCCCACTGTCGCCGACATAGGGGAACAAATCGGCCTGGGAACCGGGGTATTTCGGGCAAATCCCGGATATGTCTTCGGACTCTCAGCGGATTATTCAGTATGGCAAGGACTGGGTTTTGGCGCCGACATAAGGTACGGCAAAATCCTGTTTCCGGACACCGGCGCGGACACGTATGATTATTACCAGCTCTCCCTGTACTCGTTCTGGGCATTTGATCTGACATGGCTTACAATAGAACCCGGAATTCAGGCAGGCAGCTCACAGGTGTTTCTCACCAATGTGCAGAACAACATCTTTGCCCTGGCAACCGGAGAGGGATCAGACTTTCCCTTTATCTCCCCGCACGTGTCGGTTAATCTGCGGATAGTCTGGCCGCTCATGGATTTACTGGGAATACAGGTTTTGCTTCAGGGTACCGCCTTCTTTGCGCAGGATATCGTCATCCCGGTGATTTCCGTCAACATGGGCCTGATTTTTTCATTCGGTGAAAAAACCCGCACGCCGACAGAACCCACAAATCAACCGACGGACCTGCCTGTGGTGAATACGCCGGTCACGCCAGACACACCTTCATACCGCACAAATATTGAACTCTCCACTCTTCGCCCGGTCCTGATCGGAACCCTTTATTTCCACAAGGATACGGACGCCATTCTCTCAGGCGCCGACACCATAAAAGAAACCATTTCCGCGCTTCAGGAAAAATACCCCGCACAAAAAATCGTAATCACGCTGGAAGGATTTGCCGTGCCGATAGGCGAGGAGACCGGATATGACCTTCTTGTCCACATGCGGATTGCTGCGGCAAAGCGCGTTCTGGGGGAAGCCGGAATACCGGAAGATATTATTTCATCCAGCACGGATATGATTGGCAAACGCGAACTGCGTGAAAAGGAATTCTGGCCCGGACAACGGAGAGTTGACATTTATTTCAGGCTGGAACAAAAATCCCCGGAAAACACTGAAAACCAATAAGCATGATCTGATATAACAGACATATTTTTCAACGCAGCTTTTTCCTCACTCCGCGTTATGCACAATACCCGAAAAGCAAGGATACTATTGCCAATGACATCTTGCTGCCTGGAATCAAAATCTTCTATATAATATAACGAAATGGCAGAAAAAAATATTTGTCTGCAGTGACTGCGGTCATACCGAACCCAAATGGCTCGGCCGCTGTAAGGCTGCAGACAAAAGGGGGGGGTATGTATATCTCCGGGGAAGAATCTCCAAAACAGCTCCGAATGCGGGCTGCCTGGAAAAGAAACGGTTGTGACACTGCTTCCGGCCGGGTTGGAACAAAGGACATTATTGTAGTTGTCAGATTCCACCCGGTACAATTTGTTCCGGGTTGAATCTTCCGTGAGTTTCCCGGTCCGGCAGGGCCGAGCTGTGAATGAGAAAGAAAAACTCCATATGGGCTCATTAATATTGAAAAATAATTATATGTGTGTAGATTGTATTTTATAATTTTTATTGCAGGCCAGAAATTCAGCCCGGGGAGAACACCATGAAACACTTCCTCTTTATAATGAGAATATTTTTTTATCTAAAACATATACTGTTATTTTGTATCTTCATTCCAACAAGTTTTCTTGCATGTGACATTTTGGATTCCGGTAATGATGAGAGCATCATCCCGGTTGAAAATGTGAATCTTTCGGCGCTCGAGGTGTCGGAAGGCTCCCTTTCGCCGGTTTTCGACCAGGAGACAGTGTACTATTCACTTGAATCGGAGGAGCCCCTTTCTTCCATAACCATCACACCTGCATCGGTTTTTGAAGGAACGAGCATCACTATTAATGATAGTCCTGTTGCATCAGGGGAAACATCTGCCCCCATCTCTCTTGATAGCGGTTTGAATATTATTGTCATAAAGACCTGTTCGCAAAGCGGAAATTCATCGCGGATATATGTGTTGGCGGTTTACGGGCCTGATATCCCCGATGACAATAGAAATCTGTGGGGAGTTATTATCACGGGCGGCGGCTGAATGAAAACCGCAGCGGATACAGTCGTGGAACAGAAGTATGTTCATGGCGATAATGCTCAGGATAATCAGGGCACTGCCCAGCGAGAACACGGTGATGAAATGCGTTGGTTTTTCTGTTTTCAGAATAACCAGGTAGATGATAAAATGGACAGCGGTCATAATCCCTGCCGGGAAAAGCAGCTCATATAAATATGCAGGATATGATTCTGCGGAAATGCCCTTCGCGATCACGGCTGACAAACTAATTGTGCCGGAAAAGTAGAGAGAGAGAAGCATCCTGGCCCATACAGATTTGAAGAGATACATGCTGTCGGGAGTATAGCAGAGTTGGCCGGATGCCTCAATACTTGTTCTGAACTGTGGATTATCGGGCGTATCCAGTTGTGGCATCGATCGCTGCAGGACAGGAGCCTGCGGTGCCACCGATTGTATGAATAGCACATTTCAAATACCCTGTTAAGGCATCGATGGCAGCTACGAAGTTTCGCGTCTTGCCTCCAGTCAAAGAAAACCCTCTTCCGGCATACACGATAATCGCCTTTTTCGTCGCTGCGCCATTTCACCTGACTGCACAATGGGCGGCGAACGATTCCGGTGAGATAACAATTCCTGTCATTTTTATATTCCAACATGGTGAATTATTTTATAAAGAACCGGTTTTTCGTTTTGGATGATGAAAAGGAACTGATAATCGTTCATGCCGTTCTCTTCGCTGATACGAATCGAGGCCAAAAAGCCGATCTCCACAGATAGCTGGTATTTGGCACGGCTGATGCTTTGCAATACACTCATGGTTTCCGCACTTGTGAATCCTTTTTGCCGCACGGTATGAAATACCACTTCTTCATAAAGAACCCCGGTTGAAAAAAATTTGCCCAGATTATTCCACTCTTTTTTTTCCAAAGAGGTGACAAAATCCCGAAGAAGTTCTTTTCTTAATGCTCCACTGTCTGCTGATTTTTCTGACAAGTATTTCTCTGTACCGGTATGACCGGCCAAACGCGCCAATAAAAGTGGTGTTGCCCCAAAATGATTCCGATGGTGAATATCTGATCCCGAGCTCATGAGAGCATCCATGAGGGCATTATTATCAGTAAAGAAAGCTGCATACAAAAGTGGGGTGTTCCCGAAAGGATCGACCGCGCGCACATCGGATGTTTTTTTCAGAAGATGGATTGCCAGCTCCGAATTTCCGGATTGAATGGCAAACATGAGGAGCGTCTTTCCGCTTTTGTCAACAATCCGGGTATCGGCGTTCTTTTTCAGTAATTGAAAAGCTATCTCCGGAAGGTTTTCCCTTATGGAGAGAAGAAGAGGAGATAATCCATCGCTATCCGTGCAGTTGACATCTGCTCCATGCTCCAGTACAAGGTTTATGGCTCCAATATACCGGTTATTGTTTTTTGCTTTTTGAAGCAGAAGCATCAAAACAGGGGTACCGGAACTGTCTTTGGCATTCACCTCCGAACCTGCCCTGATGGCTGCTTCCAATAACACCGGCTCTTTTTCATCTTTGATCATTTTTACCAGAGGGGTGATACCGTATTTGTCGGTTGCGCGTGTATTTATCCCGCTTTCTATAAGTTTTAGAAGGATGTCGGTTTTATAAACCATGGAAAGCGCCGCGATGAGTGTTTTTGAGCTGATATCCTGCCCCTTGAAATCTGCTCCTTCATTTATCAGCAGAAAGAATATCTCCTCGTTTTCCAATTCCATGGTGGTGTATTTTCCATTAATGAGAGTTGGTTTTTGGATTTTAGGAACAAGATCCAGCACATTCCGGCCATTCTTGTCGCGGTGGTGTATATCGGCTCCATGTTTTAAAAGAACGGATATATTTTTTTTGGCATTGTTCTTCACGGCAATCAATAAAGGTGTCGTTCCCTCTTCATCATCATCCTCGACAAGGGCTCCATACTTTAAAAGAAGCCCGATCACCTCTTCGCTGCCAATCTCCCGGGATGCAAGCATGATGGGAGTCCATGATACAGTCCTGTTTTTTTCATAGAAAGAAACAGTATGACGTGACTGGACATCTGCGCCACTGTCAAGCAGCATTTTGATTCTGGTTTCATTGGACGGATATTTCACGGCAAAAGCAAGCGCTTCATTGAGAAGACGGGTTTCTGTTAAATATTCCAACAGGATTTCCAGATTCAGGGCCTTGCCTCCGCCGCCTGCTGCTTCATTTAATGCTTTCTGATCAATGATCGCTCCTTTTTGCAGGAGATTCCTGATAATACTCCCTTCTCTCCATTGCTTGAGAGCGGCATAGAGCGGTCGCTCCTGGTGATAGCCGTAAGGCGTGTTTGGATCTGCTCCATTTTCTATCAGGAAGTTAATAATTTCGTTGTTGGAATGAAGAACAGCCTGATGGAGGAGGCTGGTAAGGTCCGGTTTTTCGTTCAGATCGGACAGTCTTTGAAATGTTTCCTTTACTAATTCCAGATTTTTCTTGCTGATGCCCTGGTTGAGATTTGCTGTTAACTCTTTTTTTTCATCAGGGAAGACTTTTACCAGGAGGAATAACAAGATAAAAAAAATCAGCATTCTTTTCATTCAGATATCTCCTTTTCTGATGTTTCCCTTTTGATTTTTTCAAGAGACTCAGCTGTTTCCTTCATTCCGTTCTGGAAGGCATCTTCGAGCACGGCCATGGCCTTTGGATTGCCTATCTCTCCGAGATAAACCAGTGCTTCGCCTGCTTTGTTGAAATTTTCCCTGTCCCGTTGTGAAATGGTAAAAAAGGGATTCCGGATTTTTTCCCAGTAGCAGTATTCGTGGCGGCCAAAGAGCAGTTTTCCAATTTTTTGAATATTTTTTTTCTGTTGGAGTTTGATAAAATCAAGAGGGCCGAACAGCGTCATATCCATCCTTTTGATGGCTGTTTTATTCGTATACCATCAGTATAGCATTTATTTTTGCTCCGTCAAGCTGTGGAACAAATCAGTTTCCCAATTACTGGACGAAAATACAATCGCCCCGGCAAGCGCCATTTGGGGGCCAATATTCCCCTGCGCTGGTGAATTGATTTTCAGGTAAAAATAGTTTATAAAAGAATATGTCTCCTGAAGAAGTTTTATATATTAATGGTAATTTTAAAAAATCTCCTCTGCTTGAGGTGATAAAGAAACTGCATAAAGCTTTTTCGGAAAAAAATGTTCCCTATGCGGTGATCGGGGGAATGGCGGTAATCCGCAACGGGGGGTTTCGGACTACTCATGATATCGATATCCTTACAACACAGGCGGGCTGGACAGAAGTTCGGAAAATCCTTGAAGGGGAATTTATAACAGGCACAGAATCCGCTGAAGACAAGAAACTTGGAATTCCTGTTGACGTGCTGTTCCCTGGTGAGGCATGGGAGATGTTGATTCCCCTTCCTGAACCCGACTCGGTGTGGGAGTATGATGAGGTATTGGGAGCCAATTTCATTACTTTAAAGAAACTGATCGAACTAAAAATCGCGATGTACCTGTCGAAGCTTGAGGATGATGGGCCGGAACTGGCAGCCAAAGATATGGCTGATGCGGTGATGTTGATTGAGAATAACCTGAATACCTTGAATCCCAAAGATTTTGAAGCGTATCACCCGGAAATTACGGCAGTGGTATTAAAGGTTTACAGGAAACTGGCGGAACGGAAGAAAAAAAATAGTTTTCACCGGTAAAATGCGTGAAAAAAATGTCTTGACAAAAGGACTCAGCTTACGATATAAAGACATAATTCCATGGAAGAGGTATTTTTATGAAAAAAAATTTGATAATTATCATACTCTTTATCTGTTTGATGCTTTTCGTAATGGGCTGCAGCGGAATAATGGCTGTTGCAAATCTTGTTGCCTATAACAGTGCGCGTTCCGTACCGGATAAAATTGAACCAAACACATCAATAGTGATCATGTACATTGGATCAACCACAAGTTATGCCCGACGCGAAGGGTTTGAAAACTGTTTTATCACCCAATCCGGTGCACTAAACACCCGAAACGATACCTACACAGGAACAAGCTTTGAAGTATTTGTTGAAAACACCGAAACAAAAGAAAGCTTTCTCATTTTTGAGCCGTCTGATGTAAGCGGGCAATACCCTCTGTCACAATTCAGGATTTCAAAGAACCTGCCAACAGGATCCTATGTATTCAAAGAATTGCTCTGGCATGAAAACAGTAATGAAGAAAAAAAACCTTTTAGCGGGAATCCGGTGATGTTTAGTGTTGACAAACCAGGCGACGTGATTTATCTGGGGGAATTTGTCATCCCCGAACCCGGAACCCCTCAAATATACAAACTGGGTTCTCCGGAAGACAAAGAAAGACTGATAAATACCCAGAAAAAACTTGAGGAGCTTGTTACCACCGGAAAAGCATTGAAATTTTATGAGGGTGAAGAAGATATCAAGGATCTTTGGTCCGGGTACACCGTTGATGAACTCCATGCAATTTTCTATTTTTATGCAGGTTTCAAACGAAAGGAAGCAAAAGGGATCAAGACAACCGAATGGACACAGGCTGCGAGAAATAAAATAGAGGCATTGAAACAATTCGAAGGATTTGGTTCAATCGAGGCCCAGCTCGCAGTTGTTGATGCCATGAAAAAGAAAAAATAGTGTATTCAAGATGAAACTGGAATTTTAAATCTATTATCGCAAGGGGATTGTCTGATAAGTACTCAGACAATCCCCTTGTTTCAGGGCAGACGGAAAAATAGTCGGCATTGTAACCGGAAAAATCTATCCATTGCATTTCAACCTCACCATGCCGATCCGACATAGTGCAAACGTTATTGCAGCAGCAAGAATCAATACAATAAAAAACAAGAAGATTACACGTTTGATTCCCGTGCGCTTGCCAGGCGCTCAAGATGATTGCTTTAGTGCCTGGATATTTCTTGCGTACAGCGAAGACATCAGCCTGATCGGTTAAATTTGGCGTATCAAAATATAAAATGATACTCCTTTTTTTTCTATTGTTTTATGCTATAGTTAGTAACTATAGGTGAAATATTAAGAGAAAATAAAAAATAACGGAGGCTATCATGAGTTTTAAGAAAACAGCATCATACTTTTTAAGTATTGCAATCCTGGTATTCACCGGGTGCGGCTCCCCTTCCGGCGGCGGAATCCCCGACGGGGTGACCGGCCCTGCTGTTGTGGGTGATGTCTCATCGGCGTACATGGATGTTGCGGCCGGCCAGATCCTCAATGTCTCCAATACCATGGAATACAGTCTGAACAACGGGGCAGTTTGGACGGATTGCGGATCATCTGTGGTGGATGTATTCTTTTCCAATGGTGATGTTGTCTATGTCCGCCAGATTAATGATATTCCCGATTCCGCATTCCTGGGAACGGTAAGTCTTCTGACCGGGCCGGACCTGATTCCCGGTAAATGCTATGTGGGAACCGATAACTGGACTGATCTCCTGTGCGGAGAAGCGGGCGAAACATTGGGTGTGCGGACTGAATTTTCCAATATTGGAGATACCAACAGCTACAGCACTTCCTATAATATTGCCTTTTACATTTCCAATGACAAAATTATCACCTCTGCAGATACCATAATTCTGGATTATAACTGGCCGTATACCGCAACAGCCGGACAGGAATATGTCCGTCCATACAGTGCAGATGATGATTTCGTTGTCCCGTCTTTGACTCCCGGCGTTTACTATGTCGGCTGTATCGTGGATTCCAACAGTGCTGTTACTGAACTGCTGGAAACCAATAACGCGACGCGTCCCGCGGATGTCGCCGAATTTACCATCGTTGACACCTCTGTGCCGGATTCAGGAGCGTTTAAATTTATTAATTCCTGGGGTGTAGGCGGCAGCTGGGAGAATGTTCATGACGGCCATTATTGGGTTACCTATGAAACCATGATTCAGCAGCAAATGCCGATACGGTACTACTATAATGATTTTTCCTCTGAATATGAACCGACAATAGTTGCAGTTTTTGATATCAACCATGATTACCGGGATGAATGCCTGGTCACCATTGGACTGGGAAACCCTTCTGCTCCCCTGATGATAAAACAGTTCAATAAATTCTTCTCCAGCAGTGTTTCCGGACATTTTCCATTCCCCAACAACGATATTGTGCTGGATATTTCCGAATTTGCACAGTATATCAATGATTATAATATTTTTATGACCGTAGAAAATGTCGGAACCACCACCGGTTCTGTCAGCTCATTTTCTCTGGAATTTTACTATGATTATGACGAGAGTCCTTTTAAAACAATAAACGGAACAACCGGAACAATCCCTTCAAGCAGCACCCTTGTTCTGACTGCTTCCACAGCAGGAAGACTTAACTCGGAAGAACTGGCGGTCATTCAGCCCAATGACAGAGCGGATATGTTCGGCGTATCATTCACCGAAGAGAAACCGACATCAGCAGAACTGGCCCGTGACATGGCCAGCGCCGGCGTATATGTTCCCGGCCGCAATTACAATATTATTGTAAACGGAATGGGCACCGGAGATGCTCCCCCGACAGAAGAACAGTGGAACAATATGGTCAAATTAAGAAGTGTATCCAGTTCCAATGACCGTGGCCTACTGCCCGCCAGTGTGGATAATTCCGATACAATCTGGTTCCCGCCCATAGGCAGTCAGGGATCTGAAGGATCCTGTACCGCGTTCTCTTTTGCGTATTATATTCAAACCTATACGGAAGCACGTGAAAGAAACTGGGATATGAGCGGCACCTCCTGGTTATATACAGATCCGTCAGGATTAAGCAGCGGAGGAAGACCTGACAGTAATCTGAACAGGATTTTCAGCCCTGACTTCATTTACCACCAGATTAATTCCGGAACTGATGACGGGTCAAACGGCCAGGCTGCGTCCGCCTTGATTATAAAGGTCGGCGGAGCAACCTGGGCAGCAATGCCGTACAATACTTCTGATCACACAACATGGCCTTCCAAGGCAGCGTGGCGGGAAGCCGGACGGTACAGAGGCCGGGAGGTAGGAAATCATTACTGGGCATATCGTCCGGTCGGCTATTTTATCATTTATGATTACGGCGATATCTATCTCCTGAAATCACTGCTTGCTGCGGGCTATTGTGTCAGCACCTCTGTTGATGCGTCAACAACAGGTGACGGTGTTTCCCTGTATGCCCTCCTGGATTCCAATGATGTAATTGATGACAATACCGCAGCAATAATGGACACGAATCATGCCCAGACCGTAGTCGGGTACAAGGAAGGGACAGACTGGAATCCCGCCGATCCAGACAACTGATGTCAGGAGTGACCGGAATGAAAAAGATATTTTTTATATTTATATTGCTTGTTGCTGTTCTGTCCTTCGGATGCGCGACATCCGGAGGGCCGGACTCCGGTCCTTCAGACGGTGCGGATATTGCTTTGGATGCTGACGGCGGCAGTAAACCAATTACTTCTGAAGCGGATATGGTTAAAGTGTCATTTGAGTTTCTGAAACAGGAAATGGCGAAAACCCATCAGGGAATATTTCTTGTTTCGGTTCTTTCCGCGAAGGAGCAGGTGGTCGCTGGATACAAGATTACCATGGAGTGTGAATACCGGGATGGAGGAAATACCGGTACTCTGACGGCTGTGGTGTATCATGATCCATCTAATGTGATATCGGTGCTGGATATCAGTTTCTGATCACCCCAATTAAAACCTCATTGAGAGGAAGGAATACCGGAATGGTGCGATCACGGGAACTTCACGGATTCCAGAACGGGTGGTCCAATCTGATGCCTGCGGTCTATCTCTGGAGCTTTGGCGTTGATAACAATGGGTTTCTCCACCTTAACGGGTCAATTACCGACAGTTCTCTGTTTACCATTTCTGATAGAGTTTTACTGTTTGGTGATTATCCGAGCAAAAACCTGCTTCTTCCTTACACAAAACAGCCATCTTCTTCTTCCACGGCTGTCTTTCTCTATGTATTGCCAAGTTCCTGTTCGTTGTCCTCCTTTTCCCGGGACAAATCTTTCAGAACCTTCGCCACGTCTTTTCTCTCTTCTTTGGGTGGGGGAAAAGTAATATCCACCAAAGCGGAATCCCGCTTGAAAACTGATTTCGAAGGTGCTATAGTGGAACACAAGAGGTGGATGATGTTGAAAGATGCTGTTTCGAACATTTATTTCAAAACAGGAGGTACAATAGCATGAAAAAAATGACAAGAAATGTCGGGTGTTTACTGCCCTTTGTTGTTTTGATTTTTCACGCCTGCACCATCAACGGAAATACCGGAGGGCCGGTGGCTTCTACTGAAAAAGAGATGACATATTTTTCTTTCTTAGCTGAAGATAATGGTGGATTTTTATTGCAAAATCTTACCGGAGAAATAGAAGGACAGAATATTACAGTATATGTCCCCGTCGGAGGCATTTATCAAAGTTCGCTTGTTGCACATTTTGTTTCCACAGGAGTTGCCGCATATATAGACGGGGTGGAACAAACAAGCAGAACGACTGCCGCTGATTTTACAAATCCCGTCACCTATACAATCAGAGCCGAAGACGGAACTGAACAGGAATATGTCGTCACCATTGTGTGCGAAGGCATTACCATTACTCCAGAAGACCAAGCTGAGTATCTATTACAGGCTTTGGTTGTGCCGTATAGCGGAATAACCATAACAGACGTCAGCCTTTATGCATCCACAGGTCAATGCGGCATCGTGGCCGGCGGAAAGGGCCTGTCAAACGGCGTAATCCTGACAAACGGTTTGGCGGTGAATGCATTGCCGCCAAATGATTCCACATGCGAAAGTTCCATGCTTAATGAGCCGGGAAATTCTTTATGTAGTTTATTAACTGCTCCCTATGGATCGAACGACTCCTGCTGGTTTGAAATCACCTTTGACCTGGCCTCCGGCTACAATGGAATATGCCTTGAATATGTTTTTGGATCCGAGGAATATCCTGAATCCATAGACAGTATTAATGACGCGTGCGGTATTTTTTTAAATGGAACAACACTCGAGCATAACGTTGCGCTTGATCCTGAAGGGAATCATATAAATATTAATGGGCCTTTTTTTCATGGTGACGCGGTGATGCTTCCCCCCGAAAACGGCCTTGAGTATGACGGTTCCACCCCCCGCTGGGTTGCACAAGGGTTTATTGCGGCTGGCAGCTACGGCAATAAATTGATCATTGTGGTGTGTGATGCAAGCGATTGTATAGGAGACAGCGGTATCATCTTGAGCAGGCTCAGGGGGATACCGCTGTAATATTTGCTTGGTCCGTATAGGTGAGGATGATTATAGTGCAGGATTACCTTCCAAAGTATACGAGATTGACATTTTCACATCCTGAACAAGGAGTGAAATGATGCCTCGAAGGGCCAACATGCAGCGGGGGAACCGCCGGGATAGCCGTAAATCCGGAAACGACATAAATCTCCAAACAGATGCATTCATGAGCGGAAAGGGACCAGTTTTGTTCTTTGCCGGAGAAAAACTGCATTAATAGGTTGAAAAGGCAGTTTTGTGCTGTTATAATGTATCTTGAAAGGATTATGGGAGAAGTGTACAACAGGCCGAAGCGTGCCGTTCTTGGAGTTTTGCTTCGCAAATCATCCATAGATTAATCGCCAAAGACGACGAAAATTGATTTGTAAATGACGCTTTTCTGAGCGGAAGGATTTTAATTTTTCCTGTCATCAATTAGTCTTTGCGCGGCCGGGGTGAAAACAGAGTGACCATCGGGGCATACTGGAATTGACCATTCTGCAAAGTTCAGAGTGAGTCAGGATATGGCTTGAAGAGGGTGACTGCATCAAAATAAGAAAAATTATTCCGCTTGTAATCCTGCTTGGCTGCTCGGCCGGACTATTATTTCTGTCCTTTTTTATTATGAACCTGGCGATTCCGCTTTTTTCTGAAAATGCTCCGTATATTTCAGCCCCTTTTTTAAATGATGAAGCCCAAATTACCGGTCTTGAAAACGAATTGATATGGGCGTATGGAAAGCTTGTGCCGGACAGGAATCTCTCACCCCTGAAAAGCCCCCTGTCCATGACAGAGTGTCTGCACTATTACTATGACAAGCGGCAGGGAAGCTGGGAGACAGACAGCGACGGCGACAGGTACAGGGTCTGGACGGTCATAGAAAGCGAGTCAAGGACTGTAAACTGTCTGCTCCAGACAGGCCGGCATGAGATCCCTCTTTCCACTGACGGAGTGCATTTTCACAGTCTTGAACCTGCAGCCGACTTTGAAAAATCCAACGACAAGATAGACTTCAATTATCGTGAGTTTATCATCCCAATGGAAAACAAAGTCTGGGTGTTGGGAAAGCTGGAAAACCTGCGCATCGTCTCCGCAAACCGCGGGCTTTTTATAGGTCTTGGTACGCCCGAGAGCATAATTGCGGAATTCCAGGACCAGCCTGTAGCCTTCTTCTTTCTTTTTGTCCTGTGTATAATCACGGGCACCGGATGTTTTTCTGTATTTGCCCTACTGCTCCTGCCAGAGAGGCCTGATTTCCTCCGGCCTCTGCAGGTGATCATGGGTTTTCTGGCCCTGGCCTTATTCTGGATATTTTCCGCAATCATGGTTGGCGTTTTCCATAATGAAAACAGTTTGCCTGAAATTATCTCCATATTTTCTGTGACACTGGCAGCAGGCGGTTTAATCATTCCGCCCCTGGCAGCAGCTGGCTGCAAACCCGCGGCTTTGCCGGCTCTTTGTTTCTTTCCGGCCGCATTTCTCTCGGCGATCCTGGGATCATGGCTGTTTTACCAGGCATTCTTTACCCTTGTTGATCCTGTTTTGCCCCTGGCAGCGGGTTTTTTGTGCGTCATAACCTCAACTTGCCTTATACTGGTTTACCGGCTCGTGTTTGCCAGGCAGGATTAACCGGAAGTTTGACAAGCTGACAGCAGAAGGCTTGCCATACATCAGAAAGAGGGAGTTCTTTTGCAGGCTGTTTTGGGAGTCTGCCTCAAACCAGGATTGCGTCTATCAGAATGTAATTCAAAAGTTGTTTCGAAACCGGTTCGCCTGTTTTATAGAAGTGTATAAGGAGCAGTATGTTTCTGAGTACGGGCAATACCGGCTCCCGAAAGGCTCGCCTTGAGCTTCGCGGCAATTGTCCTGCCGGCTTCGAAAAGCTGGTCGCATTTTGGGCCCAGGCTGCGCATTGTACGTCAACCGAAGAGGATATATTCAGGTTTTTCAGGATGCACCAGTACCTGGATCACAGAGCCCTCGGTGACTCTGCCAATGTCCAGCAGGTTCAATATTTCCTTAAACCGAACCTCGTACGGTTTCCGGTTCTGTACAGTAACCAGAAGCCTGAATATGACCACTGGTTGATGATTGATGAAAGACCCTGTCTGCTCCATCGAAAGCACCTCCGCCGAACCATGAATGCCCTTCTCCCTTATGCGCTTCTCCCGGTCCCTGATCCCTTTATTATAGAAGAACAGCCCGCCTCCGAGAAAAACCGAAATGGAAATGAAAGCACCGCCGGCAAGAAGGGAATACGACATGGGATGCCCGCCGTCATCCAGTGCCCCCTGCGGCGCCGTCAAACCCATGAAGATGAAGAACAGGCCAAGGGCGATAAATGGAACGAATATCACAAAAAGCATCCATGTTTCAAACCTCATCATTGTCAGCACCTCCCGTCCATGTCTTGGGGATTGCAGTTTCCTGCTTGTAACAAATTATAGTCAAATAAAAAAATCCGCGCAATGTCATCGGGAAAACGGGGCCGGAATGTATTTGGGGTGCTGAAGCCGCCTCATTTCAAATTACCCGGGCTGAATAATCAGAGTACTGCCTTAATTGTTTAATAAATCGATTATCTCTGTCAGTTTTCCTTTTAATTCCAGAGTCTTTTCGTCAGAACCGCTTAAAACGACCAGATATATTTTATATTCCCTGCCAATCAGATCTTTGAGTGCGCTTTCATTTCTATAATCTATGTCATCCCCGATTTTGTATATTTGATTGACGGTCTCGTGATGCGTTGCCCACATCATTATTTTTCGTTCATGGCTTTTTTCCAGATTTTTTATTGCTGCAATTGGCAGTAAAAAATCGGAATGCGTTTCTTTTGGTTTGATTATCGTTTGGGGATTGATTATCTGTTTGTCTTCCGTGAATTGTACATGACTGTGAACAATTTTATAGGATTCTCCGGATAAATCCACATAGACACATTTATCCCATACTATTTCGATGTCTTTATCGCTTTTATTTGTAATTTTCAAATCTACCTGGAGCGGTTGTATTTTTTTTTCAACGACGACCATATTGTTTTCGAAAACATTGTCTCCTCCAGAATCAATTGCCGCATAAAAAGTGTTGCATCCGGCAAAAAAAAGCATGACAAGCATAAGGTGAAAAAGTTTCTTCATTACAACCTCCGCATTATTTTACTTTATAGTATAATGCAAATATCCAAAATGAAAAGCATTCAGCATATTTTTTTTGGGCAGTTTAAAACTTGCAAAATATTTTTGTGGCGATTATAGTTTTATCATTCACCAGAAAACAATCTATTGGGGAGTTATTATGAAAAGAAAATTGATTATCATCACATTCTCATTCTTTCTCCTTTCCTGCATTGTTATCATTCCGGGTGTGGGAACCGGACAGCCGCCAGTTACAGAAAATGACCTGAATGCAGACCCGGACACTGCAAAAAATGTCTCTTATATGTCAAAAAAAGAACAGGATGTCGTATATTTCCTTAACCTTGCCAGACAAGATCCAAAGGGTTTCGCAGAAAAATATATTTCTCCCTATCGCAGGACAAAGGACGGGGAGGAATGCTATAATGTCATGCAAAAGACGACCCCCCTTCCTCCCCTGAAACCATCAAAAACACTCGCCCTTGCCGCACAAGACCATGCAACGGATATGGGATTGAAGGGAAAAGTCGGCCATACCGGTACTGACGGTTCAAGTATGCAGACGCGTATTGGCCGGCACGGAAAATGGCTTTATACGGCAGGAGAAAATTGTTCCTATGGAAGCTTCGATGTAAAGGATATCGTGGTATCACTGCTCATCGATGAGAAAGTTCCCGGCAGGGGACACAGAAAAAATATTTTGAACAAAGAGTTTCGCTATGTTGGGATTGGTATTCGAACGCATAAAGAGTATGGGACAAATTGTGTTCAGGATTTTGCAGGCGGTGTGGACAAGTAATTCAGGATAGAAAGATATTTTTTCCCGGGCGTGTCACAGACGGGCTCTTGGTATGGTTATCACAAAGATACATTGCCGGTGTCGGGCATGCGCTGCTGCTTTGCGGGCCCTTTACGCCGGACATTGCTTTCAAGAACCAAAAACGCATATGCAATAATATGCTTGATTTTTATATGCCGGCATATTAGTCTTTTAATCAATAAACAGACGTTAATACCATTGGTGTTTTTCATTTTATAAAAAAAGCTGCTTTGTGAATTATCATTGCTCTATGTGGAGGAAACATGAAACGTTTGTTGTTTATTTTTATGCTCGTTACGGGATTTGTGATGCTCGCGCCGGCACAGACGGTGTTTGTTGTTGAACCGGCCTTCGGTTTTGGCCTTGGCGCCCAGAATTATTCTTACCAGACTCTCACCGCTGAAGGAACTTTCAGTACAATATACGCATGGGAGTCGGGGTTGCGGTTTTCTCTTTATGATTTCCAGGAAGACGGCTTTCCCCTTGGAGTCATCGTGAGTGCTGTCTATATGTGGCAGGAATTGGGATATTACAATACCCTGGGTAGAGAATACAGCAGCGACCAGATCAGGGTGACTGCCATGGCAAGCTGGCCTTTAATCAAGGGCGGCGGTATTATGGCGGTGAATGCGGGAGTCTACTATTCACATCATTTTTGGGGCAACTATGACGGGCATAACGTCACCGAAGAGAACGCGGTACCTTCCGCGGATGTGTTGTCCGGCGATATCGGCCTGCGCCTGGAATACTATTTTTCTTTTGCTTTCGATTACAATCAAAAAGAAAAAAAGCCTGAATTAATCGGCATTGGTATGTACGCTTTTCTGGATATAAATCTGGTTGATATTACGGTATTGCAGGATGAAAACCTGACCTATTGGCAGTTTGGAATAGGATTTACTATTCCGATTTTTCTGTAGAGTATGCAGCGAATTAATCAATATGACTGTAATTTTTCCAAAGTGATTGGAGAGAATCCATGAAAAAACCCGTACACTTTCGTATTCTTTTTTTTGCCCTTGGTTTCCTGGCAATTGCCCACAGCCTTTATGCGAATGTCGCCATGCCCCAAATGATACCCGCCGCATCAGGAGATGTGCATATTGACGGCAATGGTTTTCAAAATCTGCGGATCGAAAAGGAAATCCTGGAGCTGAATCTTGGCGCGACTCCCGGCTCATATTCAAGGGCAATATATTTTATCCGCAATACCGGAACAGCACCGCTTGAATCAAAACTCTGGTTTGTCACCCCGTATATGGACAGGGTGACAGTCACTGTCAATGGAAAACCCGCAGCGGCACAAAAAGAGACGGTCAGCCCTGATCAGCTTGATTTTCAGGTTTCTTCTTATCCGGGTTCCCCAAAAAGCGACGTAGACGTATACAGCTTTTACGCGGCCTTCTCTCCCGATGCCGTGACACAGATAGATATAGAGTTTTTTCTGCCTGCCGGATATGACAATACCGGAGAGAATGCAATGATCGACTCTGCGGTTGCCGCGCACTTTCTTAACTGGTTCAAGGAGGGAGGGAGTGTAAAATGGTATCAATACAATCTTTCCGCGGCCACGACCTTTGCCGGCGGTATCGCGTTGCTTGAAATTACGGTAAAAATCCCGGATGACATGATCCTTGATATCAATATTCCCCTGCAGCAAACCGGCTGGGAAAACGAGGAAATTGTTTATTCCGGAGTTTTTAGCGGAATTCCGGTTCCAACAATAAACGCATTTGTCACCAAAAAAGTGGAATATAATTTTATCGGCGCGACATTCGGGATTGGCCTTCATACCAACTTCGGGCCGGATACCCAATTTCTGACCCAGGCCCTTCTGGATATTTATTTTATGGGGCATCAGCTTTCTGCGGGAATCGAGGCAAATCCGTTCGGAAACTGCTTTAAAATCCCCGTGCTGTATACCTGGTTTCCGGGCGGAAGAATGCCGGCGTCTTTTATGTCCTTTGCCGACATTCGATTTTCCGGCGGCATCTTGTTGGACCGGCTGCCGGAAAGCATAACCGGCATTCGGATAGCTGCGGGAATGCGTATCACGATTATGGTGATTGAACTGTCGTACGACTTTTATCCATTTGATGCTGATGCCGGATATATCTGGCGCATGATGTTTTTATACAAGGTATCGATATAAGGAGAAGGCAAAAACAGAAAAAAACAGCAGGGAACAGTGTCATTCATTCAAGGAGTTAAAACTTTGAGCAGAAAAAAAATTGTCATTACACTGGCGTTATGCGTTTTCGTGTTGATGTCCCATGCCTGTCAGTCATTGAAGCTTGATTTTAAAACACTTTATAAAGATGACACGATTGATCCATACCGTTCGCCCCGCGAAGGTATTCTGGAAACAGTATGGGAAAACAGCAGTACTCTGGTACTACGCGCCTATATTATCACCCACTGTGCCGGCGCGCAGATTACCGGATCATATGAAATAAAAGACAACATACTTACCGCTTATTACTCAATCCGCATTGGAAATGAATATTCCAAAAGTGATTGTGCGCATATCGTTGTATACAGGATAGAACATCTTGAACAGAAGGAATATGTTATTGGCCTTCAGCAAAAAAAATAGAGATATTATTACCCGTATGCACGGTATGGGTGGAACATCAAAGCCTTTGGCTGACAATGCAAAAAACCCATGTATACAATTCCTTGACGCATTGTATTAAAACTTCTATTCTTTTTTATAGTGGGTTTTGGAAACAACATTTTTTTCAGGAGGATGCTGATGTCAAATACTAAAAGGAACGTTTCTGTTGTTGTTTTTTTTCTGCTCGCTTCGGTTATGATCTTTTCTCAGGATGCGGCAGAAAGTCCCCTCCTTGAAATGGTCAAAATCCCGGCGGGTTCTTTCCAGATGGGAGAAAAGAAAAATTACGAGCCTGTTCATAATGTTGCTATTACAAAAGACTTTTTCATAGCCTCAACGGAGATTACGAATATCCAGGCAGCCAAAGTATTTAACTGGGCAATAGAAAACGGGTACGCGAAGATTAACGGTGATCGCGATTATACCCTGTGGAGCACGGGGGGAGACGCCCGCATGCTTTTAAATATGTATCTTTATGAACACTCAAATTATGAAAAGTGCCGTATTTTTGTTTCAAAAGGCAAGCTTGTGTCAAGTACCAACTACTATGGTTTTATGCCGGTAATTTTTGTATCTTGGGACGGAGCAGCGGCGTTCTGCAACTATCTTTCCATGATGGAAGGGCGTGAACCTGCTTATGATATGAAAACAGGGGAATGCAACCATTCGGCAACCGGATACAGGCTTCCCACAGAAGCACAATGGGAGTACGCGGCAAGAGGCGGTTCGCGGACAATTTACCCCTGGGGAGACGAGTGGGACAGCCGCTATGCAAATATCGGTTATAAAAATGACAAATATCTTTCTGTCTGTGAAGTCAAAAAGTTCCTTCCGAACGGATATGGATTATACGACATGATTGGAAATGTCAATGAATGGTGCAATGATTGGTATGGTGATTACTCCGCGGCTTCCCAAACAAATCCTGCAGGGCCGGATTCCGGAACCGCAAAAGTAACAAGGGGCGGGTCATGGCAGGCAGACTCCTGGAGTTCCAGGGTAGCCAGAAGAAACTCCAAAGTAACCAGCAGTATAACCGAAAATATCGGATTTAGAGTAGTTCTTCCTGTAAAATAGCCGTGAAATTGCGGCAGATTTGGTTCAGGGAACTCCAGACATTCCCGATGCAGGGGGGCACTTCTTCCCGAAGAGCGTATTAATCTCTGTTTCATCCGCCCTGCATACGCCCCGTTCGGTAATAAGGCCGGTCACCAGCCGTGCGGGGGTTACATCAAAAGCGTAGTTCACTGCTTTGCTGGTTTTCGGGGTGATGCGTACATCAGTTATTGTTTCCACGGACATTCCTGTCACATAATGCACTTCATTTTCATCCCGCATTTCAATCGGGATTTCTTTTATTCCGTCTGACATCGAAAAATCAATCGTCGAAGAGGGCAGGGCCGCATAGAACGGTACATTGCTGTCGGCCGCAGCGAGCGCTTTTAAATAAGTACCGATTTTATTACAAACATCTCCGCGTCGTGTGGTTCGGTCGCTGCCGACAATCACCATGTCCACCATGCCGTGCTGCATTAAATGACCGCCTGTATTGTCGGCAATCACCGTATGCGGGACGCCGTGTTCACCAAGCTCGAAGGCGGTAATCCGTGCGCCCTGGTTGCGGGGCCGTGTTTCATCAACCCATACATGCACCGGGATGCCGGCATCATGCGCAGCGTAGATGGGTGCAGTGGCGGTACCGTAATCGATGCAGGCGAGCCATCCGGCATTACAGTGAGTGAGAATATGTACCGGCGCCCCCTTTTTTTTACCGGCGATTTTTTCAATAAGAGGAAGTCCGAATTCGCCGATTTTCCGGCAGTTTTCGATTTCAAACTCCCGAATTGCATTCGCCTCGGACAACGCCGCCTGGATTTTTTCTGCCGGAGATTTCGCCAGCTGGATAACCGAAAAAACCCTTTGGACGGCCCAGACAAGATTTACCGCTGTCGGCCGCGTGGCAATGATCTTTTTTTTTGCGTTTTCTGCCGCTGTGTCCGGGGCCATCTCTGATGATTCGAGCAGCGCCAGATACATTCCGAATGCGCCGGCAACCCCAATGAGCGGCGCCCCGCGCAGGTGCATGTCCCGGATAGCCGTACACATTCCGTCAAGAGTAGAAATTTCTTCGATTGTAAGCCTGAAAGGCAGGTCCCGCTGGTCGATAATTTTTAATACTTTTTCGTTTGCATGAGTCATCCATATTGTGGTATAATGTGTGCCATTGATGTTCATTTGCTGTCACTCAGTATGCGTGAAAGGCTGGACGCTGGTCAAGCGGAAGCTGAAGAACAATCAGTCGGTGAATTTGCCTGTATTTCAGAAAGAGATATTGACAGAGATCATGCATACGTGTATAGCGATAGAGAGATATAAAAAACATCATCTGTATTTTAGCCTTTCATGGAGGTTATATGAATAAGGCTCAGGCGTTAAGTCCCTTGGGGAAGCGATTTAAAAAATCATTTGCATTTTACTTCTTCATGCTTCCCGGTATTATTTATTTTGCACTCTTTCATTATTTTCCAATTTTTAACATGTATATAGCATTCAAGGAATTCAATCTTGCCGGGGAAGGCGACTGGATAGGCATTGCCAATTTTGTTGAAATGTTTTCTTCATCAAAGTTTTATCAGGTGGTGGGAAACACGCTCATTTTAAGCGGATTCAATATCTTACTGCAGATGTCTGTTGTCATAGTCATCTCCCTGCTCCTGAATGAAATCAGGTTCCGTCTGTTCAAGCGGACAATACAGACCATCATTTATCTCCCGCACTTCCTGTCGTGGGTTGTTGTGGCGAGTGTGTTTCACCTTATTCTCTCCCCTCAGACGGGTATTGTAAATGTTCTCATTCAGATATTCGGCGGAAAACCCATTTACTTTCTTGGAAAAGAGGAATGGTGGCGGCCGGTGTATCTTTTCATCCTTCTATGGAGGGAAATTGGATGGGGTACGGTTATTTATCTGGCGGCCTTGTCCGGGATTGATCCCCAATTGTATGAAGCAGCCAATATCGACGGGGCAAACCGGTTTACCCAGATGAGGGTCATTACGATTCCGCACCTTATTCCGACAATGGTTGCGGTCCTGATATGGAACCTGTCAAAAGTGCTCAATTTATTTCATTCGGTTCTTGTGCTCTACAGTCCTGCGGTATATGATGTTTCCGATGTTATCGAAACGTATGTGTTCCGAAAGGGTATACAGGATGGGAGTTACGGGTACGCCACGGCAGTCGGTATCTTCAAGGCGATCATTGCCTTTATTCTGGTGATATCCGCCAACAAGATAGTCAAGAAACTCCGCGGTGAAGCGATTATATAAAGGGATGTGAAATGGTAGAAAAACTTAGTTTTAGCAAGGGGCAGCGGCTCCGCGCATTATTTATAATCGCGAATATCATGTTTTTTATTTTGATTGGAATTATTGTACTTGTTCCGCTCTGGAAAGTTATTGCTGATTCTTTTGACGAAAAAGCTTCTTTGATCCAGTTCAGGATGCTTCCCGCGGATTTTACCCTTGATGCGTATAAAATGATCCTGGAACAGGACAGGCTATACCGCCCTTTTTTAATCAGTGTTGCGACCACAGTGATCGGCACCCTGTGCAGTTTGACGGTGACTACGCTGTTTGCGTATGGATTGTCCCAGAAAGAACTGCTCGGGAAGAAAATATTTCTTACCTATGTCCTGGTGACGATGGTGTTCCGCGCGGGGATTATTCCGATTTATACCGCAGTTTCAAAACTCGGCCTGGTGGATACGCTCATTTCCGTGGTCGTTATCATTCTGGTCGACGCGTATTATCTGATATTGATGAAAAACTTTTTCTCGACGATTCCCGTTGATATCATCGACGCCGCGGAAATCGACGGCTGTTCTCCGCTGCGTGTATTCATGCAGATCATTTTGCCGCTCTCAAAGGCAGGACTTGCCGCGATCGGCCTGTTTATCGTTGTCAATTACTGGAATATGTTCTTTGAATATCTCATGTTTATCAATGATACAAAGCTGTATAACTTTCAGGTCAAGGTCCGTGAACTGGTACTCAATGCGGATACTGCCGGAATGGAACAGACGGAATTTTCAACCCAGACGCTCAGGAATTCAGTAGTCGTCCTTACGATTGTTCCGGTCCTCATTCTTTATCCGATCGTGCAAAAGTATTTTGTCACCGGGGTCAATCTGGGTGCTGTAAAAGAATAGTAAATTTCAAAAATCAGACCGGTATGGTCTGAATACAAAAATCCAAATTAGGAGGAAGGTAATGAGACGCAAAATATTGTTCGTTTCTGTTGTTATCTTCGCTCTTTTGGCCGGCATGCTTTATGCAGAAGGTCAAACAGAAGGTCCTGCTGTAAAATTAAGCGGGAAAATATCCGCGGTTGGAACCACGATTCAGCGTGATCCCGACGGCTTCAATGAGTGGGTTGCGGAATTCACAAAGATCACAGGAGTTGAACTTGATTTTCAGACTCCCCCGCATGGTGAATATTCTGCTCTTCTCAAGAAACAGATCGCAACTGGAAATGCCCCTGACATCATGGAGGTTCTGACTGGAGATTATATTACTCTTGCAAACCAGGGTGTATTGTATCCTCTTGACGACCTTATTGCAAAATCAGCCAAGGCAAAGAGCGTCAATCCGAAATTTCTTTCTTACTATAAAATGAAAGACGGAAAATCATACGGCTTCCCGCTGAATGCAGGCGGCGGCTGTGTGGTATTCATCCGGAAAGACTGGATGGACAAACTCGGTTTTAAGGCGCCAAAGACCTTTGATGAGTTCTACAACATCATGAAGGCGTTCGCAAACAACGATCCTGATGGAAACGGCCAGAAAGACACATACGGCTATACAATGCCGCTTCAGGTTCCAGTTTCTGAATTCGACTACTACAACCGTTTCTTCATGCTCGATGCACGTTTTGACTTTGTGGCAAAGGGCGGCAAATGGGTAGACGGTTTCACCGAACCCGAAATGGTAAAAGCGCTTGAAAGATTCCAGAAAGCATACAAAGAAGGCGTTATTGACACAGAATTCTCCACCAATAAAACAGCTGCCATGAGAACAAAAGTTTTCGAAGGCCGCGTTGGTGCATATGAATACTGGTCAGGTATCTGGGCTCTTAGAACAGATGCAGGCGTAAAAGCAGCCAATCCAAAGGGAGAGATCATTCCTCTTAATGCGATCAAAGATTCGTATTATATTTCCCGACCGGCACCTGCTTTTGCAATCTCTGCAAAATCAAAGAATCCTGAACTTGCTTTCAAGGCATGGATGGAAACTTCTGTTGACAAGGGCGCTGGCCAAACACTGTTTGTTTATGGTGTTGACGGTGTTCATTACAAGTCAGAAGCCGGAAAAATGTCATTTTTACCGCGTGTTTCAAACGTAAAAAGCATGTTTGACAAAGCGTATATTGAACCAGCTCTTATTGTAAACGATTATGAGCTCAAGATACCTTTGGATGCACTTGCCAAATTATCACGCGATATTCATGTAAAAGACTCTATTGCTATCCCGTTTGTTCCGGGTGGCGATATGTACGCAAAGATGTCGGCAGATATCCATGCGGCAAAACAGCAGGCGTTTGCCAAAGTTGTTATGGGTGAAATGTCTGTAGCAGACGGTATCAATTCATACAAGGCAAAAGCTGCTGAATTGAAAATTGCTGAAGTTCTGAAAGAACTCAATCAGTAAAAAATCAGTTACTTGATTATTTTGAGGCCGTCTTATGACGGCCTCTTTTTTGAAACACCTGAAAAAAAGCTGTCCGGGTTCCCGGACAGCTTTAAAATTGAACGTCTTTGTTAATTATTTTTTAACAAGATAATCTTCAGCCTTCAGCAGTTCCGCGATAAGGACTGCACCTCCGGCCGCCCCCCTGATTGTATTGTGGGAAAGACAAACAAACTTGTAATCATACAGAGAATCTTCCCTGAGCCGGCCAATCGCAACGCCCATTCCATTACCGATATCGCGGTCGAGTTTTGTCTGCGGACGGGAATCCTCCTCGAAATAGGTGAGAAACGGTTTTGGAGCGCTCGGCAGGTTCAGCCGCTGGGGTTTCCCCTCGAATGCCTTCCATTTCGCAAGAATCTCGTTTTTGGAAGGTTTGTTTTTAAAAGATATAAACACCGCAGCCATATGCCCGTCGGATATCGGCACGCGGATACATTGCGAGGTAATAACCGGCTCCAGGGCATTCACTATATTGCCGTCTGCAACTGTCCCCCAGATTTTCATGGGTTCCTTTTCGCTTTTTTCTTCTTCTCCGCCGATGAATGGAATGACATTATCTATCATTTCGGGCCAGGTTTCAAATGTCTTTCCGGCTCCGGAAATTGCCTGATATGTACAGGCAACAATATGTGTAGGAGCGTATTCAAGGAGCGGGTGGATTGCAGGAACATAGCTCTGCAAGGAGCAGTTCGGCTTGACGACAATAAACCCACGTGAGGTGCCAAGACGCTTTTTCTGTGCTGCAATTACCCCGATATGATGGGCATTGATTTCGGGAATCATCATCGGCACATCAGGCAAAGGCCGTGCAGCTGAGTTATTCGAGACGACCGGAGTTTCATGTTTTGCGAATGCTTCTTCCAGTTTGAGAACCTCTGATTTCGGCATATCCACGGCACAGAATACAAAATCCACTTCATTGCTGATTTCTGCTGTCTGCGACGCGTCCTTGACCATGAGTGTTTTTACAGAATTCGGGATGGGTGCAGGCATTGCCCACCGGCCTTTTACCGCTTCTTCGTATGTCTTGTTTGCTGAATTTACACTCGCGGCAATACAGGTGACTTCAAAAAAGGGATGGTTTTCAAGAAGTGAAACAAAGCGCTGTCCTACCATTCCGGTCCCGCCGATTATGCCGGCTTTCAATTTGCTCATGAATCCTCCATAATATTAGAAAATTGCCTGGAAATTATAATCACTGTCTGTAAATCACAGCAGTTTTTTTCCCTGATTTTACCTACAAGATAATGATTTTTAAAGCAAGAGCATAATAATAAATGCAGATGAGTAAGTCAACTCGCGGAAAGAAAAATTCAATTAATTACATTACTTTGGATATGGTTTTGTTGCTGACAATAAAAATGTCCTTGTCTTTTATCGCGAGGATCACTTGTTCCTGTTTGTGCATCATCTCCCATTGACGCTGTGAAACCTCAAGAGTTCCCGACCGGCATGCATTACTTAAATGAATCTCGCCGGGGACCGGCAGGGTATCGGTTTCCGGCATCAGAGAATGAACTTTCAGGTGAACATCAACCGGATAGCGGTTATGCATCAGTCCAAGGTCAAACCCGTCATTCGGATGAATCACCAGATCTCCGGTAGACAACCTGCTGTTTGTGTAGACCATGAGCGGTTTTGTGCTTTTCATTTCCATCTCAGTATTAATTGTATGAAAAAAAAGTTTGAAAGCAACATTTTTTATCAAAACAGTGTTTACAAAAAAATCGATACTATTTACCCTGTTATCAGGAGGTGCTGTGGAATGCGTATTGGAATACTTGTTTTATTGTTTGTTTTTTGTTTTTCCTGTGCTGCGGGGCCGAACCCATCTGCGCAGGGGGTGAATGAAGAAGGAAAAACAGCAGGTTTTTTTATGGGTTTATGGCACGGGATTATTCTTCCTGTAACGACCATTGTGTCGATCTTCAACAGCAGCGTGAATGTCTATGAAGTGTATAATGATGGTATTGCCTATAATATAGGATATTTACTGGGTGTGGCAATAATTCTCGGCGGCGGCAGCGGTTCATCGCGCGCATTCAGGAAGAGAAGACAGTAACACGCTTGAATTGACAAAAACAAATCACTGTGTTTTACTCACTAAACAGCGGGCATTTGCTTGCACGAAATCTATGGAGAGATGAATGGCACATAATGAAGACAAGAACACGAAGGGCTGGGTGGGATACCGCCCGGAAATAAAGGTGATCGACTGCACCATCCGTGACGGCGGGTTGATGAATGACCACAATTTTGAAACCGGCCTTGTCCATCAAGTATTCAAAACACTCGTTGAAAGTGGTATTGACTACATGGAAGTGGGCTACAAGGCCGATAAAAAGATATTTTCTTCAGACAAGTTCGGAAAATGGAAATTCAGCGAAGAAGACGATATAAAAAAGATGATTGGTGAAAATGAGGCCGGAATAAAAATATCGGTCATGGCTGATGCCGAAAGAACAGACTACAAGGCAATCCCGAACAAGTCTGAAAGTGCAATTGATATCTACCGTGTTGCGACCTATATACATCAAATTCCTACTGCGGTAGAGATGATCAAGGACTTCACTGCAAAGGGCTATGAAACAAGTGTAAATTTGATGGCTGTTTCAACAGTCCGTGAAGATGAAATCGATGCGGCAATGGAAGTTTTTGCCGAGACTCCGGTAGAGACAATCTATGTTGTCGACAGTTTCGGTTCGATGTATTGCGAGCAAATTCAGAATCTCGTCCGGAAATACAGAAAGTATGCAGATCCTGCAGGGAAGCAGATCGGCATCCATGCCCATAATAACCAGCAGCTTGCGTATTCCAATACCATTACTGCCATAGTCGAAGGTGCAAATTTTCTTGATGCAACACTGGATGGAATGGGTCGGGGTGCGGGCAACTGTCCGCTGGAATTGCTGGTGGGATTTCTGCATAATCCGAAGTATCATATACGGCCGATTCTGGAATGCCTGAAAGACCACATTTATCCGATAAAAGAACAGCTGAACTGGGGGTATAAAGTCCCGTATATGATTACCGGACAGCTTAACCAGCATCCGCGAACTGCAATCTCATTTTTAAAGCAGGAAGACAGTTCAGACATTGTCAAATTTTATGACAGTGTCATTCAGGAAGATTCGTAGAACCCAGCCATGGAACGCTTCGATATTGCCGTCATCGGCGGCGGTGCGGTTGGGCTCGCTGCGGCATCGGTGCTGTCAAAACGTTTTTCTTCGGCCTCTCTTCTGCTTGTCGAGCAGCATGATTCCTTTGGCAGGGAAACATCGTCCCGGAACAGCGAGGTCATCCACGCCGGCATTTATTATCCACAAAACACCTTAAAAGCAACGTTGTGTGTCCGCGGCAGACACCTTCTGTATGAATTTTTACAGCAGTATGAAGTCTCTTACTCAAAGCTGGGAAAACTGATTGTTGCCACGGACACCAGGGAAGCGGCAATGATTGACGCTCTCATGGAAAAAGCGTTCTTGAATGGTGTGCCAGTACAGCCGATGACGCAAAAAGAAATCGCTTCCGCTGAACCGCATATTAATGCAGTTGCAGGGCTTTTTTCACCCGAAACCGGTATTTTTGACACGCACAGGTATATGAAGCAGCTTGAGACACTTGCCAAAAGCAGAGATGTCATGTTTGCCTATAATTGCCGGGTTACGGGCATTGAAAAAAACACTGAAGGATATACACTACTGGTCACTGATGCTGACGGCATTCCGGTTGAAATCGAAGCTGCGGTCATCATCAATACTGCCGGGCTTTCAAGCGACCGGATCGCTGAAATGGCCGGTATTGATATTGATAATGCAGGTTTGCGGATGTTTTTCTCGAAAGGCGAGTATTTCACTGTTTCGGGTGTTCCCCGCAATCTGCTGTCGCATCTCGTCTATCCTGTGCCGGGGCTTGCAAGTTTGGGAATTCATATTGTCCTTGACCTTGGCGGGGGGATAAAGCTGGGGCCGAATCAGGCCTATGTCAATGGAATCGACTATACGGTTGATCCTGCACATATTGACGAGTTTTATACAGCGGCGAAACGCTATCTTCCATTTATCGAAAAAGAAAATCTTTCACCGGACATGGCGGGAATGCGGCCCAAACTGCAGCGGCCGGATGAGTCATTTCATGATTTCTATATTCAGGAGGAATCTGAAAGAGGAATGCCCGGGCTGGTGAACTGCATTGGAATTGAATCACCCGGCCTCACCTCCAGCCTTGCGATTGCGGAATATATTTTAAAAATCCTGTAATTATCTGGATTGATTAATCAGACGCGGATGAACAGGATGAAGAATTTATCAACCACGAAAGTCACCCGGCAACACACAGAAGAAGTGAAAAGGGGGACTCTGCCCTTTATACCATTCTATTGTAATTCGGTGTGTAAATTGTTTTAAATATTATTTTTAATATTTGTCTTGCCGTGCAATAAAATTAATTAGACAGGATCCATCGGTGTACGCCCGGATGACCAAACGGGAATTTGAAGTGTATATTCTTTTTTCCCCCAACGGTTTATTCTTCTTCATTCTCAGGGAACAGATCCATCTGGGGTGGAGCGTCCGGGGACGGCTGATTTAATAATATTTCAACTTTTCGTTCTATTTTTGAAAGCTCCTTTTCAAGCATCTTCGCCAGTTTAATTCCTTCTTCGAAGAGTTTTATGCTCTCTTCAAGTGAGATTTCGCCCTCGCGGATCTGTTCGCTCACTTCCTCGAGCCGTTCAAGTTTGTCTTCAAATGCCGGCATGGTCATCGGTCTCCTTTACCTCTGCAATGATGGTTCCTTCATATAATGAAATGGACAGGCTGTGTCCTGGTTTTGTCTGTTTTGTCCCAGTAAGGATTTTTCCGCAATCGGTGTCGGTGACGACTGCAAATCCGCGTTTCAGAATCTGCTTTGGAGAGCTTGCCTCGATCGTGTTCACCAATAGTGCGAAACGGTGACGTGTTTTCAGCAATGCGTCTTTCATGCTGTAGAGCATGAGCTCTTTTGCATCGTCGACCCGCAGCAGCAGCGGCTGCAGAAAACCGCGGTATTCCCGTTCAAAATGCTGGCATGTTCGGTATTCGAGCCGCTGCCGCAGATTTGATAGTTTTTGCGACAGGCTCCAGGAAAGGGTCTCGGCAAGTTCAGCAACGCGCCGTGACAGATCTTCCCGGGACGCGGTGACCATTTCGGCTGCGGCAGACGGGGTGGGCGCCCGGAGGTCGGCAGCGAGGTCAGAGAGCGATGTGTCTGTCTCATGTCCCACTGCAGAGATTACCGGAATACGGGATTCGGCGATTGCCCGGACCACTTCTTCATCGGAAAAGGCGAGCAGGTCTTCCAAAGAGCCGCCGCCCCGGCCAATAATAATCACATCACCCATGTCAAACTCGTTCGCTGTGCGTATCTGCCGTACAATCTGTGCGGCGGCTTCCTCGCCCTGGACCGCGGCGGGGAGAATGACAACATGAAGGCCGGCATGCCGGCGTCCCAGAACATTCAGGATATCCCGCAGGGCTGCACCAGTGGGAGAGGTGATCACCGCAATCCTGCCCGGCAGGAGCGGCAGCTTTTTTTTGCGGTCACTGTCAAACAGGCCCTCGGCGGCGAGTCTGCGCTTGCGCTCTTCAAGCATGGCAAGGATATCGCCCTCACCGGCGAGCGTCATTTCTTCACAGATAATCTGATAGCTTCCACGTTTTGCGTATACCGATATGCTGCCGCGGACTTTTACGAGCATCCCGTCCTTTGGTGTGAGCCGAAGGGAGAGAGATCTGTTTTTGAACATGACCGCAGAGAGCAGGGCATCCTTGTCCTTCAGGCTGAAATAGAGGTGCCCGGTACTCGACGGCCGGAAATTGGAAATTTCACCTTCTACCGTAATCACCGGAAAGCTGTCCTCGAGCATGGACTGTATGATTGAAGTGATTTCTGTTACTGAAAAACACTTTTCTGTCGGGATGTTCAGTTTCATAGTATAGGAGCAGATTACACGTTTCCCGGATCAGTTGCAAGAAGAAAGAGGGGGATCGATAAACTCTTCCCCAATGTGACCATTTCCTGTATAGTCTTTTTTCATTATGACAACCAATGATTCCATGAATTTCAGTTATGTAATTCCGGGGGTTATCGCAGGCATGGCTTTGCCCGGAAAATATCACAGTATTTCAGAAGACCTTGAATTTGTAAAAATAGCAGGAATCGGGGCCATTCTCACGCTTACAGAAGACCGGCTGCCTGCCCTGGCGCTCAATGAGTTCACTATGGCATATTGCCATATTCCGGTCAGGGACTTTACTGCACTCTCGATGTCCCAGACAGGGCAGGCTGTTGCGTTTCTGGAAGACATGGCCTCGAAACATATTGCCACGGCGGTGCATTGTTATGCAGGAATCGGCCGGACAGGAACAATTATCGCCTGCTTTCTGGTCGCACGCGGTTCTTCAGCTCTTCAAGCCATTCAGACCGTGCGGAAGCATCGGCCGGGATCAATTCAGGGGCAGAATCAGGAAAACTGTATTTTTTATTACGAGCAGGTCTGTAAAGGGTCCTGATTTATTTTTACGATAAAAAAAATGGTATGTATAAAATACCTGATAGAGTATAATAACATTATAATATACAGATAAAAGCGAGGATGAATGCATTGAGTAAAAGCCGTGAAATAAAATCCTGGACCCTTCAGGATTCCAAAGATCTCTATGGAGTCGATAACTGGGGCCGCGGGTATTTTAAGGTGAAAAAAAACGGAGAACTGGCTGCTTTGCTTCAGGGAAAAGAAGAAGAGGTGGAAGTGTCCCTTTTTGAAATTGTCCAGGGAATACGGGACCGCGGGATCGGGATGCCGGTTCTGCTGCGCTTTGAAGACATCCTCCATAAACGGATATCCTATATCAATACGAACTTCATGAAAAAGATGCGGGAATACAACTACAAGGGGTCTTTTCGCGGGGTGTACCCCATCAAGGTGAACCAGCAGGAACAGGTCATCGAGGATATTTCTTCGTTTGGAGAACGGTATTCACACGGGTTCGAAGCAGGCAGCAAGGCCGAGCTCATGGTGGCCCTTGCCTATGTTCGGTCAAAGGATGCCCTGATTGTCTGCAATGGATATAAAGATGAAGAATTTATTGATCTCGCGTTATACGGAAAAAAAATAGGGCTGAATGTGTTTATTGTCATTGAACGGCCCGGAGAACTCAAAACGATCATCGCACGTTCAAAAAAACTGGGTATTCAGCCGAATATCGGGTTGAGGGTCAAGCTTTCCTCGACAGTCGGCGGCAAATGGGCGGAATCTGCAGGAGACTTGTCGGTATTCGGGCTCACGGCCAGCCAGATCCTTGAGGCAATAGAGGTCCTGAAAAAAGACGGGATGATCGACTGTCTCAAATTGCTGCATTACCACCTTGGGTCGCAGATCCCGGACATAAAAAGCATCCGTTCGGCGGTGACCGAGGCCTGCAGATACTATACCTCAATCGCCGCCGAGGGCGCACCCATGGGATACCTGGATATCGGCGGCGGACTTGCCGTTGACTATGACGGGTCAAAGACCAATTTTGCCCACAGCAAAAACTACAGTCTCAGCGAGTACTGTTCGGATGTGGTCGATGTGGTTATGGGTGCAATGGACGAAGCGAACATTGCGCATCCGGTGATTGTTTCGGAATCGGGAAGATCCCTGGTGGCATACTCGTCGGTTCTTATTTTCAATATTCTGGATGTCAATAATTTTTATTCACCGGACCTGGACATATCACTGCCGGAGGATGCGCATGAACTTTTGGTGAACCTCAGGGAAGTTCATAAATCGATTATGGTCAAAAACCTGCAGGAGATGTACCATGATGCACTGTATTACCGTGACGATGCGCGTGATATGTTTTTAACCGGGGAAATAGACTTGAAAACCCGTGGCCTTGCCGATCAGTTGTTCTGGCAGATTCTGTTGAGGATATCCCAGTGCGCGAAAGAACTCAGATTCGTTCCCGAGGAGCTGCAGGACCTCGAGAAAAAAATGGTAAGCATCTATTATGGAAATTTCAGTGTGTTCCAGTCGATTCCCGACAGCTGGGCGATTGACCAGCTGTTTCCCATCATGCCGCTGCACAGGCTCAAGGAAAAGCCCTCGGTTTCGGCGATTATTGCTGATACAACCTGTGACTGTGACGGGAAGATCGACAAATTCGTGGACCTGTATGATGTAAAATCTTTTCTGCCGCTCCATCCTTTTATTGAAGACGAGGAATATTATCTCGGCGTGTTTTTAATCGGCGCATACCAGGAGACTCTGGGGGATCTGCATAATCTGTTCGGTGATACCCATGTCATCAGTATCCGCCTTGATGAAGATGACGAGGTAATTTACTCGAAGGAAATTGACGGTGATTCGGTTTCGGATGTACTCAGTTATGTCGAATACGCACCGAAAGAACTTGTTGAAGACTTCAAGGGAATGGTGGAGAAAGCGGTCAGACGCAAGCTGATTTCCCCGAACGAACGCCGGGATATCATCAAGGCATATGAAGAAGGGATGAACGGCTATACCTATTTCGAAATGTAACAGCGGGCGTCTGCTTCTCTGTATAGCTGTTTTTTTATTGAACCACAGAAAGAACCCTCTTGTAGGCCTGTTCGATTTTAATAAATGTATCCTTTTGGGCGTCCCTGTTCATGTCCGGATGATACTGTTTTGCATGTTCCCGGAGCCATTCGTTATTCTGGAGCACATAGGATATAATATGTTCCGAGGCACGGGCATTCTCGGAGATAATGGATTAATAATAGTAGCTTTATGCAGCATCAGCTATTCTGAATAAATGATTTATTTTTTAAAACAACTCTTCTTCATCCGTTTGCTTTGTGTCTGATCCTGACAGTAACTTCTTATATAATGAAGAGGTTCCGGTTTCTGCAATCTCCAGAATGATGTCTTTGACCTCTTTTGAAAAACCCTGAATGTCCTTGAGCTTATCAGATGATATGAGCTCAGAAAGATCTTCTCTTTTTGAAAGCGCATATGCAGCATATCCATAAGGAGATTTGTCTTTTCTGAGTGAAAGAATCGAATCAATATGCTCAAGCAGAACGATGATCCGGTCATGCATGGTAATCTGGTCTTTCCAGAACTCAAGCGGAATACGCACCGGCATGTTGTATTTTCTGGCAGCGGTAAAAAAACGGTCATTTATTTTTTTATAATATCCGCCGATTGCCGCACCGTATTTGTCGCCCCGGTAAATTACCGGATAGTTATCTGCGATTTCCGGATGGTTTTTTATAAGCCGTTCCAGGAAATATTCTTTCTGGCGCCCTTCTTTGAGCGTCATTCCGCCGAAGATGATAAAATCGATTCCTGCATCTCTTGCAGCGGAAACACTTTCTTCAATCTTTTTTGCGGTGTCGGAAAGCCCCGGGACAACCGGCATTAAAAACATGCCGACAGGTATTCCCGCCTGTTTTATTTGCCGCAATACCCGAAGACGCTGTTCCGGCGGGGGAACGCCGGGCTCAAGGAACGCTGAAAGCGCAGGATCAACCGATGAAAAACTCATGCTGACTATCGCCTGTGTGTTTGTGTTGATTTGTGTTATCAGTCCGATATCCCGTTCAACCAGGGTTGATTTTGTGAGAATGTGTACGGGATAGTTATATTTTCTGATAACCTGGAGTACCTTTTTTGTTATTTCATATTGTAATTCCAACGGTTGATATGAATCCGATACGCCGCCGCCAAGTACCACGAATCCTTTTGGGAGGGGTTTGCGCCGGCGGGACGGATCAAGTTCGCGGTCAAGAATTTCGGCCGCATTGACCTTGACCGAAATATCTTTGCCAAAATCACCTTCAACATAATATTTTTCCGCCCGGCCGTCGCAGTAGATGCAATTATGGGCGCAGCCGCGGTACAGGTTCATGCTGTATTGGCCCAGAAACCAGCTTTCTGTCCTGCTGAATTTGCGGATTATTGATTTTGCCATTATTTCTGCGGCAGCCATGTATTACCCCTGTTTGAACAGCTGCCGCAGGTGTTCGACAGCCATACGCGGACTGGAAAGCACCGGGATTGCTGTGTTGTTGTCTATCTCTGCAAGGGCCCGGGCCATGGAAGCCTGCGCCAGGATGATGACTTCATTTTCAACAGTCAGTTCATTTACCGTCTCCTTGATTCGGGCAGTATAGCCGGCATAGTCACCTGCCTTGAATGCGGCAAAGGCACCGGCGCAGAGTCTGGTTTCGAGGACAATGTTTTTTCCGGCTTTTGCTGCAGTTGATTTTAAAAGCTCTGTAGTGGGGCCGAGAGTCGTTTCAACAGTTGCAGCCACGCCAATGCAGGTAAAATGATTGACCGCATACATCACCATCGGCAAATCGACCTTGAGTACCGGGATATTTACTTTCCCGGCGGCAATGTCCGCTGCCGGAGAAATGGACGAGCAGGTGAACTGCACCGCCGCGGCACCGGCCTTCTGTGCATACACCGCATGGTCACAAAGCCGCTCGGTGACCATACTCGTGAGCCCCCCGGCCGTTTCAACCTGTCTTATGATACTTTCATCGATGAGGTGACAGGTATCAGCATCCGGTAGAATTTCGGCTGTCAGTGTATCAAAATATTCTTTCAGACCGCTGACAGTATGAATAAAAAATATAGTCATATCATAGTTGTATATGAAACAGGGAAAACAGGAAAGACATGAAAAGGCCTGTTGCACAACGTCAAAAAAATTATTATGTTTTTCTTCTATGAAAATAAAAAATATACCCGTGATCGTAAAAAAATCACCCATTGCCGGCAAAGGAGTTTTTGCGACAGAGCACATCAAAAAAGGCATCCGTCTCCTGGAGTACAAGGGCGAACGACGCGAATGGGCCGGTTTTACCGAGGATGACGATAATTATGTGTGTCTTTTTAGTGTGAGCGATGACATCGTCATTGATCCGGCACGAACCGGGAATCCTGCACGGTTTGTCAATCATTCGTGCGCACCCAACTGCGAGGCGATCCTGGATGACGGCAGGGTGTACATTGAATCGGTCCGGCCGATCAAACCGGGTGAAGAGTTGTTTTATGATTATTCGCTGCAGCTCGCGCATAAACCGACAAAGGCTGACATGAAAAAATATGAATGCAGATGCGGGAGCAGCAACTGCCGCGGGACAATGCTGGAAATTCCCTCCCCAAAAAAAACAAAACCCGCTCCCTGAGCAATCCTGTTCCCGGTTGAAATGCAGGTTGCAGATGCCGTATGCCGTTATCACGCATGAGGGGCAGGGTGAGTCTGCATCCCGGCTGGAGTGTTCCGGCAAGACAGTTACTGCTATAACATCAATTCTTGACATAACAGCGTTTCTTATGGATAGTGGTGATCAGAATATCCATACAAAAAATTAAAAAAATCTGAAAGATAAACACACTAATGAAAAGGAATTGCCGCAAATGCTGAGTTGTTCACTGTCAAAGTATATAGCACCAATAATAATAACCATCGGATTTCTCATATTGTCCTGTTCATTTGAGCCGGAGCTTGATCTGGACGAAACTGCTTTTTTTTCATTCTCCCCCGGAAAGAGTGTGAAGGCGGTGATCCTGAATGCGGGAGAAAAAGTTGTTTCAGAACCGAAAACTTTTTTTTCAAATATTCCGTCACTGCCTGAACCGGAAAGTGTCGAAATAATCGGAATCATTCCCCGGGCACCGAAGGCGGTGACCATTATCACACGCCGGCATGGCATTTTCAGTGTCAGTGAATTAAAAGGATTGTGGACACGGATCGACACCGACCTGCCAAGGGAAATGGTCTATCCCTTTAAAAATAACGGGATCACCAAGCCGGTGGTCAGCCTTTCGGTCTCCAGGGATTTTCATCGCATTGCCATTCTTTTTGCACACGGTCTGTTCCTCTCCTATGACGGAGGAATTACCTTCAAGCAGCAAAAAATAGAGGGGATGTCCTCATATGCCGAGCCGCTTTCAGTGGCATGGCATCCCGATGATAAAAATCTGTTTCTTGTCGGAACATCGTTTTCAGGAATTTATTTTTCCCGCGATGAGGGAAAAACATGGGATGATATCGATAACGGGATCCCCGGGGAGCCGGTGTATCATCCAGCCGAGCTTGACGAAGTACGGTCACTGTGTTTCGGGGGAGATACGAATACGTTTTATGCCGGTATGGGAAACGGACAGGGAATTCTTGAAGGGAATATCCGCGATAAAAAGACAACACGGTTCAAGGAAAAAGAACTGGTCACCTATCCGGACGGAGATTTTTACTATATTGAATATCTTCACTATTACCGCGGCTGTCTGCTGGCCGGGACAAACCGCGGAACAAAAAAAATATTTAAAATTGATACATCGGCGGATCAGCCGGATGAATCTTTCCTGACCGCGTTTCTGCAGCAGACAGATGCGGTATCAATGTACACCGACCATACCGTATTCCCGCTGATAAAAAATTACATGCCGAAACGGGCATTTGAACCCGATTCCCGTGCGATGAACAAACGTGGATTATACATCAGTCATGCGTTGACCCAGGGTGATAACTATCCCCGGCTGATCGAAAAACTCAAACTGCTCAATATGAATACAGTGGTGATTGATTTAAAGGATGATGAAGGATATATCCGGGTTCCCTCGGATGATCCGGTGCTGGTACAGGCAGGCGGAATAAAATATCCATACAAAAACATCAAGGCGACCATTGCCAAGCTGAAAAAAGACGGGATTTATGTAGTCGGGCGGCATGTGGTGTTCAAGGACAGTGTTGTCTTTAAACTTGACAACTTCAAATATGCGGTAAAAACACAGGCGGGCAATCCTCTTCCCAAGGGGCCGGAAAAATGGGTTGATGCATACTCGGAGTTTGTCTGGGATTATAATATTCGGGCCGCACAGGCAATGGTTGATGTGGGCGTCGATGAGATACAGTTCGATTATATCCGGTTCCCGGACAGGGTGAGCATTACCACCACGCGGTATGATCACCGCCGCGAAGGACAGATTATGCGCGAGGCGCTTGCATCTTTTTTGAAAAAAGCGCAGGAAAAACTGGATGTGCCGATCTCCATAGATATTTTTGGGTACATGGCAGTGTACAAATACGGGAATTCTATCGGCCAGGACATCGCCGAAATGGCACAGTATGTCGATGTTGTCAGCCCGATGTTTTATCCTTCACATTATTCACGGTCATATGGCCATGGTTTTGGAGACAGACAGGTGTATTACATTATCCTGCTCAGCTGCAAACGCACAAAAGAGTTGATCGGAGAGACCATTCTTCGGCCGTATATCCAGGCTTTTTATTACAAGGATGACTGGGATAAATTCGGCGTTGATTACATCGGTTGGGAGCTTGACGGAATATTTGACAGCGGCAATACTGATTATATTTTCTGGAATGCTTCCATGAATCACAAGGTGCTTGTTGAGGGAATGCTCAAATATGAAAATGAACGCCAAAAAAAGGGTGCTGACGGAAAGCCTGCCGGATAGAAGTTTTTTATGCCTGTTGCATTAATGAAACGTTGCGGAAAGCGGTTTGCGCGGCGGGGCTTTGGTGTAAAACACAGCGGGATAGCCGACAACCATCACACCCTGTACTGTATGAGATTTCGGGATTTGCAGGGTTGCCCGCATTTTCCTGTTTCTTGAAAGCATTTCATGAGCAAACCCAATCAGGCAGCTGCCCAGGCCTTCGGCCTGGGCACAAAAAATGCCATGGGTTAAGGCAATGCCCGCATCAACCGCTCCCTGTTTGCTGTATTTGGGAGATGACAGAATAATGATGCAGGGTGCATGGAAAAAAACAGGATCATGGCCGTCCTTTGCCCGTTTCAGCGTATCAACAAGACTTTTAAAAAGGCCGTTGCCCAGAATGCCGGGACCGTTCCTGCCGAACGGGATTACAGCCCGTATTATTGTCAAAAGCAGTTTTATAAAACGGAACATCCCCAGGACCTTTTTCTGGAGACGGAGTCGCAGAACAGAAGAGGTTACTATGGTATAGTGGATCCGTTCCCTGTTGCTTGCGGTGGGTGCATGCCGCATCGTCTCGAGGATTCGTGAAACAAGGGCAGGATCAACGGCTTTATCTTTGTACTGCCGAATCGATCTTCGGGCACGGAAAAAGGTATATAATGCGTTTTTATCCAGGATGGAATCCGGAGGTGCAGATTTTGGAAGCAGGAACGGCAGCTGATCCGAGGTAAAATCAATCGCATCGACCGGACACACCGCGATGCAATGACCGCAGCGGATACATTGATCAAGCGGGTCGTAAAACACCACCGAAGTATCGTCCTTGCAGGCAAACAAATGCTGCGGGCAGTCCTTTATACACGCCCTGCAGCGTGTGCAGCGATGGGTGGTAACAGAATTGATATTCAAATACATAGAGTTCCAGCATATCCGGTTCAGGCAGTTTTTTCAACGGTATATCCGGCACGGAAATGCATGAGGATTCAGGAGACGATAAAGTGGAAAAAATGGCCTCAGCAGTGAAACAGGCCGGCTGCCGCATGTTTTTATCGTATGTACGGAATTTGGAGCGGCAATGATCAAGTACAATGAAGTGACCATACAGAGGATACTCAATCCCACTTCCATAGATCTTGGAGAGTTTGTCATCAATCCCTACAAGGGATGCGTTTTTGGCTGTGAATACTGCTATGTCCGCTCAAACAGGGTTGTCCAAAACCGCAAGGATCCATGGGGTTCCTGGGTCGATATCCGGGTGAATGCGGTCCAGCAGCTGAAAAAAGAGATTGAAAAAAAAAGGCCGCGCACTGTACTCCTGGGATCGACCACCGAGGTGTTTCAGCCTGTCGAACGCACTCGCCGGCTGACCGGGCAGATTCTTGAGCTGCTGAATGCATATACTGTTCATTATGTCATTCTTACCCGCTCACCGGTCATTCTTGATTATATTGATATTCTGAAAAAAGGCTTTTGTGATGCAGTCTATTTTACGGTGAACTCGTTTTCTGACCGGCTGAAAAAGAAGTTAGAGCCCTGCAGTCCTGCATTTGATGCCCGCTTTGACGCGGTTGATATACTGCTTCAGAACAGCATTCCTGTTATTCCGTACCTCTCCCCGGCATTGCCGTGGATAACCGACTGTGACACCGTGTTTGAGAGATTGAAAAACGCTCCGAGGCTGGACTGTGAATGCCTGAATTTTCACCTTTCGAGGATCGGAGCAGTATTTGACCTGATCGGCAAAGAAGATCCGGAACTGTTGAAAAAATACCTTAGAATGCAGGCGGAACCGGAATATTACGCAAAAGTGTGGCAGGTTTTCCGCCGCCGGGTGGAAGATGAGGCTGCAAAACGGAACAGGATCTCCCATGTTTTTGTACATGAATACAGGAAGTTTTTCGAAAATCAGTACAAATAATGATTCACGTGCGGCCGAAGAAGGCGCGGGGAAATAAAAACACCGATTCTCTGCTCTTCCTCCTTGACAGAGCTGGCTGATTTTGCTATTTTTAGTCCTCATAATATTTTGGAGAATTCCGGAGGATACTCACTTGGCAAAAGGTTCGCGTTCAGCATTAAAAAATCTGCGGAAGAGTGAAAAACGAAAAATAGAGAACAAGGCAGTCAGAACAAAGATTAAAAATACTGCAAAAAAAATCAACGGCCTTGTTACCGAAAAAAAGAAAGATGAAGCTGTTGTGTCATTGGTATCGTTTTCTTCCATAGTGGATCGTGCGGCTAAAAAAGGCATTGTACATAAAAATACCGCAGCACGTAAAAAATCCCGTTTACAGAAAAAGATCAATACTCTTTCATAATCATCCCAGGTACTCCCATCGTCCGCGTGTAAAGCAGGAGAAGGAAAGTAGTCATGCAGAAAAAGCTGACGAAGGCAGAAATTGTAGAAAATATTTTTCAGAAGATTGATGTCAATAAGCGTGAAATAGTAACAGTTATTGAATCTTTGTTTGAAGAACTAAAATCAGCTTTGCAGGAAAACCGGATAATTGAGCTTCGCGGGTTCGGCACCTTTGAGGTTCACACACGTCTCGGCAGAAAAGCCAGAAATCCAAAAACAGGGGAAAAAGTAAATACCACAGCGCACGGGGTAGTTTTTTTCCGGGCCGGACAGGAATTGAAAAAACTTGTCTGGGATCTATCGGATGAGGATATGGCCAATAGACATGCTTCAGATTCGGCCGGAGAATAGTATATATATTCATTTTTCCGCCTGAACCTTGTGTAAACTGTTTTCTTTACCAGTAATTGCGGAAAAAAGCACAGGATGAACTCAATGAAAAAAAGCAACAGACAACACATTCAGGAACCGCCTGATGCCTCTTTCCCCCTTGCTGTCCGGCTGTTCTGTCTTGCCGGAATTCCGGCTGTCTCCGTAGCCGCTGGCCTGCTTCCTTTATTTATGGGAATCAATATACTTTTTTCTGTTTTTATGCTGTTCGCGTTCACCGGCGTTTCAGCTGCAGGTCTTGTATTCACCCTGAAACGAATCAGCCTCAGTCTTAAAGATACACGTACTCTTGCGGGGCTCATTACCGCAAGTATAACGACAGGGCTTGTCGGGTGTCTGTTTACTCTGCTGGTAATTGATGTTGAGTTTTCAACCAGGATGATCGTCAGCGTACTGTATGCAGCGGTTTTTTTTATATCCGGTACCGCCCTGATTGTCTTATTCCGTTGTCGGGAGACCCGGCCGCATATTTCACCTGTCTACAGATTTATTGTTCGTACGATTGAAGCGATTTTTTTATTGTCCCTGGGCTCGTTTTTCTATGCATTGTCTTTTCCAGGATTTGCGAATGAATGGGGCATGTTTCCCTTCGCCTTTATTGCCCTCGTTCCAGTATTCCTGGTGATAAACAGGGTAAAGCTCCGCTTTGCACCGCTCGCAGGCATTTTTTTCGGCATCCTCGCACATTTTTTGCTGAATTACTGGCTGGCCACGTTCCACCCGCTTGCGATCATCGTCGCACTTGCATACCGGGCAGTTTTTTTTGCAATTGCGTTTACTGCTTTGAAGGCTGTCGTGCTGTTTTTTCCCCGATGGGGGTTTATCTTTCAGTGTGTCGTCTGGGTGGCGTATGAATACCTCACTTCTTTGGGGTTTTCCGGATACCCCTACGGATTTATGGGATACACACAGTATCTGTTTTCCCCCCTCATGCAATCGGCATCCCTTGGCGGTGTCTGGCTTGTGTCGTTTCTGGTGATTTTTCCTGCAGCATTCGCCGCGGCAGTACTCACGAAAGGCCTGAAACAGATAAAACAACGTCTTAAAACGATTAAAACAGGCGGTGTTGTCTTTGCAGGAATTTTTTGTTTTCTGCTTGTCTTTGGATTTGTAATACAAAAAGACTATAGCAGCAATCCGGAATGGAAAGCTGCCCTGATTCAGCCGAATATCGATCCATGGAAGGGCGGAAATGCAGTATATGAATCTTCGCTGAAGACACTGATCGCACTCAGTGAAGAGGCAATAAAGCAGGAGCCGGATATCGTCGTATGGCCCGAGACAGCAGTTGTCCCTTCGGTCCGTTTTCACTCTCAATACCGTTTTGACCAGTTCCGGTATAACCGGGTTGTCAAACCGTTCCTTGAGTTTTTGGATACGCAGAAAATACCCTATCTGACCGGGAACGTTGACGGTGAATTGATTGGCAGGGATGCACGGGGAAATTACGAGCGGAAAGATTACAATGCGGCAATTTTGTTTGAAGGCCGGGAGATCAAAGGGGTGTACCGGAAAACACACCTTGTTCCCTATACCGAGCACTTCCCGTTTAAAGATCTGTTTCCGGAAATTTATCAGTGGCTTTTAAACGCTGATACGCATTTTTGGGAAGAGGGCGGAGAAATGGACAAGTCCCATGTTTTTGAATCAAATGGTGTCAGGTATTCAACCCCGGTCTGTTTTGAAGACTGTTTCGGGTATATCACCAGGCGGTTTGTTGAAAACGGTGCAGAGGTGATTGTCAATATTACCAATGACGCCTGGTCAAAATCCAGGGTTCAGCTGATGCAGCATATCTGTATTGCAGTGTTCCGGAGTGTGGAAACACGCAGGGCGACTATCCGCAGTTCGGCAAACGGAATAACGACCGCGTTTGATCCGAACGGGAAAATTCTCGCCATGGCAGAACCAATGACTGAAAGCTCTATTGTGGTAAAAGTTCCCATTGTAAATGATGAAACGACGTTATATACCCTTTGGGGCGACTGGTTCGGACTTTTTGCCAGTATTATAACCGGAATTCTCTTCCTTGCAGGCGGGATTTTACTGCTAAAAAACAGATTATTCGTCAAAAAGGCAGTGTATTCGGGGAATGAAGAAGCTTGAAATGAACCAACACTCCCGGTGAGGGGCCGAAAGACAAATTGGGAATTGACAAAAGTCAGAGAATAAACAAGAATAGAAATTATATAAGGAGACATCCATGAAGTCGAAAGCGAAAATACTCATCGTCGATGATGAACCCATTAATCTTGAATTTTTTGATGTGATGCTTTCCAAACTCGGGTTTGCCGTGGAAAAGGCCGAGGATGGCGATGTTGCGCTTGAAAAGATAAAAGAATGTGATCCTGATCTTATTATTCTTGACAATGTCATGCCGAAACTTTCCGGTTGGGAAGTGACAAAAATACTGAAAAATGACAAACATTATAAAGATTTCCGCTATACGCCGATTATCATGTTTTCGGCCATGGATGAAGTCAAAGACAAAATTGAAGGGCTTGAACTTGGGGTGGATGACTATATCACCAAACCGTTCAATTTTTCCGAAGTCCTTGCGCGCATCCGCGTTGTATTGAGGAACCGTGAACTTTCCCGTCAAGTCACCAGAAGGGAAAGCCGAATATCCGTGATTGAATCACTGAATAAATCACTTATCTATTTTACCCAGCACATCAAAAAGCCGTTTACAAAGCTTTCCGAAAAAGCTGATAAAATTGACATTTCAAAACCTGACGAGGTAAAAGAATTGATTACGCTGATAAAAGAGGAAAGCGACATGATTCTTGCCTCCATCAGCGGCCTGGAAGATGAAATCAAGGAACTTCAGGGAAAGGGTGACGATTTGAAGCGGGGTGATCTCACTCTGGACGACCTGGAAAGGAAATATCAGAAAAATCTCCAGCAGTGGAAAGAAAAAGAAATCAATCTCGAGGGAGTCCATAATTGATCAGCCAGGAAATGAAACAGGTGGTTGAACTTTTCTCTCAGGGAAGAAAACTGTATAATGAAATGAAATTTGTTGACGCAAAACAATGTTTCCAGAAAGCGCTCGAAATACATCCCGATGACGGACCGGCAAAAGTGTATCTGGAGCGGTGTGAAATATATATAAAAAATCCGCCGCCGGAGGATTGGGACGGCGTCTTTGTAATGAAAACAAAATAAATCCGGGGAACCTTTATTATGGCAAAAATACTTGAAAACCAAAAAAACGAAGAAGCGCGGACTACACTGGGGAAAAACACGAAATTCAACGGGGTGCTTCGTTTTAAAGATTCCCTGAAAATACTTGGTGCGTTTCACGGTGAAATTGTTTCTCCCGGGACGCTTATCATTGCGGATGGAGCCGACATAAAGGCAGATATTCGGGTCGGGTCGATCATTGTCGGAGGGATAGTCCGCGGAAATATCATCGCAAAAGACAAGCTGGAAATGCTGGGGAGCGGCAAAGTGTTCGGCAATATAAAAACGGCAAAACTGATCATTGCTGATGGTGTGCTTTTTGAAGGAAAGTGTGAGATGATCAAGGATCCGGACACGATCGATATTTTCAAGGAAAATACTGAAGACATTAAAAAAAATACCAAAATAATTGAAACCCTTCAAGTTTCCTGATACAAAATGTGATATATTTTATACGAGAACATCATGAAATGTCCGGTCCAGATCGACCCTGAAACAGACGGTCTGTGTGCAAACTGTTCATACGAAGCAGTAATACCTGCAGAATGGCAATGCCGGCAAATAACCTTGTACAGAGCATGCCTGATACACAAAGAAAAAAATACGGGGTAAATGTGTACAGCGGAACACTGTTTTTTATCAAGGAATCCGCTTTTCAATTATTTTTAAAAAACCGTTTGCAGGCTGATGATTCAGTTTCTGTAACAGCAAATGATTCATCGATTCGGTTCGGGATTACCTCCTGTTCCGGAATGAATGAAGAGATGTTATTCAATGAAATCAGAGCGCATTTTGGGAGGAATGCGGTATATTCGGGACATGTCACTGCCCCGCAGGTGTTCACGACAGTACTGCGGGAATGCAAAACTGTCTGTGCGACAGCGGAATCATGCACAGGCGGACAGATTGCGCAGGAACTGACTTCATCTGCAGGGAGTTCTGCAGTATTCTGGGGCGGTGTGGTAGTCTACGCAAATGAAGCAAAATCGACGCTGTTGAACATTCCATCAGATATTATTCAACAGAAAGGTGCTGTTTCCGGAGATGTTGTGGAGCTGATGGCAAAAAGGATGCTTGATATATCCGGTGCCGGTGTTTCCATGGCAGTATCAGGAATTGCAGGACCCGACGGGGGGACAGCAGAAAAACCCGTCGGGACTGTCTGGATTGCGGTCGGCCTGGCAAATGGCCCTGTGTATTCCGGCAGGTATCAATTTTCAGGAACACGCAATGAGGTTCGAAAGAAAGCAGCTCATGTGGCAATGCTTTCTGCCGCCAATTTGGTTTCCATACAAAAAACAGGAGAGGCCAGTGGTTCACTGCTGGGAGCCGAATATAAACTTGACTCTTTTTATGATTGGTAATATACTTAACAGAGAAGCTAATCATAAATCTCCTGATAGGATTTCAAATCTAAAATCAAAGCAAAACATAATCACAGAGATATAAATCTGGAGAGGGAACATGGCAATAATAAGAAAAAAGCTCAGTAATTCACAGAACGGGAGCGACTTGTATACCGGGGACAACCCAGCGGAACGCAAAGACTTTAATCTTGATGATGCGAACGGATCAGGTGAAAATCAGGCTGGAAAAAGTGTTGTGCGGAAACGCAAGCTCAAAGTCCAGCTCATCAAGGAAGGCGAGAACGGGAATGGTGCAGATGCCTTCGAGGACAAATCAAACGACTCCGGTTCACTCTCTGACCAGGAGAATGGAGGAGGAATGAAAGAAAAAAAGGAAACTCCCCAGAAAAACAACGGGCAGAACAATATTTACGGGGATGCTGCAGCAAGCATTGTCGGGGAAAATGATGACCGCCTGAACATCAATGATCTTACGCGGAAAAGCGTGGCGGAATTGCGTGAGGTTGCTCTCAGTCTTGAGATAAACCAGGAAAACCTGATCAATCTCAAGAAGCAGGAACTTATTTTTTCTATCCTTAAAGCACACACTGAAAAAGGCGGAGTTATTTTTGCCTACGGTGCACTCGAAATTCTCCCCGACGGGTACGGGTTTCTGCGGTCTCCGAACTACAGCTATCTGCCGGGACCCGATGATATCTATATTTCTCCGTCGCAGATCCGTCTGTTTAATCTTAAAACCGGCGATACTGTGGCCGGGCAAATTCGGCCGCCGAAAGAAGGCGAGCGTTTTTTTGCCATGCTTCGGGTGGAGACGGTCAACTTTGACGATCCTTCCATTGCGCAGACACGTATTCCGTTTGACAACCTTACTCCATTGTACCCGAATGAACAGTTCCGTCTTGAAACCGAAACCAGAAATATTTCTGCCCGGCTTATCGATTTGTTTTGTCCAATTGGAAAAGGGCAGCGTGGACTGATTGTCTCTCCGCCGCGGACAGGAAAAACAATTCTTTTGCAGCGCATCGCGAATGCCATCACTGAAAACAACCCTGAAGTGTTTCTTATTGTTTTGTTGATTGACGAGCGGCCTGAAGAAGTGACTGATATGCAGCGGAATGTCAATGGGGAAGTGGTCTCCTCGACATTCGATGAACAGTCAACCCGGCACGTTCAGGTAGCTGAAATGGTTATTGAAAAAGCCAAGCGGCTGGTGGAGCACAAGCGGGATGTGGTGATTCTGCTCGACTCGATCACCCGTCTTGCGCGCGCCTATAACCAGACTGTTCCCACCTCGGGAAAAATACTCTCCGGCGGTGTTGATTCCAATGCCCTGCACAAGCCGAAACGGTTTTTCGGAGCAGCCCGAAATATTGAAAACGGCGGCAGTCTGACGATTGTAGCCACTGCTCTTGTTGATACCGGAAGCAGAATGGACGAAGTTATCTTTGAAGAATTCAAGGGTACCGGCAATATGGAAATCAATCTCGACCGAAGACTGTCAGACCGGCGGCTTTTCCCGGCAATCAACATCAAACGGTCGGGAACACGAAAAGAAGAACTCCTGTTATCCGAAGAAGAACTCAATAAAATGTGGGTACTCAGAAAGGTGATCAACCCCATGGATGACCTGGAAGTTATTGAATTGCTTATTGACAGAATGAAAAAAACCAAGAATAATGAAGCGTTTTTACGGTCGATGAATACCTCATCGGTTGGTGACGCATAAATGAAATAATTCGAACGAGACAATTGCCTCGTGGATTCATAGATTTGGAGGAAAGAGTATGAAAAAGGGAATTCACCCGAAGTATGAAAATACGGTGATTAAATGTGCATGCGGAAATGAAATCAAAACACGTTCCACAGAAAAAGATTTGAGCGTTGAAATTTGTTCAGAATGTCATCCATTTTATACCGGGAAACAGAAACTTGTTGATACCGCAGGCCGTGTTGAACGGTTCAAGAAAAAATACAATATCAAAGACTAAAAGAAACAGAAAACATACAAAGGTCCCGTGCATGGCTGCGATATCTTTAATGATAGAGTATTCAGGTGCGGGATTTTTTTTCAAGAAATCACCTCTGCTGCTTTACTACAAATCCGGTTGTCAGTACTTTATTTTATAAAGGAGAGAGTGTCATGAAAACATACGCATACGGATTTCCCAGAATCGGAAAAAACAGGGAATACAAGAAAACCCTTGAGGCCTTATGGGCGAACCATTCAACAGAAGAAGAATTTATTTCTTCGCTTCATGGAATAGAAGACGAAAGAGTTTTCCTCTACAGTGCGGTGGATATGCACCCGGACTGTGAAATCTCCTTTTATGACCCGTTTATTGATACTGCCTTTATGATGGGGATTCTTCCGTTTGAAAATCTTGACTCCTATTACAGCTATTGCCGGGGGAATAACGCACTCCCCATGAAAAAATATTTTAATACCAACTATCATTATATGCGGCCGGAAATTAATAATACCGATTTTTCTTTTGCATGGGACAAATTTGAATACCTCAAGACAACACAAACGTCGCTGTTGCCGGTAGTGGGCCCCTTCACACTTCTGAAATTGTCCCATGTCACGATTCCGCTGCAGGATTGCATTGCTCCCCTGGCCAAAGCGTATGCCGGACTCTTTAAAAAATATCCAGACTCATTTTTTCATGTTGAAGAACCCGCGTTCGTCCTGGAGCTGACACCCCTGGAAATCGATATTGCGGAACAACTGTACACCGCACTGGGAAAATATCTGAAGAGGATTCATTGTATCACCTATTATGAGGCAATGGATGCGCCCCAACTCCTGGGAATTGGATTCAGGGCCTGGGGGCTCGATTTTGTCGCAGGCAGGTCGAATCTGGAAAAATTATCTTTCTTGAATAAAGAAAGTATACTTATCGCTGGCCTGATTGACGGAAGAAACGTGTTTCCCAAAAATGATGACGTAATACAGTCATCGCTGGGTGCTATTATGACAGCAATTGATAATGAAGTATGGATTTCAAATGCCGCGCCGTTGTCGCATCTACCCTTCTCTATAGAAAATGAACCGGATAAAAATATCGCTTCACGGTTTGTTTTTGCAAAGGAAAAACTGGGAGAAATCAGGGAATACAAATCCCGTGAAAAAAACAGCAGAACCGCAAACACCGGCACAACTGCATTTCCGGCTGTTGGATTATACTCCATTCCGCTGGTGGACCGCACACCCTATGAACAGCGAAAAGAAGACCAGAAATGGCTTGGACTGCCGCTGTTCCCGACGACGACGATCGGCAGTTATCCGCAGACAGCCGATGTCCGGAAGATGAGAAACAGTTTTCGTAATAATGAAATTTCAGAAGCGGAATACGGTGATTTTATCAATAAGAAAATAACTGCGGTAGTGCGGCAGCAGGAAGAAATGGGATATGATGTGCTGGTGCATGGTGAATTTGAGCGTACCGACATGGTCGAATATTTTGCCGAAAAACTTGAGGGGATATATACCACCCAAAACGGATGGATTATTTCCTACGGCAGCCGGGGATACCGCCCGCCGATAATAGAGGGAAATGTCAAGCGGCCGACCCCGATGACTGTAAAAGAAATTGCATTTGCCCAGAGCCTGACAAAAAAACCCATGAAGGGAATGCTCACCGGCCCGGTCACTATCATTGCCTGGAGTTTTACAAATCCGAATGTCCCTGTCGAGAAGCTGGCTCATGAGATCGCCGATGCACTCCAGGAAGAAGTAAAAGATTACATCAATGCCGGGATAAAGGTGATTCAGATCGATGAACCGGCTTTTCGCGAAAAAGCCCCGATAAAAAGGGCGGACTGGCCTGCCTATTTTGACTGGGCGGTCAAGGCGTTTAAAGTGGCTGCGTATGCTCCCTCTGATGTTCAGATTCACACGCATATGTGCTATTCTGATTTTGATGAGATTATTGCGGAAATAGAAAAAATGGATGCGGACGTGATCAGTGTTGAAGCATCCCGAAGCAGGGGTGAAATTATCAAGGCCTTTGAATCCTACAAATACAAACGCCAGATTGGACTGGGTGTGTGGGATATTCATTCCCCTGTCACACCGACTGTGGAAGCGATGAAGGAAGTGGTTACCCGCTCAATTGCTCAGATTCCGGCCGAAAACTTCTGGGTAAACCCCGACTGCGGATTAAAGACGAGAAAATGGGAAGAAATCGAAACTCCCTTGCGCCAGATTATTGATGTTGCAGGAGACTTGAGGGAGCAAAGATAAAGAAGAGTATCTCGCCGGAAATGCAGGGGGAGAAGACCGTCATCTAACTTTATACCAAATTCTTCAGCGCTTCTACTATTCATATCATCCCCTCGTACAAGTCCGCAATATGCAAAAAGATTATCGCGCATAGATGAACAAAATTGATCGTACGGATTTATTTCCTGTATCCTCTTGACCTGTGGGGTAAATTATTTCATAACTGTATTTCATGGAAGCAGAGAGAATACTTCAGCAAGATACACTCTGGAAAAGAAATATCCGTCTTATTACCCTCATCCGGGTTTGCTTTTCTTTCATGTTTGCCATACCGGTCATTACCCTGTACTGGCAAAACCACGGTTTGACTATTTTTGATATTTTTCTGCTGCAGGCAATATTCTCTTTTTCTGTCGTGATCTTTGAAATTCCCACCGGGTATATTGGAGACCTGCTGGGAAGAAAAAAGACAATTATTTTTGCGGCCGGGATCAAAATAATCGGGTGGATAGTGTACGCGAATGCGCCTTTTTTCTGGGGTTTTGTTGCTGCAGAAATAATTCTTGGATTGTCCATGGCATTTCTTTCCGGAACAGATTCTTCACTGGTGTATGAAAGCCTGAAACCATTACAGCGTGAAACCGATTATACGAAAATCGAAGGAAGAATCCGCAGTATTTATTTTATCGGGGCTGCAGTATCGAGTGTTATCGGCGGTATTCTTGCAGAAGCTGTTTCTATCTGGGTGCTTTTGCTGGGTTCGGCATTGATAATGTGCATCAGCTTTATTGCCTCATTTTTTATTACAGAACCGGAACGGAACGTCTATTCGCATCCAAAAGGTACGTTATACGGATTTTATAAAATATTCCGCTATGTATTCCTGCGCAGTAAAATAGTCCGTGCTGCGGTGCCTTTATTTGCGGTCTGCTCTCTTGCAACCATGCTTGGGATCTGGCTGTACCAGCCGTTGTGGACCGAGCGGGAAGTGCCGCTCTGGTTGTTTGGTATTCTGTGGGCCCTGCTGTTTGTGCCTTCGAGTTTCGGCAGCCAGCTCAGTCATCATGTGGAGAAGCTTGTCGGAAAAAAACTGGTTATCTGGCTTTTCCCGGTTTTTCCGGTCGCTGGCTATATCCTTGCCGGTTTTCTGCCGGGGTACTGGGCCGTCTTCCCGATATATCTCGTAAATATTTTGTTTGGTATTGCTCCGCCCATTATTACCCGGTATATCCATGAAGAGACTTATAGTGACAAGCGTGCAACAGTATTGTCAATTGCAAGTTTTCTGTTTCGGATATCCTACACCGTTATCGGGCCGATTGTCGGTTTTATTGCATTGCACGGCGGATTATCTTTGGCTTTTTTTGCAATTGCCGGTACTGTGCTGTCATTGATGCTGATGGTCGTTCCGTTTTTCCAGAGTAAACTCAATGCCTGGGAACAGGGCCGGTCTGAGAATTAAAAAAAACCGCTGCACAGCGCAGCGGCATATCATATAGCTTTCTTTTCTATTTTGAGTTCATCAGTGCTTGCAGAGGAGTCTTCCATTCACTGAATTCTACTCCTTTGGCTTCTGCTGTACTTTTTATTGTATCAGATAAGGAACTGATTGGCCCTGTGACTGCCTCTATTTCCTGTTTTGATACACCCCGGTTGACAAGGTCCTGAAAAGTGGTCTTCCCCGTTATTTCCGCATCAGTCGCAGTGGAGTCGTGGGTTTCTGATTCACTCTTGACCGCTCCGGAAGATGCCGTATTTGTTTCGATTGTCTGCGGTTCGGCTGGTAAAACAGCGGCGGCTTTTACCTCAATAAAACGTGATTTATTGGATTCCAGTACTACAGGGTCGATGTGTTGCTTCAGTACGTCATAGGCCTGCATGGGCAGTCTTGTATCTTCCTCCGGGTTATGGGGGAGGCCGGTATATAGTGATGCAAACAGCTTTACCGAATCGGTGCCGATTTCACCACCTTCAACCCCGCTGTAAAACTTCTCCAGTTCCATGCATTTGAGGTCGGTTTTTGAGGTTATGGCGAATGCAGCGAGCATGTCCGCAAGGGGAATGCCAAGCCCTTCTGCAATGATTGAAAATTCTTTGGAACCCTTTATATCTGCCGGAGTTTTGATGTCGGCTGCGGATTTTGAACCCGCTGTCTGCCACAGGTTGAATGCGATAGAACCCGATATGCCAACAGCAAACAAAATGATGATTGCAGGCGCGATAATTCTGGAATTAAGCTTCATCTTTTGCCTCCATTTTACCTGTCATCAGTTCAACAGTATTTTTTACCGGGCAGGCCTGCTCGGAAGTACACTTTAAACAACTGATGCATTGATGGTCAAGGACATTTTTTTTGGATGAAACCTCAATATTCATCGGGCATTCCTTGTCGCACTTGCTGCAGCTGATGCAGGTTGCTTCATTCCGCTTGATTTTAAAAATACGGAACAAATTGAATATCCCGAGCAGTGCGCCGTACGGACAGGCATATTTGCAAAAGGGTCGATCAATAAAGAAGGAGAGAACAAACACGACAGCAAGGGCGATAAGCCCGCCGATTGCAAGTTCGCTGGAATACAAGTGAAAAAGTGCTGCATACGGGTCAACATTCTCAAAAATGAGCTTGCCGGTAAGCGCGGTCATGAGCACTACCCAGGCAAGCACTCCGTAGCGGAGATACCGCAGGATCGAATCGATTTTTTTTGGAATGAAGTTGTTGTATTTTTTCCTGAAAATCTTTTTGCCGATTTTCCCAATCCATTCCTGAAAACTGCCGAAGGGGCATACCCATCCGCAGAAAACGGGTCCAGCCAATAATGCAGCAGCCAGGACAATATACATCAGAATAAACGAACTCTGATGTATTTTTTGGGTGTATGTCCCGCCGGTAATGTACTGATAAATGGAAACAACCCCGCCGAATGGACAAATCGCATGGATCGATGCCGATTCAAAAAACGGAATGGATATTCCTGCTTCCGACATGGTGTGATTGAATGTAATCAGGGCAACCAGTGCAAAAAAGATAATTTGCACGGTCAGCCGGATCCATGCAGTTTTTGGTTTTTTTGCCATAAATCCTCCTTTTTGAAATTGAATGTGCCGTACAATTGTACAGCGGTGATTCAATTAAAATAATAAGGTTTGCAGGTTTTTTTTTCAACACAAAGTGAATTTTATACACTTTGCTTCCCGCATCCATCCAGTAAGCGTACAACCCGGCTGTGAATAGTTTCTGTGAAAAATATGAAGAGTGTGTGTTGTTGCTACCGGATGACTTCGAGCACGCGGTGGGTGCGGAGGGCCCGGATTACTTCACTTACCGGATAATACCGGTTGCGGCCGAGCATGCTGATCCCGTCGGTATACCGGAGACTGTTTGAAATCCAGTCACTCGGGAGGGGATCGTACACAATAAAATATTTTTTGTCTGTTGAATACCCTTTAATGATAATATAGTGGCTCACCGAATCTGTATAATACCTGCCGAAATTGCTTGCGGAAACCGATTCTCCCCGTGAGGTTATCCTCCCGCTGTTATGCAGGATGATGACAATGTGGTCCTGGTCAATCATGGGGAAAATATCGTCGGCACCGGTGATTTCACGGTCATTATAGGCAACCCCGTGATTTTTAAGGGACTGGCCGAGGGAGCTGAAGTTCGTCCCCCCGTTGCCGGACCAGCCGACTTCCTGCCGGATCGTCGAAACCGGAACATAGGAGCCGGTTGCCCAGCTGATTCCCATGGATACGGTTGCCGGGCCGCAGTTTGAAGGGGTCCCCGTATTGAACTGCGTCCGGTACCAGTTGACATCGGTACGCTCTGAATGCACGGATGCGACCGGGCTGACGAACAAATTTATTTTCTGGACTGTATCGGCAGTTTCAACAACCAGAAAAAAATATCCGGCCTTGTCCGCACGGTAGACAAAGCGGTTTTCATTCTCTGCGATGAGGGTCACCACGGCAGCATCTTCGGCTGGTTGCCCGTTGATACTGATGACCGGGCCGCTGGTTTTGAATGAAAGGCCTGTTGAGTTTAATGTCAGAAACTGGTATTTCGTATTTTTTGTCGTTCCGGTATGTGGAATATCAATAAAAATACGGTTTGAATCTTTCTTGTACCCGTACTTGTCAACAATCGTACAATAGGCATTATAGGTGCCCGGTTTTTCATAGGTGTAGCGAGTTGTCTTGTGAAAAGCTTTTTTTCCGTCGCCGAAATTCCAGATATAGGTATAGGTGTTTTTTTCATCGATGTCTGTATCGATGGTAAAATTGACCGTCAGGGATTGTCCGTCAGACTGTTGTTCTGCACTGATCTGAACGGATGAAGGCAGCACGCTTTTCGGTTTTGGCACCGGCGGTTTCGAAGCGATCACTGCCGCTTCCTTTTCACGCGCAATTTTCTGTTCTTTTTGCAGTTTCGAGACATTGTCATTTGACGGAATGAGGATTTTTTGCCCCGGCATCAGTTTTGTCACATCTTTTATATCGTTATAGCTGACCAGTTCGTCCACATCGACTTCGTAGAGGTATGCCAGTTCATAGAGGGTGTCTTTTTTCTTTATTGTATATTCAATGTCCGTGTCGCGTTTTATTTGCGCATACCCGGTTCCCACTTCATCGCCGTCTTCGTGCAGAAAAATTTCCTGATCGGTAAGGGCATCCTGGTTTGTGCCGGGAAATACGACAAAAGTGAGGAGTAAAAGTATAGCCAGCCCCACTGCAGCAAAGGTTCCGGTAGTGATATACAGGGACATTTCACGATTATTTTTTATAAAATCGAATATGATTGAAAAGGAAAAAGCAGCTTTCTTTTTTGAATGTTTTTTTCTTTTCCTGCTTCGTTTTCCTACTGATTGGACTGAAAGAATGGAATGTATCTTTTTCATTGTATTAATGGTAACCCCTCCCGTGTTTTGGGTCTCTATTATTATTATCTTACTATTTTCAAAGATTCTTTACCGCTAATTTACCGTGAATTCAAGATAACCGCAATACCAATATATAAGGGCTGTCCGATAAAACCGGACAGCTTATATAAATATTCATACTTTTACCGGTAAATTGAGTGTCAATTACCGTAAAAGTTTTTTTGCAAACGTCGGGAACGTGAGAGCAGCAGTAATATAGATTGCCATGGTGAGCACCAGCACGAGTGAAAAACCGAAGGTGATGGAAATGAGTCTGCACAGTACAGCACCCGTAACCGAGAGCGCTCCGTTCATTCCCCAGGTCCAGGGTAACAGGTCGGGCATATGGTCGCTGATAGCGCGCAATCCGTTTGGAAACGGCATCCCCAAAAAGAAAGCAGACGGTGCAATGATGATGATCGAGATGATAACTTTCAGGGCAAAATGAATTTCCTGAAGTGAACGCAAAAGAGGGGAGAGGCCAAATAGATAAAACAGCGATGATGCTACAATGCCGCCGACCGCAATCAGGACAACGGTACTCCGTTTATACTGAAAACGTCCGCTGATAATACTGCCGATGCCGGAAATGATCAGCATCGAGGTAAGGACGATTGATACAGAGAAAATGGGATCACTGATAAAGAACACTAGCCGCTGGATCAGAAACATTTCCATGAACATGTATCCCAGACCCAGGCATGAAAAATAAATAATCGTTTTGACGGCCGCTTTTTTATCCACGAGCAGTACCTTGAAACGGCCGAAAAGCGGCAGAAGAATAATGATGGCACCGAACAGTATAGACTGCATGAATATGCCGATGACCAAAAGCAGCCCCCATTCCTCCATTATATCGGGGAGTTGATCAAGGTAATAACTCATTTGTACGGGTTTCAGATACACACTGTAGTATGGCCGGTCGTCGGTCATCGGTGAAATGTCAAAAATGTAATTGCGAAACAGTGCTTCTTCGCGTCCGGCGAGCATTTCAAGAATCATGTGATGATAAAAATCACTCGACTTGAAATCAAGTATGGATGTGTCCCGTTTCACTTCGTTCATATTTACTTCGTTGGTGAAGTAATTTCTGTAAGTTGCCATGATGCTCTCATAGCTCCTGGGATTTTTCGGGATCCCGGGATAGTATACCGGGTCGAAGGCCTTGTCGCGGATAAATGAAACAAGGTTGTTGATTTCGCCGGGGATAAAATCGGTATTTTTGATCAGGATCGTCGCGGTGGACCGGTGCAGGTCAAACACAAAAAGCCGCTTGTCAATATTACGTATATTTTGTTCACGCAAAGAAACAATAATCGAAGAGAGTATTTTGGGAACATTCCGAGGAGGTATCAGGCCGTTCCAGACAGTAATTGCGAGAATGCCGTTTTGTTTTAATGCCTGCATGTAATCTGCGATTGCTTCTTTTGTATAGGTAAAATTTTCATTTATTGAATGACCCCAGGCCCCATTCGAGCCAATTGAGTCAATGAGGCTGATTTCAATAAGGTCCTGGGAATCCGGATGTGATGCACAATACGCGCGCGGATTGGTGGTCACCACGGAAACATTGCCGCGCAGCAGCAGATGATCATTGAATTTGCTCAAAACCGGATCATCCCGCAGAAGCCCGACGAGCTCGTAATTCGGTTCAACGATGGTAATCTTCCGGGCGTTTTTATACAATGCAAGCTGGGCGCTGATTCCGCCGTTTAAATTGGCGAGCAGCACATCCGGCTTGTCAAGAATTGTATAGGGGGCAGAAAGGGGCAGGTAGTCCATGTAAGCAGCACTCGATTCCTCGAGCTTTCCCATTACCTGAAACGGACCATCGCCGTCAGTATACAGTCCCCAGAAATCCTGTTTGGGAATCTCTTTGAGGTCAATGATGGCAATATCGCTCAAGCCGGGTGCGGAATGAAACCTTGAGCTGTTGAACACGTCAATTTCTCCCATTGGCGAGAAGGAATGATGGACAAGCCGGGCATCAGGGTATTTTCGCACATAGCTGATCGATTTGAATTCGGATACCTTAATGTTCCCGAAGAGCAAAAGCACAATCAATGAGGCAACAACCACAGATCCCAGAGAGATGAGATATTCCCGTTTTACCATAACCCGGTTATTGGCCGGACTGTAATTGAGGAAACTCAGGAAAGCGGCGATTAGCGACAACAGCAATAACGGGAGTAGAAGGTGCTGCGGCGGAATCACATACATGCACAAAATAATGATGAGGCCGCCGAGTCCCGACCCGGCCATGTTCCAGAAATACAACTGGTTAATCCTGGAGCTCAATGTGATAAAGATGAGTCCGGTAAAAAGGGCAATCATGAAAAAGGGAATTCCGAACAATATGTAATAGACAGCTATCCAGAAAAGCTGGAACAAATCCGATGTTACAAAAATGGGATTAAACGGGATTTGTTGTGTGAGAACGAATCCCAGCACCATGGTGGGGATGAAGACAATTGCAGTGACACTGATCCACCGCTGGGGTGATTTTTTAATGCTTTTATTTAGAAAGCAAAGCAGCGTTCCTGCGAGTCCAAAGCCCAGCAGCGCGGTACTGATGACCAGAAACCCGAAATTTGACCAGCTGCCGATTGAAAAAACTCTCATGATGAACAGCTCATATGCGATTGATACTGCCGAGAATATGGCGAGCGAAATCATTTTAAAGTTGATATTCTTCATACACGTATAATGAAAGGATCTGTCCGTACAAGAGCCGGAAGTATCCTTTTTCCCCCTTTGATGCATCGCGGAAATCATGGAAAAAATGCTTTTCCCGCAGATGGTGAATGGTTCGCATTATAGCAGGGAATTCTGAATATCACAAGATTTATTCTGCATGAATACATACCAGGAAAGATTCGGTATTGATTGAAAAATAGTTTTGTTGTATTGTAAATACTCGTATCGAGTGAATTGATTAATTCCCGACATTTTTATAAAGTATGTGCAATTCTTGAAAAGGGAATAAGCTGTATTACCATGGAGAGGTTTTTAAATGAATAGTTGCAGAATTTGCGGCCTTGATGTTGAAGAAGGCGATATTTGTCAGGAATGTAGCAGCCAGGGAAACACCGGTCCATCATCCTCGGTTGCCATGAAAATAAACAAAAAGACGTTGATTGTTTTTTCTTCACTTGTAGCAGTACTTTTTCTTTTTCTCTTTGGGTTTTTCTTTTTCAATCAGATGCTTGAATCAGAGGGCCTGAGAGGAATGAACACTGTGCTTGAAAATGCCGGTGCAGTGAGCGTGAAGGCTGGAATTTCGGGGAACAACAGTAAGGCAGGGAATTTGGCTGTTGCGTATGATATAACAAAGCAGACAAACAGGCCCCCGATTCGTGATTTGAACGGATATTTGAAATGGATGCATGAAAATACTGCTGAAGAAGTCGATTTTATCACCGCTCGTTGGGGCCTTGCAAGTAAATATATTGAATCCAAGGAACTTGTCGGCGACCGCGTCATCGAGGCGTTTTTACTTACCCCGCGTGAACATTTTGTAAGAAAACCGAATATTGCCCGGGCATATGATGACAGCTGGCTGCCGATCGGACACGGGGCAACCATTACCGACCCGGATGTTGTTGCAATGATGACGACGTCTCTTGAAATTGAACCGCAGCACCGGGTGCTTGAAATCGGAACCGGATCAGGGTATCAGTCTGCAATCCTTTCGCATCTTTCAAATTATGTGTTCAGTATTGAAATTATTGAACCGCTGGCGAAAGAGACTGATGAGCTGTATACGTCGTTGGAGGCGGATTACCCGACATATAAAAATATTCATCGAAAGCTTGATGACGGTTTTTACGGGTGGGAAGAGTATGCTCCCTTTGACCGCATCATCATTACCTGCGGAATTGACCACGTCCCGCCGCCGCTGATACAGCAGCTGAGCAATGACGGGATTATTGTTGCACCGCTTGGCCCTCCCGGGCGGCAGTATATCATGCAGATGCGCAAGGAAGAGACAGAAGATAAAAAAATAAAACTGACCCGACGGGATGTCTATTCCGGAATGAGTGTGAGTTTTATTCCGTTTCGTGATAAAAAAGGCCAGGCATATTGACAATAATATAGCAATTATACAATATATGAAATAAATATGATTCCCTCTTTTCAAAACTTTGATAATTTTGTATAGTGATACGGAGATTCGGCAGAATTTCCATATTACTACTACAGAATAAACTTATTTGAATGCTCGGGCAGATTGGCATGAGCTTTCACACGATGGGCGAGAGATGCTGGAATTAATCAATGTCTTTAAAAACAGAATAATGGAACCCAAATTTCGTGAATGGAAAGACGTCATGTTGGGACTTCTTGAATCAGCAAAATTATGGCTGAAAATATTTTCAAAACAATTCCGCAAGCTCATAAAAAAACATGTTCTATCCAGGATGATTCCCTATAAAAAATATATCATTGTCAGTTCTGTTGCAGTGCTTTTTGCCTCGGTTGTTGCATTTTCCGTGATGAGCAACTATTTTCCATACGATATAAAATCACTGCTTGTAATTGCCTCTGAACAAAATATTTATGAAAATATTCCCCAGATTCCATTTATAGAAAATGGGATCGGTCAGCTTGCCATCAACCGCGTTGAAGATATTGACTATTTTGTAAAGGAAAAAGATACACTCCATGGTATTTCATATGTGTTCAATGTGCGGGCTGCAGAGTTGCGTGTTTATAACAACCTGGGGCCGTCAGATACTCTTGTTCCCGGCCAAATGATCAAAATACCGTCGATGGTAAATATCCGGCGGTTTATGAATTCAGCCCGCCGGCAGGCAGTTGGTCATCTGGTATCGACAGAAGGCGCATCTGCGGCAGTGAGTGATGCGCTCCCCAAAGAATTGAACATATCCGTCCAGACACAGTCGAGGGGAAAAGGCATTACTGCGTTTTTCTCAATTGATACAAAAATTCTCGGGAAGAATTTTAATTATCAATGGGATTTGGGGGACGGACAGAAAATCATGCAGAAAGTCTGCGTGTATACCTATTCGGTTCCGGGATTGTATAAAGTCATGCTGACGGTCCGTGACAGTGAGGGGACCCGTGTTGAATCAAATCAGCTCTATGTATATGTTCCGCATTATGGATATGAATACAAATCCGACCGTTTGTTTTTAACAGTGAATAATGTCGGTGATATTTTTCCGCTTGACGGCGAAATAACCGAAGCAAAGGATATGACCGGAAAAATCAAGCGGCCGGTGCGGTTTATCGAAAAATCTGATGGAGTGTATTATTATCAGACTGAAGCCTCCGGATATTTTCAGCTCAAGTACAAGGAAAAATACAGAACAATTCTTGTAAGTCTTTTTGTCAGCCCGCTGGATTCAATACATTCAGACCGTGTAGACATTGACTGGTATCAAACTCAATACGGCACCGGGCTGTCAAATTGCGGGCCGACAACTGTTTCAATTGGTATCGCCTGGGCCAGGGGAAGATATATCCCGGTTCCCGAAGTCCGGGATTTTATCGGCTGGTACGGGAATGGTTCGACCAGCCTGAAGGATCTGCAGCTCGCAATGGCAGAAAACGGGGTGAAATCATCCTATACCAATATTTTTTCTGCAGAGGATCTTTTTGCTATTATTGACCGCCAGAATATTGCCGTGGTGGGCTATCACTGCGGTAAAATATCGCATACAGCAGGAGACCCCCAGACCGATTTATTCGGTGCGTATTATTCGGATTCAACCGGGCATTACGCGATTCTGAAGGGGTATACCCGGGATAAAAAGTACATTATTATGTATGACCCGCTGCCCAGTGACTGGGGAGTGAATGGTGTGCGTTACGGGGACGGATTGAGCATGATCGGCAGAAACAGATATTATCCGGTAAGCGAGTTTATGTATGCGAATAATTCCTCGGTTGCGCTCGAAATTACCCGATAAATTTTATTCTTTTCTTTTTTTTGAAGGCAAGCTTTTTTCCCCGTACAGGTAATTGATTATTTTTGGAAAATATAATTAAATATGCTTCCCCAAACATAATACGGCGATACAACAATTGCTGAAAATATGAAATTTACAGAAAAGAGGTATGATTATGGGTGTATATCAGGTCATGAATAAAAAACTGCTCACATGGGTAGATGAGATAAAAACATTGTGTGAACCGGATTCCGTTGAATGGTGTGACGGTTCGCAGGAGGAATATGACCGGCTGTGCAATCTGATGGTGCAATCGGGTACGTTTATCAAATTAAACGAAGAGAAGCGGCCTGGAAGCTACTTGTGCCGCTCAAATCCTGCTGACGTTGCCCGTGTCGAGAACAGAACATTTATTGCATCCAAAACAAAGGAAGAGGCAGGCCCCACCAATAACTGGACCGATCCTGATGAATTAAAGAGAATCATGCTTGATTTATACAAGGGCTGCATGAAAGGGCGGACAATGTTTGTCATTCCCTTCAGCATGGGCCCTATTGGATCCAGCATTGCACATATCGGGATTGAAATAACCGATTCTCCTTATGTGGTTGCAAACATGCGAATTATGACCCGTATGGGAAAAAAAGTGATCGATGCGCTTGGTGACGGGCATTTTGTCAAATGTCTGCATTCGGTGGGTGCTCCCTTGAAGGACAGCGAAAAGGATGCTCCCTGGCCGTGTAATCCGGACAGCAAATACATATCACATTTCCCGGAAGAAAAGATGATCTGGTCATATGGGTCAGGCTATGGAGGGAACGCGCTGCTCGGTAAAAAATGTTTTGCACTCCGGATCGCAAGCGTGCAGGCCCGTGAAGAGGGGTGGATGGCAGAACACATGCTTATCCTTGGCATTACCAATCCTGAAGGAGTAAAAAAATATATCGCTGCGGCCTTCCCCAGTGCATGCGGAAAAACAAATCTTGCCATGCTTATCCCGACCATTCCGGGCTGGAAGGTTGAGTGCATCGGTGATGACATCGCCTGGATGAAAATCGGCGAAGACGGACGGCTGTATGCAATTAATCCGGAAGCCGGCTTTTTTGGCGTGGCCCCTGGAACCTCAATGTATTCAAATCCGAATGCGATGCTCTCCTTGACAAAGAATTCCATTTTCACGAACGTTGCACAAACAGATGACAACGATGTGTGGTGGGAAGAAATTGACGGGGATGTTCCGGCTCATTTGACCGACTGGAAGGGGAATGACTGGACACCTGCTTCAACAGAGAAGGCTTCTCATCCGAATGCACGATTTACCGCACCGGCCGAACAGTGTCCGGTGATTGACCCGAAATGGGAAGACCCGAACGGAGTCCCGATTGATGCGATTTTGTTCGGCGGAAGACGCCCGTCGGTCATTCCATTGGTCAATGAAGCGAAATCATGGGAGCACGGTGTATTTCTGGGTTCGGTGATGGGTTCTGAAAAAACCGCTGCGGCCGCCGGCAAGGTCGGCGAACTGCGCCGCGACCCGTTTGCAATGTTGCCGTTCTGCGGGTATCATATGGCTGATTACTTTGCGCACTGGCTTTCAATGCCGCAGCGGACAGACCGGTCAAAACTGCCCCGGCTGTATTATGTAAACTGGTTTCGGAAAAACAGCGAGGGGAAATGGCTGTGGCCGGGATACGGTGAAAACAGCCGTGTTTTGAAATGGGTGATTGAACGGGTGATGAATATAGCAAAAGCCGTTGAAACACCGATCGGGAATCTTCCCACTGTTGATGCAATCGATGTATCCGGTCTTGACATTTCCAAAGAGGACATGCAGGAGCTTGTATACTTTGACAAAGAGCAATGGAAAAACGAGGCTGCCTCAATTCGTGAATATTATACGATGTATGAAGGGAAACTGCCGAAGACGCTGATTGACCAACTCGATGCACTTGAAAAAGATTTACAAAAATAGATTATTGGGTCCTCTGCAAATGCAGAGGACTTTTTTCAAGGAAAATTCAATGGTATAAACTGTGCTGATCTGAGGAGGCTGCATACGTTCTGTGAGGTGAATGCAATCTCGGAAGAGGAATATCAGCGGGAAAAAAATTAAAATGCTGTCATCAATTCCCTTCTTCAAGGTGTAGGAGATAATATTTATGAAGTACTGTGTCATGTTGCACAATAATTTTGAGGACATCGAGGCAACATCATTTATCGATCTGCTGCGCCGTGTAAATGTGGAACTCGATGTCTTTGGTATCGGCGGAAAAAAAATAACAAGCAGAAGCAAAATAACTTATTTGGTGGAACATGAGTTTCTCTCCGGACAGGATATATCTGTCCCGGATTACGCAGGAATTCTCATCCCCGGCGGACCGGGAGTGTACGCACTCACAGGCAATCAGCCCCTGCTTGACATGATAAAGAAATTTTATGATGCAGGAAAACTTGTCTTCGCGATTTGCGCTGCACCGCTACTGCTGGACAAAGCAGGTATCCTTGAAGGAAAATCCTATACCTGTTATCCGGGAACAGAAATTGAATCCGGGAATTATATCAGTGACGATGTTGTTGTGGATGGAACAGTCATTACGTCACAGGGGGTGGGAACTGCTCTGAAAGCCGCTCTTAAACTGGTCGAAATTATTGTTTCGAAAGAAGAAGCAGGAAAACAAGGCAAAGCTGTTCTGTTCTAACAGGTGTTTTTTATGACATGTTTTTTTCTTTTGTCAGAATGAATTCTATAAGATTCAATGAGGTTTGTAAATTCCCTTTTAAATGTTTTGCAGTAATTCCTTACTACAGGCACCGGGCACAAAAAATATTTCGCCCTCAACATGGCTTTTAAAGGAATTACTGCAAAAAAAAGGGGGTGTCCTGTTTCGTATCGGACACCCCCTTACAAAGAAGGAAAGAATCTTATCCTATGGCATCGCTGCCGGTTTCTCCGGTTCTGATCCGGATACACTCTTCCATCGGCAAGACAAATATTTTCCCGTCTCCGATGTTTCCGGTTTTTGCTCCCGCAATAATCGCGGCAATTGTCGGTTTGACAAAATTGTCATTTACTGCAATTTCAAGCCGGGTTTTTTTCAACAAATTAATTTCTGTAATAACACCGCGGTAGCTTTCGGTGAATCCCTTCTGCTGTCCGCAGCCAAGTGCTGTTGACACGGTCATCTTGTGCACGTCGGCATCAAACAGCGCCTTTTTCACATCCTCCAGCTTGTGGGGCTGAATTAACGCAACTATCAGTTTCATATCCATTCCCTCCTGCAATTAGTCGAGTATCTGGAATCCGGAATAGGCTTCCATCCCGTGTTCATCGATATCCAGACCCTTGATTTCTTCTTCCTTGCTCACCCGCAGTCCAACTGTTTTCTTTATCGCAAAGAAAACAAGGAACATGGTGCCCAGTACATAGGCGGCAACGGTGACCACGCCGAGTGCCTGGGATCCCAGCTGATTGATACCGGCAGTGAATGCTTCTGCTGTTCCTGCACTGATTCCGGTAAAAAGGCCGGTGATGCCGTTGGCATAAACAGGTTCTGCGAATAATCCCACAGCCAGTGTTCCAAACACACCGCAAACGCCATGAACAGAGACTGCGCCAACCGGATCGTCAATCTTCAGAACCCTGTCTATAAAAAGTACAGACAGCACTACAAGCACACCGCCAATTAACCCGATAATAATCGCGCTGTTCGGTGATACATCAGCACAGGGCGCCGTTATTGCCACAAGGCCGGCAAGCACCCCGTTTAAGGCCATGGATGCATCCGGCTTTCCGGAAATAATCCAGATGGTGATCAGGGCAGAAACTGCACCGGCCGCTGCGGCCAGGTTCGTTGTTACGGCGATGTGGCCGATATTTTCAGAGAAGGCAAGCGTGCTTCCGGCATTGAATCCGAACCATCCAAACCACAGGATAAACACACCAAGTGCTGCAAGCGGCAGGTTGTGGCCTGCAATTGCCTTCGGTTTTCCGTTCGGGCCGTATTTCCCGATGCGCGGTCCAAGCATAATCGCACCGGCAAGCGCTGCCCATCCGCCGACAGAGTGAACTGCGGTTGAACCGGCAAAGTCGATAAATCCCATTCCAGAGAGCCAGCCGCCGCCCCATATCCAGTGTCCGGTGACCGGGTAGATAAATGCCGCAATCACCACGCTATAGATTAAATATGACTTAAACTTTGTGCGTTCCGCCATGGCGCCGGAAACAATCGTCGCCGCAGTTGCAGCAAAAACAACCTGGAACAGCCATGATGCATACTGGTAATATCCTGCTTCCGCGAGGGGATTTGCACTGGTGACCCCGAAGTCTCCCCAGCCGATAATTCCTCCAACAAGATCGGGGCCGTACATGATCCCCCAGCCGAACAGGAAAAACACCAGCGAACCAATCGAATAGTCAAGCAGGTTTTTCATTAAAATATTTGCCGAGTTTTTCGCACGGGTAAAACCGGTTTCTACCATCGCAAATCCCGCCTGCATAAAAAATACAAGCACGGCTGCGATAATCAGCCAGATAAAATCAACCGGCCTCCCGCCCGGATCCACGCCTGCCGGTTCTTCGGCAACAACTTCAGTGTCTGGAGGCGCAGCCAGGGCTGCGTCTTCTGCAAACACTGCAGTTGAAACAACAATTAACACAAGTATGATTATCAATTTTTTCAACATAGTACTCTTCATGGAATACCTCCTTACTATAAGTCTCTGCATTGTATATAGCAGGAATCGTGCCAATTTTTTTCAAATTGTGGTGAAGGATTGCGCATGTAATCGTAATTTCTTACTGTGACGGAAAATAATATGCTGTTTGGGAAAAAATATTCAGGATTCCAATGGAACCGGTTCAGCATTAAGTGTTGAAAATATAAGAATATAACTACAAAAATGTAGTTATACTAATAGATGTTACATAATTGTAGTCATGAAGCCTGGACTATTCCTGCTCAAGTGTTTCCCGGAGAGTCCGTAATAATTTTCTCGACTGATAGGGTTTATGGACAAATATACAGTTGTTCTTTTTAAAAAAATCAATATCAAGAATCGTCGGGCTGTACCCGCTTGAAAAAATAAATTTCATATCAGGCCGGGTTTTTCTTATTTTTTCAATTACTTCTATGCCGCTCATTTTCGGCATGATAATGTCAAGAATAATCAAATCAAATTGGTTTTTGCTTTTTGAATATTTTTCAAAGGCTTCAAGTCCGTCAACTGCGCCTGTCACCGCATACCCTGCTGTGCGCAGTATTTTTGTAACCAGCTTGAGAACAGAAGGATCATCTTCCGCAACCAGAATGGATTCGCTTCCACCTGTAACCGGTATCTCAAGTTCAGGGAGCAATTCTTCTGCATCCTGGTATATGCGGGGGAAATAAATCTTGAAACTGCTCCCGTGTCCTGGTTCGCTGTATACATTTATTTTTCCGCCATGTTGTTGAATAATTCCATATACAGTCGATAGCCCAAGACCGGTCCCGTGTTCCGGGTCCTTTGTCGTATAAAATGGTTCAAACAGATTCGCGAGAATAGTTTCATCCATTCCCTGGCCGGTATCGCTGACCGTCATCTCAATATATGGTTTTTGTATTCCGGCATCCCCGTCTTTTTCCCCAATGTCCAGGACCGTATTTGATGTTTCAATTAACAGTCGGCCTCCTGAGGGCACATGGCATCCCGTGCATTGACGCATAAATTCATGAGGACTTGTTCACATTGATTTTTATCCACGCAGACAGTTCCCAGATCATCACCGGGGTGAAATACCAGGTCAATATGTTCACCAATCACCCTTGTAATTAATTTAATCATGCCCTGGATCACATCGTTCAGATTAAGGTTTGTCTGCTGCATCACCTGTTTGCGGCTGAAGGCAAGCAGCTGCTGGGTCAAATCTGCCGCGCGATTTGCAGCCTGCTCAATTTCATACAGTTCGGGATCAGGCGGAATGGCCGGGGATGAGGATTGATTTTTATCGATCAGGATGTCAAGATACCCCAAAATAATCTGAAGCAGATTATTGAAATCATGGGCAATGCCTCCGGCAAGCCTTCCCACGGCTTCCATTTTTTGTGATTGACGCAGGTGCTGCTCAAGTTTGATTCTTTCGTCCTCGGAATGTTTTCGTTTGGATATATTCCGTGCAAAGGCAATAATTGCCGGCAGGCCGTTGTGTTCAATTAATCCAATGGAGAATTCAACATCATGAGGGGTTTTATTTCGTGAAAGGACTTTTGACTCAAGCAGGGACGGCCGTTCTTTCTGTTTTATATGTTTTCGTACCATTTTGATTATCTCACCACGGTATTCCGGCGCAATAAGGAAAAGTGCGGTTCGGCCGATAAGCTCTTCTTTCGAAAACTGTAAAATAGCTGCAGCGGCATTGTTGACAAAAAATATTTTTCCGTTTTGGATGCCGGCAATCCCGTCAGGCGCCATATTAATCAACTCTGCATAACGATGTTCGCTTTGCAACAACTCTTCCTGATATCTGCGGCGTGATTCGATTATTGCAATAACAGCACCAAATGAAATCATTGCAAGGGTATTTGAAATATAAATGGGAACGATATGGTTTTTCAGCAAGGCGATCATTACGTCCGGCGGAATAAACAGGAAATTAATGAAACCTGACATGATTTCCACACTTGCCGCTGTCATACCGAGGAAAAGAATAAATATATTGAGATTGAGGGTCTTCATTTTGTTGAAGTACAGATGACGAAAAAGATACCCTGCAATTCCGCAGAACAGAATACTCACCAGTCCCGCCCACATACCGCCTCCGCCTGCAATAAATCTAACGACAAGTGCTGCGGTCAATGTAATGAGGCCGCTGAGCGGACCGCCCAGAAAGGCAGAGAGAGCGGTGAGCACATGTTTGAAATCAAGGACAACACCTTCCGCTACCTGAAGCGGAGAAAAAGCAGAGATAACCGCGGCAATCGCCAGCGCAACTCCGAGGATGCAGTTTCTTGTGGTCGTTAAATTCAGTTTGAATTGGCCGCTGATTATCAGGGCAATAATAATTGGGGTAAGGGTAATAGAGTAATTAATGAAGGTATTGAAAACAAGTTGTTGTATATCCATAATTCCCTTTTATTTAAGGAAGCAATGGGTGATGTATAAGTTCTTTACACCTTTAATTGTATTGATTTCAGGAATGAATACAATTAAAAAGCAAAAAAAAACCGTCTATCGGGAGGATAATGGCTTTATGCCGAATGCATTAACATCCAACAGAAAGGATTTAATTATGGAATCTGCGACGGCCGCAGAAGAAGGGCGGGAAACTGCAAGGCTGTAAAGCCCGATCATCATTGTTTTTAATTTTTCAGACTGAATGAAACTTCTGCCCTTCATGCATTTGCTGTGTTTTTCATAATCAACATCGAGCAGTATGGACCCGTGCTGCAATACCGTGCCGTTTCGGCGGACCTGTGCACTGCCGATCAGTTTTTTCCCGTCTACGGAAATTTCATAGGCGCTCGGTTCGGCAAAACAGACCCCCGATCTGCCACCGCGGCCTTCGGGGCCTTTTACCTCTGCTGTAATGCCGAATGATTTCAGTGCATTGACAAACATACCGGCAATGAATTTATAGGATGCGATCACTCCGGCAGGCAGATATTTTTCAGGAAGAACAACAGAATACGTAAGTTCCCGGTCATGCAGTACAGCGCGCCCGCCGGTTGGCCTGCGGACAATATCAATATTGTTTTGACGGCAGAATTCAGTATCGATATCCCGTTCAATGTTCTGAAAATATCCCACACTGACACAGGAAGGTTCCCATGAGTAGAACCGCAATGCCGGAGCCCCCTGTGCGAGAAGCCATTCATCCTTCTCCATGTTTGCTTTGCCGGTCATGGCATCATCCCGGATAATGGTCAGCTGCATAATGTCCGTTCCGCATAATAGCTTGAGCGAACCAGCGGCCCGCTTTCGACATGGGAAAATCCAATGCTCCGCGCGATCGCTTCAAGCGATGCAAATTCCTCCGGTGTATAATATTTCTGTACTGCTGCATGTTCCGGGGAGGGGGAGAGGTACTGCCCGATAGTGAGTGCACGCACGCCGTTGTTATGCAGATCACGCAGTGTTGAAGCTATTTCCTCATCAGATTCGCCGAGTCCGGCCATCAATCCTGATTTTATAACGGCCGTACTGTTCTTGGCAAACCAGGAAAGAACTTCCAGGGAGCGATGATAATCGGCCTGTGGGCGCACCTCCGGGAAAAGCCGGAATACGGTCTCAATGTTATGGCCGATGACCTCAGGATCGGCATCAACAATGCATTGCAGCGATTTGATGGTGTTTCGGAAATCGGGAACAAGTACTTCCGTTTTAGTATACGGACTGCATGTTTTTATCTGTTGAATGGTCTCTGCGAAATGGGCAGCTCCGCCGTCGGGAAGGTCATCGCGTGTTACTGAGGTCACCACAGCATAGGACAACCCGAGCGCAGACACTGCGCGGCCGATTTTAACCGGTTCATCTGGATCGAGCCTCTGTGGTTTTCCCGGAGTCACATTACAGTAGCGGCAGTTCCGTGAGCATGTATTGCCCAGGATCATGAAGGTGAGGGTCCCCCTGCCGTAGCATTCTGCCCTGTTGGGGCACTTTGCATGGACGCATACCGTATTCAGGCCGTTTTCCCGTATCAGGGATTCTACCTTTGCCATGGTGTTCGAAAAGGGAATTGAGGTGCGCAGCCAGTCTGGTAATCGGCGGCCGGTCATGAGGCATTATCCTTTCTGTTGAACAGTATAACAGAGATCGGGTTTGCGTGCAGCCATGACCTCGTCGAGACGAAACACTGGTGTTGTATGCGGTGCGTTTTTTACCATATCCGGATTTGTCGCGGCTTCCTGCCTGATGGCAATCAGTGCATCGGCGAACTCTTCCAGGGTTTCTTTTGACTCGGTTTCGGTAGGTTCAATCATGAGGGCGCCATGGACGATTAACGGGAAATATACTGTCGGCGGATGGAACCCATAGTCAAGCAGACGTTTGGCAATGTCCATGGTCGTCACCCCGTTCGGTAATCCTGTATCATCAAGAACGAACTCATGCTTGGTGGGGGAGTCATAAGCAATATGATAATAATCTTTAAGCAATGCTTTTACATATTCCGCGTTTAAAACAGCATGATCACTCACTGCCGAAAGACCGTCACGGCCAAGGCTGCAGATGTAGGTGTATGCACGTACCAGGACCCCGAAGTTGCCGAAAAAACTGCGGATACGGCCGATTGATTTTTTGGGCATCTGAAAAGAATATGTCCCGCTGTTTTTCACAGGGAGCGGGCCGGGGAGAAACTCTTTCAGTGTTTCGGTTACGGCCACCGGGCCGGCACCCGGGCCGCCGCCGCCGTGCGGTGTGGAAAATGTTTTATGAAGATTCAGATGAATGATGTCAAATCCCATTTTTGAAAAAAGTGTTTTTCCCAATAATGCATTTGCATTTGCACCATCCCCGTAGACCAGGCCGCCTGCCTCATGGATGATCCGGGTAATCTCTTCTATGTTTTTATCGAATACGCCAAGGGTGTTCGGATTGGTCATCATCAGCCCGGCTACATCCTTGTCCATTAATTCCCTGAGTGCAGAAATGTCCACCATGCCGTCTTTATTGCTTTTTAAGGAGATTGTCGTGAACCCGCACATGGAGGCCGAAGCGGGATTGGTGCCATGGCTTGAATCAGGCGCAATTATTTTGGTCCGTTTTTCGCCTTTGTCTGTAAAATATTTTTTCATGATCATGAGTCCGGTGAGTTCGCCGTGTGCACCCGCTGCCGGGGCAAGGGTGATCCCGGGCAGGCCGGTGATCGCAGAAAGGGCATCGGCAAGATGTACCATAAGTGCAAGATTCCCCTGAACAAGGGATGCATCAAACAATGGATGTGAAGATGCAAACCCTTCAAATCTGCTCGTCTGTTCGTTGATGCGCGGATTGTATTTCATGGTACAGCTGCCGAGCGGATAAAATGCATTATCAACACCGATATTCTGTTTGGAAAGCGCTGTATAGTGACGCATCACTTCCGGTTCCGAAAGTTCCGGAAGATCAAGGGATGACCGGAAATATTTTTGTGCCAAACCCGGTCTGTCGGATTCGAAGGAAGAAGTGAACCGGGTTCCCGGCCTGTTTTTTTTTGATTTTTCAAACAACAGTTTCATGACAGCCCCTTTGCCAGCTCAAGGATATCCTGCCCGGTATTCATTTCGGTACAGGAGACAAGGAGGCAGTCTTTCATATTCGGATACATTTCCTCAAGCAGAATCCCGGGAACAATCCCTTCTCCCGCGAGGCGGGTGTATTTGCCGCGAATATCCGGAACCTTGATGACAAACTCATTGAAAAAATCATGTGCATACAACGGTTCGATTCCCCTGACACCGCAGAGCTGTTCATGGGCATGGTGGGCCAATAGCATGGACTGGTGTGCGGCATCCAGCATGCCTTGCGTTCCCAGCGTCGCCATATAGACGCTCGCAGCCAGTGCACAGAGTGCATGGTTCGAGCAGATATTCGAGTTGGCTGATTCGCGTCGAATATGCTGTTCGCGGGCCTGAAGGGTAAGAACAAAACCCCGGTTGCCCTGAGTATCAACGGTGGCCCCGCAGATTCTTCCGGGCATTTTGCGCATATATTTTTGTTTACAGGCCATGATCCCGAGTCCAGGGCCGCCGAATTGTACGGGTATGCCAAGGCTCTGGCCCTCGCCTGCGGCAATGTCCGCATCGAAGGAGCCGGGCGGTTCCAGCAGGCCCCAGGCAAGCGCTTCGCTGAATGCCACAATAAACATCGCGGGGCTTGTTCTGACACATTTGCGGACAGTATCAAGATCTTCGATAATACCAAAAAAATTGGGGCTCTGGACAATAACACCCGCAGTATGCTCTGACAACATCCCCTGCAATGCCTTGATGTCGACACTTCCATTTTTTGTCGGGATTATGTTGATGGAAATATCCACTGCTTCACAGTAGGTCTTGCAGACAGCGAGATATTCCGGGTTCAGATTTTCGGCAATACACACTTCGCGTTTTCCCGTGATATGCACACTCATCAGAAGGGACTCTGCAACTGCGGTTGCACCGTCGTATAACGATGCGTTCGAGACTTCCATGCCCAAAAGCCGGCAGATCATGGTCTGGTATTCATAGATCGCCTGCAGATTCCCCTGCGATACTTCGGGCTGATACGGTGTGTAGGAGGTAAAAAACTCGCTGCGGGAAATGACTGCATCCACTGTCGCGGGAATAAAATGATGATACATCCCGCCTCCGGCAAAACTTGTTCGCGGAAGGATGTTCTGTGCTGAAATATTTTTCAGATGCCTGAACACATCACGTTCGTGCATGCCCTCGGGAAGTGATTCGTCGATGTCGTGCCGAAGAGAGCCCTTGATATCACGGAATAAATCCTGGATGGATGCCTTCCCGATGGTATGCAGCATTTCATCTGTGTCGGCCTGGTTGTGGGGGATAAAGTTCAGTGTGCGCCTCCGGCTGTTGCTGCGTCGTATTCCTGTTTTGAAAGCAGACTGTTCAGCTCTTCGGTGCCGGATAACTTTATTTTGAAAATCCAGCCTTTTCCGAATGCATCGCCATTGATTAGTTCCGGTGAATCTGAAAGTGCGGTGTTTGCCTCGACGATTTCACCGCTGGCAGGCGCATAAATATCGGATACCGATTTTACCGATTCCACTACCGCGACACGGTCGCCTTTAGCGACCTTCTTTCCGGGTTCCGGCAATTCAACAAATACAATATCGGTAAGCTGTTGTTGTGCAAAATCACTTATTCCGCAGACAGCCGGTTCGTGCGATGCATCAATCCATTCATGGGATTCAAGAAACTTCAGATTTTCAGGATTTGACATCAGTCTTTCCCCCTTGATAAGTATAAAATGGGCGCTTCGTAATCGAAGCACGGTATAGTTTTTCACGGATCTTGATTGCAATTTTGTCTCCCGGTTTTAACCCCGGGGCTTCGATGTATCCCAGTCCGATCATTCTGTTCAGAGTCGGGGCGAACGTTCCGCTCGTGACCGTTCCAGCTTTTTTGGTATCAATAAAAATATCATATCCGGTTCGCGGCACGGCTTTTTCCAGCATTTCAAAGGCGTACAGTTTTTTTACCGGGGGCTGTTTTTTTTGTTTTAAAAGTGCAGCTTTTCCCTGAAAATCGGCTTCCTTGCCATGCACTGCCCATGCAAGACCTGCTTCTATGGGAGAGATCTCCTCTGATAATTCATGCCCGTACAGCGAATAACATGCTTCAAGGCGGAGTGTGTCCCGGGCGCCAAGTCCCACCGGTTTGACAATATCCTTGAATTCCAGAAATGCGAGCCACAGCTTTTCCGCATGGTTCGCTGAAAAGTAAATTTCAAAGCCGTCCTCGCCGGTGTATCCGGTTCTGGAGATGATTGCGGGAATATTTGCGACGCGGGCCTCAACAACGTTGAACCGCTCGACAATTGACACGGGGAATGTCATCATAGATGAGAGAACTTTTTCAGACAGAGGCCCCTGGATATCGATCTTGGCTGTTTCAACGGAAATATTGCGGATACTCACCTGGAACATTGCTGCGTGCTTCCGCAGCCATATGACATCTTTGTCAATATTGGCAGCGTTGACCACCAGCCAGTATTTATGACTGGAAAAACAGTATAAAAAACAGTCATCGATTGTCCCGCCCCCGGGGTTGCATAACAGGCTGTACATACAGCGGTCCGGGCTCAGCCGGTGGAGGTCGACGGTCAGCATATACTGTAAAAACTGAAAGGATTGATGGCCGGTGATTTCAATCTCGCCCATATGAGAAATATCAAACAGCCCGGCTTTTTGGCGGGTGTGCACATGTTCATCGATTACTGATGTGTACTGTACCGGCATATACCACCCGCTGAAATCGACCATGCGGGCGCCGAGTTTTTCATGAAGTTTTGCTAAGGGTGTGTATAGTAGAGTCTGATTGTCTGTCACTGCTTTCTTGTGCTTTCGATTTTATGCAATGATAATACTAGGAAAATTGAAATTGGTAAATACCATCAATGAAGACAGGAAAAGGGTAATTATTGTGAAACCAGAAAGAAAAATTAATAAGGAAACCATGAAGCAGGAAAAGAATTTATTTGGAAAACAGGAAATCAGGAAGAGAGAGGGGAGAATCCGTGGCATTGGCTTTGTGTCATGATTGAAAAGAAACCTGAACGGCCAGGATAAGTTAATGCTTCAGGCGATTTAACAAATGAATTCAGTATGGTCACTTGACAGTATTAAAAAGTTATTTACAATAAAGTTTCATCAATATCATTTGATAAAATCATCAAATAACAGGCAAGGAAACAACGCATGAGTGAACACATAAACACGGTAAAACCATTCAAGGCCCTGCATTATAACCCGGAAAAGATTGAAAACATCGGAGATTGCCTTTCAGAACCCTACGATGTCATTTCACCGGCACAGCAGGATGCATACTATAAAAAGCATCCGAATAATGTGATCCGTCTGATTCTCGGCAAAATCGAGGATTCCGACACCGATACCGACAACCGGTATACGCGGGCCCGTGATTTCATGCAAAAGTGGAAAGCCGGGGGAATCCTCACCCAGTCAACTCATCCATGGTTTTTTGTCTATGAAGAATCATTTGCTGTAAATGGAAAAGATATGACACTCACCGGATTTGTCGGGCTGGTTCATCTGTCTGAATATAAAGAGGGCAAAGTGCTTCCGCATGAAAAAGTGCTGAAAAATCCGGTCGAAGACAGAGTCAAACTCACAGAAACTGCAAATACACAGTTTGAATATATATGGGGAGTATACCGCGATCCGGAGAGTACTATCGATGCCATTCTTGCAGCGGTGAAAAAATCAGGGCCCATTATTGACCATATTGAACAGGAAACCGGTGTACGGCACAAGGTGTGGGGGCTTTCTGATCCGGATCTGTGCAGTACGATTGAAAACACCATGCGATCAAAGAAAATATATATTGCCGACGGGCATCACCGCTATCAGACAATGCTCACTATCCGTGACAGGAAAAGAAAAGAAAATCCCGCAGCGGGTGACAACGCTCCATGGGAATTTATCATGATGTTCCTGGTCAATGCAGCCCATGAAGGGCTGGAGATCCTTCCCACACACCGGGTAATTTATAACCTGCCGGATGATAAAATAAAAAAACTCCGGACCAGCCTGTCTGAATATTTTACTGTCCTGGAGTATCCGTTCTCCGATCCAGAGTATGATGCGGTGCAGAAAAAGCTGACCGCAGAGCTGGCATTGAGGAAGCAGCCTTCCTTCGGTGTCCTGTTTCAAAATGAAAATGTTTTTTTTCTGATCGAACTGAAAGACAGAAAAGGGTATTTTTCAATGTGCAATCCGAATTCAACGGATACCTGGAAGCTGCTGGATGTCAATGTGCTGAATACGCTGGTACTTTCCCATATTACCGGGATTTCCGAGGATGACATGGCTGCGGGAACCAATGTCGTGTATATCAAAGATGCTGCCGAAGCATGCCAGCTTGTCCGCTCTGGCGGGAAGCAAATCGCGTTTATTCTGAACAATACGCCGCTTGATGCGATGCTTGCAGTCTCTGACTCTGAAGAAAAAATGCCGCGGAAATCCACCTACTTTTACCCAAAACCGATGTCCGGAATGGTATTCTATGAAATGACTGAAACGAACTGAAGCTCGTTGTGCAAGGAATTTCGGCTCTGCTCAAACGTCCATGGCATTACAGTTGCTGTAGTGAAGGTTTCGGGAAACAAGACTCCGGAAGACGCCCTGTGAAGCAGGCAAAAATCATCGGCAGCTCACGCGGTCTGTACTTGACACAGCGACGAAAATTGAGGACATTAAAATACTGCATAAGGGAGCTGTGAAAACGGCTGAGAGGGAACCATGGGTGGTTCCGACCTTCGAACCTGATACGGGTAATGCCGGCGCAGGGAATGTCATTTTTAACTCCCTTTACAACAGAATATCTTTCTCTTTACGTAAATAAGGAAGGCGATGCATATGGATAAGAAGGGCCCGATAATGAATGTCAGTCTTCAGATTTTGCCGCTGGTCCCCGAAAACCAATTGTATCCGGTGGTCGACCGGGTGATTGCCGCAATAAAGGCCAGCGGGGTCACGTATGTCGTTGGCCCCATGGAAACCACAATGCAGGGATACATGGACGAGCTTTTTGAAATCGTCAAGCAGGCGCATTATATCTGTATTGAAGCAGGGGCCGAACGCGTCGCGGCAATGATCAAAACCGACTTTCGTTTGCAGGGGGTGACTATTGAAGAGAAAACCGCTCCGCTTTGATAAGTACATTCCTGCTGCAGCTGCTGGTGTCTTTCTTTTACTGCTGTGGGAATTAACCGCTGATTTTTCAGGGATAAGCAGTTATCTTCTTCCGGCTCCGTCTGTCATCGCCGGTGCGTTTGTTTCACGGATTTCCTTGATTGGTTTTCATGCCCTGATGACAGTCCTTGCCGCAATAAGCGGACTTGTTGTTTCGATTGCTGTCGGAGCAGTCCTTGCTGTGGCCATCGACAGATTCAGCCTGATCAAAAAAATAATCTATCCCTCCCTCGTGGTTTCACAGACAATCCCCGTCATTGCAATTTATCCCCTGATGCTCCTGTGGTTTGGATACGGGATTATTCCGAAAATTGTAGTCGTGGTGCTTGTCTGCTTTTTTCCTCTCTGTGTGAATTTTGCCGATGGATTGGCCGGGACCGATAAAGATTTGATAAATCTGTTCCGGTCCATGAATGCAGGAAGACTGAGGACATTTTTCTGGGTTCGATTTCCGGCAGCGCTGCCGTATTTTTTCTCGGGGCTGAAAATCGCCGCAACGTACAGTATTATCGGTGCAGTGATCGGCGAATGGCTGGGAAGCGAATACGGCCTGGGAGTGTATATGCTGCGCTCCTACCGGGCTTTTCAGACACCCCAGGTTTTTGCCGCGATTGGTGCGGTCGTCATTATCAGTCTGTTGACCGTGGGAATTGTAATGATCGTTGAACGGATATTTGTACCCTGGCATATAAAAAAAGGAGAAATGCAATGACAATACGCTTATTAAAAAAATCGATTCTGTGTTTGGTGATTGCCGCTGCCGGTGTCTCCATTTTTTCATGCGGGACACAGGAAAAAATAACTGTCGTTCTCGACTGGACGATTAATACCAATCATGCCGGAGTCTATGCAGCCTTGGAAAAAGGGTATTTTACGGATGAAGGGCTCGATGTATCCATTATTCCTCCGCCGGCAACAGGAGCGGCAGGGCTTTTGTTGTCTTCCCGTGCGCAGTTCGGTTTCAGCTATCAGGAAGAAATTACCATGGCGCGTTCCCAGGGGCATCCGCTTGTTGCGATTGCTGCGGTGATCCAGCACAATACGTCCGGTTTTGCCTCAAGGAAATCATCGGGAATTGTTTCCCCGCATGATTTTGAGGGGAAACGGTACGGAGGCTGGGGCTCTCCATTGGAAGAGGCAATGATTCGTGCGCTCATGGAGCGTGACAAAGGCGACTTTTCAAGAGTAAAGATGCTCAGTATCGGCTCGATGGATTTTTTTGCCGCAACCGAACACAGTGTTGATTTTGCATGGATATTCAAGGGCTGGGACGGGGTGGCCGCAAAATTGAAGGGGATTGATATCAATTTTATCAGTCTTTCGGAAATTGAACCCGCCCTGGATTATTACACACCCGTGCTTGCAGTGACCGGTGGCCTTGTTTCTTCGGATCCGGAACTGATTCAGCAGTTTCTTCGCGCAGCGGCAAAGGGATACAAGTGGGCAGCGGCCAATCCTGAAGCGGCCGGTGAAATTCTTTTACACTACGCACCGGAACTTGACCGGGAACTCGTAATGGCAAGCCAGCGTTTTCTATCTGGACAGTATACTGCCGATGCGCCGAGATGGGGAGAGATGAAGCTTGATGTATGGAAAAATTATGCAGAATGGCTTGAAAAATACAATCTGTTATCAGGGGAATTTACAGCCGAAGATGCGTTTACCAACGAATTTCTGCCGGAATAGACCATGGACAAGCTTGTTGTGGAACATATAGAGAAATCTTTTGACGGATTACCCATCCTTACGCCCATTTCGTTCTCTGTGCGGGAGAGGGAGTTTGTCAGCATCCTTGGCCCGTCCGGCTGCGGGAAGAGTACATTGCTTCATCTCTGTGCCGGTTTGAGCAGGCCGGATTCCGGGGCTGTTCGCATCGATGGAAACGATGCTGTTTGTATGCCGGGGACAGTCAGCTATATGCAGCAGAAAGACTTGCTTCTTCCCTGGTGTACGGTTGTTCAAAATGCCGGAATCCCGTTGATGCTGAAAGGTATGAGCAGGCCGGATGCCCTGGGGAAGGCCGCATCCTTTCTGCCGGAGTTCGGCCTTGAGGGCTTTTCCGGATATTTCCCGTCACAGCTTTCCGGAGGGATGCGCCAGCGTGCAGCCCTGCTTCGGACTTACCTGTACCGAAGCGATATTATGCTGCTGGACGAGCCGCTCGGAGCACTCGATGCGATTACCCGTGAACAAATGCAGAAATGGCTTGCTGCCATGATTGAAAAACTGGGGACCACGGTTTTGATGGTGACGCATGACATCGACGAGGCGCTGCTTCTCTCTGACCGGATTCTGATTTTCTCACCTCTGCCGGCATCTATTGTCGCAGAGCTTTCCGTACAACTTCCGCATCCGAGAATTCAGGAACAGACCCTGCTACCGGATTTTATTTCCCTGAAACGGCGCGTGCTGGAGCACCTTTCCATGAATGGCGCTGTATGAACACAGTGGTGCTGACCGGTCCTGAGTGTACAGGGAAATCGACACTTGCCCGGGGCCTTGCCGCAGAATACGGAACCGTTTTTGTTCCTGAAACTGCGCGTGACTATGCGGAAAAACACAAGCGGGAAAGAGGGCGGAAACACTACTCGTATGAGGAGATCGAAGGGATTGCCCGGATGCACCTTGAAGCAATCGAAAAACAGAAAACCCTGGCGAACAGGTTTCTGTTTATCGATACGCATCTGGTCATTTTCAAGGTATGGTTTCTTCGGGAACACCGCCGGTGTCCCGACTGGATAGACATTGAACTAAACAAAAATCCCTGTTCGCTGTATCTGCTGTGTCTTCCGGATATTCCCTGGCATCCTGATTCTGCCCGCCAGCACGGCGGAAAGGCCCGGGATGTTTTATTTGAGCTGTACAAACAGGAACTTGATGAATACAGACTTCCCTGGCAGCTGGTACAGGGAGCAGGCCGTTCACGTTTCGACTGTGCGGTTACCCGTATCCGCAGCCATTTTTCATTATAAAAAAGTTCCTCCCGAAAGAGAAAGCGCAAGCTGCGCGGGTTCCAGGAAAATTATTTGTCTTCAGCTTTTTCAAGAACCGTTTCAAGTCTGTCACAAGCTGATTGATTATATGGATTTTCGATTTGAGTGTCTGGAAGTCCCGGCCATGTTTCATGGTTCGACGAGATTGTTCTACAAGAATAACAGTTTGCGGATTATTTGATTTCCCCTGCCGGATGCTTTATCGTATGAAATAAAAAGAAGGTGCGTACTGCACCAGCAGAAGACGGGGTGACTATTCATGGGAGAACATTCATCGTTTTTTAAGTATTTTACTCAAACGGCATTGTTTCTGCTTCTCGGGTTTTGTGTCTCTTTTCTTTGCCATGCTCAGGAACCAGCTGTGGTATACAAACTTCCGTTTCCTGACGGCGATGCACGGTATTTTTATTACGACAACAATTTCCTGCATATCGGGAATTATCCCGACCGGGCAATGTATAAAATAACCTCTTCAAATGAATGCGAAAAAATACTGGATGTGGCTGGCTGGGCGGCAAATGATGCTGCAATGTTTCAGGGGAAAATAGTTTTTTGCTCCCGTGACAGAATCCTGTATAAAGAGCAGGATAAGGTAAAGACAGTATCAATCGCGGGAGCAAGGGATCTTTCATCGATAACAGCCAGCGGCAAAAACCTGTTTCTTCTGGATAAAAACGATGAAGGAAAACCGTCGCAAATTCTGATACTCGACAGGAACTTGTCTGTGAAAAAAAAGCTTGACTGTCCGCTCCGCAATCCGCTTGATTTGTATTGGCACGAAGAGAACTTGTGGATATATGACCAGGCTGATAAATGCGTGTACCGTTTGGACATATTGACTCAAAAACTGACCGCACGGATTCTTGCTCCTGTGGGAAACAGCTGGTCGCGGGGAATTGTTTTTATTGAAGATCAGTTGTATGTGCACGACCGGCCGACTGCATCCCTTGTTCCGATCATGTGGAAACAGGAAGGGAGGGCTTTTTATTCCAGTTTTGAAGAAACGTTTTTCACCTTTGTCAATGCGTCCAAAAACAACAGCAGTACCGAAACAACCAAAGCGGAGTTTCGGGTGCCGTTTCCGGCGAACACTCCTGATATTGCTGTCTCTTCACTTCAATGGAACAGAAAACCCGATGAAATAATTGACGACCGGTTCGGACAAAAGCTCGCCTCCTTTCGGAATATCAGTATTTTACCCGGTGATGAACATATTTTATCATATAACGCGACCATACAGCATTCAGCTGTCCAGTATCTCCTTGATGAGGTGGCTCTTGATTCTCTTGATAAAATACCCGGTGAAATCAAAGAACTGTATCTGGGAAATGATACCTATATTCAAACGATGGATCCCGTTCTTGTTGATTATGCCAAAAAAGCACGGGTTGACAGTCTTGGGCGCGAACCTGCCGGGGTGAAATCACTGATAGAAAATCTGGTGCATTATATTACAGACCGTTTGTCATATATTGACGATGACAAATGGGAAAGCGCAGCCGTGGTGATTGCAAATCAAACCGGGTCCTGTTCGGAATACTCGTTTTTATTTTCAACGCTTGCCAGAATCAACAACATTCCGACCCGGCTGGCCGGCGGTGTGCAGACAAACGGGGCATTTCACCGATGGACCGAGGTGTACTATCCGGGTACCGGGTGGGTCCCTGTCGATGTAACCAAAATTGATTCATCAACGCGTGAATCATACGATTATGAATATTTATTTGGGAAAAGCGGACATGAAATTATACTCTCACGGATCGGCTCGCCGGATGATTCTTTGCTTGGGGCAAATTACTTTATTTATCGGAATTATTCAGGAGGGAAACGGGAGAGAACGACAAAAGTTGAGATAAAATCAACACGTCCTGTTTCCCCTGTAAAAGAGAGGATAATTCATGTACCAGGCGGCTGAACTGTCAGATGCCGCGCTCTTCGGGCTTTCATGAGGATTTTATCAGGGAAGAGAAATAAAAACAGCTATGAAAAATTAATACGCATCATATCGTTTTCCGCAGAGCGGCGCGATTGCTGACATGACCCGGTTGGACACTGCGTGGTAAATATCCATCATTTTCCGTTTGCGTTCACGGGCGGGAATGGTTGCATCGGAGAGCAGCTGTTCCCTGGTTTTCTGTTCTTCACTGAAAGAAATCGGTTTTCCCACACGGATAATACAGCGTCCGATCTTGGGGATTTTTCCCCGTTTGATTCTTTTTGGAAAATCAACACCCACGGGAACAACGAGCATACCGGTTGAAAGCATCATTTCTCCGGTGCCGAGCCGTCCGCGCAGTAATTTTTCAGGGTCGCGGTTGCGTGTACCCTCAGGGAAAATACCGATAGAACGCCCCGCATTGAGTTTCCCGATTGCTTCTTCTACCGGATTTTCAGGATTTCTTTTTTTGCGCGCAGCAAGCCATTTGATGCTGGTTTCCCTGTTGTAGACCCATACCGGATCGATATGCTTCATGAGCCACCCGACAAGGGGAATGTATTTATACATCCAGTGAATAAAAAAACTGATTCCCCGGCCGGTATAGGCAGCAAGAAAACAGGGGATTAAAAATGCATCAAATGCACTGGAGTGATTTACTGCGTATATCGCCTGCGGCATATCTTTAGGTAACGGCTGGTCGCTGTGTATCTCTACGAGCGCGCCGGAAAGAAAAAGCACCGAACGAACAAGCAGTCTGGCTGTAAAGGACATCCCGTCTATAGGCTGGGATAAAAGCCGGGCGAGCGATTTTGCTCTGTAGTATACTAACATATACGTAAAGGTACACTTTTTGGGCATATTTGTCTATCGAATTTGGCTGAGGAAAGTTATATCAGGAATTGTATATATAAGGAAATCAGGAAAACAGGAAAAAAAAGAAACCAAAGATAATTAAAGATGAACGGGGATAAAGAGAGTAACTCAGATGGAAGAAGACAGGATTTACCAGCGCACACAGTAAACTGTATGCACGGCATGCAGGATCAACAGGAAAGAGAAGGGAATATTTGAGCAATGTAATCCGTTGGATTGTTTTTTTTGTGTTCTTCTTGTTCTCTGTGACTCTGTGAGAAATAGCTGTCATTTCGTCCCGAACTTTGCCTTCATCTTCGCAAAATAATCAACTGCCTCTTCATCTTCCACCAGCGGCTGGTCAAAAGTCACTTCGGTCAGTTCTTCGGGAATTTCCTCAAGAAACGGAGAGGGGTGTGATTCTGTCACGGTTCCCATTTTCCGGCGGGTGGTGGCTGAGGTAATATACAGCTTTTTCTTTGCCCGGGTGATTGCCACATAAAAAAGCCTGCGTTCTTCTTCCATGTTTTCTTCATGTTCCTCGATTGACCGTGCATGGGGAAAAAGGCCGTCCTCGGCCGCGGCAATAAACACTGCGTCAAACTCAAGCCCTTTTGCCGAATGAACCGTCATGACATTGACTTTTTCTTTGTTTTCTTCTTCCTTGTTCTCCTCAAGGCTCACCAGGGTGATGCGCTGCAGGTAATCAACCAGTGTCGGATTAAAATTGTCAGGATCAGATTCATATTCTGATATGGAGTTTACCAGGTTTTCCACATTCATGTATTTGTACCTACACACCTGTTCCTTTTTATGCTGCTGCAGCAGAAATCCCCAGTAATCGATTGCTTCCACCAGTGACTTCAGCGAAGCGCCGAGTTTTTTCGGTTTTGAAAACTCATCGGCAAAGCGTTCCAGAAGCTGGAGAAAACTGACAATCTCAACCTTTATCTTACCGGAAAATGGTGAATCATTGGCTGCGCGGACTGCTGCCATGGCTGAATACAGGGAACATGAATGCTGTTCTGCCACCTTGAAAAGGTCAAGGATGGTAGTTTTTCCGATTCCCCGGCGCGGTGTGTTGATAATCCGCAACAGATTGATGTCGTCATCAGGGTTGGCTATGACGCGCAGATAGGAGAGGATGTCTTTTACTTCCTTGCGGTTAAAAAAGCTGATGCCGCCGGAGACAATATAGGGAATATTGTGAGCGAGGAGGGCCTCTTCAATGGAACGGGTCAGATGGTTTGTGCGCACCAGAATGCCCACCTGGCTGTATCGGATGCTTTTTTTTATTGCCAGGGAACGGATCTCGCGGGCAATAAAATCACCTTCTTCGCGTTCGTTTGATGGATACACCACGGCGATTTTTTCCCCCTGCGCACTCACCGACTGGAGCGTTTTTGGTTTCCTGTTTGTATTGTTGGTGATCACGGTATTTGCCGCTTCAAGAATTGTCTTTGTGGAACGGTAATTGAGCTCAAGTTTTATTTCGAAGACATCGGGGAAGTCTTTTTCAAGGCGCAGAAGGTTTTCAAAGTGTGCGCCCCGGAACGCATAGATCGACTGGTCGTCATCTCCGACCACACAGATATTCCTGTGCTTTTTCGCGATACCGGTAATAAACCGGTACTGAATATCCGAGGTATCCTGAAACTCATCGACCATGATGTATTTGTATTGTTCCTGATACTTCTCAAGAATTTCCGGATGATCGGTGAAGAGCTTGAGGGGAATGCAAATAAGATCATCAAAATCAACCGCATGGTACAGCTTTAAATGATGGTTGTAATCTTCATAAAGACGCTGGTAAGCGTCATGGCCTCCGCCCCAGCCGAGGCGTCCGGTTTTCAGTCTGGAAAACAGGGAAGACATGCCATAGGCAGTTTGGGAATCGATGCTTATTTTCAGGTCGTGGGCAATTTCCTTGATCAGGGTTTCCTTGTCGGACTCGTCGTAAATCGTGAAATCTCGTTTGTAGCCCAGGATCTTGTGGTGTTCCCGTATTATTTTCAGCCCCAAAGCGTGAAAGGTGCACATGGTGAGGTCGCCAAGTTTTTTTTGTGTGAGTTCGCGGATACGCTGGCGCATCTCGGCTGCGGCTTTGTTGGTAAAGGTGACCGCCAGGATGTCTTTCTGCGGAATCTTGCTGTCGAACATATGGGAAATCCGGTAAGTGATGACCCGTGTCTTGCCCGAGCCAGCGCCGGCGATGATCAACAGCGGGCCGTGTATGGTGGCAACGGCCTTTTGCTGTTCCGGATTGAGGATTGCATCGTATCGTGTTTTCATATTATCCGTGCGATCCCTGTTGATTCTGAAAGAAAAATTCTGCAAATCCATAGCCAAGGGAAGCCAGCCACATAAACAGCATGATCAGTCCTCCGGCAATCATGACGCCAATGGAAACGGCGATAATCGATTTTTTTGGATCCATGCCGAGAACCCACGCGCCGAGCGTTCCGGTATACGCTCCCGTAAACGGCAGAGGGATTGATACAAAAAGCGTGAGACCAATATAACCGAATTTGGAGACGCCCTGTTCCACTTTTTTCCGTGCACGGTTCAGCAGTTTCTCGGAGATGTTTTTATACCAGGTAAACCGCAGCAGTATTTTATGCAGTGTGTTCATGAATAAAAATGCCGCAGGGCTCACCAGCAAATTAAGCATCACACAGAACAGGTAGGCGATAACCGGGTCCATACCGTTTAACACAGCGACTGGAAGGCCGCCGCGCAGTTCACTTAACGGAAATATCGAGAGCAGGCCGGACAATAAAAATATTTCAAATGTCATAAAAGACTCCCAGTTTCACATGTCGTGTGAGAAAAATAAAAATGCGGTATAGCGGGAATCATATACCTATTTTTATGAAAATATCAAGGGGAAACTGAATTTGATTCTGTTCAGAACCATGAAAAGTGTGATAGTATTCTGAGCATACTGAAACTCGGGAGAGGGAAGCCGTGGAATTGTCTATACATGCCTTATTGCAAAATCGAAAAATTATTGTCATCGCCGCAGTGGTTCTCAGCCTGATTCTGCTTGTCGGTACTTCATATTTGTTGTTTCCGGAAGTAAGAGACGGGCAGCCTCCTGTATTGAAAATCGAGGGGATACAGGAAAATGACCGGTTTTATGATGCCTATGAAATCAGGTTTTCTGCAGAAGATAAAGAAACATCTTTGGCCTCGGCAGAAATATTGGTCAATAACGAACAAGTATACTCCTCTGAAATTTCGGACACCAGTTTTGACGGGATGGCACAGATACTCACAGCAGATCTTCCGGAAGGTGCGCATACACTGGCGGTCAGGGTCCATGACCGTGCTCTTTTCAGCCACAAGACTGAATGGTCGGCACGGTTTTGGATTGACAGGACGCCGCCGAAAATCGAAACCAAAATGATCGCAGCGAACATAAAACAGGGCGACACACTGGCACTGTATTTCAATGCCGATGAACAGCTGAGGGAACCGGCAGTGATATTCAAAACCATGAAATACCCTGTTGATGTGGTCGATGAAGCCGAGTACATCTATGTGGCCCTCATTCCTGTTTCCGTATTCAGTACAGTGAAAAAAGAACCTGTCCTGTGCCAGTTCAGCGATGTTGCCGGAAACAGGGTGGAGGAAAATCTTCTTGTGTCGGTCACCGCCGGAACATTTGAAAAAGAGCGGATAGAAGTGCCCTCGGGAAAGGTTGCCATTTTCTCGGATAAAAATGCAGAGCGCAGAAAAACCGAAGGCCGGATCATCGCCGAAGCAATCTCGACGCATTCCACATTAAAATTCTGGTACGATAAATTTATCCGGCCCTCAGAGGGTGTGGTGAGTTCCTCATTTGCGAGTCAGCGGGTTTATTCAACCGGTTCAGTCGCGTCCTGTCACAAGGGAATGGATATCGCGAACAAGACCGGTACGCCAATTTATGCTGCGAATTACGGAAAAGTGATTATTGCACGGGAATTCCTTGTGTATGGAAATACGGTGATCATTGATCACGGGCAGGGGATTGTCACCCTGTACGGCCACATGGATTATCTGGTTGTCCAGGAAGGTGAATATGTCACCAGAAACCAGCAGATTGGTGTGATGGGTGATACCGGACTTGCAACCGGTCCGCACCTGCATTGGGAATTGCGGATTAACGGCCGTGAAGCAAATCCGGTACAATGGGAAGAAACCAACTTTGAACACCCATGGAAGACGGCGTTTTAGCATGAAGACTATTGTTTGCGGGGTTGATGAAGCCGGACGCGGCCCTCTTGCCGGGCCGGTGACTGCAGCCGCGGTGATCCTGCCGGATGATTTTCCCATAGAAATTCTGGATGATTCCAAAAAATTGTCAGCGATAAAACGGGAGCAGGCTGCTGAAATAATTTTGTCCAAGGCGAGTGCTGTCGGTATCGGCTGGGCGTGGAACGAAGAAATCGACCGGTACAATATTCACTGCGCAACACTTCTTGCCATGAAGCGGGCTCTGCGTGATATGCACGCATCGCCGGACTGCGTTTGTGTGGACGGAAAATACATACCGTGTTCACCCTATAAATGTTTTCCGGTAATCAAGGGCGATTCATTTGTTCCGGAGATTCAGGCTGCATCGATTATCGCAAAAACCAGCCGTGACCGGTGGATGATTCGGTATGCACGGATTGAACCGGTGTTTCAGTTTGAAAAACACAAAGGGTATCCCAGCAAACTCCACCGGGAGCTAATAAAGGAGCACGGCTTCTCGCCCATCCACCGCCGAACCTTCCGGGTAAGCTGATTCCTCCATTTATTATTTTTTTGAAAATGATGCTGGATGTCAAAGAAAAAAGATAAAAGCCCGAAGTGCATAAGCATGCCGCGTCATATTAGCGGTATGCTTATGCTGAAGGGCTTTCTGTAAACTTCATTCAGCATCTTTCAGTAAATTCCCCTCAATGGAATAGGCAACCTATTTTATTTAAAAAACCAGTAAATTATATTGTGGTTTTTAATAAATCTAAAAGGATGCTGAATGTCAAGGAGTGTCAAAAAAAGCCCGATATGTCGCAGATGACCGCGACTTAAAAGCTGCTGCCCTCAATGGAATAGGTGCCCGATTTCAAACTGTCAATAAAATAATTAAACGGCAGGTAATGTGGGTTTTTGTGGTACTCTGAAGCCCGTAATGCATGAGCATATCGCGTCATAGTAGCGGTATGCTCATGCTGAAGGGCTTTAGAAGAAATTTTACCATTACCTGCCGTTTATTTACAGTTACTGTTTTTTAACAAAATCGGTTGCCTGATGGAATCCCTGGATGAAACTCTCCAGGTCCTCCTGAAATACGATAATTGAGTGGCGTTCGAATTCGTTTTCACCGCTTTTTTTGCTTTCGACGATATTCAGAAAGACATCGCCGTTTCTGTTTTCCTTGACATTAAAAAAATAGGTCCTTCGCCCGGTAATCGCCCGTGAAGAAAATAACTCGCCCCTCTGGCCCATTTGTTTCCATCCTTCCCAAATTCACTTGATATAATAAATTGAAAGATACTATACAGCAATTGTATGGAATCATCAACTGAAAACTGTTTTTTTTGTAATTGAAAATGTATGGGAAGGGAGAATATGGAAAATCGGGCTGACTGCTTTGAAACTGTCAGAGAGAATTACTCTCTTGAAGTACTGGTGCATAACCGGTGTGCTGAAGTTCAGAGCAATGCGATGAATTGTTGTTATTTCTCAGAAATTCATCGATTGTTCTGTTAAACTCTTCATTCACCCGTTTCACGTTTTCCAAAGCTTTTACAAAACGTACTGCATCCATCAAAATCCTCTTTCATAAATTTAATTATGTATAATAATATTCTCGGAAAAAACCATATTTTTTCCAATTATTTTTTGCTTTTGATTTTAATATCGTTTTTTCTGACAGCGGAATCCATGTGCCTTTTGGTATAAATTTATCTCATTAATGAATTACAGCTAAATTGCCTGAAAGTATACAAATAGGAACGGTTGTTATATAGGGAGAGTACTGTTAATCAACCGCATGGAGTTTTTAGTGATTTTTTATAAATATATTTAAAAAGGGCAGTACTGTTAAAAATAAGGAAGCTTGAAAAAAACTCCAATTTTAAAATAAAAAGGACTGCCGAAGCAGTCCTTTTTATTTTAAATCAGCGCCCGATCGGAATCGAACCGACATCTTCAGCTTGGAAGGCTGAGGTAATAACCATTATACCACAGGCGCAAATTATGTTTCGATAATATATAGAAAAACTAAATGAATGGCAAGGGGAACATTAAAAGTTTCAGAAAAAAATCAGCACGCTGAATCGGATATTTTGGCGACATTTCTGGTCGCAATCAGGTCTGCCCCGCTGGAACAGATGTTTTTTTCAATAACCGTCCCGATTTCCACAGGTGCGTGAAGCCTCATTTGGGATGCGGAACGGACGATTTCTGTCATCTTCCCCCGTTCAACAGGGGCCGATGTTTTGACAGAGAGCATCGGGATTATTCCCCCGTCGATTTTTACCGTAGTGGTCACTACCCGTTTTGGATCAAGGATTTCCTGCTCGCCGTAGGCAATCCCCCGCTTGCAGCGGTTTCCCGAGATTGACTGAATAGTTTTGTTTTTATGCTCAACAATCAGACTGCAGCCGAGGGGACAGACCGTACAAATGATGGTATCAGTCATGTTTCCTCCCCGGCAAAAAATACTTCAACCGGCTCAATGCCGGAGAGAGCAGGCAATTCGAACTGGATCATGGAACTCGGCAGAATTTTCTGGTATTTCTTTTTATAGACGATTTCTCCATTTCTTTTGGCATACAATACAATATCTTCAACCGGTGTGATGGGGCGCAGCGACACAATGGTCGGCTTTCCGGTATATACTTTTGTCGGGAGCATATACCGGACAAGGTTGCCTGCAAGCATCCGTATCCCGTCTTTGTCTGTCAGTGATTTGTTCACAAATTGTGCGGCTGTTCTGGCTGCACGGGCTGCTTCTTCCGAAACATAATCGACAATGTCATGCACATGAAGAACATTCCCGCAGGCAAAGATTCCCGGCACCGTGGTCATGCAGTTGGCGTCCACAACAGGGCCTCGGGTTGCTTCATCAAGGATGACGCCTGCTTTTACAGAGAGTTCATTTTCCGGAACCAGTCCGACAGAAAGAAGCAGCGTGTCACACGGGAGGGTGAACCTGTTTTTTGTGTCCGGCTCGAGCTGATTGTCAATGGCAGTAATCTCCACACTATCAATACGCTGTTTTCCAAAAATATTACTGATTGTGTGCGAAAGATAGAGAGGAATATGAAAATCATTCAGACATTGGACAATATTTCGGGTAAGCCCTCCGGGAAACGGCTGTATTTCCACTACGCCCTGGACATTGACCCCTTCAAGCGAAAGGCGCCGTGCCATGATGAGGCCGATGTCTCCTGATCCCAGGATGATGATTTCTTTTCCCGGCAGATATCCCTCAAGATTAACCATGCGCTGGGCGAAACCTGCTGTCATGATGCCGGCAGGTCTGCTGCCGGGAATGTTGATGTTTCCCCTGTTTCGTTCCCGGCATCCCATGGCAAGAATCACTGCACGGGCTGTAAAAACCTGCAAACCTTCCTTACTGCCAAGCAGTACAAGGGTGAGTGCCTCATTTTCACGATACAGGTCAATCACAGCGGTATCAGTATGGACAAAAGTATCAGTCTTGTTCACTTTCTGTATGTACCGTTCTGCGTATTCAGGACCGGTAAGTTCTTCCTTGAAATGATGAATGCCGAAACCATTATGGATGCATTGAAACAACACTCCGCCCAAAACGTGTTCACGTTCGAAAATATGCACATCACAAATCCCCTGTTCATAAAGGGTACATGCTGCGGCAAGTCCTGCCGGGCCGCCGCCGATAATCGCCACATTGATATTGTTATTCATGTGGTGCCCCTTTTCCCATGGGAAACTTTATGATTTCTGATCCACCACCTTTTTTTGTTATTTTTTCTATCGGTATCCCGGTCTGCTGTTCAAGGAGTTTGAGCACTCTGTAGGTACAGAAGCTTCCCTGACATCTGCCCATGCCGGCCCGCGTCGCAAATTTAATGCCGTCAAGGGTCGTGTGTCCCCTGGAGACCGCCTCTGTTACCTCAGCCTCGGTGATGTTTTCACATCGGCAGACAAGTTTGTTGTATCCGGGATTCCCTGCTGTATTTTTTATATATCCGGCATAATCGCGGGTTGCAATAGAGTGCCGAAGTTTGATAAACGGAGTTCTTTTTGGGTTCCAGGATGATTTTACCTTCAGGGAGAGGCCTTCCTTGACCAGTATATCTTCCACATGCTGGGCAATTGCAGGAGAGGCGGTGAGGCCGGGAGACTGAATTCCCGCTGCATTGATAAATCCCTGTACGGAAGTTGTCCCGATAATAAAATCATCGCCGGTCGCAACCGGACGAAGTCCTGAAAAAGAGGTGATGACATCATGGAGGCGAATGCCTGGAATCATTTTTTTTGCATTTTCAAAAACACACCGCAGTCCTTCACGTGTCGTCGAGAAATTGTCCTTCTCATTGATGTTTTCTGCAGTGGGACCCACCATCACCGTTCCTTCCACTGTGGGGATGACAAGCATCCCTTTAGAGTCTTTTGTCGGTACGGGAAAAATAATGCGGGTAACGAGGTTGCCCACGCGGCGGTCCAGCAGATATTCTTCCCCTTTACGGGGGGTTATGGCAAAGGAAGTGATTCCAGCCAGGGAAGCAATTTCATCAGCGTGAAGCCCTGCGGCATTCACAATAAACCGGGCGGAAACCTTTAGTCCGGAATCTGTTTCGATAACAAAATTGCCGAAAAGCTGTTTTGCAATGACCGCGACTTTTTCATTGACAAACATTGCGACACCGTTCTGCCGGGCGTTTTCAATGAGGGAAAAACAGTATTCATACGGTTCAACGATGCCTGCTGTCGGGGCATATAAAGCTCCGATAATATCCTCACTCAGATTTGGTTCCATCTCGCGAAGCCGTGCAGTTCCAATCAATTCAAGATAATGGACCCTGTTTTTAATTCCCTGAGCGTATAAATTTTTGAGGATTTGCAATTCCTCATCGTTGAAGGCTACGACGAGTTCACCCCTCCGCTCAAATGAAAATCCCAGTTCCTCTTTCAGTATATCAAAACTCCGGTTTCCCTTTATACAGAGTTCTGTCTTGAGCATGCCGGGGGGAGAGTGAAACCCTGCATGGATGATTCCCGAGTTTGCCTTGCTCGTTCCAAATGACACATCTGTTTCTTTTTCTATGATCGCTGTTTTTATGGAATATCGTGACAGCTGCCGTGCGATTGCCGCGCCGGTGACTCCCGCACCGATAATGATCACATCAAAATGTTTCATGCAGTACCTGTCCCGCCTTTTTTTCTTTATTATTTAAAATTATAAGTGTAAAATATTGCGGATTCAATTATAATAAAAATTATTATGTAAAGGTGAAGTGAACATATTTCTTGGGAAAAAACAGCAGGATTTATGCACAACACAGATCTTCGATAAGGAATTATTATGGATATTGAATTTATAAAACTGCAGAATACAGGTAATGATTATATTGTTATTGACGCATCCAAAAACAATGCGCTCAAGGAACAGCATTTTCCGGAGCTTGCCAAGAAAATGTGCAGCAGACGCTTTGGCATCGGCGGAAGCGGAATGTTGATGGTCATGCCGCAACCGGATGATACTGCGGTGATCCGTCTGTTTCTTCCGAACGGGGAAGAGGAAATAAAATGCGGCAATGCGCTCCTGTGCGCGGCCCAGTATGTGTTCGACATGGGGATTACTTCAAAAAAAACTTTTTATATTATAACAGGCGAAACCCGACTCTCCTGCGAGATTATTGACAGCAATACGATCCGGGCAGAAATCGGCTTTCCCCTGTTTCCAAACGGGGAAACGGTCATCCTTGAAAAAAGTGACAAAAATTATACTGAAAGCATTATTATCGATGAACGTGAATATTCCTATACTCCGCTCGTTGTGGACACTCCCCATGCTGTTTTATTTGTCGGTGAACACAGTTTTCCCCCGCTGCAGTTTGCAAAAAAATTCGAGCAGAAATCAGGGGTCAGTAAAGGGTTGTCGCTGGATTTTGTAAAAGTGATTTCACGGGAGGAAATACAGGTGAAGACCTGGATTCAAAAAGAGAATGAGGCATATGGCTGCGCAAGCGGCGCCTGTGCTGCGGTCGTTGCAGCAACCATCAACGGGTTCAGCGACCGCGAAGTGGTGGTGAGGCTTCGCGGCGGCGAACTTTTCATTGAGTGGGAAGAAGCATCCGGGAAGCTTTTTTTTACCGGATTTGCTGAATACGTTTTTTCCGGGAATTATTATTTTGATGAGTCGAATTCAGAAAAAAAATAAATATTTCCCCAAAAAACCGTCTCATGACGCCAAAGTAATTGCCAATATGCTGTTTGTGGTGTATTTTAACAGTATATATTTCTGTAACAAACCCGAGGGTAAGCATGTCGGATTTCTTTGACCAGCTAGGAACTTTTTTCAAATCGATATTTAATGAAGGGGATAATACCGGTTCTCAAGGCGGGCGGCGGTATTATGATGATGATATGCAGGACGCATGGGATGAGCTTGAGGATTATCTCAATGAGGGAAAAGGAAATTATCAGAAAAAACAGCGGCCATCGGAGTCTTCCTCTTCTTCACACTCAGACAAATCATCCTCTCAGGGTTCACAACGGCAACAGGTGCCCAATACGCTAAAACAGGATTATGCCAATCTCAAGGTACCGTTTGGTGCTTCTCTCAAAGACGTCAGGGAAGCCTATAAAAAACTGCTGCGGCAGTACCATCCTGACCGTCATGCAAGGGATCCCGAGAAATTCAAAATGGCCACGGAAATTACTTCCAAAATCAATCAGTCATACCAGAATATCGAAGATTATTTGAAAAAAACGGGAAACAGGTGACCTGATTGTGTCGAAAGTAAATTTGGTTGACAGAGCTGATTCAATTCAGGTATGGTTTTGTAATAAATAGAAACGTTTTTTTCAAAAAATGTGTTACATTGGTATAGAGAAGGCAATAGTAAAGCTGTTGAGATGACAGTGATGAGGAAGGAAAGGATGTATGGTTTGTTTTTTTAAATGAATTATGCATGACGGGAAAATATGAATCTGTTATTGGTTTTTTGTGTTGCACTTTCTGCAACAATTCTTAATCTTGTTTTGACTCCGAGTATTATTAGAATTTCCCACCGGTTCCGCTGGTATGACCGGCTTGACCACAGAAAAATTCATACCGTTCTCATCCCGCGTCTCGGCGGTGTGGGAATTTTTACTTCTTTTTTTGTCAGTATCATCGTTGTTCCGATTATTTTCAATACCGTATTCGGTGCCCAGTCATATACATTTCTCAATATCAGGCTTGTCTGGATGTTTTCCGGATTTCTCATGATTTATCTGCTTGGATTGATTGATGATTTTTACAGTCTGAAGGCAGCATTAAAATTTCTTATTCAGATACTCGCTGCCGGTGTGGTCACGGCAGGCGGATTTGTTGTCAAGTCAATATGGCTGCCGGGCCTGGGGACTATTGAGTTCGGCTTCTTTGCATACCCGCTGACCATTATCTGGATTGTCGGTATTACCAACGCCATGAATCTGGTTGATGGAATGGACGGCCTGAGTGCCGGTATAGCCTCTTTTGCCGCACTTACAATGGGCGTTATCGCGCTTTTGGGCGGCGGGGGGCAGGTTGCAACGGCAATCATGGCCTTTGCCTTGCTGGGCGCCCTCGCCGGCTTTCTGCGGTATAATTTCCCGCCCGCAAAAATATTCATGGGGGATTCCGGGAGCCTTTTTCTGGGATTTGCACTTGCAGTTTTTCCGCTGATGGGGCTGACACAAAAAGGGATATCTGCGGCAGGCACATTCGGTTCGCTGCTGATTCCCATTACTGTGCTGCTTGTTCCCATTATTGATACGCTTGCTGCCATTTTCAGAAGGATCAGGCGAAAGCAGTCTATTGCAGCACCAGACAAGGAACATATCCATCATAAACTTCTTGATCTTGGATTAAGCGAGAAAAAAATTCTCGCTGTGGTTTACTCTGTCTGTTTGTATTTGAGTATTGTTTCCGTGACACTTACTTCGGATATTCTGCCGAACAAAGCCCTCCATGTACTTATTGTATTTGTAGTCTGGATCGGGCTGGTCATGGGATATGGAATCCTGCACCTTGTTCAGTCAAAGAAAAAAGAAGCACACGAAAAACACGATGACAAGGAAAACACGCGTATCGGATAGCTGAAAAACGTGACAGACACTTTCATCATCAATAATTTCAGTGAAAAGCGGTTACTCTCTCTCATATTCATGCCGTGAAAAATAAAATACAGCGGATTGTTTTATTTATTGAATCCCCGTGGGAAACCGATTATTATTCGAATGAGATGAAAACAGATAAAAAAGACGAGTTTGACAAATGGTTTGCCAACTTCAATGCCGAAGCCTGTGTGGATTACAACAATAAAGAATACAGGCTCACTCTTGAGGAACTGAAATCAATGTATTCTTCTTTAAATTACTGGCACAGCAAAACCGACCCCGGTTCCTGGTTGAGTGAAAGTCTTGTCAGGCTGGCAAAAAGAAAATATAAAGGGATCCTGCCGCGCAAGGTTGTCATCTCCCTGTGTGCCGGGTTGTTAAACATTACTCCGGAAAAACTCGAAAGCAATCTTGACTGGAATGCCAATTACATGGCCTGGCACGACGGAGGAACACCAGAACAAGAGCATGTCTGGGCTGAAAAAGAGCTGCCGGAGTAGAAATGTGCAGGGAAGTGTGAAAACTGTTCCTGCTGTTTTTTTTGATGATTCAATTGAGACGAATTAATTGAATAAATTCAATGTGAGGACAAAATAATGAAATATAAACGTATGATAATGATGATACTGATTTTTATTGCGGTCAATTCATTTGTGTTTTCACAGGAAAATAAAGAGTATGATTCCAAAAAAGTGGAAATATACCTTGAAGAGGGGATACAGCTCGAAAATGGATATCCCGGATATCTCATATCAATTTTCAACTGGGGATCTGAAACAATTATCGAAATATATGTGATCGACCGGGCAGGGAAGACCCTTGGCGTTGTCACCGAAGATAAAAATATTAAAAGCCATAAAGACGGGAGCGTTTCATTCAGTATCCCGTATATATATGGTGATTTGGCGCCGGGTATCTGCCAATTGATGGTCGCAGGTCCGGTTGGGATCCATATGGTTGAAATTGAATACCCGGCAGTAATCGTACCAACAAAAGATAATCCGTTATGGCGGCTGCAGTTTGTTAATCCGCCTGCAAAAGGTCTACGCAAGCTGACAATCGAGCCCACTCAAGAATAACTGATATATTCCCCTGGTACATTTTAACGGTACATTTTCCCCAGCTTTTTTATTTCTTCGGCCACCCGGGCAATCAGTTCTTTGGGGGATGTTACCTTTGCATGCCCTCCCCATGACAGTACCCATGCGGAGAGTTCCACAAGACTCGATGCCGAAAAAATAAGCTTTACACCGTTGTTTTTAAGAGGAACAAGCTTTTGACCGCGGCCCCAGACGCGTTCTTTAATAAATGGTGCAATGGTCCGGTCAAATTCAATGTGAACCTTGTAGTCGTGATCTTCCAGAAACATGCCGAAGCTTCCCTGAATATGGTCTTCAAGCCTGAATCGTTTGGGAATACGATAGGAATCGCTCTGCGAGAACTTTTTCATGCGTGCCATGGAGTAAATACGTATTACTTTTCTTGCAGGACAATATCCCACGCAGTACCAGTCTCCACGGTATCCGACAACCCGGTATACGTGAAGAGAAATGGCTTCATCTTCATTTTTTCCGGGTTTTCGGTATTTAAAGTGAAGTGTGTTTTTTGCCCGGAGGGCCTTCATTACTTCTTCCCAGGTTGAAGCGGATATGTTTGTAATCGGAGAGCCGTATATAAGAACAGTGGTGTCAAGCAGGTCGGGATCAATTTCTACCTCATCAGCCAGAAAATCCTTCATACGGCTGTACAGTGCAGCGAGGTTTTCATACCAGGGTGTATTACGGTACTGCGAAAATACTTTTGAGAACAACAGCATGGCAAGATACTCTTTTCCGGTCAGCCGCATCTTTCCCGGTTCGAAGTCGTCAGACGTATAGAAAAACCCCTTGCGGTGCGGGTCGTATTCTATGGGTGCGTTGAGCATGTCGCGGAGATATTCTATATCACGGCGTATTGTTTTTACCGATACCTCAAGCGACTGCGCGATACTCCCCGCGCTGGGATAATGTTTCTGCTTCAAGGTGTCATGGATATTCAGCCACCGGTAATACTGGGTTTTTAACTTGTATTTCATCCAATAATGTTAAAACATTGGACTGTGTTTGTCCAATGTATGGCAGTGAATATATTTATTGAATGGAGAAATTAACTGATGCGGATTTGCGGGCAACGGGTAATTTATACACTCAATTCTTTCTGGACGCTTTCGATAAGCTTTTCAATGCGGGGTGCAATTTCGTATTCGCACAGGTCGCCGATCAGAATATAATCCTTTTTGTCAAAGGCGGATATCAATTCCCGTAACAGATCATTCAGGGCGACGGAAAACTCTTCAAATGACTGGCCGTCAATGGAGATGTCCATCTTGTTTTTTCCGATAATGCCGGAAACCATGACGAGGAAATTTTGGGCAACCTCAGAAAACAGGGCGAGCGATTCCATCGCCTGTGCGTCTTTGCCGGTTTGCAGCAGAATGGGAATTTCGTTGAGCTGTGCGACAGTTGGTTTTAGTTCTTCAAGATAATCAAGGGAGAGTTCCGTTTTTTTAGGGGAAAGTTTTTGTGCAATGTCATAAAGTGCAGAACCAAGCATATCTATCGAAGAAATAATCTCTTCCCGGTCTTTATCGTTTAAAAGGACAATCATGTCCATGGTTGAACCTTCAATATATTTGGTAAGTATATCAATAATATTTTCCTTTCCGGGCTCTTTTTTGGGATGAAAATACTGATACAAGCTGTCCCGTGCATCGGGATACACCGGAAGAAGAACCTCAAGCTGTTTTTTGTCGAGTGTTTGAACTGCTTCCTTAAGGTTTACAAGATATTGTAAAAGAGACTGAATTTCTTCAATTCTGAATGTCGTCATGGGGGATGCATTAAATTCTATGGTTTGAATATCTTTTACAGAACGGGCTGCATCATTTGGCAAATCCGAAGGGGAGATATATTTTCCATCAAGCTTGACACGGGTAATGGTCATTTTTGACTGCTGAAGCCATTTTTCAATTGAATTGAGTATATCCTGAAGATTTTTTTCATTTTCCAATGTAAATTCAATACGTTCATCATTAATGAGGATGTTCATGCCTACTCCTGTTTATTTTCCCTGCGGACTAAGATTTTTAAGGGATTGTGAGCTTTTATCCAGTTGGTCGAGCATGCCTTCCATTGCCCCGTATTTTTTTCTTAACTGCAGTTCATAATCTTCCAGATGCCGCTCATACGATGTAATATCTTTTTGCTTGCGCTCAATACTGATATCAATGGTCGAAACACGCGTGGCAACAATGCCGCCTGTTTGCGTGTAAGATTTCAGGTACTGATCAACAGAATACGCGAGGCCGGAATCAACCACGAGGTCATTGTCCGTGTCCGAGCCGAACAATTCTTTCATGACGTCCGCTTTTGTGGCAATCGCATTATCGAGCTGGTCCTCGTCAATCTGCAGATATCCTCGCAGCAGAGTCTTGTCGATGTTGCCGCCGGCAGAACTGTTTGTGGAGACACCCATCTGTGCGAGCAGCGTCATTGCCTGTCCGGCGGAAGTTCTGTACGAATTCATAATGTATGTCTGCAGTCTTGATTTCAGCTGCCTCAATGTGGAATCGCCATTCAGCATTGACAGCCGTTCATAGGCTTTTTCCCGTTCTGCATCGGTCATAAACCGGGCGGTTTCGATAACACTTGGCTCGTTGCGGGTCAGAATGTCAATCTCGGTTAAAAGCCGGTTGTAGTTTCCGACAAACGCGATGACCGAGCTTTTGATTGCCTCTTCATCATTTTTAATCTGCAGTTTTATTTTTTCATCACCTGCATCATGGAGATAGAGAGTGACTTCCGGCACTACATCGTCAATTTCGTTTGTTTCACGGATAATTTCAATGCCGTTGAGTTCGATAATTGCATCCTTCGATTCTGAAAGTGCGTTGGTTGGAACATAGTCGCCGCGCTGTGTCGGGTCGGTGATTTTGAAATTTCTTGCTGACACAGTCCGATGGGTGTTTTTATTGTCGATAATAATGCTGTCAATAGAATCGGCAAGTTCACCGATCGGAACAGTTACCTTCTGAAAGTTCTGTGTATCAACAATCGCCGGTAGTTTTATTCTGTTTCCTTTTGATGTGATGGCAATAACATTCAGGTCATCAACCCTTGCCGGAGGAGGGGTCACTTCCTCGTCGGGCAAAATCACGATTGATTTTTCATTGTAAACCTTGATCCCCTTGTATTCGATAAATCCCACATCCGGAACATCAGGGCCGGGGGGAGTTTCAGGTGCTGCCACATCTCCTTCTTTTAATACTGATGTTTTTACTTCATATTCAAGCACCATATTCCTGGTAACCGTAAACGGCGGTTTCACCGGAATGGTGACAGAGGTCCCGGGATCGACGGTGAGTTCACCATCCTGAACCCTGAATATCCCGTTATTTGTTGTAGAACCTGTCTTTTCAATTGATGACGATTCCAAAGATATTTCCCGGTTCACCGTTGGCTGGCGTTTGAACATGCCGGCTTCCTCGCCGAATTCAGCTGCGGTCCCTTTAAAGGTGAGTTTGTTTTTACTGCCTGTTTTCAAAGATTCAATGAGAATGACCCTGGTGTCAGATGTATTGTTGACTACGGTTGCTTTCAGGTATTTGTCTGCTTTTGTATTGATTGCCTCTGCAAAATCTTCAAGATCACCGCCTTTGAATTTAAAGCTGAATTCCTTGTCGCCTATTTGAAACGTATACTGGCCGGCCTTTACCGTAAAGTCCCTGGGGAGGCTCATTGACATAAAACGGTCTGCTGTTGCGATTTGCTTAACTTTGAGCTGTTTTTCATCGATGATGGCTTTTCTGGTCGCAATGGCCGTAAGAATTGATTCGTTGCTGCTTTTTGCTTTTTTCGCATTAAAGGGATTATTATGTCCCCATAAGTCTGCTGCACTTTCCTTGAATTTGGATATATTCAGATTTAAATCAAGCCAGACGCGCTTGTTTTTTTTATAAGTATCGACTTCACCCTGCATGCGCTCCAAAGGCACACGTTCAGCGTCCATGATCGCCTTGATCATCCCTTTTGTGTCTATTTTACCTGTTACACCTGGAATGGTGATATCTGACATGTTTTTCGTTCCCCTCCGCACTGCAATGGCCCATGGCGTCTTCTAAAAACTGTAGTTTTTAGAAGGCTTCCACTATACAGTGGAGTTTATGTAATTGCATGCTATGAAATTACTTAAACTCCTCGAAATCACCTGTAATCCTGATTTGGATTTCGGGTGATTTTCCATATCAGATTGTCTCATCAACAATTAACCCGACAGCCTCCTTTAGCCGTGCAAGAAGACGCTGCATCGCAGGTTCGGGGATCTCCTTGATTACTTTATCGGTTTCATTGTCGATGATCTTTACGACGATCCGTCCAATGCTTTCATTTACCGAAAAACTGAGCCGTTTGTTAAAAACACTTGCCGCCCTGGCAAGCGCATCCAGCGCGATTTTCATGTCTTCTGTAGACATTTCTTCTTCCAGGGGTGGGGGGGCAGGGGTTTTATGCACAATTTGAGGCTTTGGAATATTCTTTTCCTGCTGCTGAATTTCGGGAGATGTTGTGTGATTTGGTGTAATCACGTTTGGGACTTCAATGCCCATATGACTACCTCCTTGTAAAAAAGATGAAGGAGGAGGCGCGAACCCCTCCCCATCAACCTTGTTTTAAGAGGTGACGTCCAGAGACCTCTTAATGACAATTCTTTGGGAACGATTAAAAACGCTAAAATTAACCAAGAAGCTGTAAAACAGCCTGGTTTTTCATATTGGCCTGAGCAAGCATTGCTGAACCTGATTGAATAAGAATCTGGTTCTTTACAAAACTTACCATTTGATCGGCCATGTCTGTGTCACGAATCAGTGACTCTGAAGCCTGCATATTTTCTGCAGCTACAGCAACACCTTTTGCCGCCATTTCAAAACGGTTCTGGTATGCGCCAAGATCAGCACGCTGTTTTGATACAACTGTTAAAGCAGTATCTACAGCAGAAATAGTCTGGTTCGCAGCATTGGGTGTTTCAATGGAAACCATTTCATCTGAACCCTGTGCGCCGGCCAGGCCAAGTGCTTCAGCGGTCATTGTGCCGATATAAGCACGTTCACGCTGGTCAACATTTGCGCCAACCTGGAACCACATTGAATTGTTCACGGTGTTTTCACCAGTTTCACGGGCGAATTGTCCCATAAGCAGTTTCATGCCGTTAAATTCAGCATGTGAAGCAATTCTGTTTACTTCATCAACCAGCTGGGAAACTTCAACCTGGATCTGCATACGGTCTTCAGCTGAGTAAATACCATTTGCTGATTGAACTGCCAATTCACGCATTCTGTGAAGAATATCCTGTGTTTCCTGAAGGTAGCCTTCGGAAGTCTGGATAAACGATACAGCATTTTCGATGTTTTTGCCCGCTTGGACAAGACCGCGAATTTGTGAACGAAGTTTTTCAGAAACGGCAAGACCTGAAGCATCATCGCCGGCTTTATTGATCCGCATACCCGAAGACAGCTTTTCAATATCACCAGTTAAATCCTTGCCTTTGAATTTCAAAAGCCGATTCGCATACATTGCACTGATATTGTGGTTTATAATCATAAAACCCTCCTTGTAAAATAAGACTGAGTACTCAGTCTCCGGCATCCATTGCCTGAATTGTTGTGCCTATACAAAGTGTAACAGAAAGTAATTTCGCGCTTCCTTTCTGCATCCGTTCCCGTTACTTTGTGAGAAGGCAAAAAGGTACCCCCGCCGAGGGGCAGGGGACCTCTATTGCCTTAAGCACCAACCAAGAAGGGTTTGTTTTTCAAAGATCTGAACGGTTTCGCTCAGGTACCCGTGAGTACTATGCCGCGGAATTAACCGAGAAGCTGTAATACCACCTGTGTACGTGAGTTTGCCTGTGCCAGCATGGCAGTAGCTGATTGAACAAGAATAGAATCTTTGGTGAATTCAACCATTTCCTTTGCCATGTTTGCATCACGAATCCTGGATTCAGAAGCCTGCATGTTTTCTGCACCAACTGAAAGTCCGCGTGCTGCATGTTCAAGTCTGTTCTGATATGCACCGAGATCTGCGCGCTGTTTGCTGACTTTTGTAAGCGCTGTGTCAACGATACCGATTGAACGGTTTGCACCATCAGGAGTTCTGAGTGACAGAATTTCGTCACTGCCGATTTCTTTCACATTGAGTGCATATGCGGTCATTGTGCCGATAAAGACCTGCTCGCGCTGATCCATATTTGCGCCAATGTGGAACCACATGGAAGCAGTAATAACATTTTCGCCGGTGAGTTTTGCAAAACGGCCGGTAAGCATGTTCATTCCGTTAAACTGGGCATGAGAAGCAACACGGTCAACTTCGTCGATCAGCTGGGAAATTTCAACCTGGATCTGCATGCGGTCTTCGTCAGAATAAATACCGTTGGAAGCCTGAACTGAAAGTTCGCGGATTCTCTGCAGCACGTCTTGTGTTTCCTGAAGATATCCTTCAGCAACCTGGATGAAAGAAACGCCGTTTTCAGCATTCATTTCAGCCTGATTAAGACCCCTGATTTGTGATCGGAGTTTTTCAGAAACGGCAAGCCCTGACGCATCATCGCCGGCGCGAACAATTCTCATTCCTGACGACAGTTTTTCCTGTGCCTTGTCAGTCATCTGAACGTTCTGCTTCATTCTGTTTTGTGCAAAGATTGCACTCATGTTGTGATTGATTATCATAGTTTCCTCCTTGAAACTGTTTACACGGGCATCCGTGCCCGTTTGAATATTCTGCGTTCACCAACGCAGTGTGTGGTAAATCCATTTATGGATCATCCACGAAAACTTTTTTTAAAAAACCCTTAACTTCTAAAATCATATACCGATTTTAAAGATAAGGCCGGGGAAAGCCCTTTACACACCGGTAAAAAAAACCTGCCCTTAATCAAATCTTCGGTATCTGCTTCTTTAAAGTTTAATCTTTTTTTTAAATTTATTTCAAGCTTTTTTTTAAAAAAATACATACCTGAAAAAACTTTTAATGAAGGAAAAAAGAGGGATTAACCGCCGAACCCGCCCGACCACTAAATTTACGATTTAATGGTCGGGCGAATTGTTGTTTTTTATAGAAAGTGTATTCCATACTTGTCAAGTTCAGGATAGATCTCGGTATTAAGGGCGGCTTTTGAAGTGTCCTTTGTTCTATTGAACGAAGCCGGTTTCCATCCGCGCCCCATGCGGGCGCGTGGATGGAAACCTGTTTAATCTCTTGCATGCAACGCCCGCTGGACGACATGCCACCTTGAAATAATTTTTCACTAGTGGTATTCTTTTATATATGCCATTGATTGCAGAATTTTTCGGTATAAAAATCTATATGTACTGGGATGAGCACTTTCCACCTCATTTCCACGCTGAGTATGGTGATTTCAGGGCTATCATCTCGATTGAAGATGCCGTGGTCATCAAGGGCCAACTTCCATCTCGGCAATTAAAACTTGTTCTTGCTTGGTGTGAATTACATGAAGGTGAACTTTCCAAAAACTGGAAAGCTTCTCAACAACATAAAGAACTGATTAAAATTGATCCATTAAAATAGGAGGTAAAAATGCTTCACTCCATTGTTCAGGTTTTTCCTCAAAATGATTTCACTGTATATTGTTATTTTGATGATGGAACCATTAAACTTTATGATTTTAAACCGCTTATTGGAAAGGGCGTATTTGAACAAATTTCCAATATCTCAGATTTCATAAAAAAATGCACCGTTATGAATTCCACGCTTGCTTGGGACATCAGCGGCACGTATGATCCTTATCAATGCATTGATATAGCACCAGAAACTATTTATTTAGAAAGCCAGGATGTTAAAGATCCATTAAGTAAATCAGCATAAGGTGGCACGATCGTCCAACGTGTTAATTTCCATTCGCAGCATGCGGTTGCGGTTCCGTCATAAACACGCAGGACGTTGAACAAAACCGCCTGCCGGTGGTAACATAGCTTGCGACATTTTTTAAATATGGTATTGGCCGCGGTTGATTATACCGTGAAAGTGTTGGAAATCAACGTTGTGTATTCTCATATTAACAGTATTATCCCCGGGAAGAAATCTGCTCTGTCTGTGCTAAAAAATGGCGTAGCCACATGCTCCCACGATTTCGACATCTTCCCGCACCCCACAGTGCGTGTTGCATGCGGGACAGGCCGGCGGTTAACTCGTCTCCTCTTCTGTGTGAATCAGTCTAATCTGTGGTTTTACATATCCTCAAGATACTTTTTTGCAATTGGATCATCAGGATCATACTCGAGGATACTTTTAAATACAGCCTCTGCCTTTTCCCGCTGGCCCATACGCAGATAGACAATTCCCATATTGGACATGACTTTTGTGTTTTCCGGCTCCTGGGTAAGTGCCTGTTCGAGACAGCGGAGGCTGTCAGAATATTCATTCAATTCCATGTGGGATATCGCCAGTTCGTTTAACAGGTCGGGCAGGGGATCCTGCAGCGAGGCGGCCTTTAAAAACGCTTCCTTGGCTTCCCGGTATTTCCCTGTCCGGCGGAATCCCCATCCAAGCAGAAACCAGCCGTTCCAGAAATCCCTGTTTTTTTCAAGAACCTTTTCTATCTTCTCTATCCCTTCAGCTTCTTTTCCCATGGAGATATTGTCATATGCTTCCTTGAACAGGGTGTCCATGGCGATATACGATGAAAGTGAATCCAGATGTTCCTGTACTTTGGCTTTTTTTTCTTCATCGCTGCTCATGGAAACAAAAATATTCAGAAGTTCAATTCCCTTTTCGTAATTCTGCTGTTCCAGGAGAAAATACCCGAAGTTCAGGTAGGTATCCGGAACACAGTCATCCAGCTCGAGTGCAGAATGGTAATAGTGAAATGTCTTTTCAAGGTAATGATCATGGAGTTTTTCATCATGCTGGTAATACCTCGCGGCAGCCTCATGTACCAGTGCACTGTTTAGATGCGTAACCCCACAGTCAGGAAACAGGGCGCAGAGTCCCTGAAAAACTTCTATGGCAACCGGAAAATCCTCAAGCCGGGCTTTGGCGATGCCGGCCTCGGTAAACTCCTCTTTGATATCGGGGCGGAGGTTGATGACGAGTTTACGGTAATAATCTGCATCCTCATTCGCGGTATCATAAATAAGCACCCGGAGCATTCCCGCGATCAACGCCTCCACGGTTATTTCATGTGGCAATATCTCCCGGTCGCGCCGCGTCCGCTCGACGGGGAGCTGGATGTCCGGGTCGATCTCCGGTGAAAGAGAAGGAATTATCTTTGCGGGTATGGTAATATACACGATAGAATCAAGAGGATTCAATTGCTGGTTCATGGTCTTACATTCCTGTCGGATCCGGGGTATTTTTTGGGGCTGGCCCGGGATTATTTTTATGGTCATCAGCGGGTGCTTCCCTGATGACGAGTTTTCTGACTTTCTGGCGTTTGAAGAATTCGTTTAACTTGAGTTTATACTGCATGGGCACTTTGTCATCAAATTTGATGGCGAGCGCGGTGATGTCTTTTCGGCCCGATACTTCTTCGCAGCGGGTAATGCTTCCGTTTATTTCTGTAAAACTGACTGCTTCATCAAAAAACAAACGGATAGCCGCTGGTTTGTTGACCAGAAATTTGCCGATCCCCATAAGAATAATTTTCGCGCCGCCGAAAGAAATATCCCGGATCAGGCATTTTCTGGGAACCTGGTCTATAAATACCATGGTTTCCTTTGCCTTGAGACCGATCATCTCGGCAACATCAGGTGTAACAACCACCCGCTCTTCTTTTCGCTGCGCAGAGGAAACATTCGCGTCAAGTATGGTTCCTATAACATCAATGAAGCTGTCAGGCGGCCGCTGCGTATAGGATGCAGAAATGAAATTGATATCCTTGTCGGTTTTGCCGTAGGGAGAAAAACCGGTGACCTTGGCAGCGATGAAGTAGGTGAACGGGTTTGATTTGGATTCATGCTGAAATGCGTACCGAATCTGAATGATATTGCCCGACTTTTTTGCCTGTTCGTAAAATGACTCGTTTAATGTGGCAATGATGCGTGTCTGCGTCATCGAGGTGGAATAAATGATGCACGGCCAATGGTGTCCGAGGCTTTTAAAATACACCTGAGAGGGAATGAGCCTGATTGCCCTGATAATTTCCTTTGTAAAGGTGACCTCGGTGTCCTTGTATTGCGAGTAAAATCTTTGTATCTGCTGACTCGTGGTTATTGACATAATATAAGTTACGCTTAAGTATAAGAAGATAGATTTGTATTGTCAAATAAAAACCTGGGTAAAACAATAAAATCACTCCAGATGTGAAAAACGTGAATTAAGGGGGAGAAATCTAATGGAAAAAAGGCTTTACTCGGCTATTGTATTATGCAATCCGCTTCTTGACCATATCTGCCATGTCGGCGATCAGTTTCTTGATACAATCCAGGCAACAGCGGGAACAATGAATCTGGTCGACCATTCTCGCTTCGATGAAATTCAAAATCAGCTTGGGAACTATTATGTACTTCCCGGCGGCAGCGGCGCGAATACCGCCAGAGGGATTGCATGGCTGTCCGGGAGCCGTGAAGTCTCCCCGGCAGTGTATTTCGGCGCAGTCGGTAATGATGGGGTGGGAAAGCATTATGAAGAGCGGCTCATCGAGGCAGGTGTTGTCAGCAAAGTGAGCTTTAAAGATTCCGAAACCGGTGTGTCGCTTGTAGCGGTGACCCCGGATTCGCAGCGGACCATGTTTACTTTTTTGGGCGCCTGCCAATTGATGAGTCAGAAAGATTTCGATTTTTCCCTGATCGCGGACACCTCAATTTTTCATTCAACCGGATATATGTGGGATACAAAAAATCAATGCGAGCTCATCCAGAGGGCAGCAGTCACCTCGCATTCGTCAGGCACCCTCGTGTCTTTTGATATTGCCGATCCGTTTGCCGCGCAGCGCTATGGAAAAGACTTTTTGGCATGGATTCCCGAACACGTGAACATCCTTTTTGGGAACCGGGACGAGTTCGAGCTTCTTTTCGGGATGCATTCTTCTGATGAACACATTATCGCGCAAGCATCATCGTCTGCGGATATTGTTGTCATGAAAGTTGGTGCAAAGGGCGCGTATGTGGCCTGTGACGGTGAAATTATGTTGTCGCCCGGCATGCCTGCTGATGTAGTGGATACTACTGGTGCAGGAGATTCTTTTGCCGCGGGATTTTTGTATGGCCTGCTTCATGGCCGTTCACCGCTGGAATGTGCGGGGATTGGAAACAGACTCGCAGGTGCTATTGTGGAAGTCGACGGGTGCGATTACGGAAAATTGAAACCAATAGAGTTGTAAAAAGAAGATTTCACACAAAGGCGCGGAGCGTAAGATAAAAGAATAAAGAAATTTGAATCAATATCTGAATTACAAAAAAGCAGGAATATGATAAAGGTGGGGTCAAACTCTTCTCTGCGATCTTCGCGAGCTTTGCGAGAATCTTTTTGAGGTATTTCTATTCTGAAATCGCCTTGTCAATTTCCCGGATCATGTTTCCGGTACGTTCTTCTATTTCCTGTTTGATAATCATGTCTTCGGGAGTATTGGAGAGTACTTTTCTTTTCAGCTTCAGCAGTTCATCGACTGCATTCAAGCCTGCCAGTATTGCAATTTTTACCGGCTCTGCGGATGCCGGGGAATCCTGAAGATGTTTTACTTTCTCGGTAAAGTAACGGAGTACGGCCTCGAGGTGTTCTTCTCCGTCATCGGATTGGATGGAAAGGGCAGTACCCAAAATTGTTATTTTTTTCTGGTATTTCATTGTCAAACTTAAAAAATATCAAGCTCGTCATGTGTTTTCGCTGCGGCCGGTGCATTGCCGGCTTCTGATGAAAATTCAGACTCCTCTTCGTCATCTTCAAGAATGATGGTTGTTTCCTTTTTGACAGGAGGCGAAGCAGGTTCCTTTTTCAGGGAGGAGGTTGATTTTTGTTTATTCGATACAGCAGCATCCCGTGGTTCCAGGGACTCATCTTCAAGCTTGTCCAGTTTGTCAAGCACATCAAGGATGCTTATTTCAATTTCATCCTGATCGCTTTTAAACGAATTAATGAGTGTTTCCAGTTCGAGCATTTTCGCCTGTGACTTTTCAAGTGTTTCGCGTAACGCGGTATTTTCTTCTTTTAACCGTGCTATCACCGAAACAGCATTGTTTACTTTTTGTTCTAAAATGCGAATTTGCTCAAGATTAATCATCAGGCTTTGACTGCTGCCGCCTTTTTGGCTTTTTCGATAACTGCAGCAAATGCCTGCGGATCTTCAATTGCCATGTTTGACAGGGCTTTTCTGTTGATCGCAATATTTGCCTTGTTCATTCCTTCAATCAGGCGTGAATAGGTTATTCCATTATCACGGCACAGAGCAGAGATGCGGGTAATCCAGAGGCTTCGGAATTCACGTTTCTTCTGGCGTCTGTCGCGGTATGCATATGAAAGCGCCTTTGCAACTGCATCTTTTGCCGCACGGAAATTTGTGCTTCTGCGGCCGAAATATCCTTTTGCTATCTTGAGTATTTTTATTCTACGGTTTTTTCGCCTAGTACCGTCTACTGATCTTGGCATTTTCAGTCTCCTTTAAAAGTTATAGGGCATCAGCTTGTGAATTCGTTTTGTCTCTGACTTGCTCAGTATGCCGGCGTGGCGGAGATTTCTTTTCCGCTTACTGGATTTTTTAGTAAGAATATGCCGAAGTCCCTGTTTTTTGTAGCGGACTTTTCCTGAACCAGTCACAGAATACCGTTTTGCTGCGCTTCTTCTTGTTTTCATCTTGGGCATCTCGTTATCCTTTCTTCGCTTTCTTCCCTGACGGACTCAGCTGCATGTTCATGAACCGGCCTTCCATTTTTGGAGGAGAATCAAGGATGTAGGAATCCTCGAGTTTTTCCAGAACTTCGTCAAGGACCCCTTTTCCCAATTCTGTGTGAGCCAGTTCGCGGCCGCGGAAACGCACGGTGACTTTTACCTTGCTCCCGTCTTCCAGGAATTCCCGTATATGTTTTACCTTGAATGCAAGATCATGTTCTTCGATCTTTGGCTGCATCCGTATTTCTTTCTGTTTTACCTGTTTTTGTTTCTTTTTTGATTCACGCTGCTTTTTTTCCAACTCGAAACGGTATTTCCCGTAGTCGAGAAGTTTGCAGACAGGAGGATTGGCTCCTGGTGAAACTTCAACAAGATCGAGATCTGCTGTTTTTGCTCTTTGTAGAGCATCCTCCAGACTTACGACCCCCGCTTGCTCGCCATTCTCGTCAATGAGACGCACAGATTTTGCACGGATATTCTCATTGATACGGTTGTCTTTGTTTTGTTTCGCCAAATGTCCTCCTTGCTGTCATGTTCATTTCAGTGCAGCAGTATAGCATCCTTCAAAAAAAGAGTCAAAGGGAAAAATGTTTCGGTTGAGCAAATATAGCGACATTTTAAATCTTATGCAAGCCAATTTTTAACAGTTTTTATTAATACAGCGAAAAATCTTTGTTTTTTTCATTCCGGCACCATGAAAAGGGTTCATTGATATTATTAACGTGCAGGAAGTCATCCTTCATGTCAATTGAAGCAAACAAGAAGATTTTACAGGTGCCGCTGGATGCATCCTTCTTCACTGCTCCAGCGTATGCGGCTGAAGGTGAAGCCAGACAGTATCCATTGCTGAAGGAATGTTACGACCTTCTGGAATTGTGAATTTTTTTTTCATTTTTTTTCTATTGTAAAAAACAGAATTTGCTGGTACTGTTTTCCGCTATGATGCTGTTTGAATTATTTTTAACCCCTGTTGTGACGATTCTTGCCGTCGCATTGTACTCACGGGAGCGCGGTAATATTATTTTTCCTCTTTCCACATTTATTATTGGCGCCGTGTTCTTTTTTCCCGGTATTTTTCTTTTCTATCTGTTCAGGGGAATATTCCCGCTCGCATTTTCCGGAACTGCGATGTACCTTCATTATTTTTATCAGGATCATCTGCTGCATATTGTCTTTTCAACAATTGGCCTTGTTCTCTTGCGGATGTTTTTACAAAAAACCACTCACGATAACTATGTCTTCCGGGCGGTTGCCTATTACGGCGGGTATTATTCACTGGTGAGCTGTTTTTATTTTCTCGAGAACTTTTCACATCTGAATCCGCATGTGCTTTTTGTTTTGCCGCTGCTCCATTGTTCCATGGTGCTGCTCGCATCAATTGCGTTTTCACAGTTTCATAACCGGGATGGTCTTGAACGTGTCCTCCCTCTGGCATTGCTGCTTGTTCCTGCTGCGGTTATGGGGTTTGTCAGCAGTTTGCCCATGCACAATAACCTTGTCATTGCGATAATTCTCGCTGTGATCGTTGCAGGTGCATCAGGGTTTGCGTTTGTGAAGCTGAAGGATTATTAAATTCCGAAAAAAAAGAATTTCACGCAGAGGACACAGAGAGATCACAAAGAAATGAAAATGAATTCGCAAGATGTGAATACTATTCATTTTCCTGCATTTCAGCATATTTTTGGATAATTATTTATTTCCTCCTGTTCATCATTCTCGAAAATATAAGAACACTTTTCGCAGATGCAGGAATTTTGTCTTTGAATGCTGTATGCGGGCCGGGATCTGTCGGTGTCAATAAAGTGAGCACCACGGTTGGATTTACAGGATCATCCTTAAAGGATTCGCCGGACGCATTGAATGTAAATGCCGTCCCGGACAGTTTTATCTTATAATAGGAAATAACTTTTTCAGGTGAATCAACAGAATAATACCCGTCCCAGACAAGTTCCTGTCTGTCCTGTGTCATAACTGACTGCCAGGCAAAATGAGTCATTCCCGGATACCCGGGAATGCCGTATTCCGGTGCGGTATCCGGTGTGATGATACAGCTGCTGAAAAAAAGCAGAGAAATAAAAAAAGCCGGTTTATTTTTCATTATAAATATTCCTTTATAGACATTATTGGTGTTTTTTAATGAAAATCCCAATAATTTTTCCCGTTATTGTATTTTACGGCAATGATCCCTTCTTGTAACCTGTACAGGCCGGTGCTATACTTGTTTTTTTCAATTCAAACACCCGGGGACATCGCCAAGATGAAATCGTTCATTCGCATACTGCGGTATATGAAGCCATATCTTCTCTTTGCTGTTATTGGACCTCTTTTAATGCTTGTCGAAGTTGCGATGGATCTTGCACAGCCGCGTCTTATCCAGGATATCGTGGATATCGGCCTGAAAACAATGGACAATGACTTCATTATCAGGACCGGGTTGATTATGGTTGGTGTCGCCCTTGTCGGACTTTTGGGCGGTGCGGGGTGTTCGTTGTTTTCGACGATTGCAGGCATCTCTATGGGGACAGATATACGGCATAAACTTTATAGTAAAATACAGGAACTTTCTTTGGGGGAAATCGATGCCTTTTCGGCCGGCAGTCTGATAAACCGTCTGACCAATGACATTGTTCAGGTGCAGGATGTCGCTGTCATGATGCTCCGGATTCTTGTCAGGGCGCCGCTGTTGATTCTCGGCAGTATTGTTATGGTAATCATCATCAACCCGCAATTGTCACTCATCCTCCTCGTACTGATTCCTTTTCTGGTGCTTGCAGTTATTCTGTTGATCAGAAAGAGTTTCCCCCTGTTCAACAAGGTCCAGACCAGGCTCGATGAATTGAATGTTGTCACCAGAGAAAATCTGAACGGTGTTCGGGTCATCAAAGCCTTTGTCCGTGAGGAGAATGAAAATAAAAAGTTTTCGTACGCGAACAGCCGTCTCATGGAAATGATGCAGAAAGCATCGCGGGTTATCGTGCTGATTACGCCGTTAATGATCCTTCTGCTTAATGGCGGGATCGCCCTTGCACTATATTATGGCGGGTATCTTGTCAGCACAGGGGATGCCTTTTCAACAGGTCAGCTGATCGCGTTTATCAATTATCTCGTACAGCTTCTGATGTCTCTTATGATGGTCAGCATGGTGCTCGTACGGTTTTCCCGTGCTGAGGTTTCCGCAGAACGGATTATGGAAGTGCTTGATACAGTCCCCGGACTGATTGATCCCGCGCTCCCGGTGCGTCCCCAAAAAGCTCATGGCAAACTGGTGTTCGAGAATGTCTCTTTCTGTTATGCAAAAGGGAATAAAGAACGGTATGTATTGGACGATATTTCCTTTTCACTTGAGCCGGGAAGTGTTGCAGGAATAATCGGTACAACCGGTTCTGGAAAATCAACCCTCGTCAATCTGATTCCGCGGATGTACGATGTGTCAGCCGGGAGAATTCTGCTTGACGGCATGGACATCCAGAGCTTTTCCCGGGAGGACCTGCGGTCGCGGCTCGGTATCGTACCGCAAAAAGCGCTCCTGTTTACGGGAACCATCGGAGAAAATATTGCCTACGGCAGGCCGGATGCCGGAAGGCAATCTATTCTGGAAGCTGCTGAAATAGCCCAAATAATGGATTTTATAGGTCAGACAGAAAACGGCCTGGACACGCTGCTGTTTCAGGGGGGGGTGAATCTCTCTGGAGGCCAGAAACAGCGACTTTGCATTGCACGCGCTGTGTTGTATGAGCCGGAAATACTTATTCTTGACGAGAGCACCAGTGCGCTGGATGCTGACACATCGGCACGGCTTCAGAAGGCTCTCCGTATAAAAAGAAAAAACAGTACGACAATCATTATCGGCCAGAGGATATCGGCAGTCATGGATGCAGATACCATCATCGTGCTGGACGACGGGAAAATAATTGACAATGCCCCGCACAATGTACTGATAAAACGGTGCACACTGTATCGTGAAATCATCGCATCCCAGGATGAAAGGTTTCTGCATGAGTGAAAAGACTTCTCGACAGGGCCATGATGCATCGCTTTTTCCCGGAAGGGGAGCCATGCGCTTTGGTCCGGGAGCACATTTGAGTGGGCCGAAACCGCACGTAAAAAACAAGAAAAAGGTTCTTTCCCGATTATGGAAGTACCTGCGAAAACATACTCTGTCCCTGGCTGGGGTCTTTTTGCTCATTGGAGTTTCTTCACTAAGAGAAATGCTCACACCCCTGATTATCAGTATTGCGATCGATGACTTTATCATTCCAGGGAATGCAGCCGGACTTCTGAATTTGGTGCTGCTGGCTGCGGCGCTTTTTGTCGGCGTGGCCGGGGCCACATGGCTTCAGCAGTATATTATGGTGGGGGTAACGCAGAAAACACTTCTGAATCTCCGACAGGATCTTTTTTCACATATGCAGAAGCTTGATCTCAGGTATTATGACAGCCATACACATGGTGAGTTGATGAGCCGGTTTACCAATGATATGGAAAATATCAATAATGTCATGTCGCAGGTAGTAATCCAGTTTTTAAGCAGTATTTTGTCGATCATTGGTGTTTCGGTCATGATGTTCATTTTGAATCCGCTTCTTGCACTGGTGACCCTTGTCACCGTCCCTCTTATTGTGCTGCTCAACCGGCTGATTGGGAAAAAAATCAGCCGATATTTCAGCATGCAGCAAAAACTTCTGGGCAAAATAAACGGCCAGATTGAGGAGACGATTTCCGGTATCAGGATTGTAAAACTGTTCAGGCGGGAAAAAGCGGCGGAGGCGGAGTTATCCGCGACGAACAGGGAATTGAAAAAGACTTCAATCAAAGCGCAGGTTACTGCAGGAGTGGCAGGCCCGTTGATGAATATGGGCAACAACATCCGCTATGCAATTGTCGCGGCAGCGGGAGGTATATTTTATTCATATGGAATGGCAAGTGTCGGTATTATTGCAGGGTTTTTAAACTATACCCGGCAGTTCGGCCGGCCCATCAGCATGATGGCCCAGTTGTATAATTCAATCCTGTCCGCGCTTGCCGGTGCAGAGCGTGTATTTGAAGTGCTTGACGAGCAGCCATGTATTACATCCAAGAAGGATGCACGCATCCTCGGGAGGGTCCGGGGAGATGTCATTTTTAAAAATGTATGCTTCAGCTATATTGAGGGCACTCCGGTCCTTAAAAATATCAGTCTGAGTGTACAATCCGGAAAAACAGTCGCACTGGTTGGTCCCACCGGCGCGGGAAAAACCACAATCATCAATCTTTTAACCCGGTTCTATGACATCCAGGAGGGGACGATCATGATTGACGATTGGGATATTCGTGATTACAGCCTTGAAAGTCTCCGCCGCAGCCTGGGGCTGGTGCTGCAGGATACCTTTCTTTTCAGCGGTACGGTGATGGACAATATCCGTTATGGAAATCTTCAGGCGGCCGATGAAGCGGTCTATAATGCGGCAAAAGCCTCGCGGGCCGATCATTTTATCCGGCATCTTTCGGACGGCTATTTGACGGTTCTTTCGGAAGACGGACAAAACCTGAGTCACGGCCAGCGCCAGCTCATTGCAATTGCCCGGGCAATTCTTGCAGACCCCGCGATTTTGATCCTTGATGAGGCAACCAGTAATGTTGATACCCGGACAGAACTGCTGATACAGGAGGGAATGCTCCAGCTCATGAGAGGACGAACCGCTTTTGTTATTGCCCACCGTTTATCGACCATCAGAAATGCCGATGCCATTCTCGTTATGAACAACGGGGAAATAATAGAGCGGGGCACTCATGATGAGCTCCTCAGACAAAAGCTTTTTTATGCCCGTCTGCATGAAAGTCATTTCGAGACTGAAATACGGTAGCAGAAAGGCCGCCCTGTTACAGGCGGCCCTGAAAATCGATTGAAATATTATTTACGCTGCGCCGCCCGCACTGCCGAGCACATTGACATTTTTGTGTTTGTAGAGTTCTTTCAAAGAGTCCCGTGCAGGCCCCAGATATTTGCGCGGATCAAATTCACCAGGTTTTTCCTTTAATACCTTGCGGACCGCGGCGGTCATCGCCAGACGGCCGTCAGAATCAATATTGATTTTGCAGACTGCAGATTTTGCCGCCCTTCGCAGCTGTTCCTCGGGAATCCCCACGGCATCCTTGAGGGCTCCGCCGTTCTGGTTAATGATATCAACCTGGTCTTTGGGGACAGAAGATGACCCGTGAAGGACAATCGGAAAGCCGGGCAGTTTTTTCTCGATTTCTTCAAGAATATCAAAGCGCAGGGGAGGCGGAACGAGTACGCCGTCTGCATTTTTGGTGCACTGTTCAGGGGTGAATTTGTTTGCCCCATGGGATGTCCCGATGGAAATGGCTAAAGAATCACAGCCGGTCCTGTTGACAAAATCGATGACTTCTTCCGGTTTTGTATAGTGGGATTTTTCCGCAACAACATCATCTTCGACGCCGGCAAGCACACCCAGTTCGCCTTCAACAGTCACGCCGTGCTGATGAGCGTACTCAACTACTTTTTTTGTCAGAGCGATATTCTCTTCATACGGATGATGTGACCCGTCAATCATGACCGATGAAAAGCCCGAATCGATACAGTCCTTGCACAGTTCAAAGGTGTCGCCGTGATCAAGATGGAGTGTAATGGGAATATCAAAACCAAGTTCTTTTGCATACGCAACGGCACCCTGTGCCATATAGCGCAGAAGGGTGGAATTCGCATATTTTCTTGCGCCTGCCGATACCTGCAGAATGACCGGGGATTTTGTTTCAACACACGCCTGGATAATCGCCTGCAGCTGTTCCATGTTGTTGAAATTGTACGCGGGAATTGCATACTTTCCATCCATCGCTTTTTTAAACATTTCTTTTGTGTTTACCAGTCCCAGATCTTTATAACTAACCATCTGTTGACTCCTTTCATTCTGTATCAGTTTATTTTCATTTTTCTCTGTAACAGTCTTTGTTTTCGATGGTGCCCGTTCTGTTATAGATAGAGAAATATTGTATTCTTTTGTGAAATTTTAATATGTTCACTTTCAACGGGATTGTCAAGAAGTCAGTAAAGAAATCACTGAAATGTATTTTTTCGGGCAGACGACTGTTTCGGTGAATTGTTATCTATCCTCTTGCGAACAAATACAGAAGCGGATAACATATGAACAAAATATGAGAAAAATAATATTGTTCATTGCAGTTATTTCTTTTATTACTGTTTTTTACTCCTGTGCCGGGAAACCGGCAATCCTCTTTTTTGCAGAAGAGTACTGGTGGGATATTCTTGTTGCCCGGGAGAATTTTGAAGCCCGACTCAGGGAAGCCGCTGCCCAATACGGTTATGAATGCACGATTCTTGTCGGGGAGTTACACAAGAATTATGCCGATATTTTGCGGAACGAGGCGTCCCGGCGGCCGTATGAAAAAATTATTGTCAGCCCGCTCATGGCGGTCGATGTTGTCCGCATGGCGTCAAAATATCCCCAAACACAGTTCCTTGTCCTGGGCGCTCCATACATGGATATTCCTTTTTCGGAAAATGTCATTCCCGTGCGCAGAAAGGATTCGGACGGGTATCGGGAAGCCGGAAAAGCAGCAGGGTATCTGCTTGCCGAAACAGAAGGCGATTCATTCGGACGCCGGGTGGGCATGATTGTCGAAGAGAAAAGCATGGCAGAACAGGATGTGATCACGGAATTTGAACAGGGATTTTCAGAGTATGCCCAGCCGTCGATGCTCGCAAAGGAAGTGATCGCACAGGCAAATGACAAGGTGCGTGCCGTCCAGGCGGTTGAGGACCTCGCATCCCGGGAAGTGCGTGTTTTTTTTGTAAAGGCTTCAACACTCACTATTGCCTGTGTTGAAAAAATAATAGCGGTTGACGGATATTTTATAATTGAAGATTTTCCTTCCTTTAACCTGAACAGCGACCGGCTGATCGGTTCGATCCAGGATGATCCGGTCGAAACCATCGCGGGAGCCCTGCTGGAATTGCAACAACCGCAGAACATGGCGGAAGAGATCGAAATTCAGTCTGTTCACTACCGATTTATTCCCGGCCCCGTATATGTGAAAGCACAGGAAACAGGCCGATAGAGAACGTTGTTCATGTTCCTGTTCATTCCGGGAGCGTAGTTTTGTGAACTATTTACAGAAGGAAAAAAAGTCCAAAAAGAGAAAAATGTTTGACAAATATATATTTGACAAATATAATTCTACTAAAAGTCTCTATATTCTGGTTATATATAGTTGCGAGGAGTTGCACATGAAAAAATTATCTGTTTTATGCTTCTTCCTCATCGGTATGTGTATGTTCCTGTTTGTGGGAAATGTGTTTGCCGATGAAAACGTCGAAAATATCGAAACATGGATTGTTGATGATTTCGACAGTGGCACCCAGTTACATGGTGCTGACCGGGAATGGACATGGGTTGTCCGCGGCAGCAAATTTATCACCAAGGATGAAGAAGGAAATCCATTGCTGAAACACAAGCTGGTGGACGGCTATCCTGATGCCCTGTATTCCCGGCAGGATGTTGAAGGAAAAGAGGTCCGGGTTCTTGGCATCGAAGGCGGATTTGACCGCAGAGGGTACAATTACCTCGAAATCATACCAGTTGCAAAAGACGAGGAAGGAAACCTGAAATCTCATCCGATTGAGCTGAAAGGGCGGGTCAAGTCCATTGATTTGTGGGCGTGGGGCGCAGGCTATAACTATTATCTGGAAGTGCACCTTCTTGACGGAAACGGATTGAATTACCATCTGGTACTCGGCGATCTGGCCTTTAAGGGATGGAAGAACCTGAGTGTTGCCATTCCGACCGCAATTCCGCAGCACCGCCGTTATGTCAATCAAAAAGCGGCCCTGTCGCTGACAAAGCTAGTTGTATGGACTCAGCCGACCGAAAAGGTTGACGAGTTCCGTGTATTCATCGACCAGTTGAAAATTATCACCGATACGTTCATCTCCAAATTTGACGGCGATGAACTGGCAGATCCGGATGTCATCGAAAAACTCTGGACTGAAGGTGAAGATTTTCAAGGAAATTAGGAGAGCAGACAATGATGAAAAAGATTATTTTAATGACAGTATTGGCAGTGATGACAACCGTCCTTTGTTTTGCTCAGTCCGAATTTACCGACACGGTCGGTGAAGCGAGCGCGAAGGACATGGGCGAGGAACCCCTGGAACTCGCACCTATTACCATTTCTGATCTGGAGGATGCCGGATTCTGGAACGCCCAGATGGCGATGGACCAGGGCATGGTCGTCGTCAGAAACTTGCCGGGGAACCCCAAGGAAAAAGAAGAAAAGGATGCCCGCCGCATTGCAGAAGAGCGCAAGATCCGAAATGATGATCAGTGGCTCGGCGATTATGTGCTTGGCGCGAAAATAACTTTTTTCCGCCGCGGTGCAAACGAAATTTATCTGAAGACAAACAAGCCCATTCCCATGGCGGGAACGACCAAGATTGTCCGCATGTGGGTTGTGGGGAGAAATTACAACCATGTGCTGAAAGTGGTTCTTGCTGATTTTCATGGAAACCGGATTGAGCTCACTGTGGGAAAACTGAACTTCTCCGGATGGCGGCAGATGTCTGTTGCCGTCCCGCCGAGCATTATACAGAATGACCTGCATATCTCGACAAAAGAAGGGCTTCAGTTTCTGGGCCTGAAAATTGAAACAGATATGGATGAATCATACGGGACGTATTACATTTATATCGATGATATCAGTACAGAAACCGATCTGTATTCTTTGAAAGCGCGTGATGAAGACGATATGTCTGATGGATGGTAAAAGTAATTCCGAAAGGCGATACTGTTTCCGGCAGTGTGAAAACACTGCCGGATTTTGAATGATAAAAAGTTTTGAGAACCTTTTTTGCCTGGAGTATTAATGTATTTTTTTTTGGTGAATGCAAACAATACATTAATACCCGCCAGGGAAGCAAAAAAGGTTTTTTTTTACATTTTTTTTGTTTCACAGGATATCTTTTTTTTTCTCTGAATCAGGAGTATAATACAACGGTATGAAGGAAAATACGAACAATCCGGTTGAAGAATTGAAACAGCTGAACCGGGCTATAAAACAATATGAAGTTGTTTTGAAAACCACAAAGGATCAAACCCAGAAAAACCGTGTCGGCAAGGAGTTGAAACGCCTGCGCGATTACCGTGAAAAATTTCATCATGTGTATTCGGTCATCGAGGATGAGGCAGAACAGAATGATGCCGGCGAATTTGAAAATTTCCCGTTTCTGCGGGAGCATGTCAGTATCGATGAGGACCGGGCCACCCATGACCGTGAAATCAATGCCATCATCGCCATTATGGATTTTTTTGGCAAGGAATTCCTTTCCATCCTCACCGAGCGGAAGATGAAGCTTGATTTCAAATATTCACTCGAACGCGACGGGTTTTACCATTTATTCCAGGATATACAGAAAAAAATGGCGGATTTTGAGGATGAAATGAATACAATCAACAAGGGGAACTATAAAGAATCTGCCTTGACAGAAATAAAGAACAGACGGCTCCGCAAACGCCGCATCCTCATCGTGGAAACCGACCGCTTTTTCAGAAAACTGAAAAAATTTACCCATGAAATACTTGAAGATATTGAAAAAGATGGTGTTGCGTGCTTAAATAGTAATGCACGTATTCATTTTGACATGATAGAAGGCATGCGATTTCTTGAAGGACATGTGGTTCGCGAAGGTGTTGAAATCCTTCTGGACTATTGCACCGAAGCCATCTCTTTCCTGAATCTGCCGGAAATAATCGTGCAGGAGTAAAATGTGGAACTGGGAAGTGAAGTAAATTCGACTATTGGTGAACATTCTTTTTTTGAAGGGACATTTGCCGTGAACGGCAATCTCCGGATCGATGGGAAATTCGAGGGTGCGTGTCTGTATGTCGACCAGCTGGAGATCGGCCCGAAAGCCAGGGTGAAAACAAAAATTATTGCATCAAGTGTGATTGTCAAGGGAATTGTCATCGGCAATATCGAAGCATCGCGGCGAATACTTCTTTTCTCTACCGGCCGGGTTTTGGGTGATCTGAAAACACCCGAACTTATTATTCAGGACGGTGTTATATTTGAAGGCAAATGCAAGATCAGTCCGTCGAAGATAAAAGATCCGAAAGAATATATTGATATGCTGTATGCAGGCTCGAGAGAGAAAGCCGATGAATAAGATGCTTGAACTCCTGCGGGAAATTTATTTTTTCCAGAATCTGGATGATTCCACCATGGAAAAAATAGCAAAAGTCTGCAGGCGGATGACGGTTGCAGATAAAGAGATTATTTTCCGGGAGGGTGATGAGGCGAATGATTTTTATCTGGTTCTTTCAGGCTCTGTTGAAGTCTGGAAAGACTACGGTTCTGCAGAACCGGATATGCTGGCGCTTCATAAAAATGGCCATCTGTTCGGCGAAATGGCTATCGTCGATGAACTGCCACGCAGTGCGACGGTCTTGTCATGCGGAAAAACCGAGTTGTTGTCAATCAGCCGTTCTGATTTCTTCGAGATCGTCCAGGAAGATGCCTCTATAGCACTTTCGCTGATGCGATCGGTTTCTTCAATGGTTCGAAACAGCAACGAAAGCTTTGTGGAGGGACTGCGGGAAAAAAACAGGAATCTGGAGAAGGCGAACCAGGAATTGAAGGAAGCCCAGGCTGAACTGCTGAGGGCAGAACGGCTTTCTGCACTCGGCAAGTTTTCTTCTCTCATTCTGCATGATATCCGCAACCCGCTGTCGGTGATCCGCGGATATGCGGAGATGATTACCCTGAACCAGGCGAAAGAAGACAAACTGAAAAAGTATGCAAACAGGATCGTTTCCGAAACCGACCGGATCAACCGGCTTGCGAATGAACTGCTTGACTACTCGCGCGGAGAAATCCGGCTCAATATCGCAATTGTCAATCTGAGGGATCTGGTTAAAAAACTTATTGAGGACATCCAGGAACGTTTTGCTTCTCATGCAATAAAAATTGCATCAAAGGTGGATTTTGCAGGACCGGTTCTTTTCGATCATGAGCGTATTTTCCGTGCTTTGTGCAATCTTGCAGATAATGCAAGAAAGGCAATGCAGGACGGGGGGATATTTTCCATTTATATTCACTCAGATGAAAATTCTTTTTTTATTGAAGTCAGTGATACCGGAATTGGCATGTCAAAAGATGTCCTAGAACACATTTTCGAACCGTTTTGTTCCTTTTCAAAAAGCGGCGGTACCGGCCTTGGAACCTGTATTGTCAAGAGCGTTGTTGAAGCACACAACGGGTCACTCACGGTTACAAGCGAGGAAGGAAAAGGAACACTGTTTGTCATGAAGTTCCCCATCATGTCCTGATACAACCATCCCCCTGCCGGGAAATTTTCTCTGTATCAGCAAAAATAATTTGATCGTCAATCAGGTTTTTTTATAGAAATTCGCAAACCAATCCGGCCGCGAAATACAAAAACCAGTCTTTTTTACCAGCTATTGACTTTTCGTATTATTCTCATTTATTATGAGAAACTCTTGGAACCCCTGTAATACGGGAAAAAAGAGACAAATAAAAATGTCGTGGTATGTGCCGGAGTGGTGGAATTGGTAGACACAGGGGACTTAAAATCCCCCGGCCCTCAAAGCTGTACCGGTTCAAGTCCGGTCTCCGGTAGTATGTACATCATCTTCTTGTGGAAATCTTTACTGTTCATGACTGTGAAATACAGCTCTTCTGCATTCGCTTTATTCACGGTTACGGGAGGCAATCATGAAAGTTGCAGTAGTCATTTTTCCTGTCAAGCCAGACAGTGTTCTTGTCAAACTGGCAAAAGCCCTGGCTGCCGGTATTGAGGGACAGGGCCATCAGGTTGATGTTATCGATGCAACCAGAGAACCCGAAAAAAAGCTCATTATTTACAAATACATCGCAATCGGCTGCGAGCCGGTCTCCATTTTTGGAAAAATATCCGAAAGGCTTGCTCCCTATCTTGCCGCATCCGGCGCGATCGGCGGGAAAAGATCTTTTGCCTTTATAAACCAGACTTTTTTTGGAGCACAAAAAGCTCTCCTGAATTTAATGCGTTCCATGGAAAATGAGGGAATGTTTGTCAAATCTTCATATATGTTTAAAAAAGAGCTTATTGCGCAGGAAGTTGGCAGACGGCTTCACATTGAGTAGCCCGCGAAAGACAATTTTACCGGTTTTATCCAGAAATACCATAAAAATATCCCAAAAAAATGAAACTTCACGGGTTATTCGTGTGTTTTATAATTGAGTTTTTAATAATATTATAGTAATTTATATTATAAAAAATTCAGGACAGTACCGTGCGTATTGTATAGATATTGGTGTAGTACATGGAAATACTGATTACAGGATGATAAAATACTGAACGGGCAAGCACTCAGGCTGTTTATATCCTGCGTTTGATTAAACTGAGGTAGATAATTGAAAAATTATTATGAAATTCTGGGGATACGACGGAATTCATCACTACAAACAATAAAGAATACATTCAGGAACAAAGCAAAACTGTTTCATCCTGATGTAACACGAAAATCAAAAATGGTGGCAGAGGAAGCAATGCGTCAATTGCTGCTCGCCTACCGGGTGCTGAGCAATCCGGCAAAACGCAGTGCGTATGATCGGGAGCTACGGGGAGCCGAGAAAAAAGTATCATTTAATTACCGCGAATTTCTGAAAAGCAGAACCGATGATTTGTTTCTGCAGTCGAAGCTGGTACTCTATGATTTCCTGCGCGGTAATACAGATGAAGCGGTGAAATTGTACGAGCACCTTTCTGATCAGGATAATTTTATGCTGGAGAAATATCTTGATTATGGTGATTTTATGGACTGTTCGTTTTTAATCGCCGAGGAATACGAAAATCACCGGGAGTATCTCAAGGCATTCCTGCTTTACAGGAAAATTTATTCCTATGAGCTGAAACGGCCCTATTTTCGGCATTTTACAGACGAACTTATTGACCGGCTGCGCCATCTTGTCACCACAAAACTCCAGAAGGCTGTTGCACTCGAACGGTTTATTGTTCATATAAAGGATTTGCTTGGAATGTCGTTTCCGGAGCGTGACAAGGCGGTTTTTTGTAAAAAAATTGCCGAACTGTATCTCCTGCAGGATGAGCGTGAACGCGCCATGGTGTTTTTGAAGCAGGGCCTTGAATATGACAAACGGCTGCCCGGTACCAAAAAACTTTCTGAAAAAATCGGATTTGCAGAGCTGGCAAATTGACAAACACACGGAAAATAGTTTATTACATGAAAACCGGGTAAATTAAGGGAAAATATTTACCTTGCGATACACTGTTTTTTTTGGGGAAGTGTGTTACGTTTACAATACATAGGTGTTTTTGAGACATATATATGAATGGCTGCTGAAGATAAGCGGCGGTTTGTGTTATGTAAAACGGCGAAGGGGAAATTGAAATGAAAAACATATTATTTTTACTGATACTGGGCGGGATGGTGATGACAACAGCAGCAGCCGAGCCGATAGACCGTCCGGTAGCAATGGTGAAATTGACCGAAAGTGAAGTGGTCAGTCTGAATCAGTTTAAAAAGACTGCCGAAACATTTGAAAAACAGCTGAAACGTGATTTGACGCTTGAGGAAAAGAAGCAGCTTTTAGACAAGCTGATCAGCGAAATGCTTCTTGTTCAGGCCGCCAAAAATGAAAGAATTACCGTTACCGATAACGACATTGCAACCATGCGTGCTGAATATAAAAAATATTACGAGATGCAGCTGAATCGTTCAATTACCGAGGATGAATTCCGGAAGGTAATCGAGCAGAGCGGACTTACCTGGGATGCCCTGAATTCTGAAATTAAAAAACAGCTGATCGCAAAAAAATATGTCATGAAAAAAAAGGGAAATGTTCTTAATAATATTCCCGAACCGACGAATCAGGAAATCGAAGATTATTATTTTTCAAATCAGTCCAAATTCGTGTCGCCGGAAATGGTCCGCTTCAAACAGATATATATAAACCCGAGTCTTCTTACCACCCAGGCTCAGAAGGATGACGCGAAGAAGAAAGCGCAGGCCATCGTGCAGGAAATCAAGGCCGGGGCAAGTTTTGACAATTACTGGGAAGTATATGATTCAACAGGACAGGTAAAAATAGGAACCTACATGCCGGGGATAACACGGAGAGACGATACCAAAACAAAACAGGTATTCGGCGAGGATTTTTTTAATGAATTGTTCAAATTGCAGCCGAATCAGGTGAGCAATGTGGTCTCATCAAAACTTGGATATCATATTATCGTGGTCATCGAAAAAATACCGTTTAAGGTGCTCGGTCTGAATGATGTCGTTCCTCCGCAGAATGCGATGACCGTAAAAACATTCATTCAAAAGACTCTTGCATCAGCCAAGGAACAGGAAATTACCCAGAATGTGTTGACCGAAATAATCAATGATCTGAAAAAACAGGCAGAAATACGGATATTCGAAGAATATCTGGTATGGTAATATATGGGAACCCGGCGGAAGGCAAGAATCCTGGCGTTTCAGACTTTGTACAGATATGATATATCAGAAACCGCTCTCGCTGACCTGCTGGATTTTTCCTGGTACGGCGAGGAACGTCTCGCCCGACTCGGTGAGGATATCATTGCCTTTGCGCAGCTGATTATTGCCGGTGCAATTGAACATATCGGGACAATTGATGATGCCATAAAAGAGCATCTGCAGCATTGGGATTTTTCACGGCTTTCACGCGTAGATCTGGCTATTTTAAGGATGAGCGGGTATTGCCTGTTATTCCAGAAAGATATCCCGCCGTCTGTGACCATCGATGAAGCCATACATATTGCAAAAGAGTTCAGTTCCGATGAAGCATATAAATTTATAAACGGTATTCTGGACGGGATGATAAAAAAAATATAAGCATTTGGAATGGAAGCATGTTGTCATTAAAATCACGGCGGACACTGTTTGTTCTTTTTTCATTTCTTGCACTTTTTGGAATCTCTGCATTTGTCTTTTTTCGTTTTTTCTTTTTTCAGCAGGAATCGCAATCAGTTCAGGAATACCTGCAGAAGGCGGATAATTTTATTTCTTCCGGCTATTTCCAGGAGGCAGAACGGCTGATTGCCCGCGCGTTCGCCGCAGTACAATCAGATGAGGTCATGCTTCGCGTGCTGAAGCGCAGTTTTCTTCTCTCGGAAAAAACTGAAAATACCGCCATGTTTCTCGGGCAGGCAAAAAAAGCAGCAGAACGGTATCCCGGCAATAAACAAATTCAGTACACAGCATTGTACGCGATGCTGCGTACGGGTGCACTTGAAGAGTGTATCCGCCGTTATGCTGATTCACCGGAAACACGTGAACTCCAGGGGGTGCTCGCCGAAGCATATCTGCGTATGGGGAAAGATTTGAGCGATACCGAATTATCACGAATACCGCAATTTCAGGAGTATTTTACCGCTGCCGGAGAATATACCCCCGGGATTCTGACACGATTGGCTGAAACTTTCAAAGACAACAGATATGCCCTCGATGCCATGCTGCTGTATTTGAAAAACGGTGAAATTGAACCTGCTTACCGGCTTTCACTGAAAATGCTCAGCGATTATGATTATGATGAGCCGGCCGGACTGGCCGCCTATGATTATGGAAAATGGGATGAAGCTAAAGTCCGTTTATCCCGAATAAACCGGCAAGCAGAAAAACGAACCGATCTTGAGCTTATTCTGGGTGATATTGACATATCGGTGCAGAAATATGATCAGGCAAAGGAACGGTTCGACAATGCGATTGAATACGATCCTCTGTTTTCGCCAAATTCGTATCTGAATTACGCGACAATACTTCAGCGGCAGGGATTTTCACAAAAGGCCAGATATTTGCTTGAAAAAGCATATAGCGTGTTTCCCGAATCGGTCCCTGCAGGGGTTGAATACGCAAAACTGCTTTTCCACCATGGCGAACAGGAAAAAGCGCAGGATTTGGTTGCAGAAATGCAGAAACAGTATCCGGAAAATACTGAACTGGGGTTTCTTCGTCTTTCATTTGTCATGGCCTCCACAACGCAGGATATCTGGATAGAGAATCTGCATAATTATTTTCAGGAGAATCCAGAAGATGAACGAGCTGCAGAAATCCTGATGTACGCATTTTTACGGTACCGTCATCTTGACCGGGCGCGCAGGATTATTACAGCCTACTCGGAGGCATCCGGGGAGTCTGAAATGCCATGGGCGATGGAAGCGGAGGGCATTATCAGTGCACTGGACGGGAATGTTGACGCTGCCGGCACGATGCTTGAAAAAGCAGTGCGCGGGCTGGACCGATGGGATTTCCACTACAATTATGCAGTCATTCTTGTCGAACAGGGACGGCTTGAGGATGCACTGGCCGAAGCCACTGCCGCAGGATTCATTATTTCCTCCGGCCTATCACCCGGCGGGCCGATGATTGCCCGGGTACTCTCCCTCCAGGCTGAAATTAAAATACGCCAGGGCCGCTCCGATGATGCGCGAGCCCTCTTGCAGAAAGCACTTGAACACGATGCGACGAATCCATTTGCCTGGGAACTGGTAAAAATGCTTGAAGCAAGAAAATAAAAGTGTTATGCTTTTTACTGAGCAGTCTGTATATTTGAAAAATCAAAGGAAATACCATGGCAAAGGCAAGTGAACAACCCAATTGTATTATCGGAGAGGGATCAGTTTTTGAAGGGAAATTCCAGGTGCGCGGAAGTATCCAGATTGACGGCAAATTCCAGGGAGAAATAAATACCGATGAACATTTACTGGTCGGTTCAACCGGCAGGGTAAAAACCGATATCATCGCAAAAAAAGTCACCATTGCCGGAACACTTATCGGGAACATTCATGCAACCGAAGAAGTGGAGCTGCTCCAGTCCGGGAAAGTACTGGGAAATATTTCAACACCGCAGCTCCATGTTGAAGACGGTGTGGTCACTCATGGTGAAGTGAAAATAACGGCCAAAAATACCGACGATATAAAAAAATACATTGAAGATTCATACGGCAAAGAAACCGAAGAAGAATTCAAAACAATAACCAGACAAAAAAAGGCTTCTGCTCAAAAGGCAGAAGAATAATCAACACGATATGATCGAACTAAAAACCAGCGAAGACATTGACGGGATACGGCAGGCAAGCGGTATTTTGCATGAGGCGATGGATGCAATGGAAAAAGCACTTGCTCCAGGCATTACAACCCGCGAGATGGATGCAATTGCACGTCGCGTCATCGAATCACGCGGTGCAACACCCGCATTTCTCGGCTACTATGATTACCCTGCATCCCTGTGCATCTCCATTAACGAGGAGGTCATTCACGGCATTCCCGGCAGCCGGATCATTCAGGAAGGCGATATTGTCGGCCTTGATTGCGGTGTTATTTATCATGGGTATTTCTCTGACTGTGCGGTAACACTTCCGGTTGGAAAGGTCAGCAGAGAAGCGGAAAAACTGATTACGGTGACAAAAGAATGCCTTGCCCGGGCCATCGAGGCCGCAAAAGCGGGCAACCGTGTCGGTGATATTTCAAAAGCAGTATATACCCATGCCCGTGAAAACGGATTTGATGTGGTCCGTGAATACTGCGGTCATGGAGTGGGATTCAATCTTCATGAGGATCCGCAGATTTACAACTATCCCCATGCCGGTGCCAATCCAAAGTTGAAAGCGGGGATGGTTGTGGCCATTGAACCCATGATCAATGAAGGGACATGGAAAGTGGAGCTGTTGAAAGACGGATGGACCGTGGTGACGCAGGACAAGAAAAACTCTGCACATTGCGAACATACGGTCGCCCTGTTTGAAGACCGGACTGAAATCCTGACAAAGTGGTAATGTTTCACGCTGAATTCAATGAATAATTCCTCTGAAGATGGTATACTTTATACAAATCTGCCGATACATACAGTAGCTGTTCCGGGAATGATATTGCCAAAACGCCCGGTAACACCATGCAGCGCTGCAAGGAGTTTATCGTTATGACCCAAAAATATTTCATGATTTTTTTCCGCACAGTGATTGCATCTGTTGCTTTCCTTGCGGTTTCCTGTCTCTCCTTCCCCGGATTCGGTTCGGGAACAGACACAGGGAAGGGAACTGCACCTCCTTCTGTCCGGGAACTCCAGACGACATTTCGGGGAATTGCAGATACGATTATACCGGTTGTGGTGAGCATTAATGTCACTGACATCACCGGTGGTGAAAACCCCTGGGAATATTTTTTTCAGGACCCCGAAGAAGATCAGGGAGGCCCTGGTGACCGCGATTTTGAACGGTCCGGCATGGGGTCAGGTGTGATTGTGAAGAAAAAAGAGAATGTCTACTATATTCTGACCAATTTTCATGTGGTGAAGGGCGGAAATGAAATTAACGTTGTGCTTTCCGATTATCGTGAATACGAAGCCAGGGTTGTCGGCACCGATGAACGCCGCGACATGGCATTGGTATCCATTGAAACCGGGGACGAGCTCCCTGTTGCACAACTGGGCGATTCAGACACGCTTCGTGTCGGAGACTGGGTGATCGCGGTCGGCAGTCCGTACGGATGGGAATCCACCGTAACATCGGGTATTGTGAGCGCTCTGGGCAGGAGATTGAGCAGAAATGCTTCAATTTCAAATATCAATGACTTTATACAGACTGATGCGGGAATTAATCCAGGCAATTCAGGCGGCGCCCTGGTGAATCTTGACGGTGAGATTGTCGGGATAAATACATGGATTACCAGCCCTACCGGCGGCAGTATCGGAATCGGGTTTGCCATTCCAATCAATAATGCCAAAAAACTTGTTGATGATTTTATTACCATCGGAAAAGTACAATACGGCTGGCTTGGTGTTTCAATTAACCGGTCAATTACCCGTGATGTTGAAAAAGAGCTGGAAATCGACCGGAAAAAAGGTGCATTTGTCAATTTTGTTATCAAGGGTTCTCCGGCAGAAAAGGGAGGTATTCTCCCGGGCGATTTTATCATGAAAGTGAACGGGAAACAGGTGCTTGATGAAGGGCATTTTATTCAAATGATCGGAAACATTCCCCCGGATGCGCCGGTTGTTTTTACTCTCCTGCGTGCCGGAAAGGAAGTCACGTTGACCTTTGCCATCGAACTAAGGCCCGCGGAGGCCACTGTCGAAAAAATGTCGAACAATTCATGGCCGGGATTTATTGCCATCAGTCTTTCAGATGCGACAAAAAAACGATTCGAACTTGCTCCAAAAGAAACCGGCGTTGTGGTCATCTCTGTGGAACGCGACACGCCTGCTTTTCACTCCGGTATGCATTCCGGCGATGTCATTAAAAAGATCAATGCGGCAGTGATCACAAATATGGTTGAGTATTACGCCGCACTGAATGATTTGTCAAAAAAAGAGCTGATTTTTGAAGTACTTCGAGGCGGAAGTACCGAGACCATAACACTCACCCGGTAGGGGCTTGAATCATCATGCGGTCTGAATTTGTATCGTTTGACAGTGTCCGCGACAATGCCATTAAACTCGCCCATACGATTGCCAGAGAATGGGGAATACCCGACATCATTTATGTATCCCTTCGCGGCGGTGCGGCAATGGGGAATGTAATCAGTGAGTATTTCAAGATACTTGCCGGCAGGAAAAAACGGGTACTGTATGCCGCAGTTGTCGCGCGTTCGTATACAGGAATGGGTACAGCAGGTCAAGTAATAGTAGACGGCTGGACATACAGTCCCGAAAAACTGCGTGACGGCCAGAATGTGCTGTTTATTGATGATATTTTTGATACCGGTCAGACGCTGAACTCTCTGGTTGCCTCAATTCTGGATACGGGGATCAAAAGAGAGCACATCAAGATCGCGGTTCACGATTATAAGATACGGCAATACCTCTCAAAACCGCATCCGGTACTGCCCGATTACTATTGCAGGGAGTTTGTTCTTGAAAAACCGGAAGATGATTTCTGGATTCATTACCTGAGCCATGAAATTGAAAGTCTGACAGGGGAACAAAGAGCACTCCATTATGAAAAAGGCGACCCCGAAATGAAGGCCGCCCTGCTTTATCTTGAAACAAATAAATAAAATTCTGTAATCAGCCGCGTGTCCACAGTCCGGTCCAAAGCCCGCCGACAAATGTGTTATACCACAACCCCGAGCCCATTGTACCGAAGAACACCGTGTCATTAGTGGTGTCTTTGTGGATTGCCTCGATTCCGCCGTAGTACAGGTCGTATTTGGAGGCATCATTAAAGTGGTCGATGGCAAGTGCGGCAGCATCAATCTGGAAAAATCCGTAATTTGTTGTCCCCACCAGCATATAATCTGGTTCCACCTGAAGGAAGGTGCCAAAACGGACGTTGGTGGTCACCCCCCGGAGACTGAATGTCTGGGTGGGAAGCGCAGTCCAGTCGCCGGGAGCTGAGGGTGCTGCGGTGGAATAATACACCACACCGTTTGTGGTCCCCAGAAAATATGCCGGCCCGGTGCCGCCAGGATTGTATCCCAGGGATGTATAGGTGTAGGCAGTATTTGGAGTGACGTCCGTTCCGTTGTTGTAGACGGTATTCCCCACGGTAAAAATTGGGCCAGGGAGCATGTCGGTTACCGGAGTAGCCAGGTCCAGGCCGTTTACTGTTGCGTTTTCCGTAAAATTGACTGCCAGGGAATACGTTCCGTCATCCTTAAAATACGACATCAGGTACACTCCGCTGATGTATTTCATTCTGCCCGCCTGTTGGAAGTTGGCAGGTGTTGCTGCAGGGCTCCAGGTGCCGCCGGAGAGAACCCGAAGTGTTCCGATACCGGTATCATCAACAACGCCCGCATAGACATCTGTGCCGTTGGAAACAAGCGTATTGTGTATCCCGCTGCTGCCTGTGTCCACATTCGACCAGGATGCTTCCCCGAAAAGGCGGGTGCGCAGTTTTCCGCATGCGATGTAGTAGCTTGTTGCGTCCTGGGCTATTCCCATGATATTCAGTTCATTATCAAGAGCATTGTCCTGGATAAGGACATCGTTGTTGATATTTTCAAAAATGGTTGTCAACCCGTCTGTACAGGAGAATATAAGTAAAATGGCGACCAATATAACAAAACTTGTGATCAAATGCTTCATTGAATACCTCTTAGAAATTATATGTCAGTCCAATGGTAATGTCCAGAAAGTTGGCCAGCCGTGACTGTCCCGGCAGATAATCGGCCTGATCCTCATTTGCGATCTGGAGTATAAACCAGTATGAGGTCCAGACACAAAATGAGAATTTTGGATCGATTTTGTATTTAAAGCCGACTTCAGGTTTTATTATCAGATCGGCACGGGAGCCTTCAAGAAATTTCTGTAAATCGACACCAAGTCCGAATGCAACAGGAATTTCAATATCTCCAAGTTCGAAATTGTAGATGATTTTTCCGGTAATCGGCAGGTACCAGTAAAAATTGAAATTGGGAGTAAAGGCCAATCCTCCATCCAATGAAACCCCCAGGATAATATTATTGGTTAAATAAGTGTGAAACTGAATCGTACTTTTGATACCCGGGAAAAGATTAATAGCTTCCATTTCTCCCTGATCTATCAGGATATGAAAAAGCGGGACAAGTGTTCCAATTCCGAATGCAATCGCCTGGTCTCCAAGGGCATGGGTAACCGATTTTGACTTTGGAAGCGATTCTGCGGGCGTTTCATCCTGACCGAATGCGATGGAAGATCCGATACATAAAATAATCATTATAAAAAATATTTTTTTCCAGTGTAAAAAGACCAAAGTGTTCTCCTTTAGTGTAATTATATTGCGAAAATAACTGATTGTTCAGATGGAAATATTTGTTTCTGTTCTCCAATGATTATATTAATCAGCAAACCAGCTTTTAAAACGTGAGCAATCATAGCAAAAAGATATTGCTTGTGCAAGTGCGGAATACTGACTCTCTATAATTCTGCCTCCCGATAAAGGAAAAATCCATGAACCATCCTGGTATCGCCGTATGGCGTTCCGTCGTACTTGTTTAAAACAAAAAAATGCTGTATATATGTCACCGAAGCGTACTGCTTTGTACACCTTGTTTTATGTATATGTACACAACAATGGGAGACAGTCCATGGTTACAAAAATAATCGACGGAAAACAGATTGCCGAAGCTATCCGCCAGCAGCTGAAAAAAGAAGTCGCAGAGCTTTCAACACAGCATATCATCCCCGGTTTGGGAGTTATTTTGGTGGGTGATGACCCGGCTTCCCGGAGCTATGTCACTGCAAAGGAAAAGGCATGCGGGGAAATGGGGATCTATTCGCGTGATCACCGCTTGTCATCAGATACCACCGAGGAAGAACTCATCGAACTGGTAAACAGCCTGAACATTGACCCTGCAATCCATGGAATACTCGTTCAGCTTCCGTTGCCGGCCCATATCGATGAAAAAAAAGTGCTCGAAACAATCGTGCCCGAAAAGGACGTCGACGGATTCAGTCCCATCAATGTAGGCAGAATGGTCCTTGGCCAAAAAACATTTCTTCCCTGCACTCCGCACGGTGTACTGAAACTACTTGAATATTCGAATATTTTAACCGAAGGCAAACATGTTGTCATTGTCGGCAGAAGCAATATTGTCGGAAAACCCCTGGCAAACATGCTCATTCAGAAGTCTTCGTCAGGCAATGCCACGGTGACCGTTTGTCATTCCCGCACCCGCGATATCGGGGCCATGACCCGTCAGGCAGATATCGTTATCGCAGCAGTCGGCAGTCCGGCCCTCATCACGAAGGATATGGTAAAAGAAGGGGCGGTGGTCATCGATGTCGGTGTCAACAGAGTCACTGATCCTTCCAGGAAACGGGGGTTTCGGCTTTGCGGTGATGTTGATTTTGACAGTCTGGTGGGGCATGTTTCACATCTTACTCCTGTCCCCGGGGGGGTGGGGCCGTTGACGATTACCATGCTGCTGTTCAACACGATCGAATCGGCAAAAGCAGCCGGAGAATAATTTTCGCCTTTTTTCAGCGGTCAATATCCCACTTGTCAATTTTACCTGAAGGTGTTAGAATCTTTTTTCTTCGTCAGGCTCGTTGAACCTTTACCCGGTTTTCACGATCTGATTTAAATTTCCGCATTGGGAGTATTTGTGTTCCTCAAAAGTATTGAACTCTTTGGTTTTAAATCTTTCGCAGATAGAACGGTCATTGAAGTAAGTGCCGGCATTTCGGCCATCGTGGGGCCAAACGGCTGTGGTAAAAGTAATGTCCTTGATGCCATGAAGTGGGTATTGGGTGAACAGTCCACAAAAAATCTTCGCGCCAATAAAATGGAAGATGTTATTTTTAACGGCACTGAACAGCGGAAAGCGGTTAATGTCGCTGAAGTGACCATTGTTTTTACGAACGAAAACAATCTGTTTCCCGTCGAAATGTCGGAGGTAGCGGTAAAAAGAAGAATCTACCGTTCCGGTGAAAATGAATATTTTATCAACAATACACCGTCCAGACTGAAAGAGGTTCGGGAATTGTTTTTTGATACCGGCATTGGAAAAACTGCCTATTCAATCATGGAACAGGGAAAAATCGACCAGATCCTTTCCACAAAACCGGAAGAAAGAAGGTATATTTTTGAAGAAGCCGCCGGTATTACCGGTTATAAAATGAAAAATCAGGAAGCGGAACGAAAACTTGAAAAAACAGAGATAAACATTCAGCAGATTGAAGGAATCATGGGAGAAGTAAAGCGCAGCTACGATACTCTCAGGGTTCAGTCCGAGAGGACGATAAAATACCGTGAATTGCAGGATGATCTGTTCAGCTGTGAACTTGACCTCCAGCTGTTGAAGCTGAAAAACTTTCTTGATGATCAGAACAGGCGGGAAGAAGACCTTTCGGGAAGCGCTTCATCACGCGATGGCATCCGTCAGGACATCGATGAAATTAACGGCTTGCTCGAGGAAAATATTGATCTGGTGAATACGATGGAGTCGCATCTTATCGATATTCAGAAAAAATTGTACGGAATTGATATCGAAAAAAACAGCAAGAATACCCAAATAAAAATTTTTGAGGAACGCAGTGCCGAGCTGGAACGCAAAATACAGTATGATGAAACCAGGAAAAATGTCATCAGCGAAAAATTGAAACGTCTCCATGAGGACAGGAAGACAAACGAAACATCTGCAACTGATCTAGAGAAAGAAATCAAGCATATTCTTGAAAACATCAGCTCGTTTGAGCACAATATCCAGCTTGCGCAAACCCGTATAAAGGGAAATGAAAAAAAGCAGACTGACTACGGGAATGCAAATCTGGCTCTTGAAGACGATCTCGAACTTGCCCGGAACGAACTGCAGAGCATCACTGATGACATTGTCACCGAACTGGATCAGCGCCTCAAGGATACGGGATATTCTGTACAGGAACGGCAGAAGGTGGAGCATGATCTGGATGAACTCCTGAATTTTCTGCGGATCCAGCTGGACGGCAAGCATTCAATTCTTGAGGATGCAAAAAAAATAGGGGAAGTCACTCCGGCAACAATTTCCGCACTTGCCGAGTCATTAAAGCAGCTGCTTGGAAAAATACAGGATGTGATCAAGTTGTTTCATGAATACAAGAAAACAACCCCGTCATTTCTGGATGAATTTCTCGCGCCGGAGGGGATTATCACCCGGAAACGAACAATTGATGATACAATCAGTGCAACACTCAGGCAAATTTCTGACAACAGAAAAAGTGTCGAAGAACTGAAAGTTGAAAATTCGGAACTTGGAATAAAAATAGAAGAATACCGGAAAACCCTCAACGAGCTGCAGATCAACAAAGCTACGATCGATACGAAAAAAATTGTCATGAAGAATGACCGCGGCCGCCTCGAAAAGGAAATTGCCGAGCAGGAGCAGGCAGAAAAGGAAAATCTGAAGGAGATTGAACAGACAAAAAACGTTATTAATGATATCTCGAAGAATATTAAGGATCTGGAAAAACTGCGCCTTGATGCAGAACAGGAAGAAAAGTCTTTAAAGGAAAAAATTACCGAACTGGAAAATGAAATTCAAAAGAAAAACCAGCTGCTGCTTGCCAAGGAGCGGTTATTAAAAGAAAAAATGGGTTCGCTGGAAAAGGTGCAGGCAAAAGTAGAAAAAATGCAGATGCTTCTTGCCGAGATCAATGCGGAAATCAGGAATACACATGAAAACTTCAGGGAAAAGTATTCCCGTGATCTGGCTGATTACCAGTCCAGAATGTATGAGGTGAAAAAATCCTACCAGGATCTGAAAAATGATGCAGGAGCAGTGAAGGAGAAAATAGAAAAACTGGGACAGATTAACCTCATGGCTCCGGAAGAATTCGAGGAAGTGAAAGAGAGATTTGATTTTCTTGACACACAGCTTGTTGACCTGAAAAAGGCGCGGGAAGATCTGCTCGAAATTACAAAAAAAATACGCGAGGAATCTACCCGTCGATTTGAGGATGCCTATAATCAGATCAGAAAAAATTTCAATAATACATTCCGACGGCTGTTTGGCGGAGGGCGGGCGGAACTTAAACTGACCGAGCCCGATAAAATTCTGGATTCCGGTATTGAAATCCTGGCCCAACCCCCCGGAAAAAAACTTGAGTATATTGCATTGCTTTCCGGCGGCGAGCGGTCTTTGACCGCCATTTCCCTGCTTTTTGCCGTGTATATGGTGAAGCCGTCGCCATTCTGTGTCCTTGATGAAATTGACGCGGCGCTTGATGATAAAAACATAGGGCAGTTCGTCAATATGCTCGATGAGTTCGCTGACAAGTCCCAGTTCATGATTATTACGCACAATAAAAAGACCGTGACCAGTGCCACAAGCCTCCTGGGAATAACCATGGAAGAAAGCGGTATCTCAAAACTGGTGACCATGAAGCTGAAAAACAGGGAGGAAGAAGAAATACATGCTTGAAAAAGAAGATTTCTTTTTTAATGACAATGAAAAGAATCTTTTTTTCCTTGTTATTAAAATAGGGGCAGCGGTTGTCCTTGGAATCGTGCTTGTTTCAATTCTTGTCATTATTCTTGTCCCCCGGCCTTCCAGTGCGCCCGCTGAAGTCATTCCGTCCGGCGAGGAGGAACGACGGCTTCAGGATCAATTGTCCGGAAAAAATACAGAACCGGAACTCACCAATTCCCGACGCAGCGTGATAAAACGCCTGGAATTATTTTCTTTTGTGATTCCGGAAGCAGAACAGCAGAGTCTGGAACCGTCATTCTATTTATTTCGGACACCGCTTCCCCGGTGGGATGACCTGCTGGTAAGCAGATTCTGGATCGATCCGAATGAAATCGGAATTGATACTCTTTCAAAAGAGAATGATAAAAATATCAGGGAACTCTTTGACGGAATTCAATAAAAAAGGTATACTTTTACCATTATTACGGGTTGCTTGGAAAAACCAGTTGAAATACCCGCTTTGATCATTGACAGTATTGTCCGCAGTTCTTGAAAAAACTGTTTTATATTGGTTTTTCATTTTTCAAAAGGGAGGGGATATGAAAAACATCGCTGTTCTTTTTTTATTTATTACATTCGTCTCATGTGCTTCTGCCGGATCCGGGACAACGGATTGGGGTGCCGATAAACGCCCCGAGGTTTCGACAGCACTGGATACAAACATCCCCGAAAAATCTGTTGATGAAAACAGGCTACATGAACCGGAAATTGCCGGGAAACTGAAACGAACCGCTGAAATGCGGCAAACGGGCAATTACGGGTTATTTGCCCTTCGGGTTGCAGAAAAAATACTCACAGCACGTATAAAGGACAAAAAAGAGAGTATTGCCCGTGTGCAGCCAAAACCAGCAGAAAAAATCATTCCGCGAAAAACAGAACCTGCACCGGTTGCGACGAAAACACACACAGAGCCTTCGATGCCCGTTCCGGAGACACCTGTAAAAAAATCGGTTTCAGAAGAGCTTTTGCCCGTTTCAATCGAGCCGACAGACCCGTCGGAAAGCATCCGCACGATTTATGCGAAAAAGAAGGATGATATCGAGGTTTCTTTCCCCGAAAACGGCTGGCTGCTGCTGTCGGTTCCCCAAAAGGCGGACGGGCTGGAATACCTTTCCCACAGCAACAATGAGAAGCAGACCGTGTTTTATTTTCGGGGGCATAGTGAGGGTGATTTTCTGTTACCCTTCCAGCTTCAGGATTCCATGAGGGGGTTATTCAAAAACGAATCTATTATGATTTCGATTGTTTCCGATGATGAGTTTACATCGATTATGGGCCGAAAAAAAAGCGGTGATGCAGTTTCTTCAAATGATGCCATCGAAGAAGCATTCCGTCTGCGGGAGCAGGGACAGACGGATGCTGCACTTGACGGTTTTTTGAATGCTTACCGGGAAGGTGATCCCCGGCTCAATAATGCAATCGCATCGATCTATTTTCAAAAAAACAATTTTCCGCAGGCTTTATTATATTGGCGGAAAAACCAGGGTGCTGATGAGCCGTATAATACAAATGCTGTTATCGGGATTTCAAAAGCCCTCCGCCTGTCAAAGAATACCGCACAGCTGCTTCCGCATGTCAAGGTTGTGCTTTTGAATAGAAATGGCCCCATTGAAAATGAACTCCTGGAGCTGATCCGTTATTTTTCGAATTTTAATGAGGACCCGGTTTTAATCGATTTGTTCGGGGTTTGGCTTGACCGCTACCGTTTCAGCCCGGAAGCTGCCGAGATATATTACCGGCTTGCGAAATTTTTCGAAAACAACATTCAGTACAGGGATTTTCAGCGCTCCCGCGAGTATTACAATGTCGTTGTACAGGAATATCCGGGGAGCAGGTATGCGATGTTGTCCCGGGAACGGATTGACTATATTAACCGGCATTATATAAAAGTGAGATAATGCCGGCGAAAGCGGCTTAATTCATGATTGTCAGCTCAAAATCCGGTATTATTAAGGTTTTTGGCTGTGGAAAATGCTCTTGATGTGATTATCACTCTTGACCTTGAAGATCAAATTATCTATGATGCAATAAGCATTTTACATGGAGAGAGACTATGTTACTTATGTATATATTAATTTATTTTGGCATTTCATTAATCCTGGGACTTGTTCCTGGACTTATTGCCCTGAAAATCAAACGCAATTTTTTCCTGTGGTGGGGATACGGCTTTCTTGCTGTTCCTGCAGCGTTGCTGCATATATTGTTCATCACCATCGGGAAAGAAAAACTGAAGATTATCAGCTTTATTCTTATCGGTGCCCAGGGCACCCTTTTGTTTTATTTTGGAAACTGGATTATTGCATCGCAGCAGGTGGCTATTGAGCAGTCCTCTATTGCTGCAAACAAATATGTCATATCCGAATACTTTTTGAAAAATTATGATACCGTTGCACAAAAGAATATTCCTGATTTGCAGTTGTATATTCAGGATACACTCAGGCTGTCTGATGCAGATGTCGCGTCAGCATTTATCGATACTGCACAGTTCAAACCGGTTCTTCCCGATCCGGAAAGCAAAGTGAAAGATCCAAAAGAACAAATCAGCGATTTTATGAAAAAACAGATGCAGGCGCTTAAATTGACCCTGTACAACAAACAGGAAACAATTGATTTTTTTATCACAATGCTTGATTCCATCAAGGAAAACTTCAAACTGACTACAGAAAAAGCTGATTATCGCGAAGTAACTGTTCCGCAAATCGAAGCAGAGAAAATGTTTGTTGTGTATCTGGCCTCTTTGAAACTGGTGAATCAGTTCACCACCGATACAGAACTGATTGAACGCAATTATAAAGCCATGTTCAGTGCTGAGATTGATTTTTTTCCGGCAGAGTATGTTCAAGCTTCTGCTGTGAGGGATGATTATCTGTCTCACCTTGAAGCGGAAAGAGCGGTGAAGGGAATCAGCATTGAGCGAAAAATAGATTTGCTTGACCAGTATGTTTATTTTGAAGAAAGACATGACCCGGAAAAGGTGCGGCTATTCGTTCGGTATGTTCCGTATGAAAAGATCGGGAACTGTTATATCGGGGCAGTGAGTCTGTATCAGGAATTGGATGCAGTGGAAACAAATCCTTCGATAAAGAAAGATTATATATTCAGAATTATCGAGCTCAGCAATAAACTCGGAGATTTTGCAACAATTAGTGAATATTTCAATGAGTATGTTGACATTTATTTTCAACTTCAAGATTATTCAAATGAAGCCGAAAAACTGAAACTGGTGAGTATTTTCGACATGAATACGGTCAAATCCAGCGATAAAAATATCTCGGAAATTGTCACCAAATATCTGGATGTATCCGAGGCGGCCAAGACCGATACAAACGTGGCCCCGCTTTTAAACAGTGAAAACTTTCTCATGATGAGTGCTTTTGAGTTTATTTCACCGGAAACAAAAAGCGTTCTGGTAGAAAAGATCAATGCAAATTTTGCCCTGTTGATTGATGTCAACGATATATCAAAGCAAAAAGCTCTTGTTGAGGCATACATGTTCAGTGTGCGGCAGGAATCCACGGCAGATATCGAAAAATATGAGAAACAGCTTGAGGCTTCGTATACACATATGCAGGGAATTGAAAAGGAGCTGCTTCGTTTTTTTGAAGGACTGACAAAGGATATTGCAGCAGCGAAAGATGATCTTGAAAATGCTGTAGCATCCGGTGATGTGAATTCGTTTGAAAAAAAGGAAGCCTTTAAAAAGGTACATCAAAACATTTGGGACCGATACACTTCCAAAGAAGCGGATGCACAAATTATCAATGACAATATCAAACGCATGAAGGACAATAATCTGGAATTGATGGTAAAACAAAACAGTCTTCTGCCGTTTACCTTGAACAATCTGCGTATTATCTGGACCGAATATGATGATTTATACACAAAAAATATGTAAGATTATTTAATCCGTTTTTGTTGATTTTTCAAGGATCTGAAAACTTTGGTTTTCAGATCCTTTTTTTTTGGTTAAGCAGGAAAATATATGTGGTTGTGAAATTTGCTGAAAAAAAACGGTATGCCTGGACGTCAGATAGCATACCGCTTTTAATTAGGGAGGATCATAATCTGTTCCTCTTTTTTAAATTCGGCGTAATTGAAAAATACTTTAGAAAAAATGGAATATAAAAAAATATTGCAGGTTCCAGGCGAAAGGGAAAAAAGAAATTGCCGTGATTAACAACCTGCGATTTTGGATTTTTTGATCAGTGAGGCATGGAATTTCGCCGATTGTTCCAATTCCGTGTACAGGGCAAGAGAATTTTTCAATGGATTTTTATTCTGGTCAGTTTCAGGGACATTGCAGATTTTATAAATCAATGGTTGAATTAAAAAACTGGCAATGTCTTTCGCAGGAAAATTTCTGATGGAATCGTCTATTTCATCCAACCGCCGCAGAGCCGGTTCTGTGGTGGCATTGCTGCGGAGACGTTTTTCAATATCCTGTACTGCAGAAATACCTTTCCGCGCGAGTTCACGTAAACCATTTAAATTTGCCAACAGTATTTCCATATGCCGTGTGAGTGAATTGTCCGTGTTTGTATGATGTGCACGGCTTTTTGTGTACAGCTTTTCGATGCGTGAATCAATATGCGCGCGGCAATCCTCTTTCGATAAAAGAGAGTCAGCATTCAGAAAAGACATTCCCTCAATTTTTATCCCATGGATAGAGAGTGTGTATGTAATGCAGGAGGGATGAAGTTTTGCCTGCGTTTCAAACCAGAATTTGTAAACGATCATCCGCTGGTCTGATAATACGCTTCCCCCGTCATTTGAGGGAATTTTAATCGCGCCACCGCTGTGAAGATAACTGAATGAAAGTGTTTCATTCGGGAGCAGACGGTTTTCCGTGAAATGAAAGGCATTTTCAAAGTAACTGCCTCTGAAATGGGTCCGTTTTTGCGGGAAGCCCAGATCCAGTCCCGCCATGTATACTGCAGAGGCACCCAGCTGACGTGCAAAATCCCATGCGGTGGTCGCGACCGACCCGCCGGCGCCGAGTTTTCCTTTTACTCCGGTTATTGATTCAAGATATTTTCCAAATGGGAAAAAGGAACTGAAAAACACTGTTCGATGTTTCAGCATCCGGAATACACGGGGATGGGTTGATGCTTCTGAAATGACAATTGAAGAAGAATTGCCTGCCCCGTCGAGATGGCGTGTGTTCCAGTACTGGGGGTCGCTCACCACCACAAAATCTGGTTGAACCCCGTTTTCCTGCAGAATCCTGAATGTGGTATCAACTGCAATAATGACCATGCGTTTGGCAAGGCGGGGCAGTATCGGCAATATCTCTTCCAAAGAGGGGCCTCCTGCCGCAACAAGAACGGGGATATCCTGCAGACCGCCGAGGAAATGTCTGACCCCGGGTGAAGAGATGAAAACTTCAATATTGGAAAACAGATTTTTTACCCAGATTTTACCGAAACGTGCAAGTGTGTTCTGATTGATATCGCGCCGTTTTAAAAAAGTTCGAAAAATCGCGTCGGCATGCTCGTAATAATCAATATTGTTTTCCCATACGCTTCTGAGTTTGACGATTTGTAAATTGCCGTTGGTAGTTGTCTCGATATAGGGAATGATTTTTTCTGGTTCTGTATCCACAAAGAGTTGAAACATCGGATGTGAAAAAAGCACAGTGAAGTCACGTGTTTCAAGCACAGAAAGGAAGAGGGCAGTATCCGGCTCAATGACTGCGCAGGGAGTATCCGGGAACTGTACAAGAAAAGCTTCAATCGTATAGCCAAGCCCGAATCCGTAAAAAAGACAAAGGGGCATTTCGTTTTTCAGCTGGTTTTTAATCAGATTTTCTGCTTCGCGGACGGGGTTGTGACTGCTGTGCAGGGTTTTTCCCCTGTACCGGGCGGAAATAAAACCTGAAGGTGTTACAAACACCTCAAGGTTGCCGGAGTTTTTACTTTTTTCAAGAAGAACTCTGGTTTCAGGAAAACGGGAATACAGGATTGCGGTGTTTGATTTGAAATAATTCATTTTAAATATACGGTAATTTTCATTCCTTTTGTCACGGCTGCTCCCGGGGGTGGATCCTGCTTCACAACGTATCCCTCGCCATTAATATCGATGTCAAATCCTTCTTCGATAAGCGGTAAAAGCAGACGTTTTGGAACTCCCTTGAGATTTGGCATTGTATTGCCGATTTTTACCGGCATGGGAACCGGTATTTTAATTTCTCCTGAGTACACATATGAGGGATCATTCTGTTTTGGGATATCATAATGAAACAGAATTTCCTCGGTTGCCTGTTTGAACAAGGGTGCTGCAATCCGGCTGCCGAAAATGGAACCTTCCTTTGGGTTCTGAATTACAATATAAAGAATAATCTGCGGATCTTCAGCAGGGAACAAACCCAGGATAGAGGCGATATAGTTTTCGGCTGAATATCCGCCGTGCTGCAGATCAGGAACCTGGGCTGTGCCGGTTTTTGATGCAATCCTTATCCCTGCGATTGCTGCAGCAGTTGCCGTTCCGCCAGTCTCTGTTGCAGCTTCCATTAATGAAAGAATTTTTAAAGCGGTCGAGGCAGTGGTGACCTGGCGCACTTCTTCTCTTGGAAAATCCCGGATAATGCGTTTCCCATCCGGTGATACAATTCTGCGAACAATGTGGGGCTTCAGCAGTTTTCCCTTGTTGGCAAAAACAGTTGCCGCGGTAATCATCTGGATGGCGGAAACCGAGATTTCCTGGCCAAACCCGATTGTGGGTTTGGATCTGCTCGACCATTTTTCCACCGGGTTGAAGATTCCGTATGATTCCCCGGCAAGCTGAATCCCTGTTTTCTGGCCAAAACCGAATTGATACAGCTTGTCATAGAAGGGAACCGATGCGGCTTTTTCCGAAGCATAGGCAGCGCCTGCATTGCATGAATATTTTAGAATTTCCTGGAGCCCGACATCCCCGTGAGTATCCAGACATTTTATTTTCACAAGTTCATTGCCGACCTGCTTTTCGAAACTACCGTTACAGTAAAAATGGTCTTCTGTGGTTATGGCACCAAGTTCCAGAAGAGACGCCATCGAAAAAATCTTGAACACCGATCCCGGTTCGTAGGCCATGGCGACAGGTCGGTTCATCCTGTCCAAATCAGAAAATTTTGAATATTCGTTCGGGTCATAATTGGGGATAGAGGAGTATGAGAGTATTTCCCCTGTCTTTGCTTCCATCGCAAGAATCATGACAGATTCTGCTTTTGAGTTTTCAAAGGCCTTGCGTGCTATGGTATCCATTTTGTATTGAAGAGTGATATCCACAGTGAGGATGACCTGATTGCCGTAGAGCACCCCGATGTTTTGGGAGGACGGCTGTAGTTCTTTATCCAGGGTATATTCCACTCCGGCGGAGCCCTTGTTGTCGACATTGACATATCCGATAACATGGCTGGCAAGTTCCTGCTGGGGGTAAATCCTTCCCATTTTCGGTTTCAGATAGATTCCCTTCAGTTTGTCTTCTGCTTTGTAATTTTCAATTTTTTGTGAATCTCCGGGAGTGACCTGATGGGCGATCACCACTGATCCGGTACGGTCGACAAATTTATTCAGGATACTTTCCCGGCTTACCATCAGAACATTCGAAAGAATCGTTGCACTTTCATTGATGTTTTCGACATGAGGAATCCATGCTTCAAGATAATAGAGCTCAGGCTGTAATGCCAGCTCAACACCGTTTCTATCCAGAATCGGGCCACGTTCTGCACCCCGAAGGTCTTCCATTCGATCCTGTGAACCGGTTGAATTGACGACCATGAGTGAAAAAAGAAATCCGGTGAGGACGAGGGTACAGATTCCCAAAAAAGCTCCGAATATCAAAAGCCGCTTTTTTTCCAAAAGTTCTGGCATTATTTTCTTCTTTCTGATGTATTTTCAAAAAACCATCATAATCTAAAAACAGTATCATGTTAAGAGTATTTATTCGATGCACAAAACAATTATCCAGCAGGTGAATTGAAATGGTTTCCCCAAACAATGCCCGGGGTGGGGGAGAAGGAGGGGGCTCTGTTTTTTGTGGAAGGCTCATCCTGCAGTACTGGTTCAGCCAAAAACAGTGCATTTCCCTCAACAGTATCAATGGGAATAAAACCGGTGCTGCGGGAATCAGATGAGTTGTCGAAATTATCGCCCAGAACAAATATACTGTTTTCGGGAACAATTGATTCATGTTCAAGTATACCCACTTGATAAAACTTCAACGGGATACGGTAATTGTTTATATATAATACATCATTTTTTACCAAAACCGGGTCCCCGGCAACAGCGATGCATCGCTTGACTGTTTTTACCTTGTTGAGGGGATCTCTGTACAATATAATTTCTCCAGCAACGGGCGCACCCCACCGAAACAGATAACTGCTTGAAAAAGGGAGTGAAAGGCCATAGGCAGCCTTGTTGATGAAAATCAAATCTCCGCTGTGCAAAAGCGGCTCCATGGAGGTTCCGTTTACTGCGGCGATATCGACAATAAAAATCCGGAGAATCGATACACAGATAACTGACAGTCCGATAAAAAAAAGAATGTTTCGTGTCATTTCTTTATAAATTATGATCTCTCCCGGAGGTTACAGAAATATTACATTTCAGGAAAAATTCCCTGTTTTTCCTTCAATATAAGTGTAATATGAGCTTTCATTTGTGTCGATATCTTTTATGAGGATATAATGTTAGCAGGACTTCAAAAGCAAAAAATCAACCGGCGACACATTGACGGGAAACGGCCGCAGTTTGCCCTCATCGTAGAGGGTGCCAGGAAAAGTATCTGGGAGACCAAAGCACATACACCGGTTAAGGTTAGAACATCTCCACAGTTCGGAAAATACGTTGAATTAATTATCAACTGGACGAAAAATAACAAAATACCATTTTTTTTGGCTGCCGGAATTGCGACAGTGGCGGCTGCTCTGATACTCGGCATGTCCATGTTTTTCTTTTCCCCGGCTGATGAGCCGGTTCTTTTGCCGCATGATCCGCTTTTTTCTGTTGTGTTGGATGAAAATGTGTTTGTGAACGCCCGCCGGGATATGGTGTCTCGGCAAAAAACGAAAGCTTATTTTGAAATGACACTTGCCACCTATACGGTGAAAAACAACGATACCCTGGAAAAGATTGCCAAAAAAATGAATGTTGATCTGAGCACCTTGATCAGTTTTAATAAAATCAGCGATGCGAAAAGTGTTCATTCCGGAAGTGTGCTTTCCATTCCGAATAAAAAGGGAGTGAAACATATCGTTCGTTCAGGTGAATCGCTTTTACAGCTCAGTAATATTTACAATGTCTCCATGGACGATTTACTGGACTGGAACAATCTCAAGTCTACCACGATTTTAAAGGGACAGGAACTTTTTATTCCCAACGGCCGGCTTTCAAGTGCCGCCGTCAACAAGGTGATCGGCAAATCATTTGTCTGGCCGGCGGTCGGTAGAATATCATCACCGTTTGGTCCGCGTATCAGCCCGATCAGCGGGACATGGCACAATCATAACGGCATCGATATCCAGAATAAACAGGGAACCACTATTGTTGCTGCACGATCAGGCCGCGTGGTAAAAGTCGATTACAACAATACCTACGGAAATTTTATTATTATTGAGCACGATGAAGGCTTCCAGACACTGTATGGGCATTTGTATAAGGTTCTTGTCAAACGCAATGAATATGTTCAGCAGAATCAGAAAATTGGACTAATGGGAACGACTGGTGCGAGTACAGGGCCGCATCTTCATTTTTCCATTTATACAAAAAGCGGGGCAGTTGATCCGAAAAAAAATCTTCCTAAATAGTCGGGATATTGTTTCGGTCTTTGCAGGAAAATGTTGTTGTAAAAAAACACGATGGTGTTTAAGATGAGAGTATTGGAGATATAAACTGAATTATCCGTCAAGGGATAACGTGCATATAATTTTGAGAAGGAAGCTGCCATGAAAAAATTAGTATTGGCCCTTATCTTTATTTTTATTCTGTTTACGGTTATTAATGCGTATACAGCCCCGACAGTGAATATCCAGGAATTTGCTCAAGACAAGAATAATTTCGGGATCGGGATAGGGGTTCTGGAAAATGTAGATCAAAAACGGCAATCATGGAATGTATTTCCTCTGCATGTGTATATTAAAAGCGGTGAAAGAAGCGTTTTTCTTGCCTTTAATGTGCTCACCATTATTTTTAACGGATCGACAAACTACAGTAAACAAATTAATGCCAGTGGAACCTATAACGGAGATATCGTCAGTGTCGGCGGGAAAGTATACGTTACCGGCAAAGTGAATGGCGATATCTGGGCATTTAATGCTGATGTTGTCCTTGGAAAAAACGCAACGGTGAGCGGCAATGTGGTGACTATCGGCGGGAGTGTTTTTTCAAGCGGCTCTGTGGCGATTCAGGGAAGCAAGTATGTGGTTTCCGACCTCCAGTTTCCCCTGATGGGAATTCTTGTTTCACCCAATCCGGGATCGATATTTTTATTGAATAGTTTTCATATTTATTCAATTCTGCTCTTTATTGTAGTTCTGTTTCTTCTTGGTCAGTTCTGGAAATCGGGGATTCAGTCAATTTCACAGATGGTGACGACCGAGTGGCGCGGAGCTCTTGTATTTGCTTTGCTCGCCCTTCTGACTATTCCATTGATTATGATCCTTATTATCTCGTCGAGGATTGGTATTTTGATCATTCCGTTATTGTGCCTGTTTTTATTCGCTATTTCCTACAGTGGATATATCGGGATTGCCGTGAAAATCGGATCCACGATTTTAAAACGGGAAGCATCCGGAAATGCCGGATTGCTGATAAACGGAGGGCTCGGGTTTGTTGTTTTAAACGGACTCACCATCATCGGGCTTGTTTTATCGCTGGTGTCCGGAGGATTTTTCATCCTCATGCGGGATATATTCCTCACTGCAGGAGCAATTGTGTCTTATGTCGCATTGATGTATGGCCTGGGGCTGTCGATGCTGCAGATAAAGAATTCGATGCAGTAAAAAAAAAGCCATCCGGAAGCAGCAGCTTTCAGATAACTTTTTTTTGTTTAAAACATTGGCACTGCCGGCAGAAAAAAATGAAGTATCGAGACAACAATTGCTCCAATTCCGATAAACAACTTGTTATTGACTAGTGCACCATTCAGAAGCTTGACGGTATCTGAAACAGGTTCAGATTTCGACGACATATAATCAAGAATAAGGGTTGATGCAACCAGTATACCGGCTACAGCCGGGAAGAAATCGCCAATTACCGGTATAGAATCAAACGACCATACCAGAATGATAAGAGCAATGATAATGGTCAGAATGCTTAAGATTAGACGGAATCCGATGTTTTTGGACATGGACGAAAGTTTTGAGAAAAACGGGTACTTCTCACTGAAATTGTCAGCAATTAAAATTAGTCCGCCGAATGAATTGAAAACGATCGATAAAAAATACAATTGTTCCATTAATCACCTCTGCAGTAAAATATAGCCTAAAAATCAGGGTGAAGTCAAATATCCTTCTATTTTTTTTTAGTCAGGGTGAAAGAAAAATCAGCAGTGAATACTTCTGCACTGACAACACTGTCGCCGGCAAAAGCAGGCAGTTTTGACGTGATGAGCACTTGTTCTTTTGTTTTTTCAGGCAGGTCAATTTTATGAATATCCACGGATTCGCGTTCAGGCACGAAAAACCTGATAAAAACTTCTTTGCCGGAACCGGCGGAATTCGCTGATTTATTGATTATCTTGAGCTGAATCGATCTTGTGTCATTGATTACGGTAACCAAAAGTGAGTAGGAGTAGCCGTTCTGTTCCTTGTAGGCAGTATCGGTTTCAGTGAGCACTCTGACGATAATTCCCCCGATTATTAAAAGCAATACATTGATGATTAACAGGATGCTGACACGGTTCCGCTTTTTTTTTCGGTGTAGGATTGTCTGATCATTGTAATGATGTATTTTTTCCTCGTTTCTGGAATAAACAGGTTGATCTTTCGCTGCATTTTTTTTGATATGCAGGATGTCCGGTTTCGGATAGCCATGGCCTACTGCCATAATTCATTCCTCTCATTGATGCAGGCGGCAGCGGAAATATAGGGAAGCAGATCTTCTGCCAGAAACCAGCCCATTTCTTCATAGGCGCGCATGCCAATCTTGCCATGAATAAGCACTCCGGCACATGCCGCTTCAAGGGGAGGTATTTTTTGCGCCAAAAGCCCGGTAATTATTCCGGCCAGAACATCACCGGTTCCGCCGGTCCCCAGTCCGGGGTTCATATGGTCATAAACCCAATACCGTGAGTCAGGAGACATGATGATGGAAATATGGGCTTTCAGGACAATGACTGCAGCCAGCTCCCGTGCAAGAGATGCAAGCTGCGGCAGGGGATTTACAAGCAGTTCCTCAACACTGCAGCCGAGAAGATGTGCGCATTCTCCGGGATGAGGGGTGAGTATGGCTGTATTGTTCATGGTGATTGATCCGGTTTTCCGAATTTCAGCCAGAATGGAAATGCCGTCTGCGTCAATCACTTTCGGGACCGGTAGTCTGACAAGACGCTTTATAATGTTTCTGGTATTCTCCTGAATACCCATTCCAGGCCCGGCGCATAAAGCAGTATATTTTTTATTCTTTAAAAAAAAGTCAATCTCCCGGTCATTGTTCCGGGCTGTCATAATGGAAATACATTGTGAAGCGATAATCGGATACGATGCTTCATCGGTACAGATGGTCACCAGTCCTGCCCCGGATCGGCCTGCAGCTGTCGCGGCCAGAACAGCAGCTCCGGTCGTGCCGGGAGAACCTGCAAAGACCAGCGCATGGCCCCGCGTTTTTTTATACGCATGCAGGGGCAGTTCAGGAACAAGCTCAAAAATGTCGTGATCAAGTAAAAGGTGCCCTTTTATTTCATCAGCGGCGGTGAGTTCCTCTGGAAAACCGACCGGAACAGTAAGTATCTCGCCGCACAGAGGGCGGGCACAGGGAAGATACAGGCATTCTTTTGGAAGTTCCATGGTAAGGGTCATGTCAGCAAGGAACATGGTCTGATCCGGTGTATACCCGTCATATAATCCGCTGGGAATATCAATCGCCATGCGGATACAGGAGCATTTGTTGACAAATTGGAGCAATTTCACAATGTCTTTCGAAAGACGGTTTTTAAGGCCGGTTCCGAACAATCCGTCGAACAGGACAGTACAGGATTCAATGGTGCTGAAAGCGGCCTTTTTTGATGCAGCAATATCCAGGACAGGAATACCCATTTTTATGCATGCGGAAAGGTTTCTTTCCGCATCAGAGTCTTGTTTTATTTCTCCCAGAGCAAGGATAATGCATATATCCTGTTTGCCAAGAATGGAAAACCGCCTTGCCATGACAAATGCATCGCCGGCATTATTGCCTTTTCCTGCAAGAAATACAAATGATCCGTCAGGCAGTGCATTGCGCCATACTTTTGCGACAAGTTTTTCAACGGCTGCGACGCCGGCATTCTCCATAAGAATTGAACCGGGGATAACATATTCACTTTGTGCACGGGAATCGATGATGGCCATTTCTTTGCTGCTGACAATTTTCACAAAAGCTCCTACAGGCCCAGCTGGTCACTGCGCCACCAGGTTATCCGTGCCTGGGTCCGTTCGCCGATCAGGGCATAAATCAGTCCATCACGCGAAAGATAGAAATCAAGAAAAATGACATCGGTGTTGTCAATGAACAGGCGGGCCTTTTTGAAAATATTGCCCTGATCGTTCAGCACCAGAAGCTGGTATGAGGTGTTGTTGCGCATTTTCAGAAGATAAAAATATCCATTTTCGGAGATTCCCAGGAGTGTATAGGGGGTAGGGCTCGCCGGTGAGTCTTTGGAGAACAGATCATAGGACGCTGTTTCTGCCGGGATACTGACAAACTGTGATGCATAGGACTGGGTTTTCAGATCAAATGTATAAATCCTTGATTCTGAATGGATGATTCTGTTGACTATTTTGGTCGAAGTATCCTGGCCGTACTGAAAATACGTGAGCATCAGATACAGTTTGTTTTCCCTGAAATCGGGGAAAATTGTATCGAGTGTAGGAAGTGATGGATCAGTATCCTTGCGGGGAAGCAGTTCCGGGTCAAGCACAAGTTCATACAGAAGTTTCATTTCCGGTGAAAACCAGTAGATGACGAAATTTGATTTTGTCTGGGTGACAACCACCAGGTTGTTGTTTTCAGTGATCGTAAAATTGCGGATATAAGAAAACGGGGTTCCGTTGATTCCCTCCCGGCCGATGATATCAAGTGCATTCCCGTAGCGGTCATACCGACGGATTATTTTTCGCAAAATTGTCCCGTTTTCATCACGGTAGTCTTTTGTTGCGATTTGATCTTCAATATAGATGTTCTTGAAAGTATCAATGCCGATACTGCCGATATTCTGAAACGGGACAGCAACCGCCCGGCGGGTGAGGATTTCTTTCGATGCAGATTCTGTAATTTTGGGAAGCATCACGGGTTCCGGGTTGTTGGCAGGCTGATACAAAAGCAGGGTGAGCTCTCCGAAACGGGTGAACTCCATTAATTTTGATGCGGGGCCGTTTGCCAGGTAAAACAATCCGTCATCATAAAGAAGCGTATTTTTTCTGGATATCGGTGTATCACCTTGGATAAAAAAATGAAGCTGGTCTTCCATTTTCCCGATGGCAAGATCAAACAGGTCTTCACGTTTCAAATGAACAAAAGTGTCTTGTGGTGCACAGGAATATAGGATACAAACAATTGATATGAATAAAAGTATGTCTTTCATGGTGATAGTAAAAGATTCTATCCCGGGCTATTGTATTTGTCAACGCAGGCTGGCAGGTCGGTAAAAACAGGAAACTGGAAAAGAAACTTATGGAAAAAATCATCATTTCACTCGTCACGACGGTGATTCAATTTGGAATGTTTGTTTTATTTATAACACTGGCAGTCATTCACCGGAAAAAAATCAGGGAAACGGCACCGGTCGCCATTCTTGTCGGAATTGTCACGATGTTTTTGGGACTCCCTCTCCAGATTCTTGTCTATAAAAATATTGATGTACAATCCCTGGTTCAGCCGCATATGCCGGAAACCATGGACTGGCATGTCCTTGGCCCTGTCGTGCATGTTTTTGTCGTGATTGCCGGTATGGCCGCAATTCTTTTTTCCGCCGTATATTGCATGTTCTGCTATATCATCGCATACGGTGAATGGGGAAAGATTGTTCCCCGGCCATTTCCTGTTTTGACCATGCGTTTCGGCATGAGTTTGAAACTGAAAAAAAGATTTGCTGAAATAGGAATTGCTTCAGGAACAGGGGTTGTGCTTGCCGCAGCCAGTTATTTCGCATTTCTTTTCCTTAATGTCGGTGCAAGCCGCGAGATGGATGACCTTTTCAGACAATTCCCGGATTTGTTTATGGAACCGGGATGGATCCAGGCAATAGTTTTATCCTTTTTTTTTGTTTCAGCTGCAATCACAGAGGAGATTATGTTCCGCGGAGCCCTCCTTGGTTTTTTTCTTCGCATTACCAAAAACAGGTTTGCATATTATATTGTATTTGCTATAGTGGTTTCCGCTATCTGGGCATTTTTTCATTTTTATAACACGAATGCCCCGCTTATCAAACTGGGGCAGGTATTTCTCATTGGACTGCTGCTTTCTGAAGCGGCCCGGCGCTGGTCACTGGAGTCGGCAATTGCCTTCCATGTTTCCCTGAATATTTCCTCGGTCATTCTCGAACTGTTGTTCCCCATAACCTGAATTCCGCATTCTGTTTCTGTTTATTTGGTTCCCTGCAGAGTTTGAATGGATACCTGGCCATCGGCTTGCGTTGAAACGGTTTTTACAGTATTTTATGGTTGATTATGAAACAATTATCACGATTTTCAGCGTTTATATTTTTCCTGCTGATGTTTTTCACTGCAGCCGCCATGTTGTGGCCGCAGACTTCTGAACCCTCATTGGAAGAGGCAAGAACGAAGCTGGTCGATTTGCGGCTGAAACAGGCAGGAATTAAAAATCTGCTCGTATTGGACGCAATAAGAAATATTCCCCGTCATGAGTTTGTCCCCGATTATCTGAAACGTCTTGCCTATGAAGATATCCCATTGCCGATGGGAAGCGGCCAGTATTCGCCAGCTCCCTCGACCGTCGCCCGGATGGCGGAGGCACTCCAGCCAGACGGAACGCAGTCAGTCCTTGTTGTCGGCCTGAATACAGGATACCTTGCAGCGGTTTTTTCAAGAATATCGTTTGAGGTCGCGGTTGCCGATGTGAGTCAATCCCGGATATATGCAACACAGAAAATTCTTGATGGAATCGGATTTACGAATATTCAGATGCGCCTTACTGACGGAACGCGTATCTGGGAAATTCCCCGGCTTTTTGACTGTATCGTGATCAACGGTGCAGTTGATACTGTTCCGCAGGAGCTCGTCAGTCTCCTGCGGTTTGGGGGAAAAATGGTTATTCCGCTTGGAAAATCATCGAGCATTCAGACACTTGTTCTGGTAACAAAAACAGTTGACGGGCTCACCATCGAAAGCATTGATGATGTGGTATTCCCGCCGCTGGAAGGTTTTTCATTTTCAAACAAAACAAAAAGCGCGCTCGATCATGGATGGTCATACCGGAGCTGAGCGTCTCCTGCCACTTGAACAACCAAACAGAAAATACTACTGTTAGTTCCAATGAAATATACAGAGTCAACCATCGGGCGGGTATTTGTGCTGTGTTGTAAGGCCGGGGATGTGCTTCCCGGGATTATTGAAGGCATTATTATTGAACTGACAGGAAGCTCGGGATGGCGTCTGAAAGACCCGGCAACCGGTTTTCCATTCCTCTCTTTCGAAAACAGGAAAGAACGATGACACCGGAAACAATCCTGCTCCCCGCACTTTCGGTATTATGCGCTGTTCTGGTTTTGATTATCATTTTTATGCTGATCCGTCGAAAAGGCGGCACCGACAATTCATCTGTTTTCTTGTCTATTTCCAGAAGGCTCGATGACCTTTCCACCCTGTCGGTCAAGTTTGCTGAATTGGAAAAAATGTTTTTTTCGTCAAAACACCGCGGGCAAATCGGGGAGACGCTGCTTGAAGAATTGATAAAAAACACGCTCCCCAGGGGAACCTATGATTTTCAGCACCGGTACCAGGACGGGAGCAGGGTTGATGCGATGCTTTTTCTTGGAGAACGAAAACTGCCGGTTGATGCCAAATTCCCGATGGAAATTATTACCGCTCAGGACGCCGAAAAAAAAGCCTCCCTGGCGCGGACTTTTGTGCAATATATGAAAGATATTTCCGGCAAATATATAAAGCCGGGTGAGGGGACTGTTCCCTTCGCGATCATGTATATCCCGTCAGAATCGGTATATTATGACGGATTTATCCGTCCGCAGGGAAAAACAGACATGTTCCGGGAAGCCCAGCGGTACAGGGTGATCCCTGCCGGGCCGTCAAGCTTTCTTTTGTTTCTGCAGACAATTTTGTACGGGCTGCGCGGTGTTTCCATTGATAAAAATATGGATAATTACCTGCAGCTGTTTGAACAGTTTAATCAGGATTTTGCCTCGTTTTCCCATTCTTTTGCAACATTCGGGACGCACCTGAAAAATACACATAACAGTTTTGAAGAAGCTCTTTCGCGGTTTCACCGGATGGATATGTCGTTGCGCCGGCTGGAGGGAATGACCGAAAAAAACTTCGGTATTATTCGAGAAGACTGATAATCCGGTAACAATTGTCAAGCGCGCCGATGCCGGCAGAGAGCGGGGAAACAATCTCTGCTTTCGCATTCAGAAAATCAACACCATTTTCGACCATACGGGAAAAGTACCCTGTTTTATTCGGGCGCTTTATGGTTTTGTCTTTGACCATTGAGAAAAAACCGGAATAATACGGAGATTGTTTTCTGCGGTACAGTTTGAAGAAGCCATTGCCAATCTGGATTTTTCCTTCATTTCCGCAGATGTCGATCTGAAAATGAAAGACTCTTTTATTGCCGGAAAAATCAATTGAACAGAAAATCTTTTTGTTGAGAACATAATGACAATAAAGGGAGGAAATATTCCGTTTTTTGTCTTTTGTGACAAAATCAATCGACGGATTGTTGAGGTTTGCGTCGAAGAGGAAGCGAAGAATGTCGATCATGTGTGTCCCGTCATGAACAAGAGAGCACGATCCGTCGCGAAATGCGGATTTTTTCCAGACAGGGCTCCCGGACCACAGCTGTGCATGTACCGATTGGATTTCCCCGATGGCTTTTTGGTTGATCAGCTGTTTTGCTTTGACATAATCAAGTGAATACCGGCGCTCATGATTAACCATGACGGGAACCGCATATTTTTTCGCTGCCGCTTGTATTTTTATTGCCTCTTGGACATTCGGTGCCACGGGTTTTTCAAGAATCACCAGCCCCGGCCCGGCGGCAAGTACTGCTTTGGTGACTTCCAGATGGGCATCTTCGCACACCGCAATGCTGACAATATCACAATTTTCCTTTTCAAGAAGATCGGTGACCGATGCGTAGAAACGGGTGCCGGGATATTTTTTTTTCCAGGTTTTTTTGATAGCAGTATCGATGTCGCATCCGGCAATGAGCTGAATAGCCGGGTGTGATGCAAGCGCTGCAGCATGCGATGCAGGCTGTTCGCGGAGCCGGTCGAACTGAAGTGAAAAACCGATTCTGCCGGTGCCGATCACCGCTGCCCTGTATTTCTTCATGTTTTGTTGTACCATATTAATTGAAATTGAGAAATAAAAAAAAACCACAAAAACACAAAAAAAAAATGAGTTGTGGAACATGAAGAAATGAAATTGAAGACGAAGGAGATATCGCTTTCCGATAATTCTTTTTCCGACTTCCTTATTTCATGCTTCATTATAAATTCTTCTCCTCCTGCTTTCATGCCAAAAAAAAACAGGAATTCGCTTTAAAAAATAAAAAATCTGATGTAGATTTGTTTCAGTGAACAAACAGCTGCTTTTATTAATTACAACTTTATTTATTTCGATTTCCCTGTGTTTTGCGCAGCATGCTCCCGGGATTCCGCTGAAAGCACTGGATCACCGTAATCCGGAAAACGACAACAGTTTTCTGTTTGATTTGACTGTTGATACCGGAATGTTATTCGGGGAAATGCAGGAATATGTTTATTATGATAATTACAACGACGGGAATATAAACTATATGCTGAGCCGGCTTGACTGGGATATTATGCCGTCTGTTTACGCGGGATTGACCGCTTCAATGCGCATTGCGCCGCGCTGGTACATGGGATTCGGAGCGTGGTTCGGGTTCCCGATGAGGTCAGGATACATGGAGGACAGAGACTGGGATTTGCCCAATGAAAATCCGCCGTTTAACGGTGAATTGGGAAGGATATCCACTCACGACAACTTTATTGAACATACTGTGTTCGCGGACATCAATGCCGGGTATGGTGTCATCGAAGAAGTGGGGATGATTCTCAGCCTGAGTCTTGGATTTACCTATCGAAGGTTTTCATTTTCCGGAAAGAACGGGTCTTTTCTTGATTATGACGGGGTCTCCCCTCCCAGCGGGACCTATCCTGAAATGACAGTGATCACCTATGAACAAAACTGGTTTATTGCATATCTTGGCGGAGAGTTCATGGCTGCGCTGACAGATATTCTGAGTATCCGTCTTTGTGTCACTGCAAGCCCGTTTATGTCTTTTGTGTTTGGAAGAGACCGGCATATTACCAATAATGAAGAATTTCATGATTATCCTCAGTTCGGATTCCGGACATCCGGCTCAGCTGCTCTGCAAGTGGATTTGTTGGACAGTGTTTTATTGAGTGTAAACGGTATAATCAATTATGCTCCGAGCTTGCAGGGCATCAGCTTTGACGGGCCGATTGGATCAGATTCATTTATCCCCTCATATGGGATTAACGGCGGGGCGAGTGAGCTCACCTTTGGATTCTCGTTTTCCGGGACAATCCGATTATTTTAAAAGCGGAAAAATGAAAATAAAATTCTGGGACAGGGATAGTAAAAAAATTACTCTGCAGGAATATATGCACGATGAGGGTCCCTCAAAAACAGAAGGTCCACTCCCGTATGTAGAAGAGTTTCTTCTTGGCACAGACAGGATCTCCCCGGCTTTTTTGGTCCTCCCCGGAGGCGGATATGATCATCTCGCGGAGCATGAAGGCGCGCCGGTTGCTGAATGGCTGAATTCAATCGGGATCAGCGCCTTCGTCCTGCATTACCGGCATGCTCCGTACAAATATCCTGCTCCGCTTGTTGATGCACTCCGCGCCATGCAGTATATACGGTATCATGCTTCTGAATTCCGTATCGATCCAGACAGAATCGGTATCCTGGGATTTTCCGCCGGCGGTCATCTTGCAATGCTTGTTTCAACACTCGATGAATATCCTGCCTTGCATGAAAATGATCCGGTCAGGAAAGTTTCTGCCCGGCCGTCCTGTACAGTTCTCTGTTACCCGGTTATTTCATTTCTTCATGAACCTCATCAAGGGGTTATTGACAATTTGTGCGGTGAAAATCCAAAAACATCGTTGTTGAAAAAACTTTCCGGTGAACACAGGGTCAATGAGCATATGCCGCCTGTATTTCTATGGCACACACGAGAAGACGCTTCGGTAAGCGTGCAGCACAGTATTTTATTTGCCGATGCCCTGAAAAAACACTCAGTATCTTATGAGATGCATTTGTTTGAAAAAGGCGGCCATGGTTTGGGATTAAAACCGGAAGCGCCGGAGGAAGTGAGGCAATGGCCTGTCTTGTGTGAACAATGGCTGAAAAAGCAGGAATTTTAAAAAAACTCCCGTCCGGCAAATGCCTTCGGGGAGCTTTTTTGGAGGAATATGTACAACGGAAAAAAATTATTTTCCGATTGTATGCATTAAAAAAAATATTGTTCTTGGCCAGGCCTGTTCGGCTGCCTTTAAATTTGCTCCTTCACGGCCGTCAAGCTGCCGAAGAAATGCATGGCCGGCCCCGTCATACAGTTCCTTTTCAAAGCGTTTGTTCAGACGCATCAATTCTTTTTCCGCTTCAGGAATGGTCGCGTTCACGCGGGCATCATCCCCGCCGTACAACCCGAGTACCGGAGCGGAAATGTTTGAAAGCAAACTCGTTTCCGGTGACGTTCCGTAATAGACAACAGCAGCACCAAGAGTGGAAGAGTTATGTGTCGCGTAGGAAAAACTTATTCCGCCTCCCCAGCAAAATCCAACCACACCAAATTTGCCGGTTGCTGCCGCAAGTGAGGTGCCGTATTGCGCAACAGCATCGAGGCGGTTGTTGATCTCATACGGATCCAGACTCCGTATAAGGTCCCTTACCTGGTCGGATGATATGCTGCTGGAGCCTTTCCCGCCAGGTCCTTTCCCGGATAAAAAATCCGGAGCAAGTGCTATAAATCCTGCTGCGGCAAACCGGTCTGCAACACTGCGCGCCCAATCGGTAAGGCCGTAGATCTCATGAATTACTATTACCACAGGTGCCTTGTCTTTTCTTTCAGGATATACAACCCATGTATCAACCATATCTCCGTTGCCTGCTTTCACGGTGACCCATTCACCATGACGGGGGGACGTTTCGAGCTGCTTCAGGGCATTTGCCTCATCGGGGGGGAGCGGGGTAGGGCCGGAGGGGCTTGTTCCCATTGAAAATAATGGGCGAATGAAAAAAATACTCAAAAAAAGAAATGCTGAAATAAAAAGATGTGTTTTCATTTTATCTCCTTCAACTATTTAGTTATAAATATATATAAATTATAATATATTAAATTACTAATATTTAATGTGAGATGACAATAAAAACTGTGAAAAATTATTTTCTTAAAATAACAACAGTTTTGCCCGAGCCGCCGAATTCGGGTCGGGCAAAATGAAATGTTTCAACGAACGGTAATTGGGCAAGATATTCATGAATTGCATGCTGCAGGGTGCCGGTTCCCTTGCCGTGCAGGATGGTAAACTCGGCAATTCCCTGAACAAGTACTGCGTCCATCTGTTTTTCCAGCGCACGCATTGCATCAGCCAGGCGAAACCCCATGACATTCAGTTCAAATGCCGCAGGTGCCATGCTTCCGGAATGCGGAGTGACAATCTCAACAGTTATATTCTTGTCTTTTGTTTTATGGGGTAGTATTGAAAAATCTTTTTCAGAGAGGGTGACTTTCATACTGCCGGTCCCGATGATAAATTGATTGTTCCGGGTTTTTCGGATCACTGTTCCTTCCTGGCCTGTGCTGTGTACACGTACATGACATCCCTCGCGGATTTGTGTATCCTCTTTATCCTGTGAAATGTCTTCAAGCTCTGCAATACGCTGCGTCTCTTTTTCAGCTTTTGCCTCGATCATCCCAAGGAGCTTTCTGCCTTCATCAATTGCCTCCTGTTTTGCCCCTTCTCGGATTTCTTTTATTATCCGTTCCAGGGTTTTCCGGCTGTCTTTAAGAAACGTCGAAATATCGGCAAGGCCATGTTCACGCAGTTCCCGTTCCCGTTGCCGAAGCAGTATCTCTTTCAAGGAAATATCGCGAAAGATTTCCCGTGTGGCCAGTTCCTTTTCCCGTTGCTGCTGTTCCTGCTCCAGGAGTTTGCGTTTTTCGCGCGAGAGCTCGTCGATCAGGCGGCTGATATCGGTACGTTCTTCTGTCAAATAATCCCGTGCAGCTGAAATAATACCGTCGGGAACACCGGTCCGGCCTGCAATGGTAAGCGCATGGCTTTCACCGGGAATTCCCATGATGACTTTGTATGTGGGAGCAAGTTTTTCGGCATCAAATTCCATGGAGGCGTTCATGACACCGGTTTTCATGTACCCGTAATTTTTCAGAATGCCGTGGTGCGTGGTCGCAAGTACCTTTGTTTTTTTTGAAAGAAAATGGTCCAGGAGTGCCATAGCGATTGCGGTCCCTTCCTCGGGGTCGGTCCCTGCCCCCAGCTCATCGAGCAGTACCAGGGAAAGCGGCCCTGCATGCGTACAGATAAACGCGATATTTTTCATATGGGCCTGAAAGGTTGACAGCGACTGTTCGATCGATTGTTCATCGCCGATATCAGCGAAAATATCATCGAAAAGAGGAAGCGTGGTGCCCTCGTCTGCCGGAATCTCCATTCCGAACTGGTTCATCGCTGCCAGAATGCCCAGGGTCTTTACGGTTACAGTTTTTCCACCGGTGTTGGGCCCGGTGACCAGCAGAATCGATGTTGCGCTGTCAAGCGAATAATTCAGCGGGACTGCATCCCTTCCCAAAAGGGGATGCCGGGCATTTTTTAATACGACATCAGTTTTACTGGAGAGGGCAGGCTGACATTTGTGCACCCTTGAATATTTCGCCTTACTGAAGACAACATCAATCTCGGCCATCTGTGTGTTTATCAGGGCCAGTTCATGGCAGTATTGCCGGGTGGACTCGGTGAGTTCCCGCAGCAGCCGGTGGATTTCGCCCCGCAGTGCGTTTTCCTGTACCACCAGGTCATTATTCATGTCCACAATATCAGCGGGTTCAAGAAACAGGGTCTGGCCTGTCGAAGACACCTCATGAATAATTCCCTTGATGCGTCCCTTGTATTGCGCCTTCAATGGAAGTACGGTTCTCCCATCTTTGAGTGTGGCAACATCCGTCTGGAAATATTCACTGAAATCCGGGTTGTTGATATATGCCGATGCCCGTTTTTCGATTGACGAACGGGCCTTTTTTACCAGCTGCTGGAGCTTTGCAAGAGAGGGAATCTTTGAATACTGGATTTCCCCGTCCCTGTCAACGAGCGCCCCAATGTCTTTTGAGAGAGTTTTCGGGAGTGGTAATTTGTCTGCCATTGCTCTCAGTACGTCTGGTGTGTCATCCTGGGACAAAAAACGCTTTACGGATGTGCAGCACAAAAGAGTGCGCAGCAGGCCGCCAAAATCGTGTGCATCGAGTACTGTCCCTTGCTTGGGGAGGAGTTTGAGGGCAGGTGCGATTTCAGGCAAATCAAAAGCGGGCAGCACCATCGATGCGTCCATCATTTTTCGAACTGCTGTGGTGCAAGACAGGTCTGCATCAGCCTGATCTTTTTCAGTATGAAACACCAGTTCATCAAGAAGCTTTTTTGCCTCCTCGCCGGCGGTATATCCCTTGAGTTCGTCGATGACAGCCTGAAATGACAATAAAGAGAGAGTATGCTTATTCATATGTTTTTTTCTCCCGTTCCCGGACATCTGCGTAGACCCTGCAGTAACTGTCATATCTGTTCGTGTAGATATCACCGTCTTCGACCGCAGCCTTTACCGCGCATTTGGGTTCATCAATATGAACACAGGAAGGGAAGTTGCATTTTTGCTGCAAGTTTTTGAATTCAGGAAAATAAAACCGGATATCCGCAGAGGCGATCCCGTCAAGATCAAGTTCCCGTATCCCGGGAGTATCAACAAGGGTAAATTGATCGGGTATTTCAATCATGGTGGCAAAATTGGTCGTGTGAGCACCGCGGTCATTTTTAAGCGAAATATCACCGACCCGCAGCCCCAAATCCGGTACCAAGGCATTCAGGATCGAGGATTTTCCAACTCCGGACTGTCCTGCAAAAACGGTGGTCTTGCTTTTCAGCATCTGCCGAAGTGCTTCGAGCCCCTCGCCGGATTTTGCGGAAACATGAAATACTTCATATCCGACTGTTTCGTATTCACGAAGGCGCTGCATCACTTCTGCTTCCACCCCAAGGTCAATTTTATTCATACAGATAATAGGGTGCACATGGCCAGCTTCTGCGGAAATGATCATCCGGTCAATAAAACGCGGCCGAAACGGCGGGAACGCAGCTGATGTGACAATGACAAGAATTTCAACATTGCTCGCCAGAATTTGCGGGCATTGTTTTTTGCGGTTCCAGCGTGACAGCACTGTCCTGCGTTCATCGCGCCCAATGATCATCGCTTTTAAATGATTATTGGGGTCGGCATCGATGGTTACCCAGTCGCCGACTGCAATGGGATTGTATGTCCGGTTCTCTTCCTGAAAGACTTTCCCTTTTATTCTGCATTCGAATATTCCGGATTCAGTTTTTACCGAGTAGATATTATTGATGCCGAAAAGAACCCGGCCTTTCATGCGAGTACCTTCACAGGGGAGAGATGAAACATTTCCGCGAAATGCCGGTACCGAATTTCCACAACTCCATCTCCGGTGAGGTAGAGCGGTGCTGCAGGATCCTGGAGCCGTCTTTCAGCGGCCGGCCGCAGGAGCCTGTGCTGCGAAAGAATCCTTTTTAACTGATTCGTCACCCCTTCACGGGAATCAATGATGTGTATTCCCTCCCCGAGTTCCTGCTGTAATTCATTAAAGGTAAACAAAAAATGGGTACAGGCCAGGACAACAACATCCACATCTGCATGTTTGATCTCTTTTACCGCGAGGCGGACAATACGTGTTTTTTCGGTTTGTGTTGCCGTAAAAAAATGGAGTTCCACCAGATCCCGCAAATCGGGAGCAGGAATGCGGAATACCTCGCATGAGTTTGCAAAATCATTGATGAGCGCTGTCAGGTAATCGTTTTTAATTGTCTGCGGCGTTGCCAGAACCCCGATACGGTTGTTGCGGGTGAGCTGCGCAGCGGGCTTTACTGCCGGCACGACGCCGACAAAGGGAATTGAAAACTGTGCACGTAATGCGTCAAGCGCCACAACCGATGCTGTATTGCATGCAATCACCGCTGCTTTCACCGGAAACCGGTTCAGGATCATTGCCATGCTGTCCAGTACATTTTTCCGGATTTCGTCAACCGATTTTTGTCCGTATGGATAGTGAAGCCGGTCAGCGGCATAAATAAAGTGTTCACCGGGGAGAGCTGCCTGTGCCGAGGCCAGATACGGAAGCCCGCCGACCCCTGAATCAAAAAAAAGGATGTGCTGTGTATTCATTCTTCATTGCCAAATAATTTTGAAAAATTATCGCGTGCATCGACTGTCGTATGTGCATCAGCAGAGGTTTCCGGTTTGCGGTTTTTGTTATACCGGAAAAAATCACAGAAATTCGACTTGTCTTTTTCGCGAACAGGTTCACTGATTGTCTCTGCGCAGTCCCAATGGCTCCCCGGCTTGTAAAACACACAGTTGGTGCATGTCTTTAAATCGGCCCTGCAGAAGGGGCAGGATGAACTTTTCACAATTTGCAGTTCCGGAGGCAATTCTTTTTTGCAGTGCGCACAGATATTCATGCGTGTATAGTACCGTTATTTATTGAGAGTTTCAACCGGGAAATGGAACAGGCACTTGTTATAGACCGTTTTTTTTAGTAGAATTCAGATATGTTTTCACAACACATCTGCAGCAGTAATGGCTGTAACGAACGTGCAGTCTGGGGCGCGGATACCTGTCTGGCCCATGTACGGGATATTGAACAGTATACCGAGAACGTAAAGGAATTCCTTGCCCAAAATACGTCCTTCTCCGGAATACATATCAGCAATATCACCCTGTCGGATCTGGATTTGTCGGGAAAGAAATATTCTTATTGCAGTTTCAGTCATTCCTCTTTTTCGAACTGCAACTTCAATAATTGTTCGATGTATCTTTCTTTTTTTGATTCCTGCAGGATCAAGCAATGCAATTTTGCCGATTCCAGTTTCCGCTGGACAGTATTTGCAGGGTCACTTATTCACGATTGCAGGTTTGGCGATTCGAGTGTCCTTCGATCAAATTTTAACGGTATCGAGATGAAAAATACCATTTTTAACGGGTCGGATCTGTATTCAACCCGCTTTATTGACTCACGTCTGGATAATGTCGGATTTGAGAATTGCAATTTGCTGCGGGTCCATTATGAGTTTGGAGAGCTTGATGATGTCAGTTTCAGGAATTCCAATGCGGAAGAGGCTTTTTTTGACAAGGAAAGGATTGAAGAATGATCATCTATCCGCATTTTGTTGTTGTCGGATTTTCCAATTCCTATGTTCTTGCCGATGATAAAACAAAAACTGCTGTGGTGATTGACCCCGGCATTTTTGATACCGCACTGTTAAAACTTATCGAAGATAATAAATATTATATCAAGGCCGTGCTGGTTACCCATGCACATTCTTCGCACATTAATGGCATCAAAACCCTGATGCGGATTTATGATGCCGAAATATATGCCTTCCGGGACAAGATATTTGAAATTCCGGTAACGTATGTAAAAGAGGGTGATACGATTGAAGTTGAAAGCATGAAATTCAGCGTTATCGAGACCCCGGGCCATTCGCGCGATTCGGTGGTGTATCTTATCGACCGTTATCTGTTTACCGGGGATACGATTACCGCGGGGCTTATCGGGACCACTCCCCATGAACACGCGAAAAAAATACTTGTTTCAAGCATTCAAAAGAAACTGTTTTCGCTCCATGATGACGTCATTGTGTTCCCGGGCCATGGGCCTCCGTCCCTGATGGGGATTGAACGAAAGAGTAATCCGCTCATGCAGGATAGATGTGTGTAAATATTGTTTCTCCATGCTGTTTTTAGGTCTTTTATATTATATAATAGAAATCACTGCTGTCCGGTTTAGAACGCAAATAAAATAAAAAAGCTTGTATTTCCTATGCCTTCAATGTTACAAGAAGGTGAGTACTATAT
>JAFGJO010000042.1 GCA_016929065.1 Spirochaetales bacterium | reverse complement strand
GAAGATGAAACGACTGTTCATTCCTGTAGTTTATCTTTTTCTGTTTTTATCCGTATTTTCCGGCTGTGTTTCATCCCCGGCATCAAAGCTGTCTGATGTCAACAGCATTTGTGTCTACGGCCGTGATACCTGTATGAACTGCCAGGCATTGAGAAAATCCCTTGACAATGCGGGAGTAGGCTATACCTTTTATAATGTTGATAATGATGCTCTCCGCAACAGTGAAATGTGGGATAAAATACGAAAAAGCGGTGCAGATGAAAAATCTGTTCTTTTGCCGGTGGTTGAGGTGAACGGGACAGTGCTGGTGAATCATCCGACGAACGTGAACATGCTGAAACCGTATTTCAGGTAAACAGGGGAAGATTTCTATGGCAAAACAAATCCAATGCGTTGACTGTGCACTTCACTATGAAGTCTTGATGGTAAAAACCCAATGCGGGCCGGGGCTGGAGATAGACCGCTGCCAGCGCTGCGGCGGGATATGGCTCGACAGAGACGAGATGGGCAGAATTGCAGAGCTCGGCAGTTTTTATATTCAGTATCTTGACCAGCCCGGTGAAGCAGAGCCAGAAAAAAATCCTGACAGAAAGTGTCCGCACTGTAGAAAAGAACTTGTCATGCAGAAAGAAGAGAAGCTCGGCGGGGTGGAGCTGGATCATTGTCCCAAATGCGGCGGGGTTTGGTGTGATCACGGCGAGTTGAAAGCGATCAACGCGGCGATGGAGTAAGGATCAGGCCTGTGTACGAAGAAGAATTTCTCGCGAAGGACGCAAAGGCGCGGAGGAGAAGAAGTGATGGGGGCTGTGCCTTGTATGAAATTGATGTGTCGTACTAAGGCTCTCGAAGTCTGACATTGGGAAGAAGTTTCGCGCAGAGCACGCGGAGTTCACAAAGGAGATCTTCATGAAGATAAAAATTATAAGCTTATTAATGATACTTTTTGCAATAATGCCGATTTTCTCCCAGCCGGTTTTGTCGGTGATCGTCAGTGCGGAGCCCGCATTCGGACCTGAGAATGCCGCCGCGGTTTCGTCTATCGTTACCGCGCATGTCTCGGAGATCGGAACATACAGGATTGTCAGTGCTGCTGAACGGGAGGCCGCTTTCAAGGAACTTGAGTTTTCAATGTCCGATATGGCAGACAAGGAAAGTCAGCTTCGGGTGGGGAAACTGCTTGCTGCAAAAGAAATCCTTTCCGCGCGCTGCTCCAAAGCCGGTGATTACCTGGTTCTTCAGCTGTCATTACTGGATGTCCAGACCGGGACCGTGAAAAAAAGCGTCCTTGGAAAATACCGCAATCTGGGAACACTGCTTGAGAGTACCCGTTCGCTTGTTGCAGACTGCTTTGGGCTGGACGGGAGCAGGGAAAAAGAAGGGATCCGGTTTATCACCGTGACCAACAGCACCGAGCTTTTACATGCGCTCAAGTCGAATACAGTAGTTACCCTCAAGGCCGGGACCTACGATCTAAGCGAAAAAAATGATGTGAAACATGCAAACCTTTCATGGTACGACATGTTTGACGGGTTTTACCCGATTATAAAGTCGGTCAACAACCTCACACTCCGCAGCGAAGGTGATGCAGAGATTGTGATCAAGCCAAGTTATGGATGGGTGATTGATTTCCAGACTTGCCAGAACCTGCGTTTTGAACGAATCCGGTTCTCGCATATCAAGCCCGGGTTTTGTATCGGCGGGGTGCTGAGGTTTCAGCTCTGTGAAAATGTCGAGATAACCGGCTGCACACTTGACGGAAGCGGGACCTACGGTGTCGAATTGACGCAGACATCAAACTTTACCATGAGCCAGTCGAGGATTCAAAACTGTACGTATGGGATTGCCCAGCTGTATAATTCACAGAATATTCTGTTTATTGATTCGGTATTGACCCAAAACCAGGAATATACAATGATCGACATTCAGAACACCTCGAATGTGGATTTTATTGACTGCGAAATAACCCGCAATACGGGTTCATCGCTGGTGTTTGTCGATTCTTCAAGCTACAGTGTCGTCTTTACCCGTACCAGGATCGCCAACAATTCTGTGAATGAACTCTTTAATGACAGGAAAAAAATCCGGCTGGAACAGTGTATTTTTGAATAAAATACAGATTATTCTTGAAGTCTCATTTTTCCGGTAATATAATTATCAGATAATTAATAAAAAGATATTAAGAATTACAAGGGCGGGAAAAAACGCAGGTGTAACTTTTTTATCTACTAAGGAGTAAATCAGTGAAGAAGGTTTTTTTTATTGTATTGGTATTTAGTATGCTTTTTTCTTGTGCCCCGGAACGAAAGGAATTCGCGTATTATCTTGAAAATGGCAAAATTCGAGAAGGTGTTGATATGTATTCAAATTTGTTTTCCACATCGAAAGATACGGTAACTGATACACAAAAACTTGAATTCGCGCTTCTGCAGCTTTGCCGGGCTTTTGAAAAAGTTTCGGGTGATTTTTACGAAATAATTGATCCAAAGTATTATCAGGATGTCAAAATGCCGCCGAATAACAACACTCGGGAAGTTACCTTTGAGGAATTCTATGGCATGATCGACGAATTTTATAAAACCCTTGAGACTACAGAAGCCTTGCTGAAAGAAATCAAGGATAAAAATATCAATTTGAAATTATATGCAGGAAAATATTACCTGGATATTAACAATAATGGCCAGCGTGAGGAATGGGAATGGCTGCCCAATATTTTTCGGCCGGTAATGCCGATGGATTCCTTTTCCAAAGAAAAACTGGAACAGTTCTATATTGGATTTGATTACAGCGATGTATTATGGCTGCGTGGTTATTGTAATTTTATGATGCATCATATTAATTTTATCTTGACATATGACTGGGAGTATCAGTTTTATCTGTATTTAACGAATCAGCCCATCGCCAAAATACCTGAATCAAAAAAGATAGAATGGTTTCGGATCAATCCGTTTCTTGCAACAACAGTACCAGTGAAGGATGCATCCAGGATGAAAAAAGCGTATGAGCAAATCCTGGAAGTGTTCCGTTTAAGCCGGGAAACCTGGGCAGCCATAAAATCAGAAACCGATAACGACCAGGAATGGCTGCCCCAGCCCCGTCAACAAGGCGTCTTTTTCAATATACCGATTACGGATGAACTGGTTGATTCATGGCATGTGCTTCTTAATAACGGCGAATCATTTCTCCGGGGAGATCGGCACATTCCATACAAACTGGATCAGGGGTTGTATATCAATTTGTATAAATATTATCATAATCCAAAAGAAATTGATTTAAGTAAAATTATTATGAATCTCGATGATTTTTTAAAACCATATCTCGAGAATGGTCCGGTTATTACAGCCGAAGAGCAGCCTGCTGGACTTCTTGAAAGTATTGAAGCGGGACTGGCTGGTGAAGATTCCGTTCTCCGGAAAGATTTCTGGAGCATTACATTCTTTTTTAATTAAAAAAATTGCCGGACGCGGATGCCCTTGATTCCGCGGCCGGCTTAACCAAAAGAAGGAGAAGAGGGTATCAATAAAAGTCTCAACCGCAACGCGGATTGATAATTTACCGATATCCGGTTCTGATAAAAAAACTCCCGCATTGCTCGTTGGGCGGGCTGAGTGGAACACGGGAAAAACCGTGAAACACTCTTTTCATATACTATTTTTATAACAATAGAAGTTTTATGATCCAAAAAAAGCATATCTTCATTTAGTTGGTTGCATAAATCAACTATCTTTAAATTGATAATATACCCAAAAATTTATTCTGTCAAGCAGAAAAAATATAAAATTTTAAGTTTTTTTATTTATTATCAAGTAATAGAAAAAAAGTAAATGAGGGGTAAAGAAAAATAATAATACATTATTTTCTTTCCCCTTTAAAAAACAGGGAATACTTGCTACAATAATAATGTTTTTCGGAGTATTTTCTACTCCAGGATTCATGGAGGTGCTGTATTTATGAAAAAAGCTGTTTTTTTACTGATTGTATCTCTTCTTGCAGTTTCCGTACTGTTTGCTGATGAAGCACCTGATTTTGACTCGGTTTTTAGAATAATTGCTGAAAAACTTGCTGCGGTAGAAAAACGGCTCCCGAATAAGACAATCGCAGTGTACGGCTTTGATGTGATTGGCCGGCCCGGCGACAGTTATGGACGGTACGCAACCGAAAAACTGACCCATGAAATTGTCAATGAGGGGAGTTTTTTGGTCATCGAGCGGACGCGTATTGATGAGGTCATCAAGGAACAGAGTTTTTCATTGTCGGACATTGTGGATGCAAGTACTGCTGCCAGGATTGGAAAAGTGCTTTCCGTCGATGCGGTGATCATTGGAACTATTTTGGTAACCGATGAACGGACCGAGTTTATTGTTCGGGCAATTGGCAGTGAACGCGGTATTATTCTTGCTTCTGTTGCAGAGTATGTTGCAGCCGGGACCCAATCGGCCAAGGATGGTGACAAGCCGATAAAGGATGTCTTTACCGTCACAACTGCCAAAAAAGTGTATTCAAGCGATGAGAACATTAACATTGAATATTCCGGTTTTCCCGGCAACGACCAGGACTGGATAACATTGGTAAAATCCGGGGATTCGGACAAGACCTACGGTGAGTGGTTTTATACCGAAGGAAAAAAATCCGGGTCCTATACCTTCGGTAAAGTGAAGCCCGGGGAGTATGAGATCAGGGTATATTTTGACTGGCCTGCCGGAGGGTATGTTGTCCAGACCCGAATTCAAGTAACAGTGAAATAAAAGAGGAGAATGATTTTGAAAGAAGTGATTTTCAGTATTTTTGTTCTGATATGTTTTATTCCATCAGCATTTTCTGAAGGACAGATTGAATATACATACAATAAAATAATGGTCAATGAGACAGATTCATCTGCATTAAAAAACACCGCTATTACCCCGGTTCTTGAAGCAAAAATAGTTCCCAATAAAAATCTTGTCTATTGTGCAACGTTCCAGCTGGCCTGGAACGAGCTTTCGGATACAGTGTATCATGACACGATTACCCTTGAAAACAGCCCGGAATATGCAGTACAGCTCAGCCGAAAAATGTTTAAAAAAGAATATCTTTCCGGTGATTCATATGTTGCAGGAGCAGGGGTAGTCGGCGAAGGGATCATCGAAGAATTGAAAACAGATCTTAAACAAAAATTCGATTACATAGAGAAGGTGCTGGAAGAGCCATGGCCGGCGGGAAGTATTCTCTTTTATGCGTATATGTCGAAGAATTTGCCGTTTAAAAATGTTTTTGACGGCACGCTTTATATCAACTTTGAATTTGGGGAAGAGCGCAGGCAGGTTTCAGCGTTCGGATATTCCAGTGGAACTGAAGGAATGTTTGATAAAATACGGGATCAGGTGAAAATATTCTATTATGAAGAGAAAACCGGAAATTGTATCGTTTCGCTGGTCAGTGAATCGATGAATGATGAAATTATCCTTGCAAAAATATTACCCGGGAAAACATTGTTGGAAACAGTGCAGAAAACGCTTGAGAGGGTATCCCGGGCCGACGCCGAAGAATTGGCATTCAATGACACAATCGTTATTCCGAAAATAATATTCAAGCTGGGACATACATTTAAGGATCTGTATTACAAACAAATAACGACAGTTCATCCACGGTTAAAGGGGTACTATATCACCGTGGCAAAGCAGACGATTGATTTTCGGCTGGATGAAAAAGGCGCCATGCTGGTGTCACGGGGATCGGGTGGTGCCGAGGGGATCGCCAGTACAGCGCGGTCACTGATATATGACCGGCCCTTCATTGTAATGCTCCGACAGAAAGATGCACCATACCCGTATTTTGCAGCCTGGATTGCCGATCCGGAACTGCTGATAGATTATAACTCTCCGGATGAGAAGGATATTGATGATGCAGGAGATCAAGCAGTTCAATCACCCGAGGGAAAGTAGCGGACTCCGTTATATTGAATAATAGTTCTGGAATTTTCGAATAAACTCACACGGGAAAACTATATATAGAAAAATCACAATATTTCTTTTCGTTGTGCTGTTATTTCATAAAAAAAATATTTTGTGTCGGGATGAATGAAAAAAACACCCTCATTCCCCTGAATTTCCATGAAATTAAACAAAAAAGAGGATAGTTGATAGAATAAATCAACTTTTTTCCGAAAATCTATTGAATATTTTTTTTAAATTTAATACTGTAACTGAAAAGGGGGGACATTTTATGAAGTCGTTGACTTTTATGAGTCCCGAAAATTTTAAGGAGGAATCAAAATGAAAAAGGGTCTTATACTTTTTATCATGTTGGTTGCCGTAAGCAACTTACTTATTGCTGAAGCCGGTGTCGGCACTTGGGGCCGCACAATTTTCAATGTTGCCCAGGGAGATGAAGCATCCAGTGATATCACCCAGTCATGGGGACCAGGTTGGGGAAATCCCGGTCCGCGGCAGGGAATTGATGCATGGTTCAAGGGAGATTTTGTTGAATTCTATTTCAAATACCAGTTTAATGGTGCACAATTGGTAGTTGATGATGAGTTTGGCGATATCACTAATATGTACGGCGTATTAAAACTCATGCCGAGCCTTTTGACTGCCTATATTGGAAAATGGGCCGGTGACGGTTTGGATATGTTCAGAAAAACCTCTCCGCATCCCATCTATGATGTCAACAACGGGAATGTCGGCAGAATGGGCGGTATGGGCGTATGGATTGTTCTTGCACCGGCAGACACAGGATTTGAAGCTGCAGTCAACTGGAGAACAAATGGATTTGCCCCAACTGAAACCATTCAGGACAATATGACGTTGACCGGCCTGGCAGCAGCCTATACGGTCCCTGACATGTTGAAATTCACTCTTGGATCTACTGCCTCCGGCGATGATCCAACCGCTGAAGTGAGAAACATTTTCGGCAGAGTTGAACTTCTTATGGTACCGGACCTCGTTCTTTGGGCAGATGTAAAATACACCGGGCTTGAAACCGCTACGGATACCGGTATCGATTCTGTTCTGGCAGCCGGCTACAAAATGGATGCGCTTTCAATCGCATTTGCAGCAACACTCGGCATGAATCTTGACACAGAAGTAACAACATGGAACGCAGCTCCTGAAGTGTATTATGACCTTGGTGCAGTGACCGTCGGGTTGTACGCTTCTGTTGCCGGTTCTTCAGAAGCCGACACCGGGCTGGCTATTACCGCTGAACCGTATGTGAAAATTGATGATTTCGATCTTCGCATCAGTTTCAAATTGACAATGAACGGCGATCTGAACACAACCACAGATGACTATGACTGGGCAGTGCCGATTCTCATCAATTTTGGTTTCTAATTGGATTTGAATGATTCTTGTCAGGCGCGTTCTAAAGTGAACGCGCCTTGTTTTTGTGCGGGATGTGTTCCTGTTTTTGAAAACCAAAGTCCTTGCCATAACAAGGAAGGGGTGGTTATACTGTTTTCGGCAGATCTTTTATTTGTAAGGGAGTATTCATGAACGGTAATCGGTTTTTATTTACAATAATAATTGTATTCCTGACACTCGGGTGCGCCACACCGCGCCTTGGCTTCCCGGAAAAAACCATGGAAATTCCCGTACCTGTGACCCTGTTCACCGATGTCGCCGATACCGGAGTACTGGATAACCGGCTTCCCATGGGCTCCAAAGATGTTTGGGAATTATTATACAGGGAACATATGGTAACCCTCCTGGGGAAAATCAACTCAGGAGAAATTCAGATGTTGATTAATCCTGAGTTTGTGGATAAGGCAAAAAAAACCGATTTATTTATTGTGGATCCTGACTTTGTCGTCAGATTAAACGCAGAGTATACAAAATCTGAACAGGATACTTCTGCCTTCAGCGGATACAATTTTTCTGATTTTCAGGCATCGATTCCGGCAAAGTATATTCTGGCATTTACGGTTGACCAGTGGGGATACACAGTCAGCAACACTCCAACCGAGGACGGGCCCTTCATGGTTTTCTGTATACGGCTGATTGACAAGGAAAGCAATGAATCGGTCTGGGAATATTCAAAACGATATCACACAGTCATTTCAAGTGCCTTGAAAGGTACCCGTCGGGAAGTACTTGACCCTGTTGATCTTGAAGGAGCGTATAAAAAACTCGTCTCCAAAGCACTCAAGGATTTTTTTATCTGGCTGAACTCAAAATAACCGGCCTTGCCCGGAATTTACCTCGAAGGTATCCTCAAAATAAAAAAAAGTAATTGTATTTCATTTCTCTCTATTCTATTCTGATAAATAATTATCTACAGATTAATGTAAGAAAAGGAGCCCGCCATGGAGATCAAGGGAAAACCGCTTATCGATGTCCACGAACACATTTTTCGGGGGAGGGATATACCATTAAAGGGGTATCTGTACTCAAGAAAGTATGAGAATTTACCACTGGTCAGGATTTTTGGCAAATTTTTTCATTTTCTCACACCGGTTGCCCGGTGTGTCCAGTATGGGGGCAGAAACAACAAGCGGTCTTTATGGTGTAAAATTATCTTCGGGATCGCGACGCTGGCTTTGGGCAAAGGATACCGCCGCTGGGGCGAAATTATGTCGCTTCCCGATATTATTGATGTGTATAAAGAACTGGCAAAAGACTATGCAAAAGACAAAGTGGATTTGTTTGTGCCGCTGCTTCTGGATTATGAATACTGGTTTAAAAATACGTACGATACATGCGTGAAAAATCAGATCGATATGACCTGCGATGATGTGGTTGTCCCCATGGCCGGCCGGGTTCATCCCTTTGTTCCGTTTTGTCCTGCACGCGAGCTGGCATTTCGGAAGAAAATGCTTGCCCCGGACGGTTCCCGCGAACGGTACAGTTCACTGGAACTCGTTAAAAAGGCGATTAATGAACAGGGCTTTATCGGCGTCAAACTGTATCCTGCGCTTGGGTACAGGCCTGTCGGCAACACAGAAGTGGACAAACAGCGGCGAAAAAAAATATTCAGGCATAATAACATGAAGCAGTACATGGAGTTCACCGGAAAGGAAATTGACGGGGCGTTGGATGAGCTTTTCAGGTATTGTGAAAAAGAGCAGGTGCCCATTACTGCTCACTGTGTCTCAGGCGGGATCGAGGCCTTTCATAATGCCAGCTATGTGTTCGGTGCTCCGCGATACTGGGACAAGGTGCTGAAAAAATATCCGCGTCTTCATCTGAACCTGGCCCATTTCGGCTGGACCGGAAAGGAGCGGTATAATGCAAAAGGAACGAAAGGGCAGAAACCATGGGTAAAAGAAATTTGCGAAATGCTCGAAAAATATGGCGACCTGTATATTGATTCCGGACATCATATGGTGACCACCAAATCTTTGAAAAAAGAGTTTATTGAAGATTGGCCGTCGATAATAAAAGACCATGGTAATGTGGTAAAGAAAAGGTTTTTATATGGGGTGGACTGGCATGTGTTCGCCAAAGAGGAGAATTATAAAAATTTCAAAGAAGATTATTGCAAAATACTAAAAGAGAACAACTTGTTCAGCAATACTGATATTGACGATTTTCTGGGCAGAAACGCGGTTCATTTTTTGGGATTGCTGCCGAAAAAGGCAAAACAAAAGGATGGCTGGAATAAAAACAGGCTGCGGCTTGAAGCGTTCTATAAAAAGCATAAAATAAAGCCGCCGAAATGGTTTGTGGAGACCGGCAGGTAAAAGAAAACACGCATGACCAGATAATGTATATTCTCTTGTTAAAACCTTGTATACTATGACAGATATATTTTTGTTCATTGGAGTGAGGCTATGAAAAAAACATTTGTTATGTTCCCGGCAATTTTGATTTGTCTTTTTTTGTTGGCGGGCGGCTGTACCAGCACGGCAACTCCGCCCCCGCAGGTAAAAAAAGATGTACCGGCCGAGCTTGCAGCAGGCGATTATATGCTCTATATTCCCGGAGAAAAAAATCCAGATAATGTAAAGATGGATCTGGAGGCGAATGGATTTCAAACCAATAAAACTGTATCGGATCATTTTTCTTTGGCAACCGATACTGCAAGCGGCACAAAAGTGTTGAAACTTGATACAGTAGATGACAAAGATGAGACGTTTCGCATACCGCTTGCGGGAAACGAAAAACAGATTACTATAGTATTCAAGGCCCGGGGTGCATCAGATCCGGACAACTTTACCCCGTTCTCGCTTTTCTGGGTGTTATGGCAGCGCGGCGCATACCAGGCAAAACTTTTGCATAATATGTACAACCAGATAAAGGGAAGCAGCGGTATGACCCGGCTTGGGTCTTTGCAGATAGCGAACGCCTGGCATGAGTACAGAATAGTGTTCAGTGTTGGAGATGACAATAAGACAATGGCAGCCTCATTGTATATTGACAACAGACTGCGGCATGAGACAAAAGGATATGTTGAGGCTGCAGGCGACGGCAATTATATAGAGTTTGGTGAAGCGGATGCCGGGATGAAGGGCTTTGCCCGTTATGCATATATACTCGTTATTAAAGAAAAGGATGTGTCACAAAGTAGTCTTGCCATGATCGGGAAAGCAGTTGAACATGACCTGGTGACTGTCCCGGGATTAAAAGATGATCCGGTTCCGGAGGGCAGGCGGCCGAAAGCAAAACCTGCCGGGATCAACATGACCGCGGCAGAGATAAAAAGCAAGGATCCAAAATATGTTGATCCCTCATTTGTCAAAGACGGAAAAATCAATCTCTCCAGTTTGCCCTACAGCAAAGCTGCTGCGCAGAAGGTAACGGCAAAACCTGTGCTGCCGAAAAACCTGGCAGAGATTGCGGCGGCAGTTGTTGATAAAAGCGGAAAAGACGGCGCGTTTACCACTATTAAAGCGGCGGTTGAAAAAGTACAGCCCGGCTCCATTATTTATATCAAACCGGGAATGTATCAGGAGAAGCTGTATATCTTCAAGAAAGATATCTCATTTATTGGAGAGAGCCCGGTCAATACGATAATCTACGGGTATGAAGCCGATTACGGCGGCATATCAAGCAATATTCTGGTAGAAGCAGACCCGGCAGAGGGGTATTTTACCGCAGAGAACATTACCTTCTATAATAAAGGCGCGGAATGGAACACCACCTGGGGAAATGAAGAACGACGCTCTGTGGCATTTTCGGGGAAACGGCTGCCAATCGGGTATATGAAAAACTGTGTATTTCTGGGACAGCAGGACACCCTGTATCTGCGCTCCGGACGCATGTATTTTGAAAATTGTTATATCGAAGGCGAGGTTGATTTTATCTGCGGCGGGGCAACTGTTTTGTTTGAAAATTGCCATATCAACTCTTTATATCGGTCTTCCGGCGGATATATCACTGCCTCTGCCCCGAGCGATACGATGGGAGCGGGATTCAATAACGGGTATGTATTCCGCAATTGCCTTTTTACTGTCGATAAAAAAAATACCGGACAGCGGATCAATCTGGGACGAGGGGCATGGACGGGCGGATCCATGGCAAAAGACGTTCCGGCCAAAACTGTGTTCATGTTTTCTGTTTTGCACGATCAGATCAGCAGGGTGGGATGGCTTGACTGGGATGATGAATCCACTGTCGCCAGGCAGTTTTACCGTGAATATAAAAATACTGGTCCCGGGGCGATTACCGAAGAACGCGGGAACAGGAAGCTGATGACGGATGAAGAGTACCAGGCAAATTATTCTTCAACGGAAAAAATACTGGGTTATACTCCGGAATTACCATATTAAGGAGCATACACCCATGTAAAAAGCTGTACTGTTCTGGTGCGGTTTTTTCTATTTCTCATGCATTCCGCATTCGCGGGAACTGTCTGTTTCCCACCACCATCTACCGGACCGGATATCTGCCGGGTCTGTTGCAGGACGGGTGCACGGTTCGCACCCGATGCTGGTGTACCCCCTGTCATATAATACACAATAGGGGATGTTCTGTTTTTTTATATAGTCCCAAACTTCCTGAAGCGTCCAGTCTGCAAGCGGATTAATCTTGATAATATTGAACCGGGTGTCCTGTTCTATTTTTTGTATACATTTTCTATTGTATGACTGTTCCCGCCGAAGCCCGGTTATCCATGCTTTTTTGCCGGTAAGCGACTTGGCGAGCGGTTTGACTTTTCGAAAAAAGCAGCACGCCTCTCGATCCTGTTTACTGTTGAGAAAAGAATTTTCCTTCTTTTCAGCTGTCATTTTTTGAATTTCCTCTGAATCGGGATATATTTTTTGAACGCGTATTCCGTATTTGTTTTCAAAGAGACGGATTGTATCATATATTTCCTGATTCAGTCTCAGGGTGTCGATGGTAAGAATACTTACATCATGCTGCCCGGCAATTGCCATATCACAGATCACCTGGTCTTCTATTTGAAAACTGCACGCAATAACGATTTCCTCTGGAGAGAAACTGGTGAACGCCCAGTTTAAAATTGTTTCGGCATCCTGATGCTCCAATTCTTGCTGTAATTCATTCAAATCATGAAACATACCCATCATACTATCATATGAAAAAAAACCAAACGCGTCGATAGTTTTTATTTTTGACTAAAAAACATCCCGAAAACCCTTTGACAGAATCGTCTATCCTGACTATTTTAGATGAACACAACAATACTGTAGTTTATTGGATTTTTCTTATAGAAGGAATTATACAATACAAGGAGAGCATATGGCTGCCCAGAAAAAAACAGGCGGTGAGGTGATCATCGATATTCTGCACCGGCAAGGTGTTGACTATGTCTTCGGACTGCCCGGAGGCGCGGCAATTCCCATTTTTGATGCATTGGTTGATTCGCCGGTGGAGCTTATTCTTGTCCGTCATGAACAGGGGGCTACCCATATGGCAGACGGCTATGCCCGTGCGAGCGGAAAAGTGGGAGTGGCTCTGGTTACCTCGGGCCCAGGTGCAACCAATACGATCACCGGACTTTTTACTGCCCATATGGACTCTATTCCCATTGTTGTTATCTGCGGTCAGCAGACCACCGGAAACCTGGGTCTTGATGCGTTTCAGGAGGCTGATGTTACCGGATTGTCATTCGCATGCGTAAAACATTCATTTCTGGTAAAGAACGCCGAGGACCTTCCCCGTGTCATGAATGAGGCATTTTTTCTGGCAAAAAGCGGCAGGCCCGGCCCGGTTCTTGTTGATATTCCCAAAGATGTATCCAGTGCGATGATTGACGCTTCAATTCTCGACAAGGATATCGAAGCGACCTTCGAACTCCCCGGATACAAACTCGGGCATGAGGTTGATTCCGATGGGATAGCGCAGGCGGTTGATCTGTTACATAATGCGAAGAAACCGGTACTGCTTGTCGGCCATGGTGCGATTCTGGCTAATGCCGAAAAAGAGGTGCTGTATCTGGCAGAAAAACTTCAGATTCCGGTGACCACGACTTTGTTGGGAAAGGGTGCGTTTTCGGAGACGCATGAATTAAGTCTCGGAATGCTCGGCATGCACGGCACAGCCTTTGCAAACAAAGCTGTATCCGGTTGTGATCTTGTCATGTCAATCGGTTCGAGATGGGATGACCGGATTGTCGGCAGGTATGATGATTTTTGTGTGAATGCAAAAAAAATCCATATCGATATCGATCCCTCGGAAATCAACAAGACTGTACGAGTTGACTGTGCAATTGTCGGGGACGCAAAGGAAGTACTTGAACATCTGGTGACCCGGGTTAAAGCTGGTGATACAAAAGCATGGCTGGTTCAAATTGCAGAGTGGAAAAAACAGTTTCCGCTGAATTATGAAAAAAAGAGCGGTTTGACTGCCCAGCAGGTGATTGATGAGATCTACATGCTTACAAAGGGCGAGGCGATTGTTGCAACCGATGTCGGCCAGCACCAGATGTGGGCCGCACAGTTCTACAAGACCAGTTTTCCCCATCAATGGATATCAAGCGGCGGGGCAGGGACAATGGGATACGGTTTTCCCGCAGCGATCGGCGCGCAGCTGGCTTGTCCCGATAAAACCGTGATTGCCATCTCCGGGGACGGAGGTTTTCAAATGACCATGGCTGAGCTTGCTACTGCAAATAATGCAAAATTGCCGATCAAGATAATTATTATCAACAATAAATATCTCGGCATGGTACGGCAGTGGCAGAATTTATTTTATGACAACCGGCTTTCCGGGGTGGATCTTGTGGGCAATCCTGATTTCGTAAAACTCGGAGAATCCTATGGCATTAAGGGCTTTCATCTTGAAAAAGCCGAGGATGTCACCAGGGTACTGAAAGAAGCCTTGGCATATAATGACGGACCATGTATCATTGAAGCCGAAGTGGAAAAAGAAGACAATGTCTTCCCGATGATTCCCGCAGGCGCAAACCTTGATTCGATGATTCTTGAACCGCCGACCACCAAACTTGAAAAACCGAAAGGGAGTACATAAAATGAAAGCAAGCGGGAATAATAAAGACATGAAAAAGCATGCAATCAGTTTATATGTTGCAAATAAACCCGGTGTGTTGATTCGTATCTCCCTGATATTTGCACGCCGCGGGTTCAATATTGACTCTCTGGTGGTTTCAGAGGCACATGACCCCAGGTTTTCACACATGAATCTGGTTGCATCCGGGGACGCCGAAACACTCGTGCAGATAATCAAGCAGTTGAATAAACTGGTGGATGTAGTGCATGCAACTGACCATACCGGAGACAACATTATTGACCGGGAGCTGGCATTGATCAAGCTGCAATGTGCGGCAGAACAGCGGACCGAGATCATGCAGATAAGCCACGTATTTGATGCGGTAGTCATAAACCTGACCGACAACACAATGATCATACAGTCAACTGGCTCAACAGAAAAACTTGACGGGTTTCACAAGATGCTCGGAAAGTACAAAATCATTGAAATGGTACGGACAGGGAAAGTGCTCATGTCCCGGGGTGAAGAACTCACGGGATAGCCTCAAGAGAAGAAGAATTCTGCACGAAGATCAATGGGGGAATGGAGACAGGATCAAAAAATCAACGGGATGAAAAAAATATATCTCAGCCTGGTGCTTGCTTAATTTATTTTATTGTGCGAATTTGATGATCTTCATTACATAAAAATATACCATTACAGGAGAAAAATATTATGGGAAAACATTTAGTCGATAAAATATGGGAACTCCATAAAGTAAAAACCCTGCCGTCAGGCCAGGATCAGATTGCGATCGGCCTGCATCTGATTCACGAGGTGACCTCACCGCAGGCATTTGCCATGCTGAAGGAATATAACATGGCCGTAAAACATCCGGAACGGACCTTCGCCACCGCAGACCATATTATTCCCACAGAAAGCCGCGCCCGTCCATTTGCCGACAGCCTTGCCGAGGCCATGATGGAGGCAGTCGAGAAGAATACAAAAGAATACGGGATTACTTTTTTTGGCCCGGAATCAGGCCTTCAGGGAGTCGTGCACATCATTGGGCCCGAGCTGGGCTTGACCCAGCCGGGGATGACCATTGTCTGCGGGGATTCTCATACCGCAACACACGGTGCATTCGGTGCACTGGCCTTCGGGATCGGAACATCCCAGGTGCGCGATGTGCTCGCAACACAGACCATGGCAATGGGAAAACCAAAGGTCCGCAAGATTGAGGTGAAAGGAAAACTTTCCAGGGGGGTAACCGCAAAGGATATTATTTTAAAGATTATCGCGGAACTTGGCGTCAACGGAGGGCTTGGCTATGCGTATGAGTATGCCGGGGAGACCATCGAAGGGCTTTCCATGGAAGAGCGGATGACGGTCTGCAATATGAGTATCGAGGGAGGCGCGCGGTTCGGGTATATCAATCCGGACCAGACCACGTTTGATTATCTGAAAGGCCGAAAATATGTACCCTCGGGCGCTGCATGGGACAAAGCTGTTGAGTTTTGGAAGAGTATTGCCTCTGATGCAGATGCACAGTACGATGATATATATACGCTTGATGTAAACAATTTAAAACCGATGGTGACCTGGGGGATTAATCCGGGTCAGGCAATTGGTGTTGATGAGCCCATTCCTGAAACAGCAAGTCTTCCAGGAGAATACCAGGATTCTGCCGGCAAGGGGCTTATTCATATGGGCTTTAAAGAAGGTGAAACCATGGAGGGCAAAAAAATAGATGTCGCCTTTATCGGGAGCTGCACCAACGGCCGGATATCGGATCTTCGTGATGCTGCTGAATTCCTGAAGGGCAAGAGAGTGGCGGAGGGTGTGTGGGCATTTGTGGTTCCCGGCTCCAACAGCGTAAAAATTCAGGCGGAAAAAGAAGGGTTGGATAAAATATTTGAGGCGGCAGGCTTCCAGTGGCGTGAAGCCGGCTGTTCAATCTGTCTGGGGATGAATCCCGATAAACTGGTTGGAAACCAGATGTCGGCATCAAGCTCCAACCGGAATTTCATTGGACGTCAGGGATCTCCAACCGGGAAGACACTTTTAATGAGTCCGGTCATGGTTGCCGCTGCTGCTGTTGCTGGGAAAGTCGTGGACATCAGAAAATTGTAGAAGAGGAGTTCACACAAAGCACGCGAAGACCGCGGAGTACACAGAGGGAAGAAATACAAGTTGTCAAAAGGTACCAGCCTGTGACCTTGCATTAAAGATCGGAATCAGAGAAATGATTGATGGAATAACTGAATTATTCCTCCGCGTCCTCTGCGCGCTCCGCGAGAAATTTGAAAAATTATGTTAAGGAGAAATATATGGCAAACGATGACGTAAAAAAAATCAGAATAGAAGGCCGGGGGGTGTATGTGCCCGGTGATGATATAGACACCGATCAAATAATTCCTGCCCGGTTCATGCGGTGTGTGACCTTTGATGGTCTTGGAAAATATGCATTCTATGACGTCCGGTTTAATGCGGATGAGACGCCAAAGGAACACCCCCTGAATGAAGAGATATATGCAGCTGCTAATATTCTTTTATCCAACAACAATTTTGGATGCGGTTCGAGCCGTGAACATGCCCCGCAGGCATTAAAGCGTTTTGGCTTTGATGCTTTTATCGCGGAAAGTTTTGCCGAGATCTTTGCGGGCAACTGTGCAACGCTTGGCCTGCCGGCAGTGTCAGTGAAAAAATCAGCAGTTGAAAATCTTGCCGCGAAAATTCAGAAGAGCCCGCAGATCAAGGTTGTGATCAGTCTGATGGACAAAACAATTGAATGCGATGGGGAAATTTTTTCGTTTACCATGCCGGAATCGCACCGTCAGTCGCTGATAAACGGTACGTGGGATACGGTTTTTGAACTGCAGAAAAATGATGCTGAAGTAGAAGCGACCTTGAGCAGTCTCCCGTATAGTAAAGGGTTTAAATGATCAAGTTCAAATGAAGAAGGCAGGATCAATATGATTTAATGGATAATTGAAATGATTCGGATGATTCTGCCTCTCTCCTTGACTTTTTGTAATTACTGTTTTCTTCAAGTATGTATGTTTAACCTAAAAAACAGGCTTCCCGAAATAAATATATTCTTTGCGTTCGATTTTTTATGCCGCTTGTGTACTTTGCGGGAAAAAATAATTTCATCCCGCACCTGAAAAACCCCTCGAAATTTGGTTTCCCATAATATATAATGTACTGATAATGTAAAATTGCCGGGGTGCACTCTGAAAACAGAATTTCGTCCTGCAACAGCCAAAGATACCGATCTTCTTTTAAATCTGGCAACGACCATCTGGAATTTGCATTTTCCTGGAATCATCAGCCAGAAGCAGATCAACTACATGCTGAATGAGATGTATACTGCCCCGGCGATAAAAAGGGAGATTGCCGCTGGCGTCAAATGGCAGATCATATATTATAATGAACAACCAGCCGGTTATTTTTCTTATTCCATGATGTGTGCAGATATCTGCAAGCTTCACAAGATTTATGTTCATCCTTCGTACCATGGCATGGGCATTGGAAGGAAGGCTTTTAGTATGGTAAGGGAATACGCAAGAGAGAATCGAGCAAAAAAGATAGTCCTGAATGTGCATCGAAACAATAAAAAGGCGATTTTCGCCTATATGCGGTTCGGATTCAAGATAGAAAACGAGGAAAATACATGTTTTGGCCCCTTCATGCTCAATGATTTTCAGATGGAATTTTTTCTGTGAGTGGAACAGCGTGTATGGCTGGAAATTATATATGATTTTTTCTGTGTATTGCTTGTTTTCCGGGCGGCATATATATATTTTAAAAAAATGGAGGGGAAAAAAATGACAAGGAATAATAAGAACCTATGATTATTGGAATTCCCAAAGAACCAAAAAACGAGACGCGCTGTGCAATCACCCCCGAGATCGCAAAAAAAGTGATTGCTCTTGGTGCGAAAGTGCAGATTGAGGCGGGGGCGGGAGAGGCTGCCGGGCATCCCGACACTGCCTACAAAACAGCAGGCGCGGCTGTACTAAAAGAGCGGAAAAAATTATTCAGCACCTCCGATATGATCGTCCGCATCAACAAACCGGATACGAAAGATATCGCTCTTTTGCATCCGGGGACTGTGCACATCAGTTTTCTTGATCCATTCAACGAGAAATCACTTGTACAGAGTCTGGCCAGCCGCGGAGTGACTGCGCTGTGCATGGAACTGATTCCCCGTTCCACAAAGGCGCAGAAAATGGATGCATTAAGCTCCCAGGCAAGCCTTGGCGGATATGCCGCGGTGATCCTTGCTGCGGAGCGGCTGCAGAAAATATTTCCCATGATGGTGACGCCGTCGGGGACCATATCCCCGGCGCGGGTATTTATTATTGGTGCGGGAGTTGCGGGGCTTCAGGCGATCGCGACAGCGAAACGGCTCGGCGCACGCGTGGAGGCGTTTGATACCCGTCCAGCGGTCGAGGAACAGGTGCGCTCGCTCGGGGCCAAATTCGTCAAGCTGGATTTGGGTGCGACTGGTGAAACAAAAGACGGGTATGCAAAACAGCTCACTCCCAAACAGATTCAAAAACAGAGGGAAATGATCGCAAAGTATTGTGAACAGGCGGATATTGTCATAACCACCGCGCAGGTGTTCGGGAAAAAAGCACCGGTGATTGTGACAAAACAAACCGTTGCCCGAATGAATCCGGGAAGCATAATTGTCGACATGGCCGCCGGAACGGGCGGCAATGTCGAGGGGACGGTCTGCAACAGGGAAATCAATAAAAACGGGGTGGTCATTATCGGGTATGATAATCTTCCCGGGATGGTTCCGTATAATGCGACCCAGATGTATGCGAACAACATTTTTAATCTGCTTGAGGAGTTTTGGGACAAGGAAACAAAACAGTTTGATGTGGCCACGCAGGACGACATCCTTGCTTCCTGTGTAATTACAAAAGATAAAAAAATATGCAGTGAAATGCTTGTCGCTGCATTTACAGCAAAGAAAGCGAGGAAATAACATGGAAGTATTGATACCTCTTGGATTCATTCTGATTTTATCCATTTTTTTGGGATTTGAAGTGATCTCAAAGGTGCCTTCCACACTCCATACGCCGCTTATGTCAGGGTCAAATGCCATATCAGGTATTACCCTGATTGGTGCTCTCATCACTGCGGGGACAGGAGTACCTGAATGGATAAGCATTACACTGGGCGTTTCCGCGGTTGCGTTTGCAACGATTAATGTTGTCGGCGGGTATGTGGTAACCGACCGAATGCTTGGCATGTTCAAGAAAAAGAAAGTGCAGGAAAAATAATATGGATTTGATTATCAATCTTGTATATATCGTTGCCGCGATCAGTTTTGTCGTGGGATTAAAAATGATGAGCAAACCGTCGGCAGCGAGGCTCGGCAATTTTATTTCCGCTTTGGGAATGCTTTCGGCGGTTGTCGTTACCCTGTTCAGCAAGGGGATCGTTGATTATCAATGGATTGCACTCGGCCTTTTGATCGGAACGGTCATCGGCATATTTGCGGCACGTCTGGTTGCCATGACCAAGATGCCGGAAATGGTTGCCTTGTTTAACGGGTTCGGCGGAATCGCCAGCCTGCTCGTCGGCTGGGCGGTGTTTCATTATTCACTCGGCGCGGGAGCCCAGTCTCTGGACAGTCTTCAGACTGTTACGATAGTATTGTCGGTGATTATCGGCGGGGTGACTTTTACCGGCAGTCTTGTTGCGTTCCTGAAACTAAGCGAGATTATCGGGGGCAGCCCGGTATTGTTTCCGGGACAGCATATAGTCAATGGACTGTTGTTGGCAGGGATGGCCGGTTCCGGGGTCTGGTTCGGCCTTGAAATTGCGGGAATGATCCCGTTGGTTTTTGCCCTGCCTGCCGGATATGTTCCCTTTTTGACAGTGGTCTTGCTCTCGTTTATTTACGGCGTGTTGTTTGTCATCCCGATTGGCGGGGCAGACATGCCGGTGGTGATTTCCCTGCTGAACAGTTTTTCCGGGCTTGCAGCATGTGCAGCCGGATTTGTAATTCAAAATAACATACTGATTGTCTCGGGCGCATTGGTTGGCGCGAGCGGGATAATTCTTACCAATATCATGTGCAAGGCGATGAACCGTTCGATTTCGAACGTCTTGTTCAGCGGCTTTGGTTCAAGTTCGGTCGCTCACGGGAAAGCTGCCGAGGGAACAGTACAGCCGATATCTGTTGAGGATGCATACCTTATTCTCGAGGCGGCCGGATCGGTCGTTTTTGTTCCGGGATACGGCCTTGCGGTTGCACAGGCGCAGCATGTAACCAGGGAACTTGGGGAGCTTCTGGAACAAAATGGGGCGGACGTGAGCTATGCGATTCATCCGGTAGCAGGACGTATGCCCGGACACATGAATGTGCTCCTGGCAGAGGCAAATGTGCCGTATGACCAGCTTGTGGAGATGGAGGCTATTAATACACAAATGCCGACGGTTGATGTTTGTATCGTCGTTGGTGCAAATGATGTGGTAAACCCGGCGGCACACGAAGATGAAACAAGCCCCATTTACGGCATGCCCATTATCAATGCCGACCAGGCCAGGACCGTGTTTGTCTTAAAGCGCTCCATGGCGACCGGGTTTGCGGGTATTACCAATCCTCTGTTTTTCCGAAAAAACACCCGGATGCTCTTCGGTGATGCAAAGGCAACAATTCAAAGTCTGGTTTCCGAGTTCAAGGGGTCGTGAAAAGAGTGAGTTTTTTTTATGTATTATCCCAGACAAATCCAGGTAATTTCAGTTTCGGTTCTCAATCCATGTTCCTGCCATGGATCGAGGATAATCAGATCAGCCTTTTCCACCGGAAAATCCTTCCCCTCGAGGGTGACAACACCATTGCCTTCAAGAATAAACCACAGTTCTGATTGTTCATGCTTATGCGGGAGAAAAGGGTTATCCGGTGCGGTGATGCGGGTGACAAAGTGTTTTGTTTTTATTTCCCTTCCTTCAAGATCAAAAGGGCGCCTGTTGTTCTGAAAGGGAATAGCATTACCTTTAATTATCATGAGCGGTCCTCTGTTTTTTATCCTGATGTTTTTGATCTCCGGATTGCTTCATCGATCGCAAGCCAAAACAATTCTTCATCAACCTCGCCATGCAGAAACCGGTTGATCAGTCCCTGAATAACCGGCGAAAAGGCAAACCAGTATTTCTGCGACCAGCCTGTTGGCATTTCCTGTTTTTCATCCTCGCTCATTCTTCCCAGGCTGTAGTCGACAAACAGCGAAACCATTTCTTTGAGCATTTCCGGTGGTACCGCAGCTTCATATTTTTTATGCATGGAAGGTGTCATGGCCTTAACGAGTGCGTCCAGGTCTTTGGGCGGGATATCGGGCGCGTATGCCCGGATAATCTGTTTGATGGCCGTTTCCGCAGTTTCCTTGACGAAATCCTTTGACAGGCCCATCTGGTCTTTTATTGATGCGGCAACCTGTTCTGCCATCGAGGAGAAATTCATGTTGTTCAGGCTTTTGTTTTGCTTGCGGCTTTGGATAAGTGCCTTTAATTCACGGATTTCATCGGGTGTGGCATGGTTGAAGAAATCTGTGAGAATTTCTGAGGGGTCTTTTTTTGAATTCATAGTTCCAATTTTAACATGAATCATGTATGGAAAACAATATCAGTGAGAATATTGAAATCAGGTGTGAAACATGCTATATTTATGACATCGAATTGATGTCATAAATGACATCATGGAGGGTTGTATGAAATCAATCACTATTCGCGGTATAGATGATAAACTGCACAAAGGCCTGGAAGAATTATCCAGAAAAGAAGATTCAAGTATCAATAAAACCATAATTACTCTTTTACGGAAGGCTCTTGGCCTGGAACAAGATGCAAAATATCCGGTGTACCATGATCTTGATGATTTAAGCGGGACATGGACAGAAAAAGAATATAAAGAATTCCTGAACGCCACAGCCGGTTTTGAGAAAATTGATGAGGAGATGTGGAGATGAGAAGAGTACTTATCGATACAAATATCTATTCGGAATTCAAGAAAAACAATAACAGAATTGTCGAGGCGTTGCGGTATTGTGATTTTATTGGCCTGGATGTAACGGTATTGGCGGAATTGTATTCCGGATTCAAGGCGGGGAGCAGGGAAAAACAGAATATGCGGGAATTGGAAGAATTCTGTAATTCATCACGAGTTTTTATTCTTCCTCATGATGATAATACCGCAGAATTTTATGCCAATATTTTTATTGCGTTAAAATTTAAAGGGACTCCAATTCCGTCGAATGATATATGGATTGCCGCTTGTGCCTTACAAAATGGTTTGGCTCTCTTTTCTCTTGATACGCATTTTAAAAATATTGACACACTTTTAATAAAAAACGATTATTAACCGGAAATAAATAATAAAAGGAACAGGTTTCCATGAATTTTCTGAAAAACATGTATTCACAATTTTTATACGAAACCCATAAACAAAACAGTAAAAGGCCGCTGCAGGAAACGTATTTCCTGAACATTGCCGATGTTTCAATAGAAGTGACCCGCAAGAAAATAAAAAATCTGCATCTGCGAATTTACCCTCCAGATGGAAGAGTCTGCGTATCGGCGCCGGTTTTTATGTCCGACGCCGCGATCACACGATTTGTTGAATCAAAGGCAGACTGGATAAAACACCAGCAGCAAAAGTTTCGGAAAATAAAAACCGATTCGCCGAAACAATATATCACCGGCGAAATGCATTTTTATTTGGGCAAACTGTATCCGCTTCGGGTGTTCCATTTAGACAACTATTCGAAAGTGAAACTGGAAAACGGAACGATACTTCTGTCCTGTCAGAAAAAGTATGGGGCAGAGAAACGCCGTTCAATTCTGAATGAATGGTACCGGAAGGAATTAAAAAGGCTTGTCCCGGAAAAGATCGAAAACTGGGAAAAAATTATCGGGGTGAAGGCGGATGAGTGGGGCATAAAAAAAATGAAAACCAAATGGGGAACCTGCAACAGAACGGCAAAACGGATCTGGCTGAATCTTGAACTGGCAAAAAAACCCATGGAATGTGTTGAGTATGTGATCGTTCACGAATTGACGCACTTTCTGGAACGATATCATAATGCACACTTTAAAAAACTGATGACAAAATACCTTCCGGATTGGAAATCCTGCCGTGAAAAACTGAATATGATACCGATCACACGCACATAAAACCATCCGCGGCATCTACGTCCGGCAGGTACGCTTAAAGCAACATTATTGTTGCTTGTGTGATGCAGAATGTTTTTTTCTTCTTTCCCAAAAAGTTTCTAATCAGTATCTTTGAATTATTCCCTGACAAAAAGGATGTGACCCATGAATAATAAAAACAGCAGAATGATGACAGAAGGTATTGAACGGACAGCGAACCGCGCGATGTTTCGGGCGGTCGGATTCAAAGACGAAGATTTTAAAAAGGCGATCGTCGGAATTGCGAATGCGGGAAGCGATGTATCGCCCTGTAACTGCCACTTTGACGAGATCGCGGTTTTTGCAAAACAGGCGCTGAGGACAAATTTAACCGTTCCGGTTGAATTTCATACTTTTGTGGTGACCGACGGACAGGCCATGGGCCATGAGGGGATGAAGTGTTCGCTTATCAGCCGTGAGACGATCGCCGACGTGGTCGAACTGTTTTCCCGGGGGCATCAGCTTGACGGCCTGTACGGAATCGGCGGCTGCGACAAGACAATTCCAGGAACAGTGATGGGAATGGTGCGCCTCAACATTCCAGGCGTCTTTGTCTACGGCGGCACCATCGCGGCAGGTCATTATAAAGGCAGGGCTGTTGATATTGTCAGTGCATTCGAGGCAGTCGGCCAATTCTCCGCGGGGAAGATTTCCGAAGAAGAGCTTCACGGCGTGGAGTGTACTGCCTGTCCCGGGCCGGGAGCCTGCGGCGGGATGTATACAGCCAATACAATGGCATCCGCCATGGAGGCAATCGGGATGAGTATCTCCGGCAGCGCAGCGGTACCTGCCATGGATTCTGCGCGGGAGAAGGTGATGCGCGACAGTGCGGATGCACTGCAATGGTGTATACAGAATGAAGTTTTGCCGCGGGATATCATGACAAAGAACGCGTTTGAGAATGCGATTCGCACGGTGATGGCCCTTGGCGGGTCAACCAATGCCGTGCTGCATCTGCTTGCATTGGCACATGAAGCGGGAGTGCCGCTCTCCATAGATGAGTTTAATGCATTCAGCGAAACAACACCCATACTCACAGACATGAAGCCGGCCGGCAAGTATGTCATGGAAGACCTTTTCCGCGTGGGCGGTGTTCAGGTTGTCATGAAAATGCTCCTCGATGCGGGAATGCTGCACGGCGAGTGCCTTACGGTCAACGGCAAGACTGTTGCAGAAAACCTGAAAGACGTGACGGTGAAACTGGACGGACAGGATGTCTTGCATTCAATAGAGAACCCGGAAAAATCAACCGGCCCGATTGTCATACTGAAAGGGAACCTTGCCCGCGAAGGGGCAGTACTGAAAACCTGCGGGTTCCAGGAAATTGAGCACACCGGCCCGGCCAGGGTCTATGAATGCGAAGAGGATGCACTGTCTGCGATTCTTGACGGCAAGATCAAAAGCGGGGATGTGGTGGTGATCCGCTATGAGGGGCCCAAAGGAGGGCCGGGCATGCGGGAGATGCTTGCACCCACCAGTGCGATCGCGGGGCGTGGCCTTGCAAAAGAGGTGGCCCTGATCACCGATGGCCGGTTTTCCGGGGGAAGTCACGGAATAGTTGTGGGGCATGTGGCCCCGGAGGCGCAAACAGGAGGGGTGATTGGCCTTTTACAGGAAGGGGATGTGATAACCATCAGTGCATCAAAAAAAGAATTGTCTGTTGCAGTGTCAGATACTGAGCTTGAAAAGCGAAGATCAGCATGGAAACCGAAAGAAATAAAATACAAAACCGGAGCTTTGGCAAAGTTCGCCCGGCTGGTATCATCCGCAAGTGAAGGGGCAGTGACAGGGTAAAGATCAATATCCCATCGGCACCTGTTTTGTCTGATCAATCAATACATCATTTCTTTGATACATTGCCATTCTGGTTTCGAAGATTGTATCAAGGCGGGTGCCCACAGCGATAACGTCTGCCGTGACAGACGAAGGAAAGGAAATTTCCATGAAATCCGCGCCTTCTGCACAGGTCCCGATATTGTTTCCCGTTGAAATGATGGAGCTGTTTTCTTCAAGGCGCATGTCTGTCACCCATGTGTTGTTTTGTGCATGGGTGGAAAATACAAGCGTTTTACCGTCCGGAAGTGATGCTGATATTCTGTATTCAATATCTATTAAAATCGAACCGTTTATATTCCCCGATACAATACAAAAATAATGTTTTCCCTCTGACAGTGCATGGTACACCCGGATGATATCGGCTCCGGATCGTTCGGTCTTTGTATCCCCTTTGGGATCTTCAAGCAGCAGCATGGAGGGTGTCCAGTCAAATAAAATTCCCTTTGGCAATTTACCGGATACAGATGTTTCAGGTTGCCGGACTGCCGACTCCTCAGTCTGATCGGTGCTGTCCGGCTTTTGCCCGGATTCAACAGGACGCAGGAAAAGCAGTGTCTGGCTGTCCTGGGTCGGCATCATGGTTGCCGATGCAGAAGTGAATCCGTCTTTGGCTGCCGTGGCGGTAAAGCTTTTTCCTTTTTGTGCGAAAAAGGAGATGCTCCCAATACCCGAAAATCCATTGCTGGTGGTAATCGCCGCATCTGCAATATTTGATGAAACGGTCATAGTATACAAATTCCCGGCAGTAATTTCTGAATACGGTTCATGAGTGTTGAAGTTTTCCAGATTCTGAACAGAGACGGATGAGACGGATCTCTGTGAAACATGTTTTGTGTCCGGAGCGATAAATATCTCCCTGCCGGAGGGGATGGAAAAGGAGTCTGCCTGCACCCCGGATGCGGTGACTGTTCCTTCCAGCACGACAACCGTTGTCCCTTTTTCCGGCGCAGTTTTTACCAGAAACACTGTACCGGTGTGGGTGAACACGCCTTCAGTTGTTTCAACGGTAATTGCAGATGGTTTGCCTGAAACCGCCTTTACAAGGATCGTCCCGGTGATCAGTTTACATGATATTTCCGCTTCATTGTTCCTGTTCTCCGGATAGGTGATCGATGCCTGGGCCGTACCCTGAAGCTCCACAATCGAAGATGTATTGTACTGCATGAGCAGGAACGAGTTTTCTCCGCATGAGAGAGACGCAGGGATCTGAATGGATGAATTGAGGGAAAAAGGAAGCACCGAATTTTTGTCTGTTATGGTTATCTGCCCGCCGTATGCCAGCGCTGCAAGGTGCTGCTGCGGCTGCGGTGAATTAATGTACTGTGCAACAGGGTTTTGATATGCAGTGCCGGTCGTTTGGGTAAAAAAGACAACAAGAAACAGTGCGCATGCAGCGGCAGCCGCACCGGATAATGCCCGGAAAACAGGTTTTTGAAAAAAAGCAAGCTTTGATTTTTTTACGGGTTCTTCAGCGATCTTTTCAAGATGCCTGTATAATTGTTCCTCAAAAGCGGGATGTGAAGCAGAAGGTATTTTTGTGTTCTGTAACCGTTTAAAAAGCGGATTATTTTCGTTCATGCAGCATCTCCTCCCGCTTCTCCTTTGAGTATCTGTTCCAATTTTTTCAGCGTACGGTGCAGCCTGGACCTGAGCGTTACCTGTTTTTCATCGAAGACTTTTTCAAGCTCCTCATAGCTCTGCTTTTCAAAAAAGAACAGTTCTATCAGCAATGCCTCATTTGGCTTGAGTTTTTTAATGGCGGCCTTGAGATCCATGAAATCCTCATAGTGCGACGGGTCCCGTTTGTCGTCTTTTATGAGATTCTCCAAAGCCAGATTTTCGTCATCGATACTCAAAACATTCTTCAGCCTCTTCTTGTTATAACTCGAAATCATCTCATTTGTTGCAATTCTGTATATCCAGGCCTGAAAATTTTCAATTGTTTTATGATGCTTTTTGATGTGCCGGAGTGCCTTTTCGAATACTGTGGCGGTAATGTCTTCTGCAGTCTCTTGGTGATACACGTTCCGCAGCACATAATTGTATATTTTGGGGAATAATTCTTTGTACAGCCCAAGAAAATCCTGGACATTGGAAACGATGTACTTGCTCATTTTTTGCTTCGAATGTCTGTATTGTATCTATCCCGGCAATATTCATCAAGCATGTTACTGCGTCAATATCCTTGCGTGAATAATATCACTTTGTTATGATGAAAGAGAATGAAAGCGGAAACAAGGAGCGGGAGATGCGTACAATAATACCACTGAAAAAAAGACCACTCGATATTGTTATTATAATTTTCTTTGCAGTGAATATTCTGTTTATTACCTATATTGTCGATTTTGAGCAAATTGCAGTACCAAATTCGGTAATTCCCGGTGAAACTTTTACAGCGTACCCGGTGTGGCCGCCTGCACCCTGCGTGGATCTGGTTCACTGGTGGGGGGAGAACTTTGATCCGGTTCTGCTTGCCCGGCCGGCATGGTGGAAGGCGACGATCTGGCTGGACGCCCTGCTGTTTGGGCCGTTTTACCTGGTTGCCTTGTTTGCTTTTCTCAAAGGGAAAGAGTGGATACGGATTCCTTCAATTATTTATTCCGCCATTCTTTTTACGAATGTTACCGTGATATTATCCGAGGAAATCTGGGGAACTCATGCCAGTCCAGTCCTGGGGATGGTCCTGGCGGCGAATGCGGCCTGGCTGGTTTTCCCGTTTATCATTATCGCCCGTATGTACAAAGAGCATCCGTTTACAAAAGAACCAAAGGCAGCATCATGAATCAGCGCACGAACGCGATGTTTTTTATCAAATACGGGCCATGGGCGCTTGTTGCGGGTGCTTCCAAAGGGATTGGGGCAGCCTTTGCGGAAAATCTTGCTGCCAGGGGGCTTAATCTGGTCCTTGTTGCCAGAAATAAAAAAGATCTGACTGCGTTCGGGAAGGAAATAGAGAAAAAATACAAGGTTGATGTAGTCACCCGGGTACTTGACCTTGCAGAATCAAAGAGTGCGGACACACTTGCCCGGGAAATCAAGAAACGGGAGATCGGGCTTTTGGTGTATAATGCAGCATACTCACCAACCGGGGAATTCCTGTCTTTGGGGACGGAGGATCACAAAAAGGTGCTCTCTACCAACTGCCGCGGGCCCCTTGTCTCTGTGTATGCTGCAGCGCAGCAGATGAAAAAACGGGGTAGGGGCGGAATCATTTTAATGAGTTCTTTCGCCGGGATGCAGGGCGGGCCGAATTTTGCCCATTATTCCGCAACCAAAGCTTATAACATGGTGCTGGCCGAGGGGCTGTGGTTTGAGTTAAAGCCTTTTGGGGTGGATGTTCTGGCCTGTATCGCCGGTGCCACCGCGACACCCGGGTATCTGGAAAGCGTGATGACCGCGAAATCACGTCCGTTGATCCCGGTGATGAAGCCGGAGAAGGTCGCAGAGATTGCGTTGAAAAATCTGGGGAAAAAACCAAGCGTGCTTACCGGAACAATGAACCGTGTTGCGGCCTTTTTTCTTACCCGCTTTATGACCAGAAAAATGCGGGTGAAACTGATGGCAAAAGCTGTGTCAAAGGATTAGGCCTGCGGTTATTTAAATTGTTTTATTGTCAAATATCCTTTCTGTTCATTGAATCATATTTCGGGAAAAAATAGCCCAAAATTGACTGCATTTCAAGAATAATGGTAGGCGTGTAATTTGACCACAAGTCGAAAAAACTCGCGAGTAATATTGACAGGTGTCGAAATTACTCGTAATTATACGGGGCTCTTGCCCGATCACCTCTTTTTCTTTACATTAGAGCGATGGAAAATACCAGTGATGTGCGAATCCTCTCCTGCGACCTTTTACCGACGCCGGATGAGTTAAAAAAAGAATTTCCCATTTCGGAAACTGCTGCAGATACTGTGCTCACAGGCCGGCGCGGTATCGAGGCGATTCTGGCAGGCATTGACTCCCGGATGTTCGCGGTTGTCGGACCCTGCTCGATTCACGACCCGAAAGCTGCACTCGAATACGCGGAAAAACTGGCTGCATTGCAAAAACAGGTAAGAGACAAAATACAGCTGGTCATGCGGGTATATTTTGAAAAACCCCGCACCACAGTCGGCTGGCGCGGGCTCATCCTGGACCCGGATATTGACGGAACAGGAAATATAAAAAAGGGGCTGCGCATTGCCCGGAAACTTCTGATCGACATCACCTCCATGGGGATTCCGGTCGGGTCTGAAATGCTTGACCCCATTGTACCCCAGTATATCGCCGACCTCATTTCATGGGCATCAATCGGGGCCAGGACTACCGAGAGCCAGACGCACCGGGAAATGGCATCGGGATTGTCCATGCCGGTGGGATTTAAAAACGGGACCGACGGTGAGTTTACTACCGCAGTGAATGCGATGGTGAGTTCGATCACCGGCCACAGCTTTTTGGGCATTGACCAGCAGGGGCGAACCGCTGTGCTCAAGACAAAGGGGAATAAAGCAGTACACCTTATTCTTCGGGGCGGCAGAAGCGGACCCAACTACTACCTGGAGAGCGTAGAGCGAGCAGAAATGCTGCTGGAAAAAGAAAAGGTGCCAAAGGCGATCGTGCTTGACTGCAGTCATGCGAATGCTGCGAAACAGCCGGAGCGGCAGGCACGGGTGCTGCGCGCTTTTCTGCAGAACCGGAAAGAGGGACATACAAGCCTGGTTGGTGTCATGCTTGAAAGTAATCTTATGGCAGGATGCCAGGTGATTCCTGCAGATAAAAGCAGCCTGGTCTACGGGCAATCCATCACTGATCCCTGTATTGGATGGGAAACGACTGAAAGCCTGCTTTTAGAGGCATATCAGACCATGCAAACAGCTCAATAGTTTTTTGCAGATACCTGATTTTACCATTACTTGTCCGGATACATGAATTATTCTATTATAGAGAAATCAACATGACAGGAGTTGTCCATGCGTTTTTCTGCTTTTCTTTTTGCTGTTGTTTTTTTCACCGGTTTTTCAGCAGCTGTGTTATTTTCTGACACTGTGTTGACCGATCCTCTTATCCCGGACGGGGAAAAAATATCGTACTCGGTCACCATCGAGAACAGGACATTTACCCGGATGCAGACAATCCTTCAAAAAACAGAAAACGGGAAAGAACTCTATGAGGTCACTTCTGATTCCCAGAGCGAAGACCAACGCCTGAAAATCGACCGCCGGAAGATGGAAGTGGTGTACTCCTGGACAAAGGTGAAGGCAAAATATTTTACAGTCGAGAAAGAAATCACCACGCACAAAAATGTCATTCCGACAAACAAAAATGAAATAGCCATTATTGAATACAACGGGATGACGCATCTGTTCCGGGGATTCCCTTTTCCCGCTACCCGGTCAATCAGGGTGAGAACGTCGGAGGGCGGGGATATTTTGATACTTGCCACATTTACAAAAGAAACTGATGTTGCGACAAAGCTTGGGACTGTCCGATGCTTTGAGCTGGAGGTGGGCCTTGACGGGTTGTTGGGGATCTTTTTCCCGAAAACATATGTCTGGTATACAAAAGAGGCTCCGCATTATATGGTAAAATATGAGGGCATTTCAGGAGGCCCGGGCAGTCCGGTCATGAAAATGGAAATTACCGGGTATGAAGTGAAATAGCCAGTTTCTCCTTGACTTTACGGCCTGTTTTGGGAAATAGTATACACACATCACAAAATCACAGGTAATAATCGTTTGTAACTATTGTACTCATCTTTTATGGAAGGATTGGCCATATGAAAAAAATTCTTCTTTCGGGCAACGAAGCGGTTGCACGCGGCGCTTTTGAAGCCGGAGTCGCGGTCGGCGCCGGCTATCCGGGCACCCCATCAACAGAAATTCTTGAAAATCTCACCAAATATCCGGGAATTTATACCGAGTGGAGCGTGAACGAGAAAATTGCCTATGAAGTGGGCATCGGCGCATGCCTTGCCGGCGCCCGGACTCTGGTGACCATGAAGCATGTCGGCCTGAATGTTGCCGCAGACCCGCTTTTTACCAGCTCCTATATCGGTGTAAAAGCGGGGCTGGTTATCGTCAATGCCGATGATCCCGACATGCACAGTTCCCAAAATGAGCAGGACAATCGAAATTACGCCCGTTCGGCAAAAGTTCCCATGCTTGAACCGGCAGACAGTGACGAAACCCGTCGTTTCACTGTGCGGGCTTTTGAATTGTCGGAAAAATATGATACCCCGGTTATTCTGCGCACCACAACCCGCATTTCCCATTCAATGTCGGTGGTAACACCCGATAGCGAAGCCGCTCAGTCTCCCAGCCTGGAAAAGGTTCGGGCATTAAAGCCAGAGGGTTTTTCCCGCGATATAAAAAAATACGTCATGATTCCCGCTTTTGCTCGTGAACGGCACAAGGTTGTGGAAAAACGGATGGAAAAACTGACAGCCGATGCGGACAGCTTTGACATCAATATTATAGAAATTAACGATACCCGGTTTGGCATTATCACCTCCGGGATCAACTATATGTATGTCAAAGAGGCATTCCCGGACGCTTCGGTGTTGAAACTTGGAATGATCTGGCCGCTGCCCTGGAAAAAAATTGATGAGTTTTCAAAAAAGGTTGGCCGGATTTTTATCGTGGAGGAACTTGATGCTTTTTTTGAAATCGAGATCAAGGCCCGCGGCTATACCGTTACGGGAAAAGATATTTTTCCGGTAACCGGAGAGTTTTCTCCCGATGTGGTCAGGGAAACAATTTCTGCAGCGATGGGTGAACCTTTGGAAACAAAGGAATATTATGCTTCACCAAAACTCCCGCCGCGGCCTCCTGCATTATGCCCGGGATGTCCGCACCGGACCGTGTTTAAAATATTAAACGAGATGGGGCTCACGGTGACCGGCGACATCGGCTGTTACACGCTTGGCGTGCTCCCGCCGTGGAGCGCCATGGATACCTGTGTGGAAATGGGCGGCAGTATCGGCCTTGCACAGGGAATCGAGATTGCTGGAGGTGAAACTGCCATCAAGAAGACGGTTGCAGTGATTGGTGATTCGACCTTTGCACATTCCGGAATCAGCAATCTGGTAAATGCAGCCTATAATGGAAGAAAAGGCCTGTATATTGTCCTGGACAATAATACCACTGCGATGACCGGCATGCAGCCGAATCCTTTTTCCGGCGAAAGGATTACCCTGGAAGCATCAGTCGCGGTTGACTATGAGTTATTGGGCAGGGCGGTCGGCATGAAAAAGGACCAGGTGAAAATTGTCGATGCGTACAAACCGAAAGATATCGAGGATGCGATAAGGGAAATGCTTGATAAAGACAGTCTCTCGCTTTTGGTGATCAAGGGGCCGTGCGTTATCTGGAAGCGGAAACGGAAGAAGAAGGAATAAAAAAGAATTTCACACAAAGAACATAAAGTTCACAGAGGAAAAGAAGAGTGTGAATGAAAGTTTACTATCTTTTCTTGATTGACGGTGATGTCAGGAGTTATGGGACAACCTGAATCTGTGGTTTCTATTTTTACAAGAGGTAATGTTATGACAGATAAAAACAAAACAACAAACATACTTATGGTCGGGGTCGGCGGGCAGGGGATCATTCTGGCAAGCGATATTGTCAGTGCCGCGGCACTTCATGCGGGGTTTGACGCCAAAAAAAGCGAGATTCACGGCATGAGCCAGCGGGGCGGATCGGTGTTTTCCCATATCCGCTTTGGAAAACATATTTACTCGCCGGTGATCCCCAATCATCAGGCTGATATCCTGTTGTCTTTGGAACTGATGGAAACCCTGCGGTGGGTGCAGTATGCCGGGCCCGATACCCAATGCATTGTGTCACAGGAAATGATACTGCCGGCAATGGTAGAGGAATACCCGACTGGACTTGAAGACGAGATAAAAAAACTTTCCCAAAAAACTGTATTTGTTGATCCCAAAGAACTGATTAAAAAAATCGGCGACAAAAAATATATTAATGTCGCGTTTTGCGGCATGCTTGCAAAATATATTGATCTTCCCGAGGCATCCTGGAAACAGTCAATTGAAGAGCATGTTCCCCGGGGGACCTTCGAGGCAAACTGGACGGCATTCGGGATCGGGAAAACAGATTAAGATTGGATATGACTTCCGTCGCAAAATGGTTTGTTTTGTGATTTTCCGCACCGGCAGAGAGTGACTCTGTTTCGTTTTGCGTAGATTGTCCCGTCTGCAGATACAATTGCCACCCCGCCTTTTACCCAGATTGGACCGGGTCGGTTGTGAAATTCGTCTTCCACGATACTGATCGATGGCTCCAGTTCCGGCTCAATCGGCTTGCCAGTCTCTTTTTGTTTTACCACGAGTCTTCCTGCCGGGCATTCGTGTGCTTCCTGAATGGCAAGCGCTTTTTTCTCCGGATTATTAGAATTCTCGACAAGATCCCAAATGCCGCCCGCTTTCATGCAGAACCGGGCTGCGGCGCAGAGATGTTTTTCATCATCCAGAAGCAAGTCGGGACCGGTTATCGTATTCGTCTCTTTAAACGGGTTTTCCTTTGATGCTGTCTCGGTCCCGTCGAAATCAATTTGCTTGTGCGTCCCGTCGCAGAATGGCGGATTTTTTGATTTTCCGCATCTGCACAGGGAGTATCTTCCGGGTTCAAGCTGGTATTCTTTGCCCTGTTTCCAACTCTGTGCGATTCCCAGTTCACTTGAGATAATAATTTCTTCCCTGAGCGGGATGTTGCCATATACACGATAGCATCCGTTTTTTACAATGACAATTCTGGGCTTGTTGTCTGACAGCTCCGGCATCTGCATCTCCTTTTTTGACCCTGTAATGATAATACCAGTATAAAAATCATGGGACAAGTGTTTCCGGCGCGGGTGAACAGAACATTCCCGCATATTGGCCATGAGCCAAAAAAAACTTCTTTACACTCGATAACTTTCCGGCTACACTTTTTGCAAATACATAATGACAAGGAGCAGCGGCGATGTGGAACAGCAAGCATGAATCCATGGGACGGGAAGAGCTTACCCACCTGCAGCAGGAACGTCTGATTGCCCTTGTGGAAAAGCTCTATTCCAGGGTTCCCTTTTATAAAAAAAGGATGGATGAAAAGGGAGTTACTCCCAAAGACATAAAGACAATCACCGATATTGCAAAACTCCCCTTTACCACCAAGCAGGATATGCGCGAAGTCTATCCCTATGGACTATTGGCAACCGATATCAACGAAATTGTAGAAATCCATACTTCCTCGGGAACGACCGGAAAACCGGTTGTCGGAGCCTACACCCGCAATGACATTGAACTGTGGTCCGAGGTCATGGCACGGACACTTGCGATGGGTGAAACCACAAAAGAAGACACGGTTCATAACGGGTACGGGTACGGCCTGTTCACCGGCGGTCTGGGTGTTCATTACGGGGCGCGGAAAATCGGTGCGAATCTCATCCCGATATCCGGGGGCAATACAAAGCGCCAGCTTATGGTCATGCAGGATTTCAAATCGACCGTACTCACCTGTACACCGTCATATTCGCTGTTGATGGCAGAAGTGGCAAAAGAGGAAGGGATTGATTTTGACAAACTGTCCCTGCGTGTGGGGCTGTTTGGTGCCGAACCGTGGGGTGAGGGCATGCGCAGGGAAATTGAAGACAAATTAAAGCTCAAGGCGCTGGATATTTACGGGCTTACAGAGATCATTGGCCCGGGAGTGGCATCAGAATGCATGCAGCAGAACGGGCTGCATATTTTTGAAGATGTGTTCTATCCCGAGATCATTGATCCTGAGACCGGCGAGGTACTGCCGCACGGCGAAAAGGGCGAACTGGTGATCACCACGCTCACCCGCGAAGGGACTCCGGTGCTGCGCTACCGCACACGCGATATTACCTATCTCATGCCTGAACAATGCGCCTGTGGAAGAACAATCATTAGAATGCACCGGCTTTTGGGCCGTACCGACGACATGCTCATTATACGGGGTGTAAATGTTTTTCCGTCGCAGATCGAGGAAGTGCTGATGAAAATTGAGGGCACCGAACCGCATTACCAGATTGTGGTCCAGCGCCACGGCCAGCTCGACAGTATCGAGGTGCAGGTTGAAATGACCGAAAAACTGTTCTCCGATGAAATAAAAGATTTAAGCAGCACAGAGAAAAACATCGAGGCAGAAATATACTCGACGTTGAACGTGCATTCGAAAGTAAAGCTTGTCGAACCAAAGAGCATTCCCCGCAGTGAGGGAAAGGCAAAACGGGTTATCGACAAACGGAATATACAGGGAGGCAGGTCATGAAGATTAAACAGATAGCAGTGTTTCTTGAAAACAAAAAAGGCCGGCTAGCCGAGGTTACCCGCGTGCTTTCAGAAGCCGGGGTCAATATCCGGGCATTGTCGCTCGCTGATACCGCTGATTTCGGCATCCTTCGGCTCATCGTCAATGATACAGAGAAGGCTTTGGCTGCGCTCAAGATAAAAGAGTTTGTCGCACAGGTTAACGAGGTGATTGCTGTGGAAATAGAGGACAAGCCCGGCGGCCTGTCAAAAATACTGGATGTGTTTGAAAAAGAGAATATCAATATTGAATATATGTATGCGTTCGTGGAAAAACATGTGGACAATGCAATTGTTATTTTCAGAACTGATGAACATCAGAAAATGATTGATGTTCTGGGAAAACACAAAATCGGCATTGTTTCAAATGATGTTCTTAAAAATCTGTAAATACCGGAAATGATATATTTTATTCGGCAATCATTTAAAACAGTCAATGACTGTTTTAAAATAATTGTATAACGGCAAAATCAAAAGGAGGGAAAAGGTATGCGGAATAAAGGAGCTATTTTTATTCTTGCCCTGCTCGCAATAGCGGGAGGTCTTTTTGCAATGGTATCGTGCGGCGGCAGTGCCGACGGCGGGACGATTAAAATCGGTGCGCTGCTGGCGGTTACCGGTCCGGCGAGTTTTTTGGGTGACCCGGAGAACAAAACACTGGAAATGCTTGTTGAGGAAATCAACAAAAACGGCGGAATCAACGGACATCAGGTTGAACTTGTTGTGAAAGACACACAGGGGAAAGCCGAGAATGCCGTTTCATTTGCCAGGCAGCTGATCGAGGAAGACAAGGTTCTGGCAATTATTGGACCGACCACCAGCGGGGAGAGCCTGCAGGTAAAGGATGTCTGTAATGAAAACAAGACAATTCTGATCTCCTGTGCTGCAGCGGAAGACATCGTCGTCCCTGTTACCCCGTATGTATTCAAGACCCCGCAGAAGGACAGCTTTGCAGCAATGAAAATATTTGAAGACATCAAAGCGCGTGGTTTGAAGCGGATCGGCGTGGTGGTATCGAACTCCGGTTTTGGACAAGGCGGAAAAGCCCAGCTGGAAAAATACGCCGGTGAATACGGCCTTGAAATTGTCATCGCAGAAGTGTATGACGCCAAGGCAACAGATCTTACCGATGTCATGACAAAGGTCAAGGGTGCGAATGTGGATGCGGTGGTGAACTGGTCTATTGAACCGGCACAGTCAATCGTCATTACCAATATACGCCAGCTTGGTATGAAACAGCCGTTATACCAGAGTCATGGTTTTGGAAACATCAAATATGTGGAAACAGCAGGCGCCGCAGCCGAGGGTGTTATATTCCCGGCCGGCCGTATGCTTGCAGTGGGAGTTCTTCCCGATTCCAATCCGCAGAAAAAGGTAATTTCTGATTACATCACACAGTATCAGGGTTTGTACAAGGAAGATGTCAGTACATTCGGTGGACATGCCTATGATGCGCTGATGATCCTGAAAAAAGCCATCGAAATTGCGGGCAGTACTGAGACCGAAGCGGTCCGCAGTGCCATTGAAAAGGTCAGCAATTTTCCCGGTACCGGCGGAGTGTTCAATTTTTCCGCGACTGATCATAATGGACTTGATAAAGACGCATTTGAAATGTATGTAGTTAAAGATGGAAAATTTGATCTGTATAAAAAATAGATTATAAAAGCATATTGTATGGAGTACGGGGTACACCGATACTCCATTTTTTTTTGAGGTAATGATTACGATGTGACAATTGTTCTGGTCCTATCCTTTCTGACCGTTTGTCATTTTTGACACAAAATCAAAACGGGCTTGACATAAACGTCTTTGAGTTGTTTACTGTACAGGAAGGCAGGTTCAGCCTGCCGGATAAATAATAACTTGTTTTTTTATGGGGAAGCACCTGATTTTTTTAAAGGGGGAAGGTGCTTCCCCTTCTTTTAGTAAGTACGTTCATAATCTATAGAACACTTGTTTCATCCTCAACTGTCTGGAAGCGAAAAGTGCTCTTTTTTTCCTCCACGGTCTTTGGGAGAACTTTTTATACAAAAAAATAACAGCGAAAATCTATTGAAATACCCGCGCAAAGGTGCTATATTATTATTGAGGGGAACTCTAAAAAGTCAAATAATAATAAAATGTCTATCACGGAAGGAAATTTGTATCGTCGCGGAAAAAACCGACGATAATAAAATAGGTGAAATTTGATCTTTTGAGGGGGCCCTCGATGAAGAGAGTTATCTTGTCTGCAGCAGCAGTTACTCTGCTGTTTTTTTCTGTTATTTCATGTGATCTTTTGAGTCCCGGATTGGGAAACAAGGTGGATATTGATGCACCTCTTGTTTTTGTCTCAAGCCACCCGAATGGCGCCTATACTCACGGCCTCGTTGTCCTTTCAGGGAATTTCGAAGAGGATATGCAGGCTGCCAGGATACAGGTTTCATTTGACGCCGGAGCGACCTATGTCGATGCAACCATTGATCAGGATGCAGAAACATGGAGCTATGACTGGGACACCACCAGTATACCTGACGGCGAATACAATCTTATTTTTTTAATTACCGACTCATCCGGCAAAATGACCAATAGAAATCTTCTTGTGTACGTTGACAATACCGGGCCGCTGGTATTGTTATCTACTCCTTCAATTCCCGGCGCTACCTATTACGGCAGTGCATTTGTTCTTCGAGGTGAAGCAGCTGACCTCTTTGGTGTAAACAGTGTCGTTGTTGAAATCTATAATGATGCCGAGACTGTACTGCTTGCAACACCGTCTGTTAGCGGTGCATCAACCTGGTCATGTGTTTTTGACAGTGCCGCGCTTGTTGCAACAACCGGCACCCTTAAATTTCGGATCACTGCAACTGACAAGGCGGGCAATGTCAGCACACGTTTTTATCATTATTACAATATTCTTGTGGCAAATGGATATGAAAATATTGTTATCGATGATATCTACCGCGTTTTAAATGGTGACCTTGCTGATGCTGAAGTTGAAACATATCTTGCCGCCAATGACGGAACTGCCATGATCGGCCTGTATTTTGACCAGGACCAGAATAAACCGACTATCGAAGTGTATAACCCGGATGGAACCGGCGCGGCAAACAATATTTTTACTGCGACCAGCCGGCTTTCCGGAAAAGCGATTGACTCGGATGGTGTTGCTGCGAATTCTGTAGAAATTCGCATCACTACAAACGAGGCAACGCCCGTCGAGGTCATTCCCTGGACTTCCACCAATAACCCGGCAGGGCCATCTGTCAGCTGGTCATATATCATGGACGGGCAGCCGCCCACCGGGCACATGGCCGACGGCGAATACCTCATTGAGGTACGGGCTTCTGATATCGGCGCCAATCAGCGGACGACCGCGCCGTATGCATTTACTGTTGACTCCGGTGTACCTACTCTTGTAGTAAACACCCCCACGCAGGGCCAGTATTTAAACGGGAATTTCACTGTATCCGGCACAGCAAGCGACGCACAGGGCATTTCCCTTGTTGAAGTGAGCACGAATAACGGGGTGGATTACTATCCTGCTACCGGGACAACCTCCTGGAGCTATGATGTCATCTCACCACCGGACGGATCAATGCTGATCAAGGTCCGCGCCACAGAAGGAGGCGGCGGTACCAAACAGACGACATATAACCTTCAGGTAATTATCGACCGAACGAATCCGTCGATATCATTCGTCAACCCGGCGCAGTCGACAACGGTAAACGGCCAGGTGATTTTCAAGGGAACCTCTTCCGACAATACACAAATTACGCTGGTTGAACTTAAAATCGGAGCCAATGACCCGTTTATTCCGCTTTCAGGAACGTACAACTGGGAATATACGGTTGACAGTACAAGCTATGCGAATGCAACCCACGCGGTAGAGACGCCCCCGGCCAGTGATGTCTGGAAACTCACTGTCCAGGCACGCGCAACCGATGTGGCAAACAATGTAACAACCCTTACTACCTACTATGTCTATATTGACAATGATCTGGACAAACCCCAGGTGACCATTATTGCCCCGTCCAACGGGCAGAACATCGGCGGCCCGGTGCTCATCTCCGGAACCGCTTTTGATGATGATGCGGTGGATCATGTGGAAATTCAAATCGATATCAACGGCGATGGAGATTTTTCAGACCAGATCGATATCGGTGATGGCGTATCAAAAACACTTGATACAGACACAAGCGACCGGTTCGAGGACGAGACGCAATGGTATACACTCACCGGAACAACCGTCTGGACAGAGATGATCAACAGTTACGGCGAACTCTACGCACGCGCCGATACTATCCCTGCGTTGAACGGGAATATAACGATCCGGGTAAGAGCAGTTGATATAAATGCAATACCGGTGACCGGCAACTATCAGCAGATTACCTTCCACTGCGATGACACCATCCCCCGTATCGAAAATTTACTGCATGAACCAGTGCCGCCGGCAGTTGTTGGCGTACCAATTCAGGCATATGATTATGTCAGCGGGACATTCAGTTTTACCGGCGATGTGTATGATGATGAAGAAGTGGACAGTATATGGATAAGCTACAATGGCGGAGTGGATTATATTGATATAACCGGAGATGCTTCCAAGGTGACCTATGTTGATGTTGACCATTACACTCTGGATATTTCGATAGACAGCACAGTGTATATTCCCGTGAGCGGGTTGTTTCAATTGCGGCTGAAGGTGATTGACAATGCCTATTATCAGACGATCAGTTATTTGACCCTGAATGTCGACAATCAGTTTCCGACTGCCGCATATACCGGCACAGGGTACAATGACATTTTCGGCAGCGATACCAATTCCCGGCTGCAGGGCATGGCCTGGGATACCGGCGTGGTAAGCGGAATAGACAAAATAGAAGTATACTTTACCCGCGGTACAGGCCCCTACACGTTGTACAGTCCGAATGGCGCGGGCACCACAACGGCAACCTTAAATGATTTTGACGATGGAAACGGTGATGTGCCTTATATGGATCCAGGTGAAAAAACGGATTATGTGATCACCATCGATAAAACAACCGAGCTGGGAAATGACGGCTCCGGGAATGGAGATGGAGACGGGTATGATGAATCCCTCACGCTTTCCGGTTCTGATTACAACTGGTGGGCACAGTTTGATTCATCAAATATTCCCGATGGTCCGTTAACCATCCATTATGTCACCTTCGACAAGGGAGGCAATGGCCGACATAATGAACAGACGGGATTCATCAAAAACAACAAACCCCAGATTACCGGGCTTACTGTGGGAACGGATCTTGATTTTGATGATTCAACCGATGATGCCAACGAACGGTTCGTCTATGATGACGCCTATGGAATTACCGGCCGAAATCTGCTTTATATCAGCGTCACCGCAACAGACAATGATACATTATCCGATTACCGTGTGTATCATCCGGATGCTGCAGGTGCCCTGGTGCTTTCGGCTGCTGCAGGCGACATCGACATTAGCGGATACAGCGAAGGTCCGACGACCTTCCTGATACGGGTGACCGACGCGGATGGTATTTATGTCGATGAAACCATTGATGTGGTGATCGATAATGATGACGGCGATGCACCGGAGGTGACGCTGGACGACCTTTCACAGTCCGACCGGACATCCGATCCTGTCACCGGCGGTCATATCGAACATGACGGAGACAGCCTTTATGACGGGACCGATCCGGATGTCAGCGGAACGATTACGCTGAAAGGGCATATGCATGACAACCAGAGAATCCGGTACTTCAATATGGCGATTGACAACTTTGATCTGGGTTCCGGCGACGGTACCGAGGTTGCACTGGCAACCTGGCCGCAGACGTATACCGGCGGGACTTTCGGCAACCTGACGATCAGCAATGTCACCTTGACGGAATCCGGCGGGCATGACTTTGACTGGACATATGTCTGGAATACCGCGAATGTCACCAACCGGACCGGCGACAATATAACAGTTTTGGTGCGTGCGATTGACTTTACCCCGAACAACAGTTTCGAAAGCCGTGATCACGATGTCGTTCCGTATATTTCGGGGATACTGCGTTCGCTCGGTGCGGAAGCGACAACCCGTTCCAAATATGGGAAATACTCGGTCCAGACAGGTGAAACCGGGCTGGCAATCAATGGGTACAATCTGGCGAAAACAGGAACATACGGAACCAATTCCTGGGTCCGCGTCTGGGACCGTGAAATCGGCGACGGCGCAACAGGAACCCTGGAATATGACCAGATTGCAAATGCGGATGTGACGGCAAATGGGACGTTTACCCAGCTGACGTTGACAAATTTGAACGCAGTAACTCATTCAGGGTGGCTCCGGGTTATGGTAAATAATATCGAAGCCGTCAATACAGTGAATAGCGATCTGCTTGTGTACAACAAGGAAGATGACGGAAGCGGCATCGACGAGACTTTGTGGAATGACGACCGATATTTGTCAGTCTGGAGAACCGGGCTTTCATTCGATTCAAGTACAAATGCTCAATACCCGGCAATGAGCATCGCCTCGGACGGAACCCTGTATGGATCATGGACCGACTACACAACAGCAGCGTCCGTGTTCTATGGGACCACAGCATCGGCAACGCCGATATTCCAGATGTATGACCCCGCTGAATACAGTGATATTCATCTTGACAGTTCGGATAACATTTCTGTTGTTTACCTTGGAAATTACTACGGCGGATCGGGGTGGTCGCCGGATATCGACTCGGCAGGAGCGGTGAGTGTCTACAATACGAGCGCTCCGCAGCAGGTTCAGCGCGGTGGCGCTTATCCCTGGAACTATTTTTACCGGTTCGAGATGCTGTATCACGATACCATGCTTTTGCAGTTCCAGAGGCCGAAGGTTGTACGAACCGGGAATAACATTCATATTGCCTATTACGATCTCAACACCAATGCCGTAAAATACGGATATGCGCTGAATGGCAGTACGTCAACCGGGGAGATGAACTGGATAAATATTGACGGCGGGTCTGATGGTGACGACGTGATCCATTTAACCGGTGTAGGCACAAGGGCAAATACCCGGGTTACCGATACCGCACTTATAGGGAACACCATGATTGCTGCCGGTCAGACAATTCAGCTTCATAATAATTTGGGAAATTACGGGACAGCACTCATTACTGCATTTACCAGCGGCACTGGACGTGTGGATTTTGATACGACCATTGATACTACTTATACCAGTTATACAATCATTACAGCAACGAGCAATCTTGTTTCGCAGGGGGCAACGAGAAGTACCTCGGCAGGTTCATATGTGACGATTGATGTCGATGAACAGGGATATCCGGTAATTGCTTACTATGACATCGCAGCACAGACAATAAAACTTGCACGGGCGACAAGCACCGCGCCGGCATCGCCGTCAGACTGGTACCGCCAGACTGTTTTTGTCGGGACAAGTGATCCCAACAGATTCTATATCGGCCAGCATGTCACTATAGATTTTGATACTACTGGAAGACTGTATCTTGCCTGTTATCGGATCTCGACCGGCGATCTGGTATATATTACCGCGCCTGATATTGATCCGAGCGGCCCGGACTTTTCCAATGACAATTACGTGTTTGCGGCCAGCACAGTGATTGACAGCGAAGGAGCTGTGGGTGCCTGGGCGGACATTACCCTGAACGGGACAACTCCGTATATTTCATACCTGAACAGTTCAATGATTGGAACCTTTAATGGACTCAAGGTAGCTTATTGGGATACAACCCGTTCAAGCTGGGAATATATTAATGCACCTCTGTCCACTCCTATTTCAGAAAACCGGACCAGTATTGAGTATGCAAAGGGTTCGGTGGATTGGACAGTGTCGGTTGGATACAAGGGTGATGCGTTTGATATCGTCCAGCTCAAGCCCGAAGAATAATACAAATTGATACTCTCTCCCTGAGGGGAGAGAGCTTTTTCTTTGCCGTTTTATGGCCGTTCTGCACAGAACACGGAGAGAAAACGGCAAACTATGGTTTTGGTGTGAAACACCGGAGCTTACGGCCAACGGTGAATCAAGGAGGAAAAACGATGTTTAAAATGAGACTGTTTGCGTTGATGTTCATACTCTTTTTGGGGACAACCGGGATGGTTGTCTTTGCCCAGGAAGAAACTCCTGTTTCGGCCGGGGAAGAAACTCCTGTGGTTGCAACGCCAAAACCCACTCCTGAGCCTTTTCTTAATTCCTACAAAAAGGCAAACGGCCTTGAAAACTGGGACTATACCTTTGATGTATCCGGCCTTGAAAAGGGAACATATAATATCATTATAAAAGGTACTGACAAGGCAGGCAATGTCTATTTTGAAGGCCCGGTCAATATTTTAATTGATCCGGATTCGGATTTGCCGGTGGTAGATATTACCAACCCGGTGAACATGATGCGTGTCGGCGGCTCAAGCCTCAACATTGTGGGGGTGTGCGCGGACGACGACGCGGTTGCCAAGGTGGAAGTAAAAATCGATGAGGGAGAATACGCTCCCGCACAGGGAAAGGATTTCTGGTCGTACAATTTTAAAACAGAAGGCTATACCGACGGGGTACACACGATCACCGTACGCGGTATTGATATAAACGGTGCTGTGGGTAATGAAGTCTCCCGCAAGTTTCAGATCGATACGGCAAAACCGCTGTTTGAGTTTACCAATGCCCAAAGCGGCGTGCTCCTGCACGGCAATGCAAAACTGGAGGCAAATGTCCGGGATTTAAACGGGATTGTCTCGCTTTTTTACAGTGAAGACCGCGGGGAAACCTACAAGCAGCTGGGCATGGAATACAAACAGGAAGAAAGTCAATATGTTTTCAAGCTTGATATCGACACGAACCGGCTCGAGGACGGACCGCAGGTGTTCTGGTTTAAAAGTACGGACAATACCGGTTCTGTGGGCTATGCTGCGTTTCTGTTCTTTGTCGACAACAAGAAACCGGCTTTGGAAATTGTCTCTCCGCTTCCCGATGCGAAAAACCTTTCGCAGGTTGCGGTTGTGGGGACGGCGCGGGACGAAATCGGGTTAAAGGGTCTGACCTGGGAATGGAAAGATAAAACAGGGGAGATTGAACTCGTTCCCGGAAACATTTACTGGAAACAGAACTTTGATTTTTCGGGGCTGGCATCTGCCGAGGAAACAGTTACGTTTACCCTGGAAGACAGCACCGGCAACAAGGAAGTACTGCGGGTTCCGGTAAAAATCGACCGAGAAGCTGACAAGCCGGTGGTTCAGCTGTTGTCGCCGTTTGCAGATGCAGTGATCTCTGGAAGGCTGCCTGTCTACGGATTCGTTACCGATGCGGACGGTGCAAAAGAAATTACCTATTCCATCGATGGAAAAGAAAGCACAACGGTCGAGGCAAAGGAAGGATTTTCCCTCATTCTTGACGAACTTGCTGCGGGAAAGCACAAAATCACCGTTACTGCAACAGACATGTACGGTACAAAAGGACTTCCGGTGACTGTTGATTTTACCTCTACGGGCGGCAATACAGAACTGGTCATGCAGGATCTGGTGAGCGGTAAATCTTCAGCTCCCTTTTATCCTGGAATAGCAGTGGACAAGGCCGGCAATGCAAAACTCACCGGGCTCATCCGCGATTACGGCGGTTTTGCCAAAGCGACGTGGGAGACTGAGGGGATTGCCCCCAAACCGATCACCTTGAAAACAATGACCGAAAAGTTTTGGCGCGAGTTTGAAATAGCTCTTTCGCCGGACATCCCGTATGGTGTTGTTCCCATTACAATTAACGCCACAGACAAATATGACCGGTCTTTTTCCTTTACCACGTTTGTGTATGTCAACAATTATACCGGGATATACGAAAAACCAGCACTGTCGCTTGCTTTGGCACGCAAGAATGCGAATGATCAGGTAGAGATTGCATCCGATTCTCCGCTTACCGCTTATTATTCCGGGGAGGATATCGCATCGGTATCGCTTGAACCGAATACCCCGTTTCTGTCGGCATCGGCCCAGGGGAAACGGGTTATTATCACCCCGTCCCAGACCGGCGTTGAAGGAACCGTGCGGATCAGTATAAAAACCGTCGGCGGGGAAACAGTAACTTCCGAACCGGTTAGTGTGACAACAGTGAACTCACCCTCCGCAGATGTGTATTCTGCAGCAATCCTTAAAGCAGTTTCGAAAACCGCGACGGTTGACTATTTTTCCGGGGTGCAGCTTGCTGCAAGCGACGGAACCATGCGGCTGGAAGGAACAGTCGAGCAAACCATCGATCGAGCAGAAGTGAGCTTTAATGGCGGCAAGGAATACAAGGGGATTGATGTCAAACGAAACAACAATCAGCCGCTTGCGGCGATCAGTATTGCCCTGCCCAAGGAACTTCCCTACGGTAAAAACGAGTTTACTGTCCGGTTTACCAACAAGACAAAACAGACCGGGTATTATTCTGATTTTTTTTACAAAATTGATGATCCCGGCAAGACGGTGCTCAACACTGCCGAGGATCTGTATTTTATCGATTCAAGGATAACCGCTGACAACAAAGCATATATTGCACCGGAAAAACCCTTAATCGGATTTTTCAACGGGTACACTGTTGCAAGCGTCGAGATAAAACCGGCAACGGGATTTCTGCAGGCATCGGCAGACGGCCGGAAGATCACCATTACTGCAACCGGCGAGGGATTAAGCCAGGCGGTTGAAATTGTGGTGAAGAAAACCAATGGCAAGACCTTTGTTAAAAAATTACAGTTCATTTCCGATGCAGGGGAGCCTGAACTCACGTTAACCACACCGGTGGCCGAGGAATGGTACAAAAACTCGGTGAAAATCGAGGGAACGGCAAACGACAAGATCGGCATCGCCGCGGTTGAATATGCCCTGAACGCGGAAGGTACCTACAAGCCGATGACCGTAAAAAAGAGCACAGAGGGTGTGACTTTTTCCGAGACAATTTCTCTTGAGGCGATCGCAGACGGAACATTTCCCCTGTTTGTGAAGGCAACCGACAACAGCGGCAAAAGCACTGTAAAAGTGATTCCGCTGAAAAAAGATACTGCCAACGCGGCGTTTACCCTTATTACTCCGCAAGAAGGGGTTCCGGTAAACGGTATCTTCAGCGTTATGGCGGATATTGCCGATGAGGGCAGGATCAAAACTATCGAGTTTTCCGATGATGGAAAAACATATACACCGATCGAGGGCGGCAGATTCCTTGCCTACAATCTTGATTTGACAAAATACAAAAAACTTCCCGAGAAATTTTATTTCAGAGTAACGGACATGGCAGGCAACAATGCGGTGACCAATCCGGTATTCAATATCAATTATGAGGCCGACAAACCGGTCGCCGAAATCCAGATTCCGGAAGAAGAAGAAGTTCTGAGGAACGACTTTGTCATCTCGGGCATGGTTTTCGACGATGACGGTGTGGGTGCGATATACTTCAGGCTTGACAACGGCGAGTTTCAGAAACTCGAGGGTGGAAACAGTTTCCGCGTTCCCGTAAAGCTTGATGAAATTACTGACAACGAACATACCATTGAAGTGCAGGCCGAGGATATCAGCGGATTTAAAGGCGATGTAATCAAACGCAAGATATTCATCTCCAAGGCAGAACCGATTTCAACGCTTGAATCCCCACAAGTATCGGTAACCACGCGCGGAACCATTACCCTGGCAGGGAACTCGAGCGACGCGAACGGAATCAAGGAAGTGTATTTCAGTTTTGACAATGGCAACAGCTTCCAGAAAGGATTCGGCGCGGAGAAATGGACATTTCCATTGAATACACATCTGCTTTCAGACGGGATTCACCGAATCCTTGTGAAAGCAGTCGACAAGACCTCAACCGAGGGGCTCTTTGCGACAATGCTCAATATTGACAATACACCGCCGACCCTCTCCCTTGATTTTCCGAAGGACGGGCAGGAGTATACAGAGAAAATGCTTCTTGACGGCCGTGCGTTCGACAACATTGTATTGTCAGCTCTCACCTTTGAGGTATCGCCCATCAGCGGCGGAGCGGGATTCAAGACCGGCAGTTCAGCGCTCGCAAAACCCGTGGAACTGCCGCTTTCCGGTGTGTTTTCCCGTCAGATCGACGTCACCAGCCTGAAACCCGGGTGGTATAATCTGCGCATCGAGGCGCGCGACAAGGCAAACAATATTGTCTATATTACGCGCAATATCGTGATAAAAGAAAAAACAATTGTGAACACAATGGAACAGGTTTTTCCTGTAGAGGGCGAAAATGTCGCCGGCTTCTTTACGATCAGCGGTAAGGTGATGTCGGAATATCCGGTAAAAACCGTAGACCTGCTGGTGGATGGTGCAAAGAAAAAGCAGGCGGACATTTCCGAATACGGGTACTTTTACCTTGATATGGGTCCCGAAGACCTTGGAGACGGCGAACATGATCTGGAACTGGCAACGACCAGCGCCGACGGCAGTGTGATCAAATCTGGAAAACAAAAAATCATTTATACCCGTGTGGGCGGATGGGTGAGAATTAACAATTTCCATACCGGAGATTTTGTGGCGCGGCGTCCATGGCTCGAAGGTGAGGCAGGATTTTTCCTTGATGCGGTAGACCGCGAACAAAAGGAAGAGTTTGAGAAATATGAAAAAACGCTCAATAAAAACCGTGTGCAGAAAGTCGAGATCAGCCTCAATAACGGCAAAAGCTTTCATGAGGTGAACGGGACCGACCAATGGCGCTACCGGCTCCAGACCCAGGATATCCCCGACGGCAATGTCCGCATTATCATGCGTGCAACCGTGGGAGAAAAACAGGTAATTACCAAAACAATGTATCTGAACGACGACAAGCCGCCGTTTGTGAACCTCCTTGGCCCCGAGGAGAATCAACGGTTTAATGACAAGATCCGGATTGTGGGAATCGCTTCCGATGAAAACCGGCTCGCTGATATTTCGGTTAACCTGCGTAAGGGCGACAAGAGCGGATACTCCATCCCCGAGTTTATTCAGGGAATGTATATTGATCTGCAGGGGACCGGTGCGACACTCTTTCATCTGGGTCTGGGACTCACCTTCTTTGACCAGAATGTAAAACTGCAGTTTGAGGCAGGCTACACTCCAAACACAGATATGTTTACCGGTGCGGAAAAATGGCCGAACGGACTAGTCCTGGGCGCTCGTCTTATTGCAAATGTATTCAAGCTTCCGTTCGCATCGTTCCTTGGCCCTGACTGGGAATTCTTTTCCATGTCCCTCGGCGTGGGTGCGGCATTCTCGTATTTCACGAATTCAGGTGAAGAGATAGCATTCAGCGAAGACGGATTGATATTTGGCGCAGCTCTTGTTCAGTTTGAATTCGCCAATTTTACGATTGAGAACTGGGGCGCATTCAACAACTTCGGATTCTACACGCAGCTTGAGCTGTGGTTTATCTCGTCGGCAGTTGAAGGCGGAACAAACCTGTCTCTCAGCTTTGGGATACGGGCGCGGATTTTATAGCGGCATAGAATGTAATTTGTATAGGCCCCCTGGAAACAGGGGGCTTTTTTGTCAAGAAAATCAGGGTTGAAAAATCATTCCGGTTATGCCATGATAAAAAAGCAAATTCCCAAAAAGTGTTTTGATTCTGCCAAAGAAAGCAGGGAAAAGCATGAATGTTGATCTGTTTTTCAATTATCTCGTCATAGGACTCACTGTCGGCGCACAGTATGCGATTGTGGCTATTGGATTTAATATTATCTACAATACCACCGGAATTATCAATTTCGCCCAGGGAGACTTTTTGATCCTGGGAGCCATGGTCGCAATATCGATGTCCAGCATTCTACCGATCGGTATTGCCATCGGCGTGGGAGTACTGGTTGCTGCGGTGTACGGGGCGGTAGTGGAAAATGTGTTTATCCGCCGCAACCGGTCTTTTTCACCGTTCCGGTCGGTCTGTATCGGCATTATTGCCGCTCTTCTTCTAAAAACACTCGGCATTTTCTCCTTTTTACCGGAGGGTATTGATTTTGCCGCCGCATTTCTGTTCGGCCTTCCCGTTGGATTCGGGCTTGAAACAGTGTTTCGAAAATATATGAAAGAACAGACAGTCTTGAGCCTGATTGTGCTCACCATTGCAGTTTCTATTTTGACGCGCGAAATCATGAGCCATCTCTGGGACAAGGACGCGCATGTGCTTCCCTATTTTATCGGGGATTCAAATACCATCCTGTCATTGGGTTCGATCTCTTTTTCTCCCCAGCGGATCTGGGTCTTGGGCATTTGTGCGCTCCTGGTGATCGGCTTGTATGTCTTTTTCAAATACACCCGCTACGGCAAGGCCATGAGAGCGTGCAGTCTTGACCACACTGCCGCAAAATTGTGCGGGATAAATGTCCGGCTTATGATTACCATTTCCTTTATCGTGTCAGCCGCGATTGCCGCACTGGCAGGCAGCGTCATTTCCCCGCTTTCACAGACAAAGTATGATATGGGATCGGTACTTGCCATAAAGGGATTCTCGGTTGCCATCCTTGGCGGGCTCGGCAACAGTTTCGCAGCGGTCGCCGGTGGACTCATCCTGGGCATCCTCGAGGCGTTTAGTGTCAGTATCTTCCCCAATGCCTACAAGGATGTGGTGGCGATCCTGCTGCTTTTACTTATTCTTGTTTTCAAACCGAGCGGTGTATTCGGCAGCCGGCAGGCAAGCCAGTTGAAGGAATTTTAATGAATATCAGGCAATATCTTCCTGCGGCCGTTTTTCTGGGTGCGCTTGTTGCAGTGCAGCTCGTCATCTCCCTTACCGGTGCTGCGTTTTATTTTACGCAGATTACAATGTCTTTTTATTATACCATCGTGGTCATCGGATTATGCCTGCTGATGGGATACGCGGGCCAGATATCTCTTGGCCATGCCGGATTTTTCAGTATCGGCGCCTATATGCAGGCAATGCTCACCACGCATGATTTTTCTTCAATAATTCACTCCTCATGGGATGAGGTGTTTAAAAATGTGTCACAAATATTCGGTACAGTAGAGTGGTATGAGCTCATTCCCGAAAAAATCGGGGCGATTCTGGGAATCCCCGTAAAGCTGTTCGTGGGCCTTGGAGATATTTTTGGCATGTTTGTGCCGGGAACTGATGGTTTCGGCAATGGCATTTTGTCATATGCCCCTTCGGCGGCATTGTTTATCTCGCTTTTGACCGCAATCGGCATTGCCTGTCTTATCGGCCTTCCGGTCCTCCGGCTGAAAGGGCATTATCTTGCCATGGCAACTCTTGGGTTTGGTATTATTATTTCAACCATTGTATTTGGCACCAAATTATTTGGAGAGGCCGACGGGATCTCGCGGGTTCCTGCATTCCATCTTGTCGGGCCTTTATCCATAAACGGCGGGATGGCTGACCGCACGGTGAATTACTATATTGCGGGCATTATTCTGTTTATTGTCCTCATTGTCAGTATGCACATTGTTGCCTCGCGTGTGGGCCGCGCCCTTCGCGCTATCCACGGCAATGAACAGGCTGCGGGGTCTCTTGGGATCAATGCCATGCGTTACAAGCTCGGAGTGTTTGTGCTCTCTGCATTGTTCGCTGCCATTGCGGGTGTATTCCTTGTTCATTATAACGGGAGCATCGGCACCTCCGAGACAAGTGTATTAAAATCAGTCCGCTATGTTTCCATCGTCGCTGCAGGCGGCATGGATTCGATCTGGGGGGTTGTTGCCATGAGCATGGGGCTGAACTTTGTTTCCCTGCGCGGCTACTTTGGCAGCTTCGACGAAATATTTTTTGCGCTCATTTTGGTGGTGACCATGCTGTTTCTGCCCCGGGGGTTGTTCCGCAAAGAATACCTGGAGGTGGTGATAAAAAAAACAAGACGCCTGACGCGAAGAATGGTGCTCAAGCGCAAACTTGAAAAAAAGGGTATTGTTTTTGCAAATAAAAAGAAGGATGACGAAAAATGAGCGATGCTGTAATTCTTGAAGCACAGGGGCTGAACAAGCATTTCGGCGGCCTGCATGCGGTTCGGGATGTATGGTTTTCGGTTCAAAAAGGTAAAATAAAATCGATTATCGGGCCGAACGGTGCGGGAAAAACCACGCTTTTTAATCTGTTAAGCGGGGCTATCCCTGCGGATTCCGGGAGGGTCATGTTCAAGGGCGAATTGATCTCATCAAAAAAACCATATGCAATTGCCGCGCTGGGAATGGCCAGGACGTATCAGACAACGCGTCTGTTTGAACACATGACAGTTCTTGAAAATATCATGGCGGGCCGGCATATAAAAACAAAAGCAGGGTTTATTGCGAGTGCGCTCAGGCTGCCCTGGACGCTGCGGGAGGAATCTGACTGTAAAAAAAAATCCCGCGAGCTCTTAACATTTTTCAGCCTTGGAGAATTTATAGACGAAACAGCACAAAACCTTGCATTCGGGATAAAACGGAAGGTGGAATGCGCCCGGGCATGCGCTCTTGAACCGGATATTCTGCTTTTGGACGAGCCTGCTGCAGGATTGAACATTTATGAGACAAAAGAACTGTCACAGCTCATCTGCAGGATCCGCGACCTTGGTATTACCATCCTGTTGGTGGAGCATGACATGTCCATGGTGATGGATATTTCCGATGAAATACTTGTGCTCAATGAAGGAGCGGTCCTTGCCGAAGGCCTGCCGCGTGAAATACAGAAAAATCCCGATGTCATCCGTGTGTATTTGGGGGAAGACGAATGCTGACAATACGGAATCTGCAATCCGGTTACCATAAGCTGCGTGTGCTCAAGGGGGTTTCAGTCCATGTCGGGGAAAATGAAATTGTGACCGTCATTGGTCCGAACGGTGCGGGAAAATCCACATTACTGATGACTGTGGCGGGAATCCTGAAACCCTTTGCGGGAACAGTGACATTCGATAATACCGATCTGGAGAGTTTTTCTGCAGAGAAACGGGTTGAGGCGGGATGTGTGCTTGTTCCCGAGGGGCGGAGAGTTTTTTCAACCCTGACGGTAAAAGAGAACCTGGAGCTTGGCGCCTTCTTGCGTTCGGGAAAAAATGAAAAGTCCGCAATACAACAGGATATCGAAAGAATGTATTCCCTGTTTCCTGTCCTGCAAAAAAGGATGAAACAGATGGCTGGAACGCTCTCCGGGGGCGAACAGCAGATGCTTGCGATCGCGCGTGCGCTTATGTCGCGGCCGAAACTTTTGATGATGGATGAGCCGTCAATGGGGATTGCCCCCATTATTGTGTCGCAGATATTCAAAACAATCAGCATGCTCCGTGAAGAGGGGCTTTCTGTTCTGCTTGTTGAACAAAACGCAAAAAAAGCCCTGTCAATTGCAGACCGGGGGTATGTCCTTGAAACAGGCCAGATTGTAGTTTCCGGGAGCAGGGAGGAATTGCTGGAAAATCATGATGTCGGCCGGGCGTATCTTGGGAAAGACTACAGTACTATTGATGAGTAGGGGGGAAATATGATATTCGATAAAAAAGCAGAAACCATGCCTCGGAAAGAACTGGAGCAGGTCCAGATTGAACGGCTGCAGACCACATTAAACCGTGTGTACCGTAATGTAGCTTTTTATAAAAAATCATTTGACAGTCACGGGGTGAATATTGAATCAATAAAAAGCCGGGAAGACCTGCCGAATCTGCCGTTCACCACCCGCGCAGACCTTCTCGCCGCTTACCCCTATGACATGTTTGCCGTTCCCCTGCGCGATATTGTGCGGATACATTCCACCTCCGGGACAGCCGGAAAACCGCTTGTGGTGGGATATACAAAAAACGACCTGAAAAACTGGACAGCCTGTACTGCCCGGCTTTTGGCAGCATCCGGTATTACCGAGCATGATGTTGTCCAGATTGCATTTCATTACGATTTATTTACCGGCGGTTTTGGATTCCATCAGGGTGCCGAACTCATCGGTGCCTCGGTGATTCCCGCGTCCACAACACTCGCTGAAAAGCAGATTACTATTATGAAAGACTACAAGACCACAGCCTTGTTGTGTACGCCCGGTTTTGCCCTTCATATTGCCCAGGAAATGGATGCGATGAAAATTCACCCGGAACAGCTTTCTCTGAAAACCGGGATTTTCGGAGCAGAGCCGTGGAGTAACAGCATGCGCAGGCAGATCGAAACCAGACTGCATTGCACTGCCCATGACAGTTACGGTCTCACCGAGATTATGGGCCCGGGTGTTGCCGGCGAATGTGAAGAGCGCGCGGGACTGCATGTCAATGAAGACCATTTTATCGTTGAGGTTGTTGATCCTGCCACCGGCAAGTGGGTTGGTGAAGACGGACAGGGCGAGCTGGTGTTTACCACCATCACCAAGGAGGGGTTCCCTTTGATCCGTTACCGGACCGGCGATATTGCATCACTCATTTCAGAGCCGTGTTCATGCGGCAGAACATTTACCCGTATAACAAGAGTGACGGGCCGGACCGATGACCTGATCTTTTTTGACGGACAAAAAATATTCCCGTCGGAAATCGAACAGATTCTTCTTGATGTAGAGGGGACTGCACCCCATTACCAGATCGTTCTGTCCCGTGAGAATGGAAAGGACATCATGGATGTCAGGGTCGAGGCTGGCGAGTCATTTGAGATCGACAAACTGGGAAAACTTGAGGCAATGCGCGACACACTGGTTGAACGCATTCAGCAGGAGCTGGAGATTTCGGCACAGGTGCATTTTGTGGAGCCTCGAACCTTCGAGCGGGCGACAAAAGACAAGATACGCCGGGTCATAGACAAGAGGGAGAGCGTGTAAGGAGTCTGTCCATTATGGTTCCGGTTCAAGAATATCAGCCAGCTTGTTGTACAATTCGTGCATCCGGAACGGTTTTTGAAGAAATCCGGAAACTCCCTGCGAGAGCAATATCTGTGCCTCGGCATCCAGGCTGAATCCCGAGGCAAGGAGCACTTTTAAGTCGGGATTTATTTTTTGCAGTTCCAGAAAAGTTTCTTTCCCGTCGAGTATCGGCATAATCATATCGAGAATCACAATATGGATTTTGTCTTTTTTTTGCGTGTAAATATTCAACGCTTCACGGCCGTTTTCTGCCACATCAACGGTACATCCCAGGCGTTTCAGCATGGTTGATGCCATGTCGAGAAGAATCGGTTCATCGTCAACAACCAGGATATGGGAGGGGGGGAGTGTCTTTCTCTTCTGTACGGGCGATTGTTCGGTGCTCATATAGCCTCCTTCAGATTGCGGAAAAAAAGTGAAAGTGCTTTTCGTCTCAATGAGTGCTTTTTGTTCCCTCCATTAATTATAGGTATTTCATGGAATTCTTCAAAAGAATATGGTAAAAATATGCAGTCGTGTTGAACTATCTGACCGGCATTGAATGAAAGAAAAACAGTTTATTTCCGTGATATGTATTGTCAGATTGTTTCCGGCAAATGATTCCTTTGACATTTACAAATATTTTCACAGCTGGTACTATGAGCCGCAGAGAAGAATTCATCTTGATTCAGAATTTGAGGACCATGAAAGAAACCAGCGACAAAATCGAAAAAAAACGCCTCGCCATACTGTCAGTACTCAAGGATGTTGATGAGCCGCTGGGAAGCCAGACAATTATGGAGATGCTTGCTGTGCTGAATATGGATATGAGCGAGCGAACCGTACGCTTTCATTTGAATGCCATGGACAAGAACGGCCTCACAGAATGTATCGGCCGGCAGGGACGGAAGATTACCGAAAAGGGGCTCATCGAGTTCACCAAAGCCCGGGTGTTTGATAAAGTGGGGTTCCTGGCGTCAAAAATCGATGCGATGTCCTGTGAAATGAACTTTGATCCTGTAACCAAAACAGGGAGTGTTGTCGTCAACATGAGTATTGTTTCCCAGCGGGAACTGTTATATACCTATCCCTACATGCTGGAAGTCTTTAAAAAGGGGTACAGCATGGGAAAACTGCTGGCCATGTTTTACCCCGGAGACCGGATCGGCGATATTATCATTCCGGCAGGGATGATCGGCATCGGAACAGTTTGCTCCATTACCTTAAACGGCATTCTGTTAAGCCGGGGAATTCCGGTAACGAGCCGGTTCGGCGGGCTTCTTGAGTATGTGGACTGGAAGCCGTCCCGTTTTACCGCAATTATCAATTATGACGGCACGACACTTGATCCACTCGAAATCTACATTAAAAGCGGAATGACCGATCACCGGGGCGCAACAACAACCGGAAACGGACAGATAGGTGCAAGTTTTCGCGAAGTCCCGGCTGTTTGCAGGGAGAAAGTGCTCGCGCTTTCCACAGAACTGGACAAGGTCGGACTCGGCGGATTATTGCAGTTGGGCTTTCCGGGCCAGACATTGCTGGGAATACCGGTTAATGAGGGCCGTATTGCGGCCATTGTGATTGGGGGCCTCAATCCTGTGGCAATTCTTGAGGAACACGGTGTCGATGTATATTCCCGGGCACTGTCTTCGGTTATCGATTACAATAAACTGTTTTTTTTCACTGACTTTGAAGAGAAATTCCGCGATCTTATCAAGAGCCCGTAACAGCACTATGAACAAAAAAATAGCTGAAAAGCATTTCAAACGGCAAAATTGCCGTTATCGACAAGGACTTGTCGAACGTTAATCGGCAATAAACGGTCAAAAAACATCGAAAAACACCTCTCTATTGCCAAAAATCGGGGAAAAAACGGAAAAAATATTGACATATATGACGGCTGGTGCTATGGTAAATTTACCAAACGGCAAGCTATTACCGTTTGGTGAGTATTTTTAAACAGGAGGAAATTTAATGGCAATAAAATCACCGTATGTGCAGAGCGTTTTTGAAACAGTGAAAAAGCGCAATCCGGGGGAGCTTGAATTTTTGCAGGCTGTCGGAGAGGTCCTTGAATCTCTGGAACCGGTTGTAGAGAAAAATCCTGAATTCAAGGATGCGGGACTTTTGGAACGCGTCGTTGAACCGGAACGTCAGATTATTTTTCGGGTACCCTGGCTGGATGATTCGGGAAAAACCCAGGTGAATCGTGGTTTTCGGATTCAATACAATTCGGCTCTGGGACCTTATAAGGGCGGACTTCGTTTTCATCCGTCTGTAAACATCTCCATTATCAAATTTTTGGGTTTTGAACAGATTTTCAAAAACTCACTTACCGGCCTTATGATGGGCGGCGGAAAAGGAGGATCTGACTTTGATCCAAAAGGAAAATCTGATAATGAAGTCATGCGTTTTTGTCAGGCGTTCATGACAGAACTCTGCCGCCATATTGGAGCAGATACCGATGTACCAGCGGGCGATATCGGTGTCGGTGGCCGTGAAGTCGGATACATGTTTGGCCAGTATAAAAAAGTCAGAAATTTATGGGAAGGTGTTCTTACCGGAAAAGGCCTGACATTCGGCGGATCGCTGGTGCGCACCGAAGCAACAGGATACGGCTGTGTGTACTTTACCGAGGAAATGCTGAAAGCACGCAAAACATCGTTTGAAGGCAAAACTGTTGTTGTTTCCGGTTCAGGAAACGTGGCGATTTATGCCCACGAAAAAGCAACCCAGCTCGGCGGAAAAGTCGTGGCCATGTCGGATTCGAATGGATATATCTATGACAAGAACGGCATCAACCTTGATACGGTAAAACGGCTGAAAGAAATTGAAAGGAAAAGAATAAAGGAATATGTCAACGAGCATAAGGGCGCTGAATACAAGGACGGCTGTGCGGGAATATGGACAGTTCCATGTGAAGTGGCTTTGCCGAGCGCAACACAAAACGAACTTGACGGAAAAGCTGCTGAAACACTCGTGAAAAACGGATGTATCGCGGTTGCAGAAGGTGCGAATATGCCGAGCACACCGGAAGCGGTCGAAGTATTCCTGAAAAACAATGTGAGTTTTGGACCCGGAAAAGCTGCCAACGCCGGCGGTGTGGCAACATCGGGAATTGAAATGCAGCAGAATTCACAGCGTGAATCATGGACTTTCCCGGTTGTTGATGAAAAACTTCATACCATCATGGTCAATATTCATGATGCAGCGAGTGGTGCAGCAGAAGAATACGGCACACCGGGCAATCTGGTTAATGGAGCCAATATTGCAGGATTCATGAAGGTCGCGCGTGCGATGATGAGCCAGGGTGTTGTGTAATAATTTTGAAAAATGATAAAAAAAGGCGCCGAATGGCGCCTTTTTTTATCATTGCTTCAGGAATGTATCAATATTTTTAGAAGCCTGCCTTCCGTGCCAGATTGCCCGCACGATCAGGGATGCTCCGGTGGATGAATCGCCGGCAGCAAATACACCCGGTACGTTGGTATCATACCCGGTACTGGTTTTTATATTGCCCCGTTCATCAAACTCAATGCCCAGATCCTGCAGGAGGCGAGAATGTTTTACATGCAGAAAACCCATCGCCAGAAGGACGATATCAACATCAAGTGAAAAATCGCTTCCCTCGATTTCGTTCATTTTAAACCTGCCGGTCGATGCATCTTTTTTCCATTCAACCCGGTTGAAATATCCCTTTTGAACACGAATACCCTGACTGGAGAACTGTTTTGTATTGATTGACCAGTCACGGGTACAGCCTTCTTCATGGGAACTTCCGGTGCGGAGAATATTCGGCCATGCCGGCCATTCAGGATTAAATGGTTCTTTCCATTCAAGGGGTTTTGGGAGTATTTCATACTGAAACACTTTTTTTGCACCCTGGCGGTTTGCCGTTCCCACGCAATCTGCTCCGGTATCCCCGCCGCCGATCACCAGAACAGTCTTGTCTTTTGCTGAAATTAGATCGGTATCCTGCAATTCGCCGGCGAGTACCATGTTATTCACCGTCAAATAATCCATTGCATAGTAAATGCCCTCAAGGCCGCGGCCCGGAACGGGAAGGTCCCGCGGTTCACCGGCTCCCTGTGCGAGGAGAATTGCATCATATTTCTGTTTGAGATATTTTACCGAAACATCATCACCCACACTAACATTCGTTTCAAACTGTATGCCTTCAGCCGCCATCTGTGAAAGCCGGCGGTCGATGATGTGTTTTTCCAGTTTGAAATCGGGAATGCCGTAGCGGAGGATTCCGCCTGCTTTCGACGATTGCTCGAATACGGTCACCGCATGTCCGGTGCGCCGGAGCTCCTGTGCAGCGGCAAGTCCTGCAGGCCCCGACCCGATAACTGCAACTCGTTTTCCTGTTTCCTGTTTCGGCGGACGGGGAACAACCCAGCCTTCTTCGAACGCCTTTTCGATTATGGCAAGTTCTATCTGTTTGATGGTAACCGGCGCGGTATTAATAGAGAGCGTACACGACGTTTCGCACGGAGCGGGACAAATCCTTCCGGTAATCTCGGGCAGGTTATTGGTAAGTTCCAGCCGGTAATACGCCTCTTCCCATTTCCCGTGATAGACAAGGTCATTCCACTCGGGGATAAGATTAAAGACCGGGCATCCCGTTGAATGGCAAAACGGAATTCCGCAGTCCATACAGCGCGAGCCCTGGGTTTGTGTTTCTTCCACCGGCTGGCAGATGACAAATTCCCTGAAATCCTTGATTCGTTCCTTGACCGGACGATAGGTAAAGCTCTTGCGAGCATATTCAAAAAAACCAGTTGGCTTCCCCATTAGTTGAATACCTCCTCTGTTACCGAAACTACTTCTGCTCCCTTGAGTTCATTTTTTCGGAGGCGTTCCAGTGCTTTTTTATAGTCGATCGGCATCACACGGACAAACTGCATGACATATTCGGTCCAGTTTGAAAGGATACGGGATGCGTATTCACTTTCTGTAAATTTTACATGTTTCTGAATCAATGCGTACAACCGGTCCTGTTCGGCAAGGTCTGTTACCGGCTCGATATCCACCATTTCAAGATTACAGTGCGTGTCAAACAGCTGGTCTTCATCGAGTACATAGGCAATCCCGCCGGACATGCCTGCGCCAAAATTGATGCCGGTTTTTCCCAGCACAACCACCGTGCCGCCGGTCATGTATTCACACCCGTGATCACCAACACCCTCAACCACCGCAGTTGCACCGGAGTTCCGCACGCCAAACCGTTCGCCGGCCATGCCGTGAATAAAGGCTTCGCCGCTGGTAGCGCCGAAGAGGCACACATTGCCGGTGATGATGTTTTGTTCCGGCCGGAAGGTGGCATCTTTCGGTGGATAGATCACCAGCCTGCCGCCGGAGAGCCCTTTGCCGAAATAATCGTTTGCATCGCCTTCAAGTTCAAAACTGATGCCCTTCGCAAGAAAAGCGCCAAAGCTCTGTCCGGCAGAGCCGGTGAACTTGCAGTGAATGGTATTGTCGGGCAGCCCCTTTTCGCCGTAACGGATTGATACCTCGCTGGAAAGGGTTGCACCCACGGTTCGGTGGCAGTTGCGGATTGCTGCAAACAGCCGCACCGGTGTTTGGCTGTTCAGGGCCTTGTCTGCCTCCTTGATAAGTTCTGTATCTAAAGACCGTGTCCGGTCTATTTCCTGTGATCCTGTGCAGCGGAGTGCGGTTCCCTTTGGAACCTTCGGTGCATAAAGGATTTTTGAAAAATCAATTCCCTTGGCCTTCCAATGGCGGACCGCGTCCTGAACCTCGAGCATATCCACTCGTCCGACCATCTCATCGACGGTCCGGAATCCCAGTTCTGCCATGATCTCCCGAAGCTCGGTCGCGACAAAGGTCATGAAATTGACCAGATGCTCAGGCTTCCCGGGAAAGCGTTTTCGTAATTCCGGATCCTGGGTTGCCACTCCGACCGGGCAGGTATTCAAATGGCATTTACGCATCATAATACAGCCAAGCGTGATCAGTGACAGGGTGCCGAATCCGAACTCTTCGGCACCAAGCAGGGCGCCAATTGCCACATCACGGGCGGTTTTCATTTTTCCGTCCACCTGGACGCGTATTTTGTCACGGAGCTTGTTCAAAACCAGAGTTTGCTGGGTTTCAGCAAGGCCGATTTCCCAGGGGATACCTGCGTGTTTAATCGATGATATCGGGGAAGCTCCTGTCCCTCCGTCATGGCCGGAGACAAGCACCATGTCTGCTTTTCCCTTTGCCACCCCGGCTGCGACTGTTCCCACGCCCACTTCGGCAACAAGTTTTACCGAAATCCGGGCTCTGGGGTTTGCGCATTTAAGGTCAAAAATAAGCTGGGCGAGATCCTCAATTGAATAAATATCGTGGTGCGGCGGCGGGGAGATCAGCATGACCCCGGGTGTTGAATGCCGGACCTTCGCGATAATGTCATTGACCTTGTGGCCGGGAAGCTGTCCCCCTTCGCCGGGTTTTGCTCCCTGTGCCATCTTGATCTGGAGTTCTTCAGAGTTTACAAGATAGTTTGAGGTGACACCGAAGCGGCCGGATGCAACCTGTTTGACCTTGCTTTTTTTGCTGTCGCCGTTTTCAAGAGGTGTGTAGCGGATTTCGTCTTCACCACCTTCGCCGCTGTTGCTTCCCGCCCCCAAACGGTTCATGGCGATTGCCATGGTTTCATGTGCTTCCTTGCTGATTGATCCGAATGACATTGCCGATGAATAAAAGCGTTTGACAATCGACTCGACCGGCTCAACGTCTTCTATCGGTACGGGCTTTCCTTTTTTAAACGTAAACAGCCCGCGCAGCGTGCAGAGGTTTTTTGAAGCATCATTCGCGATTGCAGAATATTGTTTATACACAGCGTAGTCGTTGGTGCGTACCGCCTTCTGCACCATCATGACTGCTTCCGGGGTGATGGTATGTTTGAGGGAGTGCGAACGATAATGTATATCGCCGCCGGATGCAAGATTCAGGTTTGAAGTTTTGGTCTCTGCCATGGCGGCAGCATGCCGCTGGAATGCTTCCCGGGCGATGATATCCATGTCGATGCCTTCAATCCGCGAAGGGGTTCCGGGAAAATAGCTCTCGACAATTTTTGAGTTGATGCCGACAATTTCAAAAATCTGGGCGCCGGCATATGACCGGATAGTCGAGACTCCCATTTTTGACATGATTTTCAGCAATCCCTTTTTAATTGCGGTAATATAATTGTCGCAGGCCTCATCAAGTTTGAGGTCGACAGGGAGGGTATTGTTCTTTTTAAGATCGGCAATGGTCTCAAAGGCAAGATACGGGTTTACTGCACTCGCGCCAAAACCGATGAGTGTGGCGAAATGCATGACTTCACGCACTTCGCCGGATTCCACAACAATGCCTGCCAGATGACGTTTGCCCGCACGAATCAAATGATGATGCAGGGCAGATACGGCAAGTAGCGCCGGTATGGGGATGTGCGTGTCATCGACAAAACGGTCTGACAACACAATCAGAGAGGTGCCGTCATCAATGCGGCGTTCTGCAAGTGCGACAATTTCTGTCAGCCGTTTTTCCAGTGCTTCGCCAGGATTCTCCGAGGCGATAAAGAACATCGGAACAACCGAAGCTTTTAATCCATCCACATTGACGTTTCTCAGTTTTTCCATGTCATCGTTTGATAAAATGGGGAAGGGAAGCTTGAGCCGGTGACAATGCTGCGGCGTCTCCTCCAGGAGATTGTGCTCTTTTCCCACAAAGCTCATCAGGCTCATTACCAGATTTTCCCGGTAAGGGTCAATCGGCGGGTTGGTCACCTGAGCGAAGAGCTGTTTGAAATAATTGTACAGCAGTACCGGCCGGTCAGAGAGTACCGCGAGGCTTGCGTCATTCCCCATCGAGTTAACTGGTTCCTGGGAATTGACCGCCTGCGGGCCGATGATCATGTTGATATCTTCTAATGAGTAGCCGAATATTTTCTGGCGGGTCCGCAGGGATACGAGTTCGGTTTCAACCGGGCCGGGTGCCTGAAAAAGCCCCTTTAATTCTATCCGGTTCTGCTCGAGCCATCTGCGGTACGGTTTTTGCCGTGAAATGGTCGCCTTGATTTCGTTGTCATAGATGATGCGCCCTTTTTCGGTGTCTACCAGAATCATTTTTCCGGGGGCGAGCCGTCCCTTTGCCAGGATATCCTCATTGGGGATGTCAAGCACGCCGACTTCACTGGCAAGAATAAACTTGCCGCTTTTTGTCGCGATATAGCGGGCGGGCCGAAGGCCGTTCCGGTCAAGGATCGCCGCCACTTTCAAACCGTCAGTAAAGGCAACCGCTGCAGGACCGTCCCACGGTTCCAGTATTGCGGAATGGTATTCGAAAAATGAGCGCTTGTCCTGGCTGATATGGTATTTCTGGCCGAATGCTTCGGGAATAAGCATCATCATCGAGTGTTCGATTGACCGGCCGCTCTGCCACAACAGCTCGAATACATTGTCGAGCTGGCCGGAATCGCTTAACCCGGGGGTGATAACAGGGAACAGCTCCTTGATTTCTTTTCCAAATACTTCAGACTCGAGAGAGGATTCACGGGCATTCATTTTATTGACATTTCCGCGGAGTGTATTGATTTCGCCGTTATGGGCAAGGAGGTGGAACGGCTGTGCAAGAGGCCACGACGGGAATGTATTCGTACTGTAGCGCGCATGCACCACTGCAATGGCACTGCTCATCTGCGGATTGATGAGATCGGGAAAAAACAGGTCCAGCTGCGGAGAATCGAGCATGCCTTTATAGACAATTGTGCGGCAGGAAAGCGATGAGATATAAAAATCTTCTATCGAATACTTTTTTTTCGCTGCAGCGTTTTCTATTGACCTGCGGACAATATACAGTTTGCGTTCCAGTTCAGCGTCTTTCATTTCATCGAATGAAATAAAAACCTGCCATACCGAAGGCATGGAAGAAAGGGCGATTTCACCCAGGCAGGAACTGTCGGTGGGTACTTCCCGAAAGCCCAGTACAACACCGCCTTTGGCCGCTACCTTGTCAGCTATTATTTTCTTTAATTTGTCCTGTTCAGCTTTTTCCTGTGGTAAAAACAGCATGCCCACACCGTAGGAACCGGCTTTGGGGAGCTTTATTTTGAGCCGGAGTGTGCTGTCAACAAAAAAATCGTGCGGTATCTGGATCAGAATTCCCGCGCCGTCTCCTGTTTTCCCGTCTCCGCCGATAGCTCCGCGGTGGACGAGGTTTTTTAAAATCGTAATCCCATCGGTGACAATCTGATGGTTTTTCTGTCCCTTGATATTGACAACAAAGCCAACACCGCAGGCATCATGTTCGTATTGGGGATCATAGAGCCCTTCGGCCTTCCTCATATGCTGCTTGCTCCTTGCATATTAATAGAATTCATACTCCACAGGCATACCTCACCTGTTTGACTGTATCTCCATTTAATTGCTCCACAAGAGATGTCTTGCCATTGACGGGAAACCCAACAAGCTCCAGCGCGTTGAGTAATTGATGCTTTCAGTAAAAAGTTTGTTCTTTTCCAGGCACCAATTGGAGTTTTACCGTATTTTTACAAAAAAGTAAAGAAATACCATAAAGCTCCACGTGAGTGTCCTGGTTGTTTTAATAAAATACTGATAGTTTTCTATCCTGTCAACGGTAGATCAAGGCTTAAAATAATCAGTGATATTCGTCAATTCATCGAAATGTTACCCGTAAATGGTTAAACACCAGATTAAGTGAATAGTAAAAATTACCATCTCTGGTGAACAGATTTCCTGATTAATAAATCATAGATACTATTTACCTGGATCATGATCTTCTCTGGAATGGCAGAAAGTGTGCTTGCATGCACGTTCGAGATCACCTGTTCTTGTCTGGAAGCTCCGGGAATGACACAACTAATTTCTGGAAACATCAGTATCCATTTAATCGCCCATTGAGCCAGAGTTGCATTGTCAGGGAATATTTTTTGTAATTCCTTCACCGCTTTGAAACCATCCGCTAAATCAACTCCTGAGAATGTCTCGCCTTTATCGAATGATCCTCCGTCCCTGTTAAACATACGATGATCTTTTTCATCAAATTTGGTTTCAGGAGTTATTTTTCCCGATAACAAACCGCTTGCGAGAGGAACCCTGGCTATTATTCCAATATTTTTTTCCTTTGCGAGCTTGAAAAAAAGCTCTTTCGGGCGGTGCCGAAACATATTGAAAATGATCTGCACGGTAGAGACATTCGGGTAATCAATTGCTTTAATTGCTTCTTCAATTTTTTCAACACTTACCCCAAGATGTTTTATTTTTCCTTCCTCCCTTAACCGATCGAACAGCTCAAAAATCTCCGGGCGATAATATACCTCAGTTGGAGGGCAATGCAATTGAATAAGATCTATACATTCAATTTTCATATTTTTCAGGCTGTCCTCCACATATTTTTGCAAAGCTTTTGGTGTGTACCCGGCACTGGTGTGGGGTGATATTTTTCTTCCGCATTTTGTCGCAATATAAACATTTTCACTTCTGGTTTTAATAACCTCACCTGTCATTTTTTCACTCAGGCCATTGCCATAAACATCTGCAGTGTCAATAAAATTAATGCCTTTATCGATGGCAGCATGCAGTATTTTTTTTGCATTTATTTCATTGAAGCTGGTTCCCCATGTTCCTCCTACCTGCCATGTCCCGAGTGAAACTTCCGAGATGTTTAATCCGGTTTTTCCGAGTAACCTGTATTCCATTGTAAGCTCCTTTTTTTGAATTTGTTATATAGTCCAATTTCATAATTTATATTTTAACGCTGAATGAAAGAAAAAATAAGTCTTTTTTATAAGAAAATTGAATACATAAGAAAAAAAACAATTCTTCGTCCCCCTCTTCACCAATTGGGCAATTTTCATTAAAGTAATTTCAATATGCATACTCTCCTGGTGATACAAAATGGTTATTAAAACGCATTTAAGAAATCTTGCGGGAAAAGCTCTTTGTGAATCAATGACAGTGAAACTGATGGTTCAGCTGATTCAGGAAATGTTGCCGGGATATGACCTCCATAAACAGTTTGGATCACGAGAGAGCATCTCCATACCAAGTGCAAATGCCGCCAAACAAATAATTGAAGATATTTGTAATGCTCAATTGTTTCCTGACTTTGTCCAGTTGTTGATTTGCGCACAAAATCGGGGATTCAGGGGAAGAAAATATCCCATTGCATATCTTTCAAGAATTATTCAGGGGCTTCAGATTCATGGATATATTTTTGACAGCGAAAACAGCATGTTCGTTGAAGATTCAAGGATTCATAAAAGTGTTAACTGGGGTGTTTTACGGGAAGGTATTGAATATGAAATGACCTTTTTGCGATTCGATATTTGTGGCAATTCAAAACTGGTAAGAAATAATTCAAGGAAAAAAATTGAGAAAACGTATCATGATTTGTTTTCCATGGTAAATACGGCGCTTGAACGACGAAATGGACGACTCTGGACAACGCAAGGGGACGGAGGATTGGCGGCATTCTGTTTTTCGCGCAAAGATCTACAGGCGACGATGTGCGCTGTCGAGATTCTACATGACTTGTTTTTCTATAATAGAATTGCTCGTGAAATATCAACTCCGTTGGAAGTAAGATTTGCAATCCATTCTGGCAGGCATGTTTTTAGCTTGAATACTGAATCTCTTAAAAAAAATGACACAATAAAGGAAATATCAGATATTGAATCAAAATTCACACAGCCAAACTCAGTTACTGTTTCCAATAAGGTATTTGTGTGTCTTGATCGTAGAATCGCTGATTTATTCTCCCTCTGCAAGGAACGGCATATTTATGCTTTGTATAATTATAAAGTCAATCTGGAGTAACAGGTGAGAATATTTGTTTTTTCAGACCGAAATGTAAAGAAAATATTCGAGAAATTGCATAGTTGCAGCAAATTTACCTTGAATTACTGTTCAGTAGAGATGACAAGTAAAATTATCCGGCAGAATAACGCGACTGTTTTTTATTATTTTGATATTACTTTTTTTTCACAGAAGGAAATCAGGTCAATTTTGAGAGTGAGTGATAAAAAAAAGTATTTTGTCGGAATCATAGATCATAAACAGGCGATCAGTGATCCAGCATTATTGTTTTCGTCTGGATTGCACGATTATTTGGGGCCGCAGTTATGCCGGCAGCCAATGGAATTAAAGAGGTTTAATGAAATATTGTGCAGGCAGAATGTTGATTTTTCAGATCAGGAAGCGGGAAACAGTAAAAATCAATTAATAACCTCCCTGGTAAAGAAAGCAAGTGATTGGAAAAATGTCCAGACAGGGACGGAGTATCTTTTTACCATGATGTATATTGAACTTGATGGCTCGCGGAATTTCGGAAATCGGGTCCGTGAATCAACCATCGATCGGCTTTTACACAATTTCCAGCGAACGGTTGAGTCATATGTGTCGCAACAAAATGGGAGATTGTGGATATGGAATGATTTCGGCGGTATTGTTCTTTTTCCGTATAATGAAAATCCAACAGAGGTAATCGTAACGTGTATGCGGTTGATGCTGTCGCGCCGGATAATCAGCGTCGATAATTCTGAACAAAAACTGTTGCTTTCCTACCGGATTGTTCTTTATCCAGGCAGCACAGTTTATCGTGAACGGGGCAAAACAGGGCGGATAATTTCAGATGCAGTAAACTCTTTGGCGCATATCGGCCAGAAATACGCACACCCCGGGAATATGTATGTTTCAAAAAATATGTATACCCATTGCCGTCAGTCCATTCAGGAATGTTTTACCGAATCAGGCAATTTTGAGGGGACGGAGCTGTATTCAATGCGATTGCCAGAGTCTTATTAATAGTAAATCTGTCGTGGAGGGTCCTTTTTTTTACTTTACCAGAAGTCCGAGTTTTTTTCAGTTTTTACTTTAACATGAAATATATTCGTATGTTCCTCTGTCCCCGGTTTACCGATTACTTGCCGGAAATTCCATTTATCACTACACTGTGAGCGAGGAAATTGATATTGAACATGAAACACAATCTGATTAAAGAATCTCCATCACTAATGGAGAATGCTGATTATCTTTCAAACCAACTGATAACCTGCATCGGGAACAAACGGGCATTACTGCAGTTTATTCAGTCCGGACTTGAACGTATTCAGGGTTCATTAGCCAAACGAAAGCTTTGTATATTTGATGTCTTCTCTGGGTCAGGTGTTGTTTCCCGTTTTTTTAAACAATATTCGGATACACTCATTGTCAACGATATTGAGCGGTATGCTGAAATTATTAACACCTGCTATTTGACCAACAAATCAGCAATAGATTTACCCCGACTGCGCGATTATTATAATAATCTCATGTATACTCTGGAAATTGAACCATTTTCACCGGGGATTATCAGCGAATTGTATGCACCAAAAGATGATGCTTCCATCAAGCCTGATGAACGTGTTTTTTATACAACCCGAAACGCCAATTATATCGATACTGCACGACAATACATCGATACTTTACCAAAAGAATATCAGCATTATTTTATCGCTCCGCTGTTATCTGAAGCATCCATCCATGCAAATACTTCGGGTGTCTTTAAAGGATTTTATAAAAATAAAAAGACCGGGCTTGGCCAATATGGGGGGAGTAATCAAAATGCGCTGGAACGGATTATGTCGGACATTTCTCTGCCGTTTCCGGTTTTCAGTGATTTTGAATGTGAGGTGAAGGTGTTTCGGGGCGACGCCTTTGAAATTGCATGTTCGCCGGGGACGGAGGTTGATATTGCCTACTGTGATCCTCCCTACAATCAGCATCCTTATGGATCAAATTATTTTATGCTGAATGTTATTGCTGATTATAACATGCCGGAAAATATCAGTCGGGTTTCCGGAATTCCCCAAGACTGGATTCGGTCTGAGTATAATAAAAAACAGAAAGTGAAGAAGGCATTGGAACGTTTGTTTTCCGCCGTGAAAGCGAAATATCTCCTGGTCTCTTATAATTCAGAGGGGTATGTTTCATACAGGGAAATGAAAAGCTTGTTGGAGGGAATCGGCGAGGTCACCTTGTTGGAGACATCCTACAATGCATTCCGCGGCAGCAGAAATCTGCGGGGACGGAGCATTCATGTCAAAGAATATCTGTTCCTGGTGAAAAAGAAATAATTCCGGACTGATAATTTGGGGACGGAAGATTCACGGTAAACTTTTAAATTGCGGGAGTATCCAGTAAAATAGCAATCAGCTGTTCCTGCTCTGTTTTTGAGATGCCGCATGTTTCCAGATAGCCGTTAATCCCATTATATTCTTTTTCAATTGTTTCAAAAATGGTCTGGATATAAAGTGGCTGTACTGCAAGAACAGTTTCAAGATTGTGGCTGGGGAAAAACCCGAAAGTCACTATTTTTAAGGGAATCAAGATTCTTCGTGCATAGGGGATGATAAAATCATTTGATGAAAGATAATCCTGAATGATGACTTGCTTGTCAACATTCAGGAGGAGGAGAATAAGCGAGATGATAAATCCAGTCCTGTCCTTTCCTGCCCGGCAATGAATGAGGAATGGGTATTTTTCTGGATGCAGGAGAAGCTTGAATATCCTTTGCACCTGGGGTTTGAAATTGTGGACCATTTCCCTGTAAATGGAATTTACAATTTCGGTTATTTTTTCTTTGGAGTTTTTTTTGAAAAAATAAGGTTTCAGCCTTTTTTTTGTTTTTTCGCTTATTGCGATGGGGATGGTGGTGATATGCGGAAGGGATGGAGGATGTTTTTTCCGCTTCTGCTCGGAAACAGGCCTTAGATCGACAATTGTTTCAATATTGAGTGATTCAAGATACCGAACATCTTTCATTCTCAAAGTATCAGTATTTGCAGAGCGGAATATATGGTTTTTTTTAATGAATTGGCCGGATTGTGTGGCTATTCCGCCAATATCCCGCAAATTATGGTGCGACATATCTGATATTCTCCCTCAAATCATTAATTGTTTCCCTGTATTTTTGTATTAATTGTTGAATGGCCTTTTGTACTGCAATTGTGTTTTTCCCTCTGATCCACTCGGGTTTGAAAATGCCGGATCCAAATGCGAATGCATCTGCTCCGTTCCGGATGAAATCAGCGATTGTATCAGGGGTGATTCCTCCGCATGCAAGAAGCTTTACCGTATCAAGAGGTGCTTTCACATCCCTGAAATATTTTGGACCAAACACGCCGGCAGGAAAAACCTTTACCATTGTTGCTCCACTTTTCCAGGCATTCCATATCTCCTGCGGGGTCAGAGCACCGGGGAAAAAAGGAATACTGCTGGTCATGCAGAATTGTGCTACATCAGACTGGTTGCACGGTGAGACGAGGAAGCGTGCTCCGCAATTCATCGCCTGTTTTGCGGATGTATCATCGAGCACTGTTCCGGCACCAATTATAATATGTTCACCATAGTGTTCAGCGGCGTGTCCTATAAGGTCGAACGCATTTGGTGTGTTGACCGTTATTTCAATTGCCGCAAGCCCGGCGTTCAGTGCGGCTTCAAATACGACCGGTACATGCTGTATTTCTATTCCGCGCAGAATCCCGATAAGAGGGGTATTTAAAAAATCTTTTGTCACTCATTTCTCCTGAATGAATGATATCATGATAAGGAAAATTAGTCTTGCGTTCAAGGTGAGGCAAGAGTAATAATTTATTCAGGCTGACAGGGACAGAGGATGAGTGGCACGGCATAAAAATGTTATTTGTAAAAAAAACCCGGTGGTAAGCCGGGTTTTTTGAAAAGTAACTATTAATACTATTATTTCTGTTTAAGGATTTTTGTGATCATTTCCATAACTGATTTTATATTCGCAAGGTCGAGCGGTAAAATGAGATCAGTGCTTTTTTTTGCAAGATGGCGAAGTTCATTTATATATGATTCCGCGATACGCAATGCAACCGCATCTTCACCCCCGCTGGACTGAATCGCCTCGGCAACTTTTCTGATGCCCAGAGCGGTCGCTTTTGCAATCGATTCGATTTCTTTTGCTCTTCCTTCGGCCTCATTAATGAGTTTCTGTTTTTCCCCTTCACTGATATTAATGGCTTCACTCATCACCCCTATCGACCGGTTGATTTTTGCTTCACGTTTCCCTTCACTTTCAGCAATTTTTGCGCGTTTGATCCGCTCAGATTCCATTTGTACTTCCATCACATGCAGGATATCGCGAGGAATATCGATATTCTTGATTTCGTACCTGGTTACTTTTACACCCCAGGGTTCTGATGCCTCGTCAACACTTTTCACGACCTGTGCATTGATCGTATCACGTTCTTCAAATGTTTTGTCCAGGTTTAATTTTCCGATTACCGAACGCATTGTCGTTTGTGCAAGCTGAATTGCCCCGACAAGAAAGTTTTCAATTCCGTAACTCGCTTTTTTCGGGTCAACAACCTTGAGGTAAAGAATCCCATTCACTTCAACGCGGACATTATCATTTGTAATACACATCTGGGATGGAACATCGATAGCGCGTTCCTTTAAATTGTGTATATATGCCACTTTTTCCAGAAACGGAGTTAAAACATGAAATCCTGCTCCGAGTGTTTTTTTGTATTTTCCCAATCGTTCAATCACCAAAGCCCGCTGGTTCGGGACTATCCGGATGCTTTTCAGAAAGCCGATTACCAGAATCAATCCGGAAAGAGACACGATGGTGTATAATAAAATTACGGGCAGCATTATTTGTCCCTCCTTTTTGATGATTCTTTTAATGACAATGCGTCGCCGATAAACGATGAAGTATTTTGATCAGCTACTCCACCCAGAAGGGTTCGGATAAAACCCTTGATATTTGCAATATCTTGAGGCAGAACATGAATAGTTGCCGATTGAATAATTTTTCCAAATTCTTCAATAAATTGTTCCGCAATCCGCATGGATACCGCATCTTTGCCCTTTGGCATTGCAATTGCTGCTGCTATTTCCTTGATTCCCGCAGCTGTGGCTCCGGCAACAACTTCTATCGCATTGGCTTTCCCTTCGGCTTCATTCACCCTTCGCTGCTTTTCGGCTTTACTCAGGTTGATCGCTTCCTCCCGGTCGCCTAATGAAATATTGATCATGGCTTCCCGGTCGCCCTCGCTGGTTAAAATCTCGGCACGTTTTTCACGCTCGGCACGGACCTGCTTTTCCATCGCTTCTTGCACTGTGCGGGACGGAGTAATGTCCTTGATTTCATAGCGGGACACTTTGATGCCCCAGGGATCAGAGGCTTCATCAACTGCTTTTACGATTGAGGTATTGAGCATTACCCGTTCAGAGAAACTTTTGTCGAGTTCAATTTTTCCCATCTCGCTGCGCATCGTCGTCTGTGTAAGCTGGCTTGTAGCAAATAAATAATTGTCGATCCCATAGCTGGCTTTGACCGGATCGACAATACGCAAGTAGAGAATCCCGTCTACCTCCACTTCCACATTGTCCTGGGTGATACACCGTTGCGGCGGGACATCCAGTACTCTTTCCTTTAGTATATGTTTATAGGCAACGCGTTGAATAAAAGGAAAGAGAATATGAAAACCAGCCTCCAGTGTTTTATGATATTTTCCGAACTGCTCAACAATAAATGCCTGTTTTTCAGGAACAATTCTGGCAATTCGTGAAATAAAGAGAGCAAGAAGGCCAAAGCCGGACAAACCAAGGAATATTCCAAGTACGACCATTCCAGGATCTTCCATAATAAACTCCTTTCATTATTATATAATTTCGCTGTGAAAGCGATATATTATTCAGCTGCTATTCTTTTTTTGAAACGATGAGAGTCAGATTGTCTTTTTTCATGATTTCTACCGTATCTCCAGGTTTGCATGAGTGATCATAGGTGATTGCCTTCCAGGAAGTGCCTTGAAATTGAACGCGTCCGGGTCTTTTTTGTGAAATATTCTCGGTAACTCTGGCTTCATGTCCGACAAATTCATCTTCTCCTGTATCGGCAATTTCTTTTCCCTGGAAGGTTCGTTTAAAAAAACGCCTGAAAATAAACAGCGAGGAAAAAGATGAAATGATCCAGACAATTGCCTGGGCGATGAAATTTTCTGCCATGCCGGGGATCACCAGTGAAAGCAGGCCGGTAAGAACAGCGCCAATGCCGAAAAAAATCACCACGAAACCGGGAGTGAGTAATTCGAGTCCGCTCAAGATTATTCCGGCGAGAATCCAAAGATAGGGAAGAAAATCCATGGGTACCTCTTTTTATTTCACTTTAGCCGGGCCTGATAAAAAAGTCAACTCGAAGGAAAAAAAGCCGATGAGTAGCAGCTATTTGAACCGAATAGCATTCAAATAATGAATCGCTGCCGGCAGGAACCATGCTCGTGCCGGCAGATTATTTGACGAAACACAGATGTATCAAAATTATGAAAAAAAAATACAATTGGCTGCAGGAATAACTATACTTTATATCAGAGTATGGATGCCCCGAAACAGTTTAAAAACAGTTCTCATCCCATTATGATTGTTGAAGATGACAGGGATTTTGCAGAAAGTCTGTTGAATATCCTGGAGATGGAGGACTATTTTGTCATTGTTGCACACGATGCAGATGATGCAAAAAAAATGCTGGTCTCGAAAAATCCTTCAATCTGTCTGGTCGACATCCATCTGGGAAAGCAGAATGGTATTGACCTGATTGCGGATTTAAAAGAGATTTCTCCGGACCTTATTTGTGTTGTCGTTACCGCTTTTGCGGAAATCGATTCAGCCTTGAAGGCGATAAAAATTAATGTGTATGATTACCTGCGGAAACCCCTGTTTGCACCTGAATTATTTGCCACACTCTCCCGCTGTTTTGAAAAAATCGGGCTTGAGGAACAAAAAAGGGATGCGGTCAGTGCACTTGCAGAAAGTGCGGAAATTTACCGGCGGCTTTTTGAGGAGGACATTACCGGTGATTTTATCGCCTACAGGGATGGGAGCATTACGCTCTGTAATCCTCCATTTGTCAAAATATTTTCCTACGATTCAGTTTCTGCAGCCCAGAATTCAAATATAAAAACTCATTTTTTGAATGAACATGATTGGGAACAATTTCTTGAAAAACTGAAAAAAGAGAAGAGGCTCATTGGATTTGAAAGTGTCTTATACAAACATGACCGTTCTGTTGTGCATATAATTGCAAATGTTATCGGGAAATTCAATGAACGGGGTGACCTTGAAAAAATGACCGGTTATCTGATGGATATTACCAATCACAAGATTCTTGAAAAGCTGTACTTTCAGGCGCAAAAAATGGAAGCGATAGGCCGCTTTGCCGGTGGTATAGCCCATGATTTCAACAATTTGCTCACTATTATTTTAAATTACAGCATCTCGATAAAAGAAAATATTGGCATGGAGAGTATAATAGGCAAAGAAATCGATGAAGTTGTCCGTGCGACCATGCAGGCTTCAACGCTGACCCGGCAGCTGTTGATGTTCAGCCGTAAAGAGCAGGCGAAACCGAAAATTGTCAATCTTAATGATATTATCCTGGAGATGAAAAACATGCTGAAGCGTCTCATCGGAGAGGACATCAGGCTGGTTACTGAGCTTGATGATTCCCTTCATTCAATCATGGCCGACCCGATTCAAATTTCCCAGATTGTCATGAATTTATCCGCGAACAGCCGGGATGCGATGCCCGACGGCGGAACATTGATCATCAAAACCCGAAACAGAATGATTGATGATGAAGAAGCTGAACAATCACAGGAATTGTATCCGGGTGAATTTGTTGAACTAGAAGTTTCGGATACCGGTGTGGGGATGAATGAAATAACGAAGGAACACGTTTTCGAACCCTTTTTTTCAACAAAAGATCCGGGAAAGGGGACTGGATTGGGGCTCTCAACCGTGTTCGGAATAGTCAAACAGAGCAGCGGATTGGTAACGATAGAGACCGAACTCAATCAGGGGGTGAAATTCCATATTCTGTTCCCCAAGACCGATAAAAAAGCAGAAGCTGATATTATCCCGAAATCAGCCGGGACACCCATACATACCAATGCGACAATACTGGTTGTAGAAGACAATAACAGTATTAAATTACTTTTAAAAAACATTTTGAAAAATGAAGGATATACTGTATTGATGGCAAGCAATGGCAAAAATGCATTGGAGGTCTGCAGAAGAACCGGCGGAAATATCCAGCTTGTTATCACGGACCTCATGATGCCCGAAATGGGAGGAGAGGAGCTTGTCGCACACCTGCTTCCGGAGTATCCGGATATAAAGGTCTTGTTTATGTCAGGATATGTCGAAAATATTCTGGATAAAAAAGAAAGTAATCATAAAAAAGGTGTGGATTTTATTTTGAAACCGTTTACAAATGATGAGCTGATCAACCGGATCAGGGTGCTGTTGGCTCTCCGTTAACAGAAGGGTCTGTTTGCTGAAGCAGGTCGAGTGCCTTTGACATATCGAATGGTTTGTATAAAATTTCCATAACTCCGTTCTGCATTGCCTGTTGCAGCAGTTGTTTGACGCTATAGCCGGTCATCATGACGACTTTTGCCATGGGTTTGATTTTTCTGATTTCCAGATAGCTCTCATATCCGTTTATTCCGGGCAGTTTCACATCAATAAATACAAAGTCGTAGTCAGTTTTTCTGAATTTTCTGATTGCATCTTCACCGTCAAAAACACGGTCAACCGAGTAGCCGTTCAGTTCAAGAACATCTGCCATCGCCTCGGCAAAATCCTGATTGTCATCAACGACGAGCACTTTGCAATCCTCTTTTTTCATATGTCCCCTTGGAAAATGCATCCCTGTGACGAACATTATCCTTGAACTATAGTATAGCTTCAATTATCATTTAAAACAAGGCGTGAATAAATCAGGAGACTGATGAAGATGAAAAACAGCAAGGAAGCATCATTACCAAAAAATACAAGAAAGGCTCCTGTCATCGGATATTTCGCCCTGCGGATAGGTGATAATGTCGGGCAGTCTCTCTGGTCGGGTGTCACTGATGCGGCAGTACAACGGGGAGCAAAGCTTGTCAGTTTTGCCGGCGGCCGGCTGCAGGATCCCTCAGGTTCTTCTTCCCCCGCAAATATCGTCTATGAGCTTGCCATGACAAAGTTCCTGGATGGTCTGGTAAGCTGGGCTTCTGCGGTGGGCGGAAATCTTTCCGGCGAAGAGACTGTTGCGTTTCATCAGCGTTTCAGTCCTCTGCCGATGGTAAGTATTGCATTGCCCATGAATAATATTCCAACAGTACTGATTGAAAATTATTTTGGAGTAAAGGATCTGGTCGCACATTTTGTAAAGGTTCATGGATTCAGCCGGATAGCATTTATCCGTGGGCCGGAAAACCATTTTTATGCAGAGGAGCGATTTCGTGCGTACCGGGACAGTTTAAAAGAGCTGAAGATTCCATTGGATGACAAGCTGGTCACGCCGGCTGGCGATTTTGATCCCTCTACGGGAATAAAAGCCATCTCGCTTTTTTTGGACAAGCGGAAGCTTCGGCCCGGGATTGATATTCAGGCGATTATGACCGCCAGTGACATTTTCGCGCTTTCATCTATGGCGGAGTTGGAGTTTCGCGGAATACATGTTCCATGGGATCTTGCGGTGGCAGGTTTCAACGATGCGGTTGAGGGCCGATTCGCTTCGACGCCATTAACAACAGTCCGGCCTCCCTTTTATGAGACTGGTTTTACGGCAGTAGAAACATTGCTTGACATGATCGAAGGAAAAGATGTTCCCCGCGAAATCGTGTTGCCAGGCAAGATGATAGTTCGTAAATCGTGCGGCTGTCCGTCGCTTGCGATACAGCAGATCACAACAAACACGATTGCCGAAAAAACCAATGCTGGTGCTGTTGATTCATTGCACGGCTTTGTTGCTGAAAACAAGCATCAGATTGTTTCAGAACTACTGGAGACATTGGATGGAAAGGTGCCAAAGCGGATATCATTGGAAAAGCTGTTTGATGGTTTTGTGTCAGACATGGAAAAAACTACCAGAAATGCTTTTTTATCTGCCCTGGAAATAGTTCTTGATGAATTTATCTCCGGAACCGGCGTGATCGAAAATCGAAGTATTGTCTCTTCACAGAATATAATCTCGTATCTGAGGTCCCGTATCAGTCCCCTGCTTGATATTCCACAGCGCCTGCAGTCGGAAGAGCTCTGGCATCAGGCAAGAATAATTATTGGAGAAACCGCAGAACATGCTCAGGCGCGTCTGGTGCTGCAGGCAAAACATCAGGCTCAAATTCTTCGTGATGTCGGGCATGTCCTGTTAACGACATTTGATCTAAATAGGTTGATGGATGCATTCGAACAGGGGCTTCCCCACCTCGAGATACCGAGTGTCTATCTCGCCTTGTATGAGAATCCAAAGGAGCCCCTGGAGTGGTCGCGGTTGATGCTTGCCTACAACGAGTTCGGGCGTGTTGAACTGGGTGGGGATGGTATCCGTTTTCCATCAAAACAGCTGCTTCCGGATGCCATGCTGCCGGATCGTCTGTACAGTTTTGTTGTTGAACCGCTTTATTTTCAAACACAGCAGCTTGGATTTATTCTTTGTGAAGTTGGCCCGGTAAAAGGTGAAATCTATGAAATGCTCCGAATGCAGATCAGTAATGTTCTTCAGGGCTATTTCCTTGTTCAGCGTGTTGAAGAGCGGTCAGCAGCATTAAGCCGGCAGCAATACATTCTTGATACATTTATGAAAAATATTCCCGACCGGATCTATTTCAAGGATCTGGACAGTAAAATTACCCGGGCAAACGAGGCTTTTGTCCGGCAATTTGGAATGCACGATCCCGTTGAAGTTGTCGGGAAATCGGATTTTGATTTTTTTTCAAAAGACCAGGCACAAATACGATTTGATCAGGAGCAGGAAATCATACAAACCGGTGACCCGCTTGTCAATGTTGAAGAAATCGACAGCAATGGGAACTGGGCAGTCACGACAAAAATGCCGCTTCGCGATGAACATGGAAATATTATTGGAACGTTCGGGATATCTCATGATATCAGCGACATAAAAGAAGCACAGGCAGAGCTTGTGCGGCAGGAACGGCTGTCGGCTCTTGGCCAATTGACCGCGACAGTTGCGCATGAAATCAGGAACCCTCTAAGTACTGTCAGAACGTCGGTGTTTTCGATCGGCCTGGCAATTGAGCGCAATGAACTTGACCGTATTAAACGGACTCTGGAACTGGCAGAACGCAATATCATACGATGTGATAATATCATCACCGAATTACTGGATTATACCAGGGACCGGGTGCTGACCCTCAAGTCCCACGCCATTGACAATTGGCTTGTAAAAATACTTGATGAATATACATTCCCGGAAACGATAGAATGTGTTCGCCAGCTGGATGCCGGGGTGCATGTCTCCATAGACAGCGAGAGTTTTCGCCGTGCAGTGATTAACACCCTTACTAATGCTGTCGAAGCAATCCGGGATGAGAGTTCATTTTCTCCCGGCGACGGTTCGTCTGCCCGCCAAAAAACAGGCGGACGGGTGACCATCAGGAGCTGTATCACTGCTGAACGGGTTGAGATTCATGTGCAGGATACCGGCCCGGGTATTCCCCCTGAAGTGCTGGCCGAGCTGTTCAAGCCGCTTTTCAGCACCAAGAATTTTGGTGTCGGTCTGGGCCTGACGATTATCAAGGGGATAATGGAACAGCATGAGGGGGGAATTGAAATGCTCAGCACTGTCGGGGAGGGGACAGAGGTGATCCTCTGGCTCCCGTTGGCTGTCAAATAATCCAGAAATCAGACAAAAAGGGGAGAGACAAAACGATATTTTGGCTCTCCCTGCTTTTTTTTGTGGTTGAAAAATATTTTTAGAGTTTACAAAGCCCCTTCCATTATACGGTTCAGCCGTTTTGCGAATTCGCTTGGGTCCTTGATCTGTACCCCTTCGATCAGCATGGCCTGTTCAAACAACAGCCGGGTGATATCTTCGAACACCGAATCATCTTTGAGGGTTTCAAGTTTTTTGACAATCGGGTGTGTCGGATTTACCTCAAGAATCGGTTTAATATCCGGAAGATTGCCCTGGCCCATGGCTTTCATCAGATGCTGCATCTGCATGGTCGGATCATTCTCATCTGCTACAATACATGAGGGAGAATCAGAGAGCCGGACACTGGCCTTGACTTCTTTTACTTCGCTTGAGAGCACCTTTGCCATCCGTTTGATGAGCGGCTCGATCTCCTTTTCTGTCTTTTTTTCATCCTCGGTTTTCAGGTCCTGTGCAGCATCGCTGCGGTTAACACTCTTTAATTCAATATCCTTGTATTTTCCGACAGCAGGGACCACGATTTCATCGATCTCGTCATCCAGAATCAAAACCTCAATTTCCTTTTGTTTGTACATCTCCAGAAGCGGGGAGTGCCGCAGGTTGTTTTCGTTTTCGCCGGTGATATAGTAAATTGCTTTTTGATCGGGTTTCATGCGGAGTTTGTAATCCGAGAGGCTGGTATACCCGGTTTCTGTTGTGGATTTGAAGCGGACGAGCTCCAGCAATGTTTCCCTGTTTGCAAAATCCTGATACAGCCCTTCTTTAAGCGGTTTCCTGAATTCAGTATAGAACTCTTCATACTTTTTCTTGTCTGTTGAAAGAGTAACCAGTTCTGAAAGGATTTTTTTAACGCTTGCTGATTTGATGGTGGCAAGAACCCGGTTTTTCTGCAGCAGTTCCCGGCTGACATTCAACGGGAGATCGTCGGAATCGATGATTCCTTTGACAAACCTCAGATAGGACGGCAGAAGTTCCTTGTCATCATCGGTAATGAATACCCGTTTGACATATAACTTGACTCCAGGTTTGTATTCAACCTGAAACAAATCAAACGGCGCTTTTTTGGGAATATAAAACAGGGTTGTATATTGCAGTGTCCCCTCTGCATGAGTGTGAATACAGTGCAGGGGGTCGTCATAATCATGCGAAATGGTTTTGTAAAACTCATTGTAATCTTTATCTTTCAGCTCATTCTTCGGCTTTTTCCAGATGGCAGATGCCGAATTGACCTGTTCGGTTTTCCGGCTTTTTTTCTTGTCTTTATCTTCTTCTTCAAAGTGCAGGAAAATCGGGAAGGGGATATGATTTGAGTATTTTTTTATAATATTATCAATTTCCCATTTGTTTGCAAATTCAATGCCCTCGTCATTCAAATGCAGTGTAATCGAGGTCCCGTTTAATGCCTGCTCTGCCTCTGCAATTTCATAATCGCCCTTTCCGCTGCTTTTCCACAGAAAGGCCTTGTCTTCGCCGGCCTTGCGGGAAAGCACTTCGACCGTATCGGCGACCATAAATATCGAGTAGAAGCCGACGCCAAACTGGCCGATCAGGTTTGCATCAATGGCGGTGCCGGGTTTTAGCTGCTGGAGGAATTTTTTTGTTCCGGAATTGGCGATTGTCCCCAGATTTTCAACCAGGTCTTCCTCATTCATGCCGATTCCGGTATCCTTTACCACAAGTGTTTTTTTATCCTTGTCGAATTCAATATCGATACGCGGATCAAACTTCATTTTTTTGAACGATTCATCGGTCAGGGTGAGATATTTCAGTTTATCAAGTGCATCTGATGCATTTGAAACGAGTTCCCTGAGGAAAATTTCCTTATGGGAATACAGTGAGTGGATAATCAGCTGCAGCAGCTGGTTCACTTCGGTCTTGAATTTGTGCTTTGACATTCGTAACTCCTTTTATTATGATAATATTTCTTGAAAAACTGTATTCGGGCGAGATGCCCGTATGATTTATGTAATTCGATTGGGGGCCTTATTGCTGTTCTCCGGTATATTCTGTCCGGAACCCGGCACACCCTTAATGTATTTAAAAATATACTAAATGAAATGCCAAAAAGAAAAGACTAAATTTCAGTCTTTTGACAAAAAATTGAGGGGAAAATCTTGAATACTGAATATGATAACTGCAAATGGGTTGGTTTTGATATACTCGAACAATTCATGATTGAGGTCTTTAAAAAAGCCGGAATTCCGGAAAAAGATGCAGCAGTATGCGCAGAGGTGCTTATCACTTCTGACAAACGGGGGATTGACTCTCATGGTGTGGGCCGGTTCAAACCCATTTATATAGACCGCATTTGGGCGGGTATAATAAATCCTGTTACAAAAATAGATATTCTCCGTGAGGGCCCGACAACCGCAGTGCTCGACGGCAATAACGGCATGGGTCAGGTTGTGGCAAAACAGGCCATGCAGATGGCAATTGACAAGGCGAAAAAATACGGAATGGGGATGGTTGCTGTCCGGAATTCCAACCATTACGGAATTGCAGGGTATTATTCGCTCATGGCGATTGAGGCGGGAATGATCGGCATCACCGGTACCAATGCACGTCCGTCCGTTGCCCCGACATTCGGGATTGAAAATCTGCTTGGAACAAATCCGCTGACAATAGGATTTCCCACGGATGAAGATTTTCCGTTTTTGATTGACTGCGCGAGTTCGATCATTCAGCGGGGGAAAGTGGAAGTGTGTGCACGAATCGGGAAAGATTTACCTGCAGGGCTTGTACTTGATAAAAACGGAGAATCAAAAACCAATGCTGCAGAAGTGCTGCAGGATTTAATCCACGGGGATGCTGCGCTTCTTCCGCTCGGCGGTGTCGGCGAGGAAACCGCGGGATACAAGGGGTACGGGTATTCAACAGTGGTTGAAATACTGAGTGCGGCGCTCCAGGGAGGGGCGTTTTTGACCGCTTTGTCGGGGATAAAGGACGGAAAACCGGTGCCGCACCATCTTGGGCACTTTTTCATCGCGGCTGATATACATGCTTTTACAGAACTTGATAACTTTAAAAAGACCGCAGGCGACATCCTTCGGACACTCAGGAATTCAAAAAAAATGCCGGGACATAACCGGATATGGACAGCCGGGGAAAAAGAGCATGATGCCTGGATTATGAGGCAGGGCAGGGGAGTACCCGTTGACCAGGAAGTGCAAGAGCAGCTTCTGGAACTGAAAGCAAAATACAGCCTTGATTCTTTTCAATTTCCCTTTGAATAGGTGTTTTTTTTTATCTGTATCCGGGGACGGAGGTTCACTTTTTCGTGCAAAAACTGGGTTTTCCCTCTCCATTTCAACAATCTCCCGTGTATTTCATTGCACAGACCACCTCCACAATGGATGCGGCCGAGGCTCTGGCTTTGTCCGGTGCAGCACCGGGGACCGTGATTGCAGCAGGTTATCAGTCGCATGGAAAGGGCAGATTCCCGGAACGGGTGTGGACAGCTGCGGCTGGGGAAAACTGCATGTTTACTATCCTGCTTGAAAACTGTTATTTTCCCGCAAAACCTACACTCATCCCTCTGGCTTCCGGCCTTGCTGTTGCCCTGGCGATTGAAAAAATTGCCGGACTCTCTCCTGAAATCCGCTGGCCGAATGACGTGCTTATTCACAATAAAAAAGCTGCGGGAATTTTAAGCAGGATGAAGGGGAGCAGGTTATTTATCGGGATAGGGATCAACCTGAATCAGGCTGAATTTGACCATGAGCTTGCCGATTCAGCCACATCAGTGTTTCTGGAAACCGGGAATATTTTCAGCAGGGATGATTTTTTGAACATTGTCCTTGAGAAGCTTTTTTTTACCCTGCATATCGACAATCTTCTCCCGGAAATCGAAAAACGGCTCTGGCATTTAAAAGAAAACTGTTTGTATACCAATGGAGACGGAGGTTCGCCATTTGAAGCAACAATACAAGGGCTGGGCGAAAACGGGGAACTGTGTATCATCCCTCGGGGGAAAACATACACCCAAAAACTGGTTTCCGGAAGTATCCGGGAAACAACAGATTTATAAAATGATATTCATCACCGATTGAATCAAATCTGATGCCAAATAATAATATTGATAAAACGGATAGAACAGGATATTCGCTGCTGTGTCCGAAAACTGCAGGAGAATCAGCAATCCAAAAAAAAGAAATCTTCCCGCTGTCTGGAAAAACCGCTCGGTCTGTGGAAAAATGGTCTGCAGAATAGATGCTCCGTCAAGCGGCGGGGCAGGGAGAAGGTTGAACACAAAGAGCAGCAGGTTAAATGCACCGATATACAGCAGGACATTGATTCCCATGGCGGCTTTTTGTTTTAAAAAAATACCGGTAAGGATGGCAAAAAACAGCATGAGGAATGAAATGAGCAGATTCATCCCCGGTCCGGCTGCCACTGACAACGCATACCCAAGCCGTCTCGGCTTCATATTCATGGGGTTCAGCCGGACAAATGCTCCCCCTATAAAAAAGCCGCTCAAAAACCAGGTTATTGCAGGGAGTAAAACACACGTGAACAGTGCTCTGCGGATATGTGGGATGGGATTCCAGGTATCCACCCCGTCTTCGGCCGGCTGAGAATCGCCAAAAAATTTGGCAACCTTTGCATGCGCGGCTTCGTGAAGGCCCAAAGACATGACCATGGCAATATAAATGAGGATTTTTTCGGCCATTTCGCTGTTGAATTCCATTATGGTATCCTGTCTGTTGTTTGTTTCGAACTGGGTATTTGATGTTGAATATCAACATTTCATACTTGAAAGAATATCCTATTTTTTTATTATTTATTCAAGGATAATTCTTTCAGAATTGTTGTGAAAATCGGTTGCCCGAAACAAAAATCCAAGGTAGAATACTTCTCCACTACAGGAGGGTGTTTTATCGTATGAAAATACAAAAACAACAAATCCAAAAACGCAGTAAAAAGACAGCGATTATTCTTCCCATCGCACTACTTTGTATTCTTTTTATTCTGTTTATTGTCGGATTTGTGTCTCTCCAGCCTGTTTTAACCAAATTTACGGAATATACTGCCGGGCAGTCGTCTGCCGGACAACGTAATCAGTACGGATTGGCAGTGCCGGTGCGTTCCCCCTATGAAGATGAGGCATGGTTTTCTGATCCTCTGGGACTTTTACTCGTGGTAGACCGCAACACGGCTCTTTCGGCCGATTATGAACCCCTGGATCTGGTAAATCTGGAATCGCATGGTGTCAAGACACGGCATGCGCATCTTCAGGGCCGTATTGTTGCCATTTATGACCTTCTTTCGATGTTTGAGGAAGCAAAAAAAGACAGCCATTTTTTCTATGTATTTTCCTCGTACCGGTCCTATGAAACGCAGAAAGAAACCTATAATTACTGGGTGCAGCAGCTTGGAAAAGCCGAAGCAGACCGTTCATCGGCCCGTCCCGGACACAGCGAACACCAGCTGGGTACAACATTCGATATGTCAGCGACCGATTACAAGGGGGATGTATTTGACGGGTTCGATAAATCTCCAGCGGGCATCTGGCTGGCAGAGAATGCCTGGAAATACGGTTTTGTCATGTCTTATCCTGAAAACTCCGAGGCGATTACCGGCTATATCCATGAGCCCTGGCATTTCCGCTATGTCGGCCGGGGATGCTCGAAGGTTATTTTTGAGCTGGGAGTGATCCCGTCAGTATTTATCCGCGAGCTCGATGTGTACCGAAAAAGCAAACAGGAAGAGGAAACGCCCGCCCATGCTGATTCAAAACTGAAGGTACTTGGAAGACTCCCGTAGTATTTCATATCTTGACCGGAAAACTCTATCCGGAGTAAGCTTGTTTAAGAAGAAAATTATTCACAAAGTTCACGGGCGTACAAAGATAATAATTAAATTGTTTTTTTTTGTGTACGTTGCGTTCTTTGGGAGAGATACTTTCAATTTGTGATTTCAAGAGGTATTTCTATGAAAATTCGTTATAATGCACCGGTCATTTTGACATTCTCTATAGCAAGTACCGCTATTATGGGTGTTGCATCGATCATTCCGGAATTTATGGGAAATTTTGTTGTTCCGGGCAATACGTATCCGTTTAATTTCTTTTCACTTGATGTCCTCCGGCTTGTTTCCTATACTGTGGGACACGGCGGCTGGGAGCATTTGTTTGGAAATATCTCGTTTATGCTGTTGATCGGTCCCATTCTTGAGGAAAAATACGGATCAGCACGAATCCTGCTGATGATGATCCTTACCGCTGTTGCATCCGGCCTGGTGAACGTTTTTTTTCTGTCATCATCCTCGCTTGGAGCAAGCGGTATTGTCTTCATGCTTATCCTTCTTATTTCCATTACAAATGTCAAAAAAGGCGAAATTCCGCTCACACTGATTGCCGTTATTCTTATTTTCGTAACAAAAGAAATATTCAGCATGCTGTTTGAAACGAATAATGTAAACGAAGAAGCCCATTTAATCGGCGGATTTTTCGGCGGAATGTTCGGGCTGCTCTTTGCCCGTGAAAAAAAGCCGAAAGACGGGATAAAAAGCAGTCCTCCGTCCCCCAATATTACCTATGACGGTAATTGAACAATGAGGTCTTTTGATACTGCGGCCAAAACATGGGACCTCAACCCCGAACACAACCGGCGCGCCGAAGCGGCTTTTGACGCGATCTCAAAAAAAATTGTCCCAACCAGCTTTGTGATGCTCACCGCCAGGAAAAACAATGAAGACTGATCAACTTTTACCGGTGTTGAAAAATAATTGGATGAAACCTGTATTTATTCTTGCGGTCTCATTTTTCCTGTTTATAGCCTGGGCTTTCATGATTGGGTTTATTTCCGGCTGGAAGGGGTTGGCATGGCTTTCCTGGTCGTATTCCTTTGGTGTTGTAATTGTTATCCTTTTCAATATCGCGGTTATTTTTTTTCTGGTCCCGTTTGAGGGTATTAAAAAACATTGGGTGAAGGTACTTGTTTTTCTTGTCTGTAATTCTGTGTTATTCGCTGTGTATTATGACTGTGCCATGTTCGATATTTCCGCATTATTTTACTGGACCGGTGTGACCGGTTTTGTGAGCTATCATCTTCTTGACTTCTGCGGAGGGCTTGTCTGTGTGATATTGGTTCCTCTCATCGGCTCGACCGTGATCACTGTGCTCCTGATCCGAATAATGCTGGTAAAAATATCATGGTTTACAATTTTATTTATTCCGATGGGATTTGTCGGTGCCTGGTATTTGTCCTGGTTCTGTTTCTCTGTCATCCCCTATGTCAACTATCACCAGGAACTGCCGGATCTTGTCAAAGCCGGATACCCGGTGTTTTGGGGGCCTTTTTTCTATCTGGTTGCTTTGCAATTGGGAAAACTTTTTTCACACAGAAGAGCTGCGTGAAAAAAGACCCAAAAAAATTGTCATGCGATGCCTATGGTGTGGGGTCGGATACTTCCCCGGGAATCACCTTTTTGTACCACTGAAAATTTTGTGTTGCCTTGAATTTCGCCATCTGGTAAAAGGATTTGTCCTGGTAAAAATATGCACCGCAACCCAGCTCAAGCCCGTTTGTGGATAAAATATTCGCGCGGTGTCCGCTTGAGTTCATCCACATGGTCAGCACTTCATCAGCAAAACTCAAGTAGGTATGCGGGGGAATGGGTTTGCCCCTGTTCGTGTAGCTGAACTCTCCAGGGGTGGAGAGCGGATATACCGATGTGCCTGCCTTGTACTGAATGGCAAATGTCTCTGCGATATTTTCAGCGATCGAAGGATTGGTTACCCCCGCGAGTTTCGCCCGGTCGCCGGGATTGTAGCGTGTGCGGTCGGTTGAATCCTGATGGCTGAAAAAGTTTTTTTCTACCATCCGTTTTGAGTGATTGTATGCAGCAATTTCAAGATTGGCGTTATAGCCGAGTTCTTTCAGTTTGTGGCTGACACGGATTTCATTGGTCGCATAAAAAATCGACGCATGGAGCCGGGGGTAATCAATACTGGTAAAATTGATTGTTTCCAGAAACAGGGGTTCCTTTCTGAAATTTGAAAGTGAGACACGTGCATAATCTTTTTCTTCCCAAATTTTGCTGTTGTTTTTCACCGGAACCGGCTGGCCGGGCTGCGCTGACACATTCAGACAGCCGGTAAAAAAAATGAATACCGATAACAATAAAAATATTTTAAGAATGAAATTTCCCGTTCTATTAATTATTTGAACGGTTGTACAGGGTAAAATTGTCATTGTCTGCTCCTTTTACAGCTGTATCCATGCTTTATGGATTGTCAGGCTCTCCTATCAATGTATTCCATAGTTTTAAAAAATCAAGGGTATTCTATAAGTACTGTCTTATAAACTATTCATTGTGGTTTGACCATTATTTTCTTTTCTGTAGAATATCCGTTATGGCTGATGCGGATTTTAAAAAAAATACCACTAAAATCACGAAAGACACAAAAAAAGAATATTGAAATTGCGGGCAGTACTGATACCGAAGCGGTCCTCAGTGCATGAAAAATTATCGGAAAAAGCGCACTTTGAACTGGATAAAATTCTGAATAAGTAAGATGGAAGACAGAAATTTGAGTTCAGATTAAAATATCGGTTTGCGGCAGGGAGTCCTCAGCTCTTAGTTTTTTCTGCGCCTTCATTTCCATGATATACGACTGAAAGAGCCGCTGCATTGCTCTCGCCGAACGGTCGCCGGAAATCAGAATTTCAGTCTGGACTGCGTTTGCCTTGTCGATAATTGTTTCGGGTGATCCCGCGAAACTGGCTGGAGTTGAGGCCTTCTTTGAATTTGCCGGTATATCAGCTGATGTGGCCGCTGCAATACCAATTGATGCGCTGCTGTCCAGCTGTTCCTTTTTCAGCTGCTGATGGGCCTGCATCTCAATCTGCAGGGTCTTTGAGGCAATCCCGGTATCAGCGGCGGAGGGGTGCGTGGGGCTTAAGGCTGCGGCCCGCACGGTCCGCATTTTCCGGATGGTTGCCTTGGGGTCGTCAGGGACCGGTGAAATATCAACCCCCACCGAGCCGCCGACTGCGTATTTGTGGCCGTCTGAGGTGAGCAGGTAGTCATAGGAAATACCGCCCTTCGCAAACCCGCCGAGTGCGAGCAGATGCGCCTTCTCATGCGCCTTTACTGCGCCGTCAATTCCCTGAAGGTAATTACTACGCGGTGACAGCCCGGAAGAAAACGCTGAGACTCCTGTGTTTGACAATCCTGCGAACATGTCATTGTCCTTTTTAGGATAAATATATCAAATAATGTGAAAGAAATCAGGTTATTTACAAAAAATTGCAGGCAAGCATTATTATTGAGGAGTATTTTCGCTGGTATATACTGCTGTGCGGTCTATAGAATTAGCAGGGTGCTGACAAACTGGTTGTCTGTCAGCACCCTGATATAAGAACGGCAACAGTGAATGCGAGCAGAATGGTAATTATCAGTACGGCAACCAGAGCGGCAAGTGATTTCATGCGTGTGAATACCCGGGTTTATTGCCCCCAACCTTCCCTTAGTTTGTATAACTTATCCTGTTTATTAAGCACTTTGTTCCAGGTGTCCCAGCCGGAAATCATTTCCAGTTTTGAATAACGGTTGTCGAACGGATTCATTTTGGGCAGATCCTCGATAAGCTTTTTAGCGGCTTCAACATCATCAAGCGCGATTTCCACCCAGACATCCTTGAGCACGTCCGGAATCTGACCGAACAATTCATGGATGTCCTGCAGACGTCCCGACAGAACCTGATGTACCTTGTCCTCGACTGAATCTTTATACCGCAAGTTAAGCACTTTTATTTTATCGCGAAATTGTCCAATACGCTGTATTCGCCCCTTGCGCTGCTCAAGTCGCGTCGGATTCCATGGTAAGTCCACGTTGATGAGCGTTCCCAAAGCCTGCAGGTTCAAACCTTCGCTCGCGGCATCTGTTCCCGCAAGAATTTTGATTTCTCCGCTTCTAACCTTGGCTTTTATTTCCTCGCGGGACTTTTTCAGAAACTGGCCATTCTCCCAGATCCCTGATTTTCCGCCTCCTGCATAGAGTCCAACCGGTGAATCCGGGAACAGTCGGACTGTCTCCTCACCAATCCATTTCGCGGTATCAAAATATTGTGAAAACAGTATACAACCGTCTTCAGCCCATCGTTTGTTTTTTAGAAACTCGATGACGACATCCCGCTTGGGATCTGCACCTTCACGCTGGCTTAGGCCTTGTTCAAGGGCTCGCTGACAATCGCGAAGGATATCCGTTTCCTCGCGGGTAAGCTGTTTGAGCTCGGAACGTGTATTTTCCGAGAACCGTTCATCCGAGGTGTCATCATCTTCAAATAAATCTTCGATATCCTCTTCATCCTCTCCGGGCTCTGCAATATCCCAGCTTGACAGCATCATATTCACGGTATTAAGACCCGCCTTTATGGAACTTCCGATTCGTCGCAACAGGAGTGTTTTAAAAAAGCCGGCGGCCCGCACCCTGCGGGCGAGCAGTTTACAGAACTTCTCCGCGGCCTGATAGCCCTGCTTCAAATAACTGCCCAGAATCACGGGCTGGTCATCAATGAGCTCTACTTCAATCCGGTTTAAATACGGTTCATTGGTGGCGGGATCAATTGTGTCTTCCAGATATTTCCGGGTACGCCGCACGATAAACCGCAAAAACGGATGATGATCCCCGAATAGATTTTTCATGCTTTGATCCATTCTTGTCTTCAAGTCCGGCGTAAGCTTGTTATAGTCCCTGAACTGCTCTGCGATAACCGCCTGGGCATCATCCACACCGAGCTGCAGCCTTAGATATGCAAAATTCATCTCTTCCCACTTTGGAGGGAATGGATTCCGCAGCCACTCCCAGAGCGTCTGTACATCTTCCGGTATTTCCTGTTCTTGTAATAAATATGGAAGCGCCAGTTCAGGTTTCCGCCAATTACTCCCTGTGCTCCCCAATACATGATCGTTTGCCTCCGCAAGCATACGTAACATATCCCAAGCCTCAATCGGATGCATCTGCACGGGTGTGGCAGTAGACAAAAGCATTGAACGCGTCCGTGATGCAATCTTGAAAAGAAATCCGTACAGTTTATTGCAGTCCGCATCAACATTGCCGATCGCCGGACCGCGTTCATCCGGTTTGGGCAGCTTTTTCCTGCGGGCGCGGTGCGCCTCGTCAACAAGGACACATTCCCACTCTCGGGCTAAAAGCGCCTTTACCTGCGCGCTCCCCCGGGTGACAAGCCCCTGTGATACAAGACCGATCTTGCACGGGCAATGCAGAAGTGGATTCTGCCCTTCGGGGGAGTGCTCATAACCTGTTTCATCTATCCAGTGTCTGCCCGCCCAACGCGCAGAAGGGACCTCCAGTAAATCCCACAACTCGGTCTGCCACTGTTCCATGAGCGTCTTTGGCAACAGCACCAGCACGGGCAGATTACCGGCAAGCGCGACAAGCTGCGCCACCATACCGAGTTGAACGGTTTTCCCCAGGCCAACCTGGTCCGCGAGCACATAGCGCGCTCCAAAAGCCAGATGCGTTTTCCAGGCGAGGTCAATAAAATAACGCTGATGCGGCCACAACCCAAACTCTTCCCGGTACACCGGTGCTTCCACGAGCACACCCGCGGGCGCTGCCTGTTTTTTCCAGTTATCAAGATTCAGTTCGCGGCGATCCACCAGCCGCTCGATTTCCTTCACGACCGCCTGCGCAAGCGGCACTGCCTGCGGGTGCGTCCAGAGCCGGTCGAACTCCGACTGCACCCAGTCGCATGCCTCCACAGTGTCATCCTCCCAGACGAGTTCATAGTTGAGATTCCAGGCGGCGAAGGTTTCATTGGCTGATCCAAGAAAGCTCGTCCGACTGCCGTCCTTGAAGCAGATGACTCCGGCTTTGCCGTGGATGAGACCGAAAGCCTCGTTCGGTAAAACTCGTATTTCCAACATCGCTTTTTCCGTATTAGAGAGCAGGCGATGCAGGCGTGTGAGTCTGTCCCTGGCGTTCTTGCTCACTTGCTCCGGATCGAGCTTGAAGAAACTGGTTTTCTGGGCCTGCTCCGCTTTCTGGGCTTCGGCAACATCTTCCGGCCGCAATTCCGAGTTGCATATGATGCGGATTTTACCACTCACTGTTTCCAACGCCTCGCCCGCAAATTCCAAAAGTGAGCTATTGAAAAATCCCGCGATTCGGTCATAGGAGCGCGCGTTCTGAAGCCGGTCTGCAAGAAAGCGCGTCCCCTTTTTACCTTTATGAAAACTGAAACGGTTGATCATCGGCTGCTCCTTGCTTCTATCGCCCTGTACCAATAATAAAATGCTTCGGGATTGCCTTTCTTTAGCTTGTTGAGCATCTTGAATTCTTTTTCAGAGATTTCCAGACTGGTGACAGACCCGGGTTCGCCATATTTTTCAATTTTCCCGGTCTTCCGGCGCAGGATCATCGCCAGGTAGGCGGCAATGCTTGCATTCGTTACACCCTTGGGTATGCTGAAATTCTCTGAAAATATATAGCTTTTGACCCTTTTTATCCCATCTTGCAGTTCGCCATAGTTTCCGATTCCGAATTCACCCTTTGTGGAAAAACACAAAGCAGTCTGAAAAATGTCCTCATAAATATCATCAACGGAAAATTGTCTTCCCCGGTATTGTATCTGTTTGCGCGCAAAATTTTCAAAGGCATCACGGACATGTTCAGGTTTGTTGACAAATTTAAACAAAATCCCGATGTCATACAACTGCTTGATGATTTCCAGGGACATGCTGACGTTGTTTCTTCTATAGGCAATGCCCGCCGTATTCGGGGCAAACGCGGTGAGTTTGTCGCCAAGAAGATTTTCCAGATCGGGCACTGACACGGTCACTGGTTTGCCGGAAACCGGAAGAAACGGGAGGGTCACGGGGAGAGAAATGATTGTATTGTAAAGGCCGTCTTCGTAAACGATATCAAGTATAATGTTGTCTTCAGCACCGCCCGCCAGCACCAAGGAATTATAAAAAAACCGAAAATGCTCCTTTTTAAGTACTCCGGTCTTTTTTCGTGGGCTCGGCTCGTAGCGGGTAAAGATTCCTGATGAAACAATGCCGTCAAAGACCGGGGACAGGACCATATTGACCGCCTTTTGCGGCAGGAGTATGTCCACATCAATCGAAAACCTGGCGGTCTTTTCCAAAAGCAACATGAGCGCGCTGCCGCCCTTGAAGATGAATTTGAGACCCAGATGTGCGAGTTTTTCAACCAGCAAAAGTGCTTTCGTCACCTTTTCAAGCAATAGCGGGTCGCCATGTATTTCTCTGCTTGTTAAGGAAAACCATTGTTGATCTAGCTTTTTTACATCAATCATTTTTTACCGTTCCAGGATGAAACAGACTGTAGAAAAACTTTCGTTGCCCACGCCGCGCGGCGTAGCGCAGGAGCCTCGTCGTATTGACCGTGTACCGCGCCAATGCGTTTTCCCAGAGGTTGTTCCATTCTTTTCCCTCCAGGAAGCTGAACAGGTCCATGTCGCGATGGGTGTCCACAAGTATTTTTTCCAGTTCTGGTACGGGGACGCCATTGAGAATCCGTACGGGAGCTTCTGATAATAGCGGCTTTATAAAAATAGCGGACACATCTTTCTTGAGAAAACCGGATGCCTGATTATAGTCTTTGGCCAGGAACACATAATCATACTTGTCTTTGAGCTTGTCGTACACCTCCTCAAGCGGGTCTTTTTCCACTTCCACGATCACAAACGCGCGCGAGGGAATATGGTGCGCAAGCGCACGCACTATCTCAGTATCCCAAAGGCAATACTTCACCAGCGGGAATTGCCCGCGAATAAAAGCGGCCATTTCTTGAAATGACTTTGTTTCCGGGTTAAACACCGGCTTGTCCGGAAGACGGTATTTACCACGGCCGATTCGCTGAAGGCTTCCGTTCTGTTCCATTTCATGGAGCCGCCAATTGATCGTCGCATCTGGTAAATCCACCTCGTCCTGCCGGAAAATATGGGCGGCCTCCGCAGTACTAAGCGTCTTATGGGAATTGAGGTAAAGCGCTATCTTTTTCCTATAGTCCTTTATGGTCGTTTCTCCTAAAATCAAATTATCGGCAATTTTAGGCAATTATTGCCAATAATTTGATTTTGGTCAAAGCTCGGCTTTTACCCGCTCCCGCCATAATCGTTCGCGACGAGTCCGCGTACCAATTGCGCCGCCGCGCTGTCCTGTTTCCAATGCGCAAGGTGACTATGCGTGGCTGCCTGCTCCAAATACTTGAATATTTCCTGAATGTCCTCTCGCCTGGCCCAATAGTCCGTCCGCGCGTTCTTGAGGTAATTAAAACCCTCACGCGGGTTTTCCGCACGCACGGCCTCATGAATGGCGAATAAAACATGGCGCAACAGGGTGCCGCCCCAGTCGCCCTCGCCCATTTGCGTCCGCTTGAACTCGATTGCCGTCTTGAATCTCGCCTGGTTGGCTACCTTGTCTGCAAGCATAAAGGTGTATTCCTGCACGCCGAACCCGCGCGCGAGTTCCTGGTAAGCGCCTTGCCGCAATTCGCCATGGCGTTCCAGTTCCAGGCCACGCAGATACAGCCGCTCCATGTTGTCAAGATTGCGCCAAACCTGCTGGCTAATACCGCGCGGAATAAGGTAGCCGGCGGCGATGGAGACAGCGCGGTCAATAATATTTTCAAAGGGGGATTTTTCATTCTTGGTCCGTGTGCGGAAAAGCTCATGCTTGATATCCTGGCCTTCGATATCCGCGTAGCTTGTGAGCACACGGAGGGCAGCGGCATAGGCGCCGAGCTGGAAGTCCGTGTCTCCGAACTGGGAGCGAATTTGGTCGTCCACACGGTGCATGTGGTCAAGCTGTTTTTTCACCTCGTCGTCCACAAGCGGGTAGAGCTCGTCCAGAAACACGGTTTTACTTTCCAAGCGCTTGCGTAAAACCATAAGTACAGTGCCTTGGACAAAGTTGCCGGAATCAGATGCAGATACTGTTTCTGTAACAACCGTCCAAGCAGTAGTCACTTTAAGTCCAGCGGCCCAGAGGATCATGCCCAGGTCCGCCCAGACGCCCGCATCTTGGTGGGTGAACATAACAACCTGCAGGCCGTCGTCAGGCATGTGAGCCGCGAGATTGGCGTAAATTCCAACCATACTGTGCTTAAAATCCTCATCTGTACCCTTGACTGCCAAAGCCGGACGGCTGTCCGTATACCAGTCAGGAAATAACTTGGGTAGGTGTTTTTCATACCAGGCGAGGAAAAAATCGAGAATCTCATGATAATTTATAGCATCAGCATATGGTGGGTCTGTTATCCATAAGTGATTATCACTTTGAGCTACTCGAGCATCTTGTGGTTCAATTTTACTGGAGTTAATGTTTACATTATAATTGGCCCTAATATTAGTGACTGTTTTATATCCTAGTAAACCTCTTGCCGCCCAGTTAAATTTTGTATTTAATGCCTGGTTTGTAAATACTTGATCAGTAGTCTCAACTCCATATGAAGGAACCCAGCCAACAATTCTTGAATCACGATTTGATAGGCTACCAATCCACAACAGAAGGAATACCCTATTTATTTTATCTCTTGAAGTATTAATACTTGATATCAACCCATGTACCAACAATTGCCTTGGATTAAACAAATGGTGCCAGTGCGTCCAGCCGCGTGTCCGGATCGGTTCTTCTGTTTTGTCGCCACCGCGTGTAATTGGTTTTGACGGAATATACCCCTTCTCCTGCCATTCGGAAAACCGTTCTTTCAAAAGCGCAAGCACCTTTTGTTCCCGCGCCTCATCCTCCTGCGTCACACTTTTATAGAGCCGCTCTCCTTCCGGAGTGACCCAGCGCACACAGTAAAGCCGTTCCTGAAATGTGTCTTCAGGCCGCGGGACAAGGTCCTCGTTTTCCCAAAGCCGCAGGCCGTAAACGGATTCCCCTTCATCCCGGCGATCCCCGCGCAGGCTGGCAATGCTGTAGCGCTTGCCTGTTTCCGGGCAGACCAGTTCACCGTCCTGCACCGTACCGGTTTTGGCTTCCTTCATCTGCTTGTCTGTTGCCCCGGTTACAATATTGATATCATATCCGTGCCGCTTTTCATTTTTTTTCAAAACCGCGATGACTTTGCTTCTCTCTCCAATTACCCAACTAGGCGCCAAAGGCACCCACAGACCAGTGGCCGGACTTTTTACTTCTATGCAATAGAGATAGGCGTCTGAACGATTCCCCGCACTGTCGTGTTCGATCCCCCATTCCGTGATTTGTTTGTCCGCCGCTTCCCAAGCTTCCTTCTGCGCACTGCGCACCTGCTCCTGTACCTCTTTCCCACCGCCGATCAAATTGATTGCGGCCCAGGTTAACAGCGCGGCCACGGGATTCAAGTCGCTTCCGTAGGCTTCAAGCCCCAGCCGGGCGGCTTCAAACGGAATGGAGCCGCCCCCGCAAAACACATCACCAACTCGCGCGAGTCGGCCAAATGCTTTCCGGGAAAGCTCGGCGAAGAGTTCCTGCAGGGTTGCGGCGCAAGTACCCAAATGCCGGTTTATTTCCTGCCAGCTTTCTTCACTGGGCCCGTCAATCTGCTCCGGCCGGTCGCAAAGCGTAAGCTTTTCCTCATAATCCAGGCGGTTAAAGGCGAGTTTCTCAAGCCGCAGTTTGTCCGTTGCGTCCAGACCGCGTTTCCAGGCGGGCTTGTCGCCGTTTATTTCAATAATTCCTGTGCTCTCCTGCGGGCTCAATTGTCCGGCAACTTGGGCCGCGCTCATTTTTTTGCTCTTGCGTTTCCACAGACCGTCCTCGTCCATGGTGAGCACGCGCAGGAATACCTCGCGGTCCTTTTCCGGATTGTCGGATGCGGGCATGAGAAGACCCAGGATGACCGCGCGTACTAGTATGAGCGGCTTTCTGCCCCACCATTTTCCAAGACCTGTGAGCGTCTGTCCCAAATTGGCCTTGCGCTCCTTGTAGCTTTCGGCGCTCAAGATCGCCAGGGGGAATTGTGTTTCAATGAGTGGTTTATGCGGCAAAGTTATTACTCCCGAAAAAGCGGCAATTCAAAATCGCTCACGCGTTTTTTTATGACTGAATCGGCGATGGGGTTTTCCGTGAGCGCAAAGCGTACGGCTTTACGCCAGCCCTTGTTGCGGCCGCCCAAAGCCTGGCCCGTGGCCGCGTTGGTCATGGTGAAAAGCCACCAGCGCTCCTCCGGGCTCAAGCCCAACCAGTTGCGTACCGCATTGGGGATGAGCACGGGGTCCGCGTCCTCCACGGCCCAGGCCAGGAGTACCAGTTCCTTTCCAAGGTTGCGGTCAACCGGCACCTTGCCTTTCGCCGGCCACTTGCCGGACTTTACGCCATGCCGGATGAGCCTGCGGTTAAACTCGGCCTTGGCCTCGTCCGCGATCTCTTTCCAGAGTTCCATGGAAAGAAGTACTTTCAGGTCGGGATTTTGCAGACCATGTTTTTCAAACGATTCCTGTTCAAGCGCCCACTTAAACTCTTCTGTAATGGCGATTTCTCCCTTTGCCGTATTCGGCAGGTGCACGACAAAGCAGTGCGTTGTGCGCTCCGGGAAAAAGCCGAATCCCAGCACTTCGCTCACTGTTTCACCTCTTTGGCAACGTCAATGGAAAGCCGGTCCTTTTGCATCCAGTCCAGCAGGTCCTGGCCTCGCGTGAAGTGTATCTCATGGATGCTCAATGTCAGATGCGCGTCCGGGATCATCTCCTGCAGATTGTTGCAAATATTGCCAACTTCCTCAGCAGATCGCAGATGATTTTTGGGTAGTGTGTACATGAGCGCCTCTTCCGTATCCGAAGAGACCGAATTGACGAGCACGTATGAAAGGTTTGCCCGAAGTTCCTTTGCGCGGTCCAGGAGCTGAAACGCCTCCGCCCCCGGCTTGTGCTGGAAATGCCTGCCGCAGTACCAGACCGCGGGCTTGTCCGGATCTATTTCCCCGCCAGGCTTGCGGTCTATCCTGAACGTCTCTACTCTGCTCATCACCCCGTCTTTTTCGCCCACAACCTGAAGCATGGTGCACTCCGGCGGCAGGAGAATGTCCCCGGCATAGGGTACGCCGTGTTCCAGCGGATCACGGCCTTCCGTAGTATAGCGGAGCGGTACCGGCGGATTTGCGACAACCTGTGCATAATATTCCTTGCCTTGGGAGTAAATCCGGTATTTGATTTGAATTGTATTTTTCCATACGTAAGGATTCCCCGTTGGCCGCGGGTCCGGTCCCTCGTCCACGCAGAGAAAGGTTAACTTGAGCTCTTTGGTGCGAAAACTTGAAAAATCAGTAACGATCAGTGACGATGTGGTCGGCTTTGCATCGCCGATTTCGTAATACACTTTGTTGCCGTTTTCAGGGATTATCTGCAGAATCGCATCGCCGGTATCAGAATCAAAACTTTTCAGCGCGACCTTCACGCCGGTCGGTTCCTTTTCAAACGGCCCCCGGCGCACCATGTTGCCTTCCGCCCGCCAGCGCCCGGTTTTTATTGCGTATTCCCGGATGTCCTCCAAAAGGCCCGGGTGGTGGAATTGCCATTCCGGCTTCACCGCCGCGCGTTTTTTCACCTCGTTCCAGGGCACCGGATTCTGGTTGTCGAACAGGCGTTCCTCCGCCTTTTTGATCCAGGTCTCATTGGCAGCATCCAGCGAGAACTTCTGGTTGTCAGCCAGTGTGCGCCTGATCTGTGCCTCCGCGTCATACTGGTTGTTGTCAAAATTAAAATTGATGTGTTCATGCCGCAGTTTTCCGCGCGCAGGGTATACGATAGTGGAAAAGGTCTGCTGGACCGCGCTGCGCAGCTGTACCTGGTATTTATCCTTGCTCCGCCGGGCCTCGCTCGCCTGCGGGTCCTTGGGCGACACGCCCTCCTGCTCCTGCTCTGCAAGTACGACCTCCACGGCCTTGAGGTACGCGGCGTTCTTGAGCACCTCGTCCATGGTGTTGCGGTCGCCGGTCAAAAAAAACATCCGGTTCTGACAGGTCTGATCGTTGTGGAACTTGACCCACTCCGGATTAAGCGGCTGGTCGGATTTCGCGTCAGGCCAAGGGTCAGTAACAATGAGCGTGGTTTTCTCTTGCGTGATGGTGATGTCGTCTATCGGCGATAGCACCTTGATATCCTGATACAAATCCTTCATTTTGGGCTCAAAAAGGGATTGCAGGTATTTGCGCAATTCCTGGATCTTGTTTTCCTTGGTGGAAGTGCTCACCATCCCGAAAAGCCTGGCCGCCAGGTTCTGGATGTTTTTAAAGTACAACCTTCCGTCAAGCGACAGATGCAGATACCATGCCCGATTTGGCAGGACCTCAAGCACGTCGCTCAACACCCGCTCCATACTGCGGCCGGGCGCGCACAACCAGGCAATAATCTCCGTATCCCGCAGGCCGATAACCGCCTTCTGTGCTGTGGAAAGCGAGGACACATAGATGAGTTTTGCCGCGTCCGTTGCGTCTGTGGTCTTCAATTCCGCGTCGCGCTCCTCGGCGTGCGAATGGCCGCTGTTCGCGATGTCGGTGCGTACTCCTTCCGAGAGACTTGAATTGATGCGGTCGAACTCCGTAAAAATGTCGCCGTCATTCAAATCGATGTCATACGGATGTACTAGATACAGTTTTTTTGCCTTGCCGCTTTCCCATATATTGGCAATAATCGAGCGCATCATGCGCAAAAGCCCGCGCGTCTGCTGAAAATTGGGATTTTCCTTGAAGCGGCCGTATAAATCGCGCAGGGAAAAATGAAAGGGATATGAATCTTTAATCTCGGCTGCAAAACTTTCCGGCGTCGCAGCGGTGAGCTCCATCTGTTTTGCCTTCTTCACCGCGTCCGCGTACGCGGCCGCAACATCGGTTTTTATCTTTTCTTCCGGCAATTTTTCAAAAAGCCGTGTCTTCAGAATGTGAAAAACCTCGTCGCCCTGTGTCGCCACCGGTTCAATGACAAGAGCGCTCCGGTTTGTTTCTTTTTCCAGGTTATCCAGGGCCGCCATGACCCCGGTGCCCAGGTTGGAATATGCAGTTGCCGACAGGTCTGAAATGACAATAACGATGTTATTAAGTTCCGTTTTGTTGGCTGCGACCATCAGGTTGGAAATTGCGGTCGTTGTCACCGCGGCCAGGTTGCTGTCGCCCACGGATTTGGACATGGCGCTCATAAAGTATGGCGGAAGCTCATCGAGCAGGATCACCGTCGGCTCGCCTTGAAGGAGATTGATCCATGAGGTGATCCCGGGCGCCTGAAGGGGAGTGTAGAGGTTCTTGAACAGATCCTTTTTTCCCAACTGCTCGGCAATAGAGCCCCAGATCCCGAATGGGTAGTCTGATTCCCTGCCGTCAAAGCCGATCACCCGGATCGCCATGTCGTCGAGCTTTGATTCTTTCCATAATTTCGCCCTCGCAGCCGGATATTTTGCAAGCAATCCCAGGGCGAGCATTGAGTGTGTCTTGCCGCCGCCCATGGCCTGTGAGAGCAGAAACGTCGCAGCCTGGTCTTTCTTCCCGCAAAGGCGCTGGAAAGTCTTCTCAATCAACGACTTCATGCCCTTGGTGACAAAGTTCTCATCAAAGAAAAGCTCCGCATCTTTTTCCTTGAGTTTTCCTGTTAGGAGGTCTCCCAGGTGAAGGACTACGTCCTTACGGGATTTGTCAAAGACGCTCTTTCGCGGAACACAGGAATCATGAAGGGCTTGTAAGACTGTATTCATAATAACCCCTTGCAACGATATATTCTTACCGACTATTTCCAGCCTGGAAAATGTTATATATAGAAGGTTTTATACTTTACATTATGCCATGACAATTGTAAAACATACCCTGACCTGTATCAACCACATTTTTGTGAATTTCGCATCAATTATAGGGTATCACCATTGACAAAGAGCGGGTAGGGTTTATATAAAAATGTATCTATTTTCTCTTTTGCATTTTCTTTGCTTTTTTCGTAGCCGGTTTTTTATTCCCGTTCTGTGCCAAAGCCTCTTTCAGATAATGCCCGGTGTATGAGTCTTTACATTCCATCACCTGCTCGGGAGTGCCGGCACAGATAACCTGCCCGCCGCGGTCGCCGCCTTCCGGCCCCAGGTCAATGATATAGTCTGCCTGCATGATCACGTCCAGGTTGTGTTCGATAAGGATAATGGTGTTCCCCTGGTTTACCAGGAGCTGCAGTACCTCAATCAGTTTTTTAACGTCGGCAAAATGAAGCCCGGTAGTCGGCTCGTCCAGTATGTAGAGCGTCTGGCCGGTGCTCCTCTTGGACAGTTCAAGAGCCAGTTTTACCCTTTGTGCTTCCCCGCCCGATAAGGTGAGCGCTGACTGGCCGAGTTTGACATAATCCAGTCCAACATCGCGGAGCACCCGGAGTTTGCGTTCGATCATTGGTATTTTATCAAAAAAGCCATGCGCTTCCTCGACGGTCATTTCCAGCACATCGTGAATGTTCTTTCCTTTGTACCGGATTTCAAGTGTTTCACGGTTATAGCGTTTGCCTTTGCAATTGTCGCAGGTAATATGCACATCCGATAAAAAGTGCATTTCGATGCGGAGTGTACCGTCGCCTTCACAGTGTTCGCACCGTCCGCCGCGTACATTAAACGAGAATCGGCCGGCCTTGTAGCCGCGCGCCCGTGATTCCGGCAGTTTTGCAAACAGTTCACGAATGGGCGTGAACAGCCCCACGTAGGTCGCGGGGTTTGAGCGCGGGGTTCTTCCGATGGGGCTCTGGTCGATATTGATCACCTTGTCGACATGTTTTGTCCCGGTAATTTTCCCGTAACTGCCCTCGCGGTGATGGGAGCGCATGATTTTGTTTGAAAGCGCCGGGTACAACAGGTCCGAGAGCAGGGTCGACTTCCCCGATCCCGACACCCCGGTAATCACCGTGAACACACCAAGTGGAAACCCGACATCGATATTTTTAAGATTATGTTCCTTTGCGCCGAGGAGCATGATTTTTTTATTGTCATCAACCGGGCGCCGCTGCGGCCGCTGTTCAATGGCAATCGCGCCGGACAAATACTGGCCAGTGACCGATTTCTTGTTCGCAAGTATTTCATTATAGGTGCCGGCGGCGACTACATGCCCGCCATGCACGCCGGCGCCGGGTCCCAGGTCCACAATATAGTCCGCCGTGCGGAGTGTCTGTTCATCATGTTCCACAACAATGAGTGTGTTCCCGATATCTCTCAAGTGTTTGAGCGTGTCAATGAGCCGCTGGTTGTCCCTCTGATGCAGCCCGATTGTCGGCTCATCCAGAATATACAGCACTCCGACCAGCTGTGAACCGATCTGCGTTGCAAGCCGGATCCGCTGCGCCTCGCCCCCGGAGAGTGTTGCCGCTTTTCGTTCAAGGGTGAGGTAATCGAGCCCCACGTTGATCATGAAAGTGAGCCGCGCTTTAATTTCCTTGAGAATTTGAGAGGCAATTTTGGCCTGGGTTTCGCTCAGTTTGAGTGTATCGAAAAAACGAGCTGCGTCACCCACTGACTGCACCGTCACATCCCAGATGTTTTTATTGGATACTGTGACACCCAGGCTTTCGGGCCGCAGGCGCTTGCCGGAACACGCCGGACATTCGGCCTGACGCATGTATTGCTCCAGCCATTCCTTGACTCCCTCCGAGGTAGACTCGAAATACCGGCGTTTTAAATCGGGGAGGATCCCGATAAACGATGAGGTATATTCCCACTTCCCCCGTTTGTCGCGGTTGGTATAGGTAAAATCAATTGCATCTTTGGTGCCGTGCAGAATGTTTTTCAGAACCTGTTTCGGCAGCTGATCAAACGGGGTATCAAGGGTGAATCCGTAATGCTTTGCCAGCGAACCCACCCGGCTTTTATACCAGGCTGCTTCGGGATTATACGGCGCAATCCCTCCCTCATTAAATGAAAGCGAGGGATCGGGAATGACCAGGCCGGGATCGAACTCCAGGGTAACTCCCAGCCCGGAGCAGGTCTCGCAGGCACCGTAGGGGTTATTGAACGAAAAAAGCCTCGGCTGAAGTTCAGGGATGCTCACTCCGCATTCTGAACAGGAAAAAAGCTGCGAGAAAAACTCCTCGGTCTCTTTTGTTCCGTCAATGGTGATGACAGTCAGCTTGCCGCCGGCGAGTTCCAATGCGGTTTCAACCGATTCCGCGAGCCGTTGACGGTTTTCGCCATGTACGGTGAGACGGTCGACAACAATTTCGATTGAGTGCTTTTTGTTTTTTTCCAGGGGTATTTGTTCTTCGAGCGATCGAATTTCCCCGTTTACCCGCACCCGTGCGAATCCGCCTTTTTTTGCATCCTCGAAAATCTTCTGGTGCTCGCCCTTTCTGCCCCGGACGATTGGGGCGCAGATGATTATTTTACTGTTCTGTGGATACGCCAGAATGGTATCGATGATCTGGTCGATTGACTGCTCTTTGATTTCCTTGCCGCACGTGGGGCAATGGGGCGTACCGATCCGTGCGAATAATAACCGGAGGTAATCATAAATCTCGGTGACCGTTCCAACCGTCGAACGGGGATTTTTATGGGTGGTTTTTTGCTCAATCGAAATGGCAGGGGAAAGCCCCTCGATATAGTCGACATCGGGCTTGTCGAGCCTGCCCAGAAATTGCCGTGCATACGCGGAAAGCGATTCGACATACCTCCGCTGGCCTTCTGCGAAAATTGTATCGAATGCGAGAGATGATTTCCCGGAACCGGAAAGTCCCGAGATCACAATAAATTTGTCTCTCGGCAGAGTAATGTCGATATTTTTAAGGTTGTGCTCACGGGCGCCTTGTATAATGATTTTGTTCATAGAGTTTTCCTGGTTTTGAAAATGATGTTTCAATAATAATGGTAAACATCAGTTAAGGCAAGCAGAGGCCAAAATTCAGTGTAGCTTTTTTGGATTTGAGGTGTTTTATATACAGGAGAAGAGGCAGGGAAGTGTGTATTAAAGCTGAGTGTTTGATCCACACTTCGGGAGTTACAAGGAGTTTTTCATGAAAAACTGCGAGTTGATGTGCAGGTGCCTTTTTTTACACAAACAGGTAAAGGATATTCCGCTGCTGCAGCATATTATGCAGGATACTTTCTGCAGGCAGAACAAGACTGCGTGTGCCAGATATGTATTATACAGGGTATTCGGTTTTTCAGAGGTGATTCCGGATCTTTTTCCGAACCAGATGTACCGTGCAAAACAATTTCTTGACAAGGCATAATGTCTGAATTTATTGATTAGTTGTCCGGAATGTAGTAGAGTATTTGGAAACATTTTGGTTTGTGGAGCGGAGAAACTGACTGTATGGAGCAACAGAATTCAAACAGCTGTGAATGCCTGAAAAAATGTTCTTTTTTTAATGACAAAATGGCTGATATGCAGCTGGTATCCGATTTGATGAAAATGAAATACTGTAAAGGCGAGCATTGGGAATGCGGGCGTTTTATGGTTTTCAAGGTTCTGGGGAAAGAACATGTCCCGGACGATTTGTATCCTAATGAAGTCTATCGGGCAGCTGTGCTTTTAAAGAAGGCGTGAACCGGAAACAATACACAGGGGTACAGCGCGTTTGAAATAAAAAAAATAGAGAGTACACTATTAAAAGTGTATATCCGCAAGGTGATGGTATGAAAAGATTATTGGCAGGTTTTGTTTTTGTTCTTGGTGTTCATGCAGTATTGTTCGCGCAGGAAAACGCAGAACAAATCGAAGCAGTGCCTGTTTTCCAGATGCGGCTTGTGGTGGAAAAAAATACTCCGAAAGCAGAACCCTTTCTGCAAAAAGGAACCGGTGAAGAAATCTGGCTTGCTTCTGAAATCGTGCTGGAGGACTCGGATATTGTCTCCATAAAAAAAGATCGTGATAGAAGGACGCGTCAGCCGATAATTCTGATTAATTTTTCTGATGCGGGTGCTGTAAAGCTGTTTGATTTTACTGCAGCCCATATAGGAGATTCTGCGGCGCTGATCATCAACGGTGAGCTGGTGGTTGTCGCAAAGATTGTTGATACAATTCCGGGAGGCAAATTGCAGGTAACCGGAAATTTTACAAATGAAGAAGTGACAGCAATTGTATCTCTCTTTAATGACCATAAAAAGCGATTGTTAATAGACATTTTTAAATAAACAGAAATGCCGCTCCGGTAATCCTCCTGACAATGCCTGAATTATTTCTTCACAGAATCAATGATCATCTTTAATTCTTTTATCATCATTTTTATATTAACAGCACCGGTAATTTCTGTGACCAGACTGATATTTTTCGCCCCCCGCTGTACGACTTCGTGAATATTGTGTTTTTTGATTCCGCCGATCGCGACAAAGGGCAGGGGAATGTTTCTCACCACATACTCAAGATACTCCAGTCCAACCGGATCGCAGACATCGTCTTTGGTCGATGTCTGGAACAAAGGCCCCGCACCAATGTAGTCGGGCCGCTGGGAAAGTGCCTGCCGGGCCTGTTCGGGCGAATGCGTGGAGAGTCCCACAATTTTATTGTACCCAATGATTTTACGCACTTCGGCAACCGGCAGGTCATCCTGTCCCACGTGCACACCGTCTGCATCGACGAGCCGGGCGATGGCCGGATCGTCGTTGACAATAAAGCAGACACCGGCCTTTTTGCAGAGGTTGCGGATCTGTATGCATTCTCTGTATTTTTCCTGCTGGCTTTTTTCTTTTTCCCGGTACTGAATTACTCTGATGCCCGCATCGATCATTTCCTGTACAACGCTGAGATTGTTTCTCCCGCCTGAAAATTTTTCTGCAGTGATGCCGTATAATCCCCAGTCGAAATTGTTCACAGCCCTTTTGGGGTACAGGGTCTGCTCGAGAACAATGTCGGCCTGTTTTGCCGCGGCAACCTGAACCCGGGGGGAGAGCGGCGGCAGAATGCCTGCCTCTGATTTTCCGTCACCGATTAAAAAAAAGTTTTCCCGAAGACGCTGGATGATAATGTCATCCGCGTTTCCGGTTCCGGCGATCCCCGACACGCTTACGAGTATTTTGTCTTTATTCAGGAATGTCTCTGCAATAAGCTGTTTTGAGTCCACAGAATCGCACGCTTCAATGACAACATCGCAGCTGTCGAATACATCGTTGATATTGTCTTTCGTTATTTTTCCATCAAAGACCGAAATATCGAGATCTGGATTTATGGTAAAAAGATTTTCACGCAATGCTTCGACTTTTTTTTCTCCAATCTGGTTGTAAAAAAAGAACTGGCGGTTGAGGTTGCCGGGCGAGACATTATCGAAATCGGCGATGACAAAATGGCAGAATCCCGACCGTACAAGATTAACCGCAGCATTGGAGCCCAGGCCTCCGGCACCGCAGATGCCGACTTTCTTTTTTTGAATGACGGCAATCTGTTCTTTGGAAAAAAAGTCTTCAAGCGCCTGTACAAATAAATTTTCTCTCATATTCTCTCCCAGTCTTTGTAGACAGGCTGGTATCCCATGGAAAACAGCGTTTCTTCAATTTCCTTGACGCTGCGGCTGTCGGAAATTTCAAACTGTTTTGATCCCGCATGGTGCTCGGCGGCATACCCGCCGACACTGGTTTTTGATCCCGATGACATCCTTGTCACGCCGAGAGGAATCAGTTTGTCCCGGAGCCGGGCAGGTTCCCGGGTTGAAATACTGATGCCCAGGCGGGGCATAAACAGTCGAAGCGCGGTAATCATCTGGACCAGATGGGCATCGGCCACCGGATGGGGAACAGGAAAACTTCCCGCATGTGACTGCATCCGGGGCAGGGAATAACCGATTTCAGAGGCCGGGTATGTATCTTGCAGAAAGCGCGCATGCAGGCCGCCGAAAAAACACTCTTTTCGAAAATCATCAAGTCCCAAAAGCGCGCCAATGTTTACTGTGCGCATTGCTGCATCGAGTGCCCGTTGTGGTGTGTCGAGTCGGTAATAAAAATCTTTTTTTGGTCCGTGCGGATGAAGCGCGGCATATAATTTCCGGTTGTAGGTTTCCTGATAGATGGTCAGATTATCAACACCGGATTCGATGAGTTGTGAATATTCTTCCCTGGAAAGCGGATAAATCTCAATGGAAATGGATGAAAAATATTTTTTTAATATTTCAATACTCTGCCGGATATACTCAACACTTGTCTGCACACGGTCTTCGCCGGTGAGAATGAGTATGTGTCGGTGGCCGGACTCCGCGATTGCGATCGCTTCTTTTTCTATTTCTTCAACACTCAACTTGTTCCTGGGAACAGGATTTACGGTGTTGAACCCGCAGTAGACGCATTGGTTATTGCAAAAATTGCCAAGATACAACGGGGTATATAAAAAAACAACTTTGCCGAACTGCTGCACGGTCACCTGATGTGCTTTTTGCGCCATTTCTTCAAGAAATGGTTCAGCGACTGGCGAAAGCAGCGCGAGAAAATCGCTTTTAGTCAAATTATCTTTGTGAATAATATGCCGGACTTTCTGCGGTGTGATTGCAGCGAAAAAATCATCAAAGGGGAAGCATGCAGCGGAATCAAGGATGGTCCTGAAGCGGCCGGGAATATTATTCATTGGGGAAAAGAAATCCGGTGAGGGGTGATGATGCCGCGGCATACTCCCGCTGAGCGCCTGTTCCGGCACAGAACGCAGCGCGTCCTGCCTGGATAGCGAGTTTAAAGGCGCGGGCCATTGCGACCGGATCATCTGACGATGCAATCGCTGTGTTCAGCAAACAGGCAGCCGCACCCATCTCCATCGCTTCACAGGCGTGACTTGGTGCGCCGATTCCGGCATCCACAATAACCGGGAGTGATATTTCATTAATCAGGATTTTAATGAGTTCTTTGGTCTTTAAACCCTTGTTGGTTCCGATGGGTGCGCCCAGCGGCATCACCGCAGAAGCACCGGCATCAACGAGAGATTTTGCCACCATCAGGTCAGGGCTTATGTACGGCAGCACCACAAACCCTTCATCTGCCAGTATTTCCGTGGTCTTTGCTGTTTCGTAACCGTCAGGAAGCAGGTATTTATTGTCCGAGATCACCTCGATTTTTATCCAGTTGCCGCAGCCGGCTGCGCGTGCGATTCTGGCAATTCTGACCGCCTCATCTGCATTGCGCGCACCGGAGGTGTTTGGTAAAAGCTGCACGCTCCCGGGGATATGGGAGAGGATGTTGCTGCCGGCACGGTCAAAATCTACCCGGCGCAACGCAACGGTGACGACCTCGCAGCCGCTCGCCTCGACAATCTGGGGAATGATGCTGTCAATAGAATACTTGCCCGATCCGGTAAACAGTCTGCTAATGAGTTTTCGTCCGCCAATCTCAAGATAATCATGTGTGTTCAATCAGCCGCCTCCGACAAAATGAAGGATTTCCAGTACATCATTGTTTTTAAGTGTGATGCATGAAAAAGTGTTTTTTGGAATAATTTTCCCGTTATATTCAACCACAACGCGGTGTTCGGCAAGATGTTTTAAAGACAGGACATCCATCAGTGTTCTGTCTTCGCCGAGTTCTTCCGTTTTTCCGTTTAAAACAATCGTCATGGTATATCCCCAAAAAAAAAGCCTGCCCGGTGAGGCAAGCTGTATGGTTTTCACAACATGCTTCCCTTCGTCAGTATTACCTGCATCAGGTTCCAAGGGTCAGGCACTCGCCTTTCTCAGCCGGCATTCTTGAAAAAAAAGCCGTGGATGTCTGCAAATGTATCTGTTAAAAATTACTGGACATTTGCATACCCCAGACAACCGAATTTGAAAACCAAAGGCTCCCATGCCCGGCTGCCGCGCCCCCAGCACTAAAAATAGTTCACTGTTTTGTTACTGTATCGATTTCTGTTGAAATTGTAAAGTGATCGTGTTAGTACGATTAATAGGGAAACGAATCATTCTTTACGGGAGTCGAACTCTTGAAAAAAAGCCGGCATCGCTGCCGGCCCAAAAAATATAATGATAACTATAACTGTGCGCGAAGGTTCAGTGTTCCGCCCCATGAACTGGAAATAAAGTTATAGTTCAGGTTAAGGTCAATTTTGAAAATAAGAAGGTCGAACTGCAGTCCGCCGAATGCCCGGAATGACCAGCCGTTTGCTGAACCGGTAATAATAAATTGTGCACCTGAAAGGTCAAGGCCGGAGTAGTATGACTGAATCTGCGCTATCTGTGCGGGGGTTAACGCTACTGGGGGATTTCCGTCTGTTGAATCCTCATCAATCAGGACTGCCGCTTCAATTCCCCCGCCTGCTTCGGCATACAGGCTGTAGGTCGCTCCGAAACCTGCAGAGAGCGTGATAAATACCAGATTTTTACTCACCTGAGCTTTCAGGTCAACGGTCAAAGCCTGCCAGTTGTAATTAAAGTCACCCGCATCCAAAACCAACTGTGCATTTGCACCATAATCGGTAATATCAATTGTGCCGTCAGGGATTGCATCTTTAAAGCCTATCGCACCGCTCAGCCAGTTAATTCCGATTCCCACAGAAAGGTCGGGTATCGGGCCGAGGTCTTCCAGAATTCCGTACCTGAAATCCGCTCCGACAAGCATAAAATCAAATGTCAAATTGGCCGGGAGATCGACGTCCGGTGGAAGGAATCCAATCTTGAATCCCACATCAAAGGGAAGGACAAAACCGCCAAGACGGCCGTCAACACACCACATTGGGAGTGGTAACCCGTATCCCCGGAGTTCCGGGGGTATTAATTCATCCAAACTTACCCCAAAAATTGCAGCGGCATCCGTCATTGAGGTATAGGGAATCATTGCCACCCCAAGGGTTGCTCCTGCTCCAAAATGGGGAAATCCGCCGATGTAGGCATCTGACCAGTTCAATCCGACGGTACTCAATGCCGGCAGGGTCGTTGCAAAGTCATTGGTGAATGTCTGAAAAGCATCTTCGATGGCAGCAACATCAGTTGCGAATTGTCCAAAGGCTGAGACTCCCAATATCAAAAATAAGCAAAATGAAATGAACAATATTCGTAAACGCATACAAACCTCCTTGTATAGTCTACAGTATAGTGTATATCCAATTTGTCCAAAAAACAAGCCGGAGTTCATGGTATTTCATAGTTTTAAAAAATGAAAACAGATTGACGAATTAGTATTCTGCTGTACAATGCCTTTATGGCAGAAATTTATATCGGGACAAGCGGGTACTCCTACAAGGACTGGAAGGGGCCTTTTTACCCTGAGGATATGGCTGATGCTGATTTTCTGCAGTTTTATACAAATAATTTTCCATTTGTTGAACTCAATTTTTCCTATTATAAAATGCCTGAGGCACATCTGTTGGAGCGGCTTGTGGAAAAAACACCAAAGCATTTTCGGTTTGCAATCAAAGCACATCAAAGCATGACCCACGATACAAATGTGTATGAACAAAAAATATTCTCTGATTTCTGTTCAGGAATATCACCGCTGATTGAGCAGAAAAGGCTTTCGTGTGTACTCGCGCAGTTCCCCTACAGTTTTCATTATACACCCGATAACCGAAGGTACTTAGCCGGATTATGCGATTCGCTAAAGGACATTCCGCTTGCGCTTGAGTTCCGTGCATCCGAATGGATGCAGGATTCCATGGTTGCAGAGCTTGAAAAAAGAAATATTGCATTTGTGAATGTTGATGAGCCGCAACTGCCAAAGCTCCTCCGTCCCTCTGAAACAGTTACCGCAGATATCGCTTATATACGCTTTCATGGAAGAAACAAGGAAAACTGGTGGAGCGGGACAAATGTCAGCCGCTATGATTATCTTTATAATGAGGATGAACTGGCTGGATGGATTGAACGGGTTCGGGTGATCGTTCAAAAGGCACGGGTGTTGTATATTACCTTTAACAACCATGCACGGGCCCAGGCAGTCTCGAACGCCAAAAAGTTCAGGGAACTATTGTTGAATGCGGGGATACAGGGAGTTGTATAAATAGATTTTAAAACGCCGTGCACCAGTAGCTACCCTTCCGAAAGGCAGTATGGTGTATAATTGTGATTAAAATATAATAATCCGCTAATGTGAACTGACATTCTTATTTTTTTGGTCTGATTTTCGGCTTTTTTCTATCTGCTTTTCCAAATCAAGTAAATAGCTTTTTATTTTCAAATTTTCCCTGTTTTTTGGACCTCCGTCCCCCTTCCCGGCGCTGTAACCGCCAAGAGTCCCGTCAGATGCAAGGACCCGGTGGCAGGGAATGAAAATGGCTATTGGATTTGCTGCTACTGCGTTTGCTGTTGCCCGGATCGCTTGCGGTTTGCCTGCCCTGGCTGCAAGTTCTTTGTAGGAAATGGTCGTTCCTGCGGGGACGGAGGATAGTGTTTTCCATATCAGTTTCTGAAATTCAGTGCCGCGGGGACGGAGGTTTATGCCGAATTTCGCAGTTTTTCCGGAAAAATAGGCAGCAAGCCCGGTTTTTATGTGGTCGCACTCGGTTGTCGCGGGGACAGAGGAAGCAATCCCGGCTTTTTTTGATGAAAAAGAAAGATTTTGCAGTCCTCCGTCCCCGTCAACAACAATAAAAAGTGTTCCGACAGGGGATTGACAGGTGGCGGAATAAAACATGTTCATTAGTAAATATACTGAATTCCAACAGCGATTCCGATATCCCCCTGGCGGTCCCAGCCAAAGAACGAATCATCTGTATCCCCGTACATTACCCATGTATAGGCCAGAATATCAAATCCCTGGTAAATACTGAATGTGGTTCCAACCATCACCATCCCGGAGCTGTCGATGGGATTGATCATGCCGCGGAGCTGAAACGACAATATATCCATTGGGGCATACGCAATTTCAGGATACAAAAGCAGTCCAAACCTGTCAGTCAGGGGATCACCTGCTGCATCGGTTTCATTCCAGATGCCAAACGGATAACTTGCTGCTTCGCACCTGATAACAAGACTCGATCCGTCTTCAAACGAGAACATGCGGAACAGCCCCGCAGCGACAGCAAGGCCGTTTTGAATATCAGCCTGTGAAGGATTTATCGCAGGGATATCCATCGAGGCGTTGAGAAAAACATCGAAAAACAGGTTTCCCTGAACACCAATGTACGGAATGTGTGCAGCAGTATCATTGCGGAACAGATATCCGGTTTCAAGTTTCATATCAAAAACCTTTGTCACGATTCGGCCGCCGTACCGCAGTTCATATGCCGAGACAAGCAGGTCTCCGGGAGTTCTGAGGGGTGAATAGGGCAGAAGAATCGTTTCGATAAATGAAAAATCGCCAAGAGGGTAATAAAGGTCGATCATCCAGTCGGTTGAATCACGGAGGAGGGATGCCGAGAGGTCAGCAACCGGGGTCATGCTCCCGAAAATTACATCACCGGCATTAAAAACAAATCCGTCGCCCCAGCTGACACGGGTTTTTCCGGCGGTGAGGCGCAGACTTTCGAATTTCGTTTTGATATATGCTTTTTTGAGTATGTCCTCGGGCGGTGTGACGAGTGTATCCATGAACGCTGCAGTAAAGACCACTTCAGCTTTCACATCGGGGACCATAACTGCTTTGAAGCCGACATCACCCTGTGCCAGAAATGTCATGGCAGGATTTCCCGCGGCATCCCGCAGAAACGAGACGAGCAGGGTAAGATCAACGCTTGTCTGCAGATCTGCAAGGAGAACGACAGGAGACATAATCAGAATAAAAAAAGCACACAGTGTCTTCTTCAAAACGACAGCCTTTCAAGTGAAAACTGATTTGCGGGAAGTTTTACATTCACCTGCATATTTTCAAGTTTGAACTCTGTTTTTGAGTCTTTCCTGTTTACATCTATCATAAGAAAATGTGATGGAATATATTTTCCGGCAAGCTGGGTTACTCCCAGAACAGTGAGCTCTTTCAGTTTTACTTTGGTTAATGAATAGTATGAAGCTTTTTTCAGAACAAACCGGTTTGCTTCAACCCATATTTCCTGATAAGGGTATGAAACACTTTTTTTTCCGGATAGACTGATATGATAGCATGCTATTCCGTCTATTATGACAGTCCCCTGTGTTGAGAATGTCGCAGAATAGGAAGATAAAATGCCTTTTTCTCCGGTCAGGTCTTCATAAGAAAAATTTGAACCAAATATTGATTCCTTCAATGCCCCACCCTGAAGCCGCAGGATGACTTCCTCCTCAGGATAATACAGGTATATTTCATCCTTTACACGCAGGATTTTCTGTCCGTTCTCTGTTTTATTGGTGAATTCCAGAAGCATTTTATCTTCACCCTCTGCGATAGTAGTAAAGGTTTTGGTCCGTGTCCCGAACTGGTTTGTGATAATCATGCTGCCGGTACTTTTTGATGTCTCATGCACCTGGTTGGCTTCCATTTTTTGTACAACCTGCTCTGCGGTCAACTGCGCAACAACCGGGACTGTACCGGCCATCAGAAAAATTATCAATAATATTATAATTCTTTTCATAACATCCTCCAAAAATAAAATCCTTCAAGTAACAAAATGATTACAGCGAATTTAACGCTTCTATCGGTTCGATTTTTCCGGCGCGCCGGGCAAAAATCGCGGATATTCCCGAGGCGATAAATATGGAGAAGAAAAAGACAAAGATCGTTGAATTGACATTCAGCTGCGGGTAAATGTAGTTGGAGATAATAAATCCCGAATCTTCAAAATTCATGAAGGCATTGAAATTTATTCCTGATTGTGTCAGCGGAATAACGAGTACAATTCCCAATATGACACCGATGATCGAGGCAACCAGACTCATAAAAAAGGCCTCAAGGAAAAAAAGTCCCACCATCTGTGAGCCGGTCATTCCCATGGCAGCCATTGTGCCGATTTCTTTCATTCGTTCAAAAATGACCATCATTGTTGTCACCGCAATAACAGTTCCAGCCATCAGAAAAAAGAATACAGCGATAAAGTTATACGAGTTTTCTGCGATCGCAATCCATTCAACCATAAACCCTATCTCTGTCCAGGGCTGAATCTGAAGTTTATCCAGATAATTCTTATCAAATGTCTTCGGTAGTTCGGTATTTATTTTTTTGATCATTTGGGCAGGATCCCGGCCATCTTTGATCGCCAAAAGAATCTGTGTTGTGCTGCCCTCAATACCCAGTTTTGATGCAGCCAGTTCTACCGGAAAATAAATCGCCCTTGCATTGAGCTGGGCGATCGGCAGGTTCATGACACCGGTTACTTTGATACGCATCGGTATTTGTGTCAGGTTTTCTCGAGTTGGATGAAAAACAACGATGGTATCATTGGCTTTTACTCCCAATTGCTGGGCGAGTTCGCTGCCGAGCACAACCCCGTCTCCCTCAGGAAGTCGGTTATCAGATCCTTCCTGAAGATAAAGTCCGAGATTGCTCAGATATTTTTCGCGTTTGAAATCAACGCCGTATCCTATTCCCCTGATACGGTCTGAATATTCATCCGCGATTCCGGGTCTTTTTTTCGGATTAATTCCGATTTCCAATCCAAACTGAATGCGCGGTGTCGCTGTTTCAACACCATCTATCTTTTCAAGCGCGGTACAGAGTTTGTGATAATTATCTACTAGCATGTCGAGGGGATACAGCACAGCTTTCTCTTCATAATCCTTTTGCTGTATGCGGATATGGCCGTTTGTAAAATTAACCATTGTATGCATGACATCCGCCTTCATTCCCTGAATAAAAGAAAAGAGTACGACAATCAGCATCGTAACAAATGCAATCGCGATTAATGTCAGCGCAGTACGCACTTTGTTTCTCCGAATATTCCGGAATGCTATAACTGAAAGTTTCATTGCTTTCCTCCTATTTGGGATTCAGATTTTTGGTGATGTCCTTGCGCAACGCCATGATCGCCGGCAGCAGGGCCATAATCCCGGTAAAAATCAGTCCGCAGATAAAGGCAGTAATCATGGTCTGGAAGTTCCAGGCGGATTTGAAAATCCCCAGGCTTCTATATCCTATGTCTCCCATTTCATCCATCATTTCACGGAAATCCATTCCGATATTAACCATGTAAAGATTGCCGAGTATTCCGATGATCAAACCACCGATACCACCGATAAATCCAATACCGCTTGCTTCCAAAATAAATGATACAAGGATGGATCCTTCGCGCATGCCGAGTGCCCGCATCATGGCAATTTCCCGTCGTCGTTCAAAAACTGCGATCAGCATAGTATTTGACACACCGATTACGGCAATGAGAAAAACGACGATCAGGAGAAAGGCAGATCCTCCGCGTTTCCCCCGGCTGATTGAAAGATATGTAGAGGCTATATCAAGAAAGCTTTTGGTAACCAGTTTTTCTGAACCCGGAACTCCGGCTATCGCGTTTTTTGTTTTTGCGACTTGATCATTTATGTCTGTGTATTCGGGATAAAGGAGGACAATATCGGTTGCTGCTCCTTTCATCAACAAGGCTTGTTCAATGTATGCTAAAGGCAAAAACACCATCTGTTTATTGATAATCGGATCCGGCGTATTGAGTAATCCGACAATTGTTGCGTTCAGCGTTGTATTTTGTCCGTCGGCGGTTTTCGTTTCAAGAACCTGAATTTCATCTCCGACACTGACTTTAAGATTTTTTGCCAGATCTTTTCCAACAAGAGCAACACTTCCGGTTAACGAAACTTCTTCAACAGCATTAAAATACCGCCCATTCTCCTTTTCTGTTTTTGAATTTATTATAACTGATTCATTGAGGAGAAAGACATCGCCTTCTGTTTTCTGGTCAATACCGGTTACAGTCGCCGGATAATAATCATTGGACTCTTCATAATTAGTCGGGATCAATTTTCGTACCTTGCCCCATACGGTGATTCTGGGTGTTGCCGGAATCCCTGCTTCAGTGACTGCTTTCATCACTGTATTTCTGTCCGGGATATTGTATTTCGGAATGAGGTAATCGTGATCGTCCCAGTAGGTCTTGTTCATAATCCGGGCGGAGCCGGTTTCGAATTTGACAAGATTCCGTTCTGATTCAAGCTCTATTCCCAGAAGCATGCCGTCCATGAAAATAAACGCTCCGATGCCCACCGCAATAGCGATGGCCGTAATAAAGGTCCGCCGTTTATACCGCATCAGATTTTTTATTGATAATGAAAGGATAAATCCCATAGTGATCCCCCTTTATGAAGACTTTTTTCCATTGACAATCCGGCCGTCATGGAGCATAACCAGACGATGCGCGAAATCCATAACCATTGCATCATGAGTTGAAAAAACAAAAGTGGACTTGTGGGATTTGTTCAGTTTTTCCATGAGCTTTAAAATCTCTTTACCGGTGTTTGAATCAAGATTTGCTGTTGGTTCATCCGCGAGTATCAGTGCCGGTTGTTTGACCAGTGCCCGTGCAATCGCCACGCGCTGTTGCTGGCCGCCGGACATCTCTTTTGGAAAGCGTTTTTCAAGACCGCCCAGGCCCACTTCATCGAGTATGTTCATGGTGCGGTCGTATATTTCTTTCTGGGGAAGGCTTAGGAGAGAAAGGGAAAAGGCAACATTCTCGAATGCGGTGAGTACCGGAATAAGATTGAAGGATTGAAATACAAAGCCGATTTTTTTCCTGCGCAACAGGGCCCGTGCAGTTTTGGATTTATTGCTGATTGGCTCATTATCAATGAATATTTCACCGCTCGTGGGGATGTCCAAGCAACCGATGAGGTTTAAAAGAGTGGTCTTGCCTGAGCCCGAAGGGCCGGCGATCGACATAAATTCACCGCCATTGATAGTCAGATCAACCCCGCGAAGGGCATGGACAACAACTTTTCCAGCGATATAATCTTTTACTGTTTTTTGTACATTAACCATTGTTTTCCTCCTTCGTACCTTTTTCCGGTTCTGTTACTTTTTTTATTTGTTCCATAGCCTGATGCGTTCCCATCATGGTCCCCAGGGACATGGACTCAAGTGCGTTTGAGGGCAGCAGAACAATTGAGCCGTTTTTTCGAAGGCCCTCATAAATCATGTTCATCGCCCTCAAATGAAGCGCGGTAGGATTATCCTTATACCGTTCTGCCGCCTTTTCAAATTTTTCCGAGATTTCAACTTCTGCGGTTCCAAGAATTACCCGCGCCTGGCGCTCACGCTCGGCCTGCGCCCGTTTTGACATGGCGTCTTCGAGCCCCTTGGGAATAATGACATCCCGTATTTCAATGGAAAGGATTGTAATTCCCCACGCGTTTGTTTTTCCCTCGAGGATTTTCTGGATTTCTTTTCCCAGCTGATCGCGTTCCGATAGCAGACTCGCCAGTTCATGTTTTCCAATTGCGTCACGGAGTGCGGTCTGTGCAGAGAGAATGACCGCGTCCATGAAATTCTCGAGTTCCAGGATTGCTTTTTTGGGATCCCAGATCATCCAGAATGCAATTGCATCAACATTGACAGGAACTGTGTCGCGGGTGAGTGTGGTCTCTGCTGAAAAATCAGTTGCGCGGATACGGGTGTCAACAAATTCGGCAATTCGTTCAACAAGCGGAAAAATCCAGAAAATACCCGGACCTTTGATTCTGCGGAATTTCCCGAATCGTAAAACAATCGCTTTTTCCCACTGATGATCCAGCTGGATACAGGGAGAAACAAGGATGCCGAGGGATATAGTTCCCAGGAGCGGAATATAGGTAATATCAAGCAGGATGAGTACAGCAATCCAGCCTGAGGCAATCAGTTTTAACCCAGACCACCAGGTCGGGCTGAATGAAAACATGATCATTCCCGCCAATGAACCCGCAGAAATATATAGAAAATTAATAAATGGTGTGTATGGGTGGAAATACATCTGAAGAAAATACCCTCCCACCAAAACAAGGCAGAGCAGGAAAAAAGAAAAAGGCTGAATTTTGAAATCATGGGTATTTTGCAGCATAATCAGATTTTTAATCAGTTTTTTTGTCTGTTCAGAGAACTTCATGTGTCGTCTCCTTTGTCTGTGATTCTTCATTGTCAAGTTCTTCAAGATACGTTATCAACTCGCGGATTGTAAAACCATAGGAATTGGCATTGACGATGAAAGCACGCGCCATTTCGGCCAGTATGCGTTCTCTCTCAACATCAGAGATATCGATTTTTTTATCTCCGATAAAGGTGCCTGTCCCGTGCTGAGTAGTCACAATTCCCCTGATTTCCAGTTCGCTGTATGCTCTGGCAACAGTGTTCGGGTTAATCGACAGATCAACCGCAAGTCCTCTGACCGTTGGAACCTGATCACCGGTTTTCAGCCGGCCATCTGCAATCGCCATTTCGATTTGAAGTATTATTTGTTTGTAGAAGGGAACACCGCTTTTTGGATCCAGCGTAAACTCAATTTGACCGTACACATATCACCTCGTAATTGTACTAGTGTAGTAATACAATAATAATTTAGTACATTGAGACACTATTGTCAAGAAAATATTTTAAGAGAAGAATCTCTCGCAGAATTCACAAAGGGGAGGAAAAAGTCACTCTGTCAGCAATACACAGTTCACAATTTTTATTATTTTTTAGTAATTAATTCAAAAATCTACTTTTTGTGATCCTTGTGTGAAATTTATGAAAAAAAGGGGTGCAAGGGATTGTTGAAAAAGCCCCTCCCCAAAAAGGAATTCTTTTAAAACAACCCCTGCAAGAGCGGTGAAATACTTTTTTTTAATTGAGGTAGATTACTTCCTCGCTTGCGAGGCTTTCTTCGTTTTTACTCATCCGTCTGTTTTCCTTTTCGAGTGAAAGAATATATGAGTGCAGACGTCTGTATGCATGCGGTGACAGAATCTTGTACATTCTGATCAGCTGCATAATGTTGTTGATGTCTTTTTTTTGCATGTGTGTAAAACGGGCGTGTTCTCTCATGGTCCCCTCCCAGAGGTGAGATATATTTATATTGTACTCCATGCATCCGGAGAAATCAACGAAAAGTTTATAAAAATGAAGAAAGATCAATGACATTCAAATTATACTTTTGTGCCAGCTTTAAACCCTGGTCCATATTGGCGATAATATCATCGGGTTTGTGAGCATCAGCATTGACAACAACCATTATTTGATATCCGGACGCAAGCGCCCAGAATTCTTCGAGCGGGTACGCAGGCCTCTTCCCGCTGCTGCTGCTGACGAACGGTTTTCTAAAACCATAACAGTTGAGTTCAAGCGGTATCCTGCACGACTCTGCAGCCGAAAGTATATCCATTGATGCTGCCTTTGCATCCGCATCCCATCGGAGATATGAGTTTGCAAACAGATCAGGATGAGCAATGAATGCAAACAAGCCGGATCTAATAGAGGAAATAACATAATCTGCATAGGCAGTGAGTTGTTTTGGAGTTTGTATTCCTTCATAAACATTTGCCCATTCTTTGTGAAAAGGAAAAAAGTGGGCTCCGCCGATGAGATAGTTCAAGCGGCATTTACCAATAAGATGATCCTGATAAAAGGAAGCATATTCATTGGCGTATTCGCATTCAAGCCCGGCGTAGACCGTTATGCCGGGATACATCGCCTTTGCCGTCTCAATCGCCAGCAGATATCCTTCAAGTTCATCCATGCGCATTCGGACACTGTGCCAGCGATTATCCGGGAGCGGAGTATGGTCGGTTATGCCAACGTGGGTTGAATTTTTCTTCATGGCCTCAGCCACATATTCGTGTACTTCCCCTGTGGCATGTTTGCATCGAAATGTATGGGTATGATAACTGTTCACATAAACCCCGGATATGATAATTTCAATAATTGAAAAATGAATAGTATCATGATTTTACAGAAGATACTCTACCATATTTTTTTGGAAAAGCATTAAAGGAATTTTCGCTAAAAAAAGGCCAGTGGATCATTTTTTCACATTCAAAACAAAGGCGATAACGGCGAGTGTGTCAAATTGATACGCAGAATTAAATAATATGATACAGTATGTCAAAAATACCCATTATCAATAGAGCAAAAGTATCAAGAATTAGTGATGACTTGTTAATTCTATATACAGCTTGAAATTAAATAGAGGCAACAAGTTCAGGCGACTTGGCACATTTATTGCAATATAGTAAATAGAAAATAAAACCCAAGGAGGTTTCCTATGAATCTGGTAAAATACAATCCTGTTTCGAAGAGTATTTTCGGAACTGACCTGGACCGTTTTTTTGATGAGGTCTTTGACAACAAATTGTGGAACACAAACGGGTCACATCCCCGGGTTGATGTTCGGGAAGAAAAAGAACAGTATATACTGGAAGCAGATCTTCCCGGTTTGACCGACAAGGATATTGCTGTCAAGATTGAAAACAATCTTCTTTCCATTTCATCGGAAAAGAATGAGGAAAAAGAGGCGGAAAAAAACGGATACCTTATCCGTGAGAGAAAGGGGTATTCATTTACCCGGAGTTTTGTGCTCCCGGAAGATGTTGACCGCGAAAAGATTAATGCTTCTTTTAAAAACGGGGTTTTGACACTGACTATTGCGAAGTCTCCCGAAGCCCAACCGAAAACAATACAGGTAAAGAGTGAATAATTACTCTTCGGAAAACAACAAAGAAGAGCTGCCGAAAAAAGGCAGCTCTTTGATTATAGAAGAAACGATAAAATAGTCAGCTTATTCCATTGAATATTAGTCAGCTACTTGATGCTTTTATAGTCCCACAAAACATTGACAACCTGCCAGCGACCTTCTATCTTCGCAAGCTGAACATAATCGACATAAAAAGAGTAGATTACAGCAGATGCAATGGTACCGTAGACATCATAGATATCAACGGTTATTTCAAGATTATCGGGTTTCTTTTTGTTTTTTGCCACACCTTCAAGAAGTTTTTCGCGGGTAGTTGTATAGAGTGCATTATCACGAATCCGGCGTTTTTGAAGTTCCTGATGGCATCCATTGGATACACGTTCCACGCTCCCCTCAAAAAAACCTTCAACATAATCAAAACATGCTTTGGTAATTGCTTCCGCTTCTTTCTGATCAATTGAATGCCTTGCATTGTTCACGCTTGTACACCCCGATGATATGAAAAACGCAACTGCCAGGAATGTTAAAAGTTTAATACAAGTGATATTTCGCATTGTTCCTCCATAGAATTCATGTTCACTCTTTATACAATATGTTGTTCTTTGTGGAAATGGCAGGAAAACAAAAAGAGTCAGCTTTTTTACAAAAGTGGTAAAAGGAGGGCAAACCAAGTTCTCGATTTCTGCATCCTTTCCACTGTGCAGGATGCACATTTCTCTGAACAGGATGTTCGTTTTACTCCTTGCTTCGCATGGAGTAAATTTGGAGTTTTGTACCAAAACAGGGTTTTAGTACAAAACTCCACGGAACGGTATAGTAATTGTGGAGAAACCAAGAGATTTAGAATGAAACAGTATTATTTTGATTGAATTCCAGGAAATGGATTGATAGTTTCTGGCCATGGATGGCCAGCCACAGAAATCTCGTGCAGAAATACGAATAGTTGAAATAAAATGCTGTTAATTTTGCAAAGAGTCTGGAATTGCAATTCTCGATTTCTGCATTCTTTCCACTGTGCAGGATGCACAGTGGAAAGAATGGGCCCACCAGGACTTGAACCTGGGACCCACGGATTATGAGTCCGTTGCTCTAACCAACTGAGCTATAGGCCCGGTGTTTGTCAATAATGTACGATCTTCCCGACAAGAAAGGTACATTACCGACAAACCTTGGAGTTTTATTATTCTCGAAAAAGTTTTTAAGGAGAATAATAAAACTCCATTTACTATTTAAAAGGCAGAAGCCTTGTAATATCGAAACTTCGTGTCATATCTTCCTCAGGATTTTTCAGCGTCCTTGCAGCAAAAATCTGCGTTTCTGAAAATATCCTTTGGAATAGGAAAAAATTTATATAACGAAAGCCTTCCTGTGTCAAGAAGGCTTTCGTTTTCAGTTTATTGTAATGCTTTTTTAATTCTTTCGAAAATCTCTTCAATAGTGCCTGTACCGTTAATATCAACGAGAATATTTTTGGGGCGATAGTACTCAAGGCACGGTTCGCTCTGGCTTTTGTAGGTGTCGATTCTGTTTTGAATCACGGCAGGATCACGGTCATCGGCACGGCCTTCGATTTCTGCCCGTTTTGAGAGTCTGGCACGGACTTCTTCATCCGAAACAGCGATGTTTATTACATAATCGAGTTGAATGGACAGGCTGGACAAAATATTGTCCAGTTCCGCCGCTTGGGGCGTGCTTCGGGGAAATCCGTCGAGTAAAAATCCCTCTTTGACATCGGGCTGGGACAGCCGGTCGGCGACCATCGCAATGGTTATTTCGTCAGGAACAAGGGCGCCCCTGCTCATGTATTCCTGTGCTTTTTTTCCCAATTCGGTCTGGTTTTTCAGGTTGTGGCGAAACATATCGCCGGTTGAGATGTGTGGTACCTGTAAAAAACCGATGAGTTTTGCCGCCTGGGTTCCTTTGCCGGCACCCGGGGGGCCGAACAATACAATATTTTTTCCCTTCAATGTAATTTCCTTTCAATTTATTGGTAAGTCTGAATTATTTTATTCGCTTTTTTCCTGCTGTACAAAAACATACTTCTGTACATATTTTTTCAGTTTTTGCATTTCTTCATCTTTCATCAGGTATATCACCTCGGGAAATGCCTGGCCAAGGAGGTCCCAGGAGATTACCTGCAGCAGATATCCGTCATTTACGATGTTGAAAAAACGTTTTTCAAGGGGTGTCACTGTTTCCTTATTGTTGAGGCGGAGAGCGATTTCGCCAAACTGCCCGTAAAAGATTTCATAGAATTTGATACTGTTGAAAATCCCGGCTTTTGAATATTTTTCGTCAATCTCTTTAAATTCCGGTTCCATCATCCAAACGGCGGTTGAAACTGCCATGGCAGTCCACGATTCACCGTGTTCGCCGATCAGGTAAATATCGCATTTGGTATCTGATACCTTTTTTATGTGAAACGGGAATATCATGTGATTTTCATACAGCTTCATGTTTTTCGCTTTGAGGACCGCTTGAAGTCCTTCAATAACTTTGGGGTCGTACCGGTTGTAGATAAAAGCCTGGGTAATGGATTCCAGTGCGTTTTCAAAATCACCAAGCTGATACAGCGCCATCGCGAGCAGATAATGCTCATGGTAGGCGATTGGATTCAGCGATATCGCCTTTTTAAGATACCCGATCGCCTGCAATGGGTTGTCGTTAAACAAAAACGTTTGCGCGAGATACGACCAGGCGACAAAGTAGTTGGGATCAATTTGCGTTGCCCTTTCAACCAATTTTCTTGCTGTTCCCCAGTCTTCTTTTTCAATATACTGGGCTGCTTCGTCAAACAACCGGCTGATATCACCTTTCGGCAGATCTTCGATTACTTTTACACTGCCGTCGGCATTGGTCACCCGCCGGTCATAAATGGAGGGAATATGCTGTCCTTCCTGGATCGGCAGAACAAACTGTGTGTAGGCAAATTCGCTTTCGTTTCCGGCATTGATTGAATAGCTTAATTTGCTTTTTTGCATGATTTCGATAAAATCATACAACGCATGGTATTTATAGTTTTTTTCTATTGCCTGTATTTCGGGATTTGTCTGGGCAAATAATCCGGTAACAGATAGTATTAATATCAGGAATAAAACGAAGCTTTTATGCATGTACAGTCCTCCTCGGGGTTGTAAGGGGCGATTATAATGAGAATCTATTGCTCTGTAAAGACGCGGTCTACCCATTATACCCTCAATTTTTCGACAGATTACCGGCGTCGTTTCTTGAAAACAACACTCATGCAAAAAGGTTAACCCGAATTGTACAAATTTTTGTAGAACAGCGAATGAAAAAGATTATATTACGCCGTTGAAACCCCATCGAAATGAAATGAAGAATACACAGGACAGCAATTGAATTCAGAAAACCGGTTTTTATAGTAGTCATAGTAGTTGTTTTAATGGTGTACTGTGCTCAGTCAACAGTATCCCGGGACCGCCAGCTTCCTGAAGGGATAAATTCCGGTAATTTTTTAATTTATTTTTGAAATTCCGGTTTGTCTATACTATAATAAATACATCAATGGGGAGGCCTTTATGAAAACATTTCGTCGTCTGCTACTGTTATGCGGAATGCTGCTTTTTCTTACTACAGTGATTGTCGCAGAAAAAAACAACAGCCCGGCTTCAGGATTAATTTCTGTTTCTGTCTCGAATGAGACATCACTTGATTTGATCGGGGTGTATTATTATTCCGACGGAGGGGAGCGTTGGAGTAATAACCTCACTGAATCATCCAGAATAAAACCGCATGAGGCGGTGATGGTGCAAATTCCTTCCGGCAAGCATACTCTGGTTGCTCTGTACAAACATGAGGGGAAAACATTTCAAATCAGAAAAAACGGAGAATTCAGGGAAGGAAAAGAATACTTCTGGCCTATTGCAGAAGAACAGGAGCCGTCCTTTCCGCTCAATATTGATTATTATCCCTATGATTATTATGATCCGTACAGTTATTATGATTATTATGATCCCTACGGATATTATTATGACTATTATGATCCGTATGGCTATTATGATGACTATGATCCATACGGGTATTATGATGACTATGATCCGTACGGGTATTACTACAGTCCATACGGCTATTATTGATGAAGCCTCCCCCGATTTATCGGGGGCTTTATTTTTTTTATTCTAGTTTGTTTTTTTCTATTAGTGAGCTTTTTATCCGGGGCGGGAGCGTATGCTGGTTTTGGTAATAACTCCGGATAAAATAGTAGCGGCGAAGCAGTATATTATTTTCCTTGAAGGTATGCACACTCCAGTGTAACGGGCTCGGCATGATCGAGATCAAGCTCAGTTTTTCCTCGGTCGTCAGCTCCATAAGGCGTTTGTTGAAATAATATTCTGCTGCTTCGGGGAATCCGTATATCTCCGGACCCAATTCTATATAGTTCAGGTACAATTCCAAAATCCGGTTTTTTTCCAGGATAAATTCCATTTCAATCGAAATGACCAGCTCGAGATATTTCCTCAGATAATTTTTATCAATATTCAAAAAAAGTGTGCGGGCAAGCTGCTGCGTAATGGTGCTTCCACCGTATACGGTATATCCATACTTGTTGTTCAATGTTATGGCGTGTTCGATGTAACGGATTGAGAAACCGCTGTGCCGGTAGAAATACAAATCTTCCGCAAAGAGCACCGTCTGCACCAGGTCGGCGGGAAATTCGGTCAGCGGAACAATTTTTTCCAGCTGTTTGGCATAATTATTTCCCCTCAATTTTATAATTGATGTTTTCTGCGGAAACGTTTCTTTCAGGGCGAAGAGTTCTTTTCCGGTGACACCCAGAAGGCAGATATGAAACAGCCCGGTTGTAAAAGGGAGGACAGCAAGGATAACAATGAAAAACCTCAGTAATTGTTTCATCCTCCGAGTGTAGCATACCTTTCTGATTATTCCAAGAAAATCAGTAAAGGGACGACCCATATTACACCAATTTCAGAATAATAGGGTCATTATGACTCATCAGCGTAATTCCCTGTAATACTACTCCGGGTGCTATTGGTAATTCATTATACTATATGCAGTTCTACAAGAGGCCTGAAATGCGGACGGGTATCTTTGTGGCATGGTTCTTGCAACTCTATATATGGAATAAGGGGAAATATTCCCCGAAACAGCCGCCTTGTATAAGGGGCTGAATACACGCTTTTGCGAGGTGTTTTATGAAAGAACAGGGTTGGTTTGATCTTGGCCGCATTTTCGATGAAGTCTTCGAAACTGCACAAAATTTTAAAGATGCATTCAGGGAGGAATTCAAGGATGGATTCTCTCCGAAAAACGGACCCCGGAACTGGGGGTTTGACTGGGATGAAAATATAGATTTTTATCCCCTGTACCATTACCCGCCGGCAAATATTTTTTTGACAGAAGACAGGAAGCTTGTTTTTGAATTTGCTTTTGCCGGATTCAACGAGAAAAGCATTTCTCTGGAATTTCAGGGGGATTACATGGTGATTTCTGCCGAGCCATCTGTCCGGACAGAAGAGGGCGGCGTGAAGTATTTCAAGCACAGACTCAAACTCAAAGAGATAAAAAATCACAAATACTATGTGCCGGAAAAAAAATTCGACCGCGAAAAAGTTGATGCGAAATTCAAGGATGGAATCCTGAAGGTGGTTGTTCCCCCAAAAGAGAATTATTCCTCAACAGAAGGGGTGAAGGTTGAGATTGTCAGGGAGGCGGAATAGCATGTTTATACTTGGCTTGCTTGCCGGAGGGGTTATTGTATTTTTCTTTAAACCACAGATTGAAAACATGATCGTAAAGGTTATTCAATTTGTCAGAAAGAAAGACACACCGGAAGACTGATAACAAAAACGGGCTGTCTGAATAAATCAGGCAACCCGTTTGTTTTGGTACCGGGTGTGCAGTTCAGAATGCGCCGGTCTGTATTGACGCTTCTTTTTTCGGGGAGCTGGTTTTTCCTTTGAAAACCGGTTTGAATACAACATGATCAGCGATGATGTGTACCCTGGCCCTGGTTTTTCCCTCAGGATCCTGCCATCGGTCCTGTTTTAACCGTCCAATTATTCGTACCCCGCGGCCCTTTTTGAGCTGCTCATTGCATGACTCTGCAAGTTGTGACCATGTGGTAATATCAAAAAAAGACACTTCCTGTTCATAATCATCATCCTGCTTCAGGTACCGGTTCGACGCCACAGAAAATGTGCACACCGCAGTCCCCTTGGGTGTATGTTTGAATTGCGGATCTCTCACCAGATTTCCCTCAATTAAAATTTGATTCAGATTGTTCATAGTATCCTCCAATAATAAAAAATAAAAAGGTAAAAGATAACACGTGCTCTCGCAGATATAGTACACCCCATTGTGTTATGGTGCTTTCAGATGAGAATAAAAAAATGTGGTGTATTTCGAAGGAAGAGATGAGTTTATTTTACCCTCATGGTTGCAGGCTGGGGCAGGCTTTTGAGAAGCGCATTGGGGAAGAAAGGAATTCTATCGGGTGCTTCATCCCTCAGCCCAATGAAAAAAGTCAGTTGTTCTGCAAATCCTGCATAGGGAAAGTGAGGGGTATAGTTGTAGGTTCCGAATGGATTGATCGAGACAACTGCCTGCTTCCTGTTGCTTCTGGTAATACAAGGGATGGGCATGATCGGAGAGCTTTTATTGGGGAGAAAGCCAAATACAATGTATTTCCCTTCCTGTTCAATAGAAAACACCGAACCAAAGAGGATTGACCGGCTGTTTGCATTCCTGAATTCTGTTCTTGATTCTGTCCCGTCGGGATACAGGGAAATTATTGATTTTGTCTCCTGGCCGGGCAGGGAGCAGATATGGATCTCCATCGGCGCAATTTCCGAGATATCCCCTGATAAAGGGATCTGCCGAAAAGAGAAATCGCTGGTAATGAAAAGCCATGGGCACTCACTGTGAAAGTAATAACTGATGGAGCAGACAGCAGATTCTTTCTGGCCGCCAAAACTCAATATTGATTCAAGGCCGCGGATGTCCTCGGTATCAAAGGAAAACATCCGGTCATAGATAAATTCTTTTTTGACATTCCTGTCGCTGATGAATGATGATGACGGCAAATTCGGCAAATACCGGTGTTCGTTGTAAAAAAAATCAACAAGTTTGCCTTTGTTCAGTTTTACATCAAAATTTTGTCCGGGCAAGAGAATCTCGCCCGGCATGTGTGCCGTGTAAATCCTGGCAGGAAGCAGCAAAGTCTTTTTTTGTGCGAGCAGCTTTTCGGCCCTGCCGGCCGTTGTTGCTGTTGCCGTATTACTCAGGATTTCCCTGACCGTATCATTACTGTCCGGATCCTTTTGCCGTATCGCAGCAGATTTTAAAAGCCGTGCTCTCGAAACCGGATCATCACAGGGGACGCTGGTCAGAGGCAATCCCGGGAAAAACTTTTTTGCAGCCGGTATTTTTTTTTCCGGGATGGGCACTGCCTGGACAATTTCGGGAAATGAGCAGCAGGATACTGTCGCCTGTTTTTCAAGGAATTTTCTCAGGAGCATGAGCAGATCGATATGCACTTCGGATTCCGGCGAGACCATGACAAAAATATTCTGAATCGGTCTGGGAAAATATAATTTCAGTTCTTTTTCAGGTTTTCTTTTTTCCATAAGGAGAAAAGAAAAGGCATTGAATATGTGTATATCCGACACCGGTTCTCTTCTGAACATATACGGAGAATCGGGAGGTGCGGGAAGTATGATCCCCTTGATCCCTTTTTGTGCATACTGTTTGACGATTTGCTGACGGTTGAAATCTGTTTCTACGGGAACAAAGTACCGCATGGAATTGCTGAAAATATCGGCAACACCGGACTTCCAGGGATTTTTTATTCCCCAGGCTAATTCCTTTTTCACTTCCTTTTCGGTGAGAAGCTGGTGCGGAGCACCGGAGAAACCCACCGGCAGGACAGCATCCCCGACTTGTTTTGCACGTTCTCTTATTTCCGATATGATATACCCGTAGTCATTGTCACGGTTTTCCAGAAACGGATGCGAGGGGATGCACCAGGTGACCGGTATTTCGGGGAACAGGGCAAATATTTTTTCAGCCGAGTTTCTGTATTGTTCCTTATTTGCGTGCAATAAGGAGATTCCTATCGAAAGGTTCGTTGTGTGGCCTTTTCCCATCATCTTCTTATTATGAAAATAGAAGGGAAAGTCAATAGGCGGAAAGGAAAATATAAAAAAAATTCCATTTTTTTATTGATGATACCGCAAAGAATATGTATCTTTATAAAAAAATAGTGCACACTCTTATTATACGGGAGTGCATGTACATACCAATCGTATATTTTTATTAAACATTTTAATTAAGAGAGGGCAGGAATTATGGCGAAACAGCTACAATTTAACGAAACCGCCAGAAAGTCATTACTGGCAGGTGTAGAAAAGACAGCGAATGCTGTGAAAGTAACATTGGGTCCAAAAGGCCGAAATGTGGTTCTTGATAAAAAATTCGGCGCACCAACCGTGACCAATGACGGGGTGACCATTGCAAAGGAAATTGAACTGGAAGACCCGTTTGAAAACATGGGTGCGCAGCTTTTAAAAGAGGTCGCCACAAAAACCAACGATGTTGCGGGTGACGGAACAACAACAGCAACAGTCCTTGCATATTCACTGGTCCGTGAAGGGCTCAAGAGTGTTGCCGCCGGAATCAATCCCATGGCAATCAAGCGCGGAATCGGGAAAGCCGTGGAAACCGCGGTGGCCGATATCAAATCAATTGCAAAGGAAATCAAGAACAGGGAAGAAATTGCACAGGTTGCTTCGATTTCAGCAAATAATGACATGGAAATCGGGAATTTGATTGCCGACGCCATGGAACGCGTTGGGAAAGACGGTGTGATTACTGTTGAAGAATCAAAAACCATGGTGACCGATCTTGAGGTTGTCGAGGGAATGCAGTTTGACCGCGGATATTTGTCGCCCTATTTTGTGACCAACCGTGAAACAATGACCTCGGTATTTGAAAATCCCTACATCCTGATTTACGACAAGAAAATCTCAAGCATGAAAGACCTTCTTCCGGTGCTTGAAAAAGTTGCCCAGGCAGGAAAGGCATTGCTGATCATTTCCGAGGATGTTGAAGGCGAAGCTCTGGCAACCCTGGTGGTGAATAATATTCGCGGCACACTGAACACCTGTGCGGTAAAAGCTCCGGGATTTGGTGACCGTAGAAAAGCCATGCTTGAAGATATTGCAATTCTGACCGGTGGACAGGTAATTTCCGAAGAGATCGGCCTGAAGCTGGAAAATGCGGATTTGACGATGCTCGGCCAGGCAAAATCAGTGAAGGTCGACAAGGAAAATACTACCATTATAGAAGGTGCGGGAAAAGAAGCCGATATCAAAGGTCGCATTGCACAAATAAAGGTACAAATAGAAGATACATCTTCTGATTATGACCGCGAAAAACTTCAGGAACGTCTTGCCAAGCTTGCCGGCGGTGTTGCAGTGATTAATGTTGGCGCAGCCACTGAAGTTGAGCTGAAAGAAAAAAAGCACCGCGTGGAAGATGCATTGTCCGCAACCCGTGCGGCAATTGAGGAAGGGATTATCCCCGGCGGCGGGATTACACTGATTCGGGCGGTAAATGCTCTTGTAAAGGTCGATTTGTCAACCTTGAATGAAGGTGAAGCTGTGGGTTTTAAAACAGTTATGCGCGCACTGGAAGAGCCGATTCGCCAGATTGCAGAAAATGCCGGTCTTGACGGGGCAATCGTTGCCGACCGTGCGAAAAAAGAAAAACCGGGAATCGGTTTTGATGCGGCAAAAATGGAATGGATTGATCTTCTCAAGGCAGGGATTATTGATCCGGCAAAGGTAACACGGAGTGCATTGCAGAATGCGGCATCCATCGCCGGCCTCCTTCTTACCACAGAATGCACGATTACTGATCTTCCGGAAAAAGAACCTCCGGCACCTCCCATGGGCGGCGGCGGAATGCCTCCATATTAAGAGAGCGGAAAACAATTCAGGGCTGTTTGGTTTCCCCTGCAAAGGGGCCGGACAGCCTTTTTTTATTCCGCCTTCTGTTGCAGAAAACACTTTTTTTTTGCACAATACCACATGTACGGTCCATGAACAGGAACAGAAGTGTTTATGCCCTGCACAGAGATTTTGCTTTTTCCGGATTTTATGATACAATGAGTGTATGTCTCCGGGAGACGGTAATTGTTCTAAAAAACAGAAAAGACAGAAATATTTTTGGAAATCGGGAGCATATATGATCAGCCGGGAAGATTTTATTTTTACAGTCGGATTCAGCGGCAATACGGCAATTGTCAGCAAATCGATGACAAACAGATTTAAAAGACTGAATGCACAGGAACTGGCGGAAAAAGGTTTTTTCAAGCCGGCTGTCTTTATGGCATATTACGATGAGAGCCCAGAAGACCTGGAAAAAGTTCTTGCGTGCTACAACGAGGGGAACAAATATCCGCTTGAGTCGGTTGAAAAATTGAGAAGAACTTTTGGTCTTCTGGAAAATGTGGATGATATCGACCGGATACTGTATATATAACTGTTCCTGAAACGAACAGTATGGGAAAGGCTTGTTATTGTAAGGATTGGTGGGGCGCCGGTGAAGCTTGCTGCAAAAGATCTTGCTAAAAAACTTGATATTTCACTTGATACTCTGACAGACTGGCGTGTAATGAAGCTGATTTCTTCCTTCGATACTGAAGGGGAACTTTACACGGAGGATGCATTCCGCGAAGGCGAGACCATCAAGAAATTTATTTCGATGGGGTATGAGCTGGAAGAAATTCTGAAAATCAAAAAGGATGTCGGGCTGCCGGCAAAGGAAAATATAAAGTCACAGGGCATTATTTCCGGAATGCTTACGGTTGGGGAACTGGCGGATGCCGGCGGGGTGAACACCCGGACGATCAAATTCTGGGAAGAAAAGGGGCTGATAAAACCATTTCAGCGGACCGACGGCGGATTTCGGCTCTATCAGATCCGGGACGTGGACCGGGTAAATTTCATCAAAGACCTGCAATCCTGTAATTATACACTTGCTGAAATCGGGAATATCCTGAAACTGATGGGCAAGGATGTATTATCGCACGAACCGTTAAAGGAAATGAATCAGCAGGAGCTGGAAAAACTCCAGTCCGGGCTGGAATATCTGATCGAACGCATGAAAGAAACCCGGCATGCGACCTCGCGCGTTGAATCTTTATTCGCAAAACGTCTCAAGCTGGTGCTCAAGCTGACCCGCAGCGACAATAATTAATTATTTTTTATTTTTATTCACATCTCAAAAAAAAAATATTATATTTTGCACGGTTGATTTAAAAAAAACCACAAAGCTGGTACCCGTTCTCTGGACTCATTTTACATTCTATGGTAGTATCTTGACTCTGCCGGAGTATATGTGGTACTTTAGCTGAAATTTTCACATACAGAGGGAATATAATGATTGATTTATTGCTCAATTTGCCTGTGTTGCAGGCAGCAGAAGGGGGCGATTCTACAACTAATCTGATTTGGACAATTGCTCCTATCGGACTTATTATCGTCGTGTTTTATTTTTTGATCATCCGGCCGCAGAATAAAAAGCAGAAAGAACTGCAGAATATGCTTGGTGCGCTGAAAAAGGGTGACAAGATTGTTACGATTGGCGGAATTTATGGAACAGTGACCGCTGTGAAAGAACAGTCGGTTGTTGTAAAAGTTGATACAGATACAACCATGGAATTTACCAAGAATGCGGTATCCCAGGTGCTCACAGATAAAGATAAAGAAGAGGGAAAGAGCAGCGGGAAGAAAAAATCTTCAAATTAAAAAGCGATTTCCCCGATTTTTTTACCATTTTCAATAATAGAGCGGAGAAACAGTTATGAGTTTACGAGGAAGAATAATAATTCTTATCATCATACTCATTGTTGGAGCGATGTTTATCTCTCCTACAATACAGTGGTATTTTCTCATCCCGGAAGAATCAAAGGATTTGGCCCTGGGTTCTCTGCCTCAGATTAAACAGGATGCAACAACCAAGGCCGCGGCGGAATATGCCGCGTTTCTTGATTTTATCAGGGAATCCGAAGGCTTTTCTCCTTATGGAAAAAGCCAGGGGATTTTTTTGGAAAAGCTGTATGCAAGTGTGGATCCCGAGGCATATAAAACGGCTGTCGAAGGCCGGGTTCGGGACAATATTTTAAGCGTCAAACAGCTTCGTGATTTGACAATGCAGCTAGGTTTGGACCTGCAGGGCGGATTGAATGTTTCGCTTTCAGCAGATTTTAATTATGTGCAGAAGCAGCTTGAAGAACAGGCAAAGAATGAGACCAATGAATCTGCCGACAAGAAAGCTGATGACAAGACGGTGACGATCGACAAGGACAGGATCCTGCAGGATGCCATGGAACGGCTGTTGTCCCGGTTTGACCAGTTTGGTACGGTTGAGCCGATTATCCGACGGCAGATTGGAACCGACAATATTATCGTTGAACTTCCTGGCGCAGCAGATGTGGAACGGGTGCGAAAGGTTATTCTTGGAAAAGGGACACTCGCATTCCATCTTGTTGATGATGAAATGCATAATGCCTTCAAGGAATATCTGGCGCAAAATACAACCTATGTGCCAAAGTTTAATGCAAACGGCGAAGTTATCCCTCCCGCTGATTTTGAACTGAAATCCGGTGTAAAAATCCTCGGATATTACGGGAAAGATGACTATGGGATGGATGACCTTCTCAATTTTGTCGCGATTTCAAATGAAATTGGGCTCCCTGGCGAAGCGATCAAGGAAGCAAGAGCCACTGTTGACATCCAGGAAAGTACACCGATTGTTCAATTTACGATTGATACCTATATTGACGCGAACGGAGAGACAAAAGACGGTATTGCCCAGTTCCGCGATTTGACCGAGAAAAACAAGGGGAAATTCCTTGCGGTGGTGATGGACCAGAAGGTTATGTCCTATCCGTATATAAAAGACACCATTCCCAATGGACAGGTCCGTGTAACGGGAGATTTTTCATATCAGGATACAGAAGACCTTGCAAAGGTTCTGAAAACCGGTGCTTTACCGGTACCGCTGATTATCGGCAATACATCTGCAGTTGGTGCAAGTCTTGGAGAAGACACTATTGTAAACGGGATGAATGCGATGATCATTGGCGCGCTTCTCGTCCTCGCATTTATGCTGGTATATTATAAAGGTGCAGGTTTCATCGCAAACATTGCGCTTGTTTCAAATATTTTTCTGCTTCTTACCCTGTTGTCGGTGACCAACTTTACACTCACGCTGACCAGTATTGCAGGTATCATCCTGACGATCGGTATGGCTGTCGATGCAAACGTCATTATTTATGAACGCATCAAGGAAGAGTATCATCTTGGCAAAACACCAAAGGCAGCAGTGAAAGCGGGTTTTTCCCGGGCCTTTTGGACAATCCTTGACTCGAATGTCACCACCTTTATCGCCGGTATCGTGCTTGCCCTTTTTACAAAGGGAAGCATCCAGGGGTTTGCCTTTACTCTTTGTGTGGGTATTGTCACCTCGTTCTTTACGGCCCTTTTCGTTTCACGAATTCTATTCGATTTTTCAACTGATGTGCTCCGCTCATCAAAATTGAGCATTAGCTGGAGGCGGTTACAATGAAGACAGTTATAGGCTTTACAAAAGTACGTTTTCTCATGTTCGCGATGTCAATCATTGTCATTGCGGGCGGATTTGTGTGGACCTATCTCAATAATGGATATAATCTTGGCATTGACTTCAAGGGCGGTCTTTCACAGCAGATTCAGATTGCACCGGTTGCCTTTTCAATAAAAGCGTTATCTGCTTCCGGTGATGCAGGAACCCAAAACTTTGCCAGCGTTATTACGTTCGATGTTTCCGAGACAAACGAAACACTGACGTATACCTATGCAGGCGGTCAAAAAACCACGGTGAAACTGGCCGATTATGAAACAATAGATCTGCTGATCGCGTTTTTGAAGAATCAAAAAGCTCCGTTTACCATAGAGAAAATGGCAGAGACGACGGTGTCTCCGCTCCAGCTCATTGGATTCAAGGCACAGCTGCCTGAAGACCAGAAACTGTATTTCAATTACCGGTTGCCGGAAGGAAGCGCACCGCTTTCAAAAATTGATGAAGTCCGGGGATTACTCGACGAAATCTATTCCAAGGCAACCCTGCAGACAGTGGGAAAACCCGATGCACAGGAATATATCATCCGTGTTGATGCTGATGTCGTCAAAGCAGGCGATGATGATTCTGTTTTGGATCAGCTGTCCAAAAATATTGTCACGCATTTCGAGAGCAAATATGGTGAAGGAACGGTCATCAAAAAAGCACAGGAATCACTGGGGCCAGGACTTGCACAGTATCTTGCAACCGGCTCTATTTTTGCATTGGTAATCGCGATCGGCCTTATTCTGTTATGGGTAACCATCCGGTTTCAGTTTCACTTTGCGATTGCGGCGATTGTCGCACTGGTGCATGACGGATTGTTCATCATTGCGCTTGTCGGCGCCCTGAAAGTCGAAATCAATACAGCCACCATTGCGGCAATATTGACGATTATCGGGTACTCAATCAATGACACAATCGTGGTCTATGACAGAATCCGCGAAAATATGACTCTTTTAAAAGGAACCCAGTTCGGAACACTGATCGATACCAGTATTACCCAGTCTCTGTCCAGAACGACAATTACTGCCCTGACCACAATTATAGCAATAATACCGCTGTATTTTCTCGGCGCAGGTCCGGTAAAAGATTTTGCATTTTGTATGATTTTTGGTATTATTGCCGGAACGTATTCTTCAATATTCATCGCTTCGCCGATTGTCATGATCTGGCATAAAACGATCAACAGGAAAATGCTTGATAAAGATATTGAGATGTTCGGGCGTCGACCTGGCGGTGAGGAGCAGGAGCGTACAGACTCTTCGGGCGACAACTCGTCAAATGATTCAGCATCCGGAGCCGGTATTACCCGCGTTCAGAGAGTTGTCAGCAAAAAGAAAAAAAGAAAAAAATAACGAAATGCAATGAAACGTATTCTTGCTCTTTCAGATATTCACGGGAATATTTCGAATGTAAAGAAAATTATTTGCCAGGAGGAGGATCTGTGGATGATCCTCCTCTGCGGCGATATTTCCCGATGTGGTGATCCTTCCGAGGCCGAACAGGTTCTTGATATATGTACACAATATTCCAATACAATTATTTTGCGCGGCGTTCCAGGGAATATGGATTCTGCAGCCGTGCTGGACGTGCTTGAACTGCAAAGGATTTCCCTGCATGGCAGGGGCGAAATGTTTGAATCGATCGGGGTTTGCGGGGTCGGCGGGAGTAATCCGACACCGATGCACACACCGTTTGAATTGTTGGAAGAGGATTTGGGGAGTGTTCTTGAGAGAGGGTACAAGCAGATAACGGCTGCCGAGCATAAAATAATTGTGTCGCATGCCCCTCCCCGCGGGACGACTTTGGACAGGATAAAAATCGGAGCGCATGTGGGGTCTGAGGCGGTAAGGACATTTCTACAGACCAATGAATGTTCACTCTGTCTTTGCGGCCATATTCATGAATCTCCCGGTGAACAAACAGTTCAGGGAGTAATGACAGTAAATATCGGTGCAGTACTCCAGGGTGCGTATTGCATTATAGAATTCAATAATAATACATTTTCGGTGAACAGGAGGCATGTATAATGGACATGAGAAAAGGAATTGAAAAAGCCGCGTTAAGTATTCGAATGCTGGCGGTTGACGCAGTACAGAAAGCAAAATCAGGACATCCGGGGCTTCCCATGGGATTGGCTGAATTCGGCGCGTTGCTGTATGGTGAAGTGTTAAAACATAATCCGGCTGATCCGCAATGGAAAGACCGGGACAGATTTGTCTTGTCTGCAGGGCACGGATCAATGCTCATTTATTCACTCCTCTATCTTTCGGGATATGACGTCCCCTTTGAAGACCTGAAAAACTTTCGGCAGCTTGGATCAAAATGTGCCGGCCACCCGGAGTACGGCAGGCTTCCGGGGATCGAGACAACCACCGGGCCGTTGGGCCAGGGCATCGCCAATGCAGTGGGAATGGCCATGGCGGAACGAATGCTTGCCGAACGGTTCAATACTGCTGAACATGCCATTGTTGATCATCACACCTTTGTCATTGCCGGTGACGGCTGCATGATGGAAGGTGTTTCCAGTGAAGCGTGTTCACTCGCGGGCCACCTGAAACTGGGGAAGCTGATCGCAATGTATGATTCAAATAAAATAACCATTGACGGTTCGACCGATCTTGCGTTTACAGAGGATGTTGCAAAGCGGTTTGAAGCATATCACTGGCAGGTACTTCACGCTGATGCCTATGACCTGGATGGAATTCTAAAACATATTCAGACTGCAAAACAGGAAACAGATAAACCGACGCTGATCATTTTAAAGTCAATCATCGGAAAGGGTTCACCCAACATGGCGGGAACGCATAATGTACACGGTGCACCCCTGGGAGAGGAAGAAATCAAGGCGACACGGAGAGCACTTGGTGTTGCCGAAGACAAGGATTTTTATGTTGATCCGGATGCGGTGACCTATTATAAGGAAAAGCATGAGGGATGGAAAACAAAAACCACAGAGTGGGAAAAAATGTTTTCTGAGTGGAAACAAAAAAATCCTGAACTTGCAAAAAAATGGGATGCGTACTGGAATAATGCAGCTGACGCAATAGATTCGGCAGTATTCCCGGAATATAACGTGGATGACAAGGTGGCGACCAGAATTTCCAATCATCAGATATTGAATGCAACCGCTAAAGCAATCGAAAACCTGATCGGCGGCAGTGCCGACCTTGCCGCTTCAAATAAAACAAATCTTAAAGATATGGGTGACTTTCAGGCAAATACTCCTGCCGGCCGCAATATCAACTTTGGCGTGCGGGAACATGCAATGGGTTCAATCTCAAACGGAATTGCCCTTCACGGCGGACTTCGCCCGTTCTGCGCAACATTTTTTGTGTTCTCTGATTATATGCGCCCGCCGATTCGGCTCGCATCGATCATGGGGTTGCCGGTAATCTATATATTTACCCACGACTCGATTTATGTCGGTGAAGACGGCCCAACACACCAGCCGGTTGAACAGTTTGCCGCACTTCGTATTATCCCCGGACTTGACGTGTGGCGGCCGGCTGATGCGCAGGAAAATATCGAAGCATGGAAAGAGATGATCAGGAAAACCACCGGCCCCTCAATGATCGGCCTGACACGGCAGAACCTTCCGGTTTTTAAAAAGGAAAGCGCCTCATGGAAGCATGATTATGCAAAGGGCGCATATATAGCACAGGAGGCAGGCGGTTCTCCCTCAATGGTGATTATTGCAACAGGTTCGGAAGTTGAGGTTGCCCTGAATACACGGAAGGAGTTACAGGATGACTCAATCAGGATTATTTCCATGCCGAACAGGGAACGATTTAACGCGCAACCGGCAGATTTTAAAAACAAACTCCTGCCTCCGGGCGTCCCGCGCGTGGTTATCGAAGCGGGTGTTTCAGCTGGTTGGGGCGTCATTGCGGGCGAGAACGGACTTTTGTGCTGCATTGATCAGTTTGGTGAATCCGGAGCATATCCCGTGCTTGCTGAACATTACGGTTTTACCGCAAAGGCGATTGCAGGAAAAATAAAAAAACATTTTAAAAAATAATTTTAATATATGAATTGAGTTCCGGCTGTTTCGGTTGATAATCACCGAAACAGCTTTTTTCATTTTCAGGCCTGTGTCAGAAGCGTAACAATTCCAGGTGTCTTGAAAAAGCAACAGATTTTTCAATGAGAGTTGTCAAGCTACCCATTCCCAAATACCATGATATTTGATAGACTGTATATTCATATGGAAAAGAAAACGATTCAGCGTAATATTCTCTACTGGAAGACCGGATTTTTGGGAATAATTCTGATTCTTTCGGGCATTTTCTTTTTACTGACAAATTTCATTCTGCCTGATGAAGCCTCCCTGAACAATTATTATATCGGAATTCTCTTTTTTATTGCCGGTATCGTGTTCGCCTTCTTTCAGGGAGGCAATGGGGGCCTGTTCTGGTTTATCATTCCGGCGGGTGCTGCAATCACCACGGGTATTACCACGGTCATCCTTGGGTTCGACCAGATAATTTCATTTTTGTCATTGAGTTTTTTTTGTGTCGGGATGGGTGCAACATTCCTCCTTGTCTTCTTTTTCCGGAAATCAGCATGGTGGGCAATTCTCCCCTGGGGAGTATTGTTTGGAATGGCCTCGTGGATTCTGCACGGGTCGCTCCAACCGCAGATAAAATATCATCCCATTGCCCTGATTTTATGGATTGGCATCTCCTTTCTGTTTATCTACGTTTTTTCTGTCCAGCGGAAAAAAATGAGGTTCTCCCTGATCACCGGGGCCATCATTATCGCCGCAGACATGTTTTATTTCGTGTTCGTTGCCATGTTCGAATTGCAGTTTTTTGCGGCAATTCTTCTGGTTTTTCTGGGAATCTCCCTTCCTCTGGTATTGTTTGTTTATGAGAAGGTGTCAAAACATTGATCGCCACCGCAATCAAAAAATTTACCGCATGGCGAAAAAAAAGAAAACTGCTTTGGGAATCATTATGCAAAAAATGCGGAATCTGCTGTTATGAGAAAGATTTTCACTTTTTATTTATCAGAATAAACAAAAAATATCCGTGTGATTATCTGGATATCGTATCCAGTACCTGCTCTGTGTATGAAGACAGATTCCAGGTCTGCAGGTTCTGCGGAAAAGTGACAATGTTTCATGCGCTCTTTTCCAGGGCATTGCCCGCCACCTGCGGTTATGTCGAGAAATACAGACGGATCAAGCTGTTTCCCACTGCACGGATCCCGCAGGCGTAATCAACTCTGTAATATTTCCGCTATTTTATTTTGCAGTTGATCCAGTGAAAAAGGTTTCGGCAAAAAATTGATTTCTTCCGGAATTATCCCGTGCGTTGAGAGTACGTCATAAGAATACCCTGATATAAACAGGGTCTTTAAGCAGGGGCGTTCTTTTTTTAGCAGATCATAGAGCTGTTTGCCGTTCATCTTCGGCATGATGATGTCAGTGATCAGCAGGTCTATGGTGTTTTTATATTCCCTGCTTTTTTTGATTGCTGTTTCAGGTGACTCGGCATCAAAGACAACAAGCTGCTTTTTTTTCAGCTGTTTTGCGATTACTGCCCGAAGGGCATCTTCATCCTCGACAAGCATGATAACACTGTTCGCGGGGATTTGTTTGGCTGGTATTTTTAGCTCCGCTTCGGCATTATTGTGTTGTGCAGCGGGAATGTACAGGAATACGGTAGTCCCTTGTCCTTCTTTGCTTTCTATTTCAATGTATCCTCCATGCTGGGTGCAAATGGCATAGACAGTGGAAAGGCCAAGTCCGACATGGCCGGAATCCTTTTTGGTTGTAAAAAAAGGTTCAAAGAGAAAGGGCTTTGTTTCTGCGTGCATCCCTTCTCCGGTGTCCTTTATAGTGATCAGTACATATGTATCAGCATCGTGGGTAAATCCTGCAGAAGGTATCATTCCGCTTTTCTCCAAGGTTGTTACTGAAATAAATAATGAACCGCCTTGAGGCATGGCTTCCCGGGCATTGACGATCAGGTTCATGATAACCTGATCAAATTGGGACTGGTCGAACATGATGTCGGGGGCCTTGTCATCGATGTGAGAAGAAAAAATAATATCTTCGCCAAGAATTCGAAGTATCATTTTCTGCAAATCAGCGATTAAGCGGGCGGGATTTATCGGCCGGGGATCAGTTGTCTGTTTTTTTCCGAATATCAAAAGCTGCTGGGTCAGTGATGCGGCACGCTGGGCTGATTTGATAATTTCATCGGTGTAAAGATTGAGACCATCGATATGGGAATAATCTTCGAGGATTAATTCAGCATGTCCAAGTATTGAGCTCAGAATATTGTTGAAATCGTGGGCCACTCCGCCCGCAAGCCTGCCAATGGCATCCATGCGCTGGGAGTGCAGAAACTTGTCCTGAAGTGTTTCATTGGCCTGTTCAATTTCCTTTATTTTTGCGATGGACCCTTCGCGGTCAAAACGGGCAGCGGTTATCGTGCTGACATGCGAAAAGATTTCAAGGAGCGGTGATGACCACCTGAAACTCTTTGACAGCGCAGTAAAAATATAAAAACCGAAAAAATTATTATCCAGTACAACAGGAAGATAAAACAGAGCATTTGGATTATACCCGATAATGGAAACGAGTTCCTTGAAAAGACCGTTATCAACCGAACCGTTGCCCGTGGTGAAAACCAGGGGTTCAGAATTTTTGGTGAGGATTCCATCTATTTTTCTGTTTGAATTTTCGTGGGAAAAAACAGGTTTTCCCGGTTTCGAATTTATCACCGGGATTGTGCATTTGAAAATATGGTGCGGAATATCTACTGAAGGCTCTGTAATGAATAAAAACCCCCTGTCGGCATTGAGAAAGGTCATGATATACAGTAAAAATGAATCAATCCATGAGAGATCGCTGAATTTAATTGAAATAAGTATTTTTGACAGGTCTCTGATGAGAACCTCAAAAGACATGCGAAGCTCACACCATTCCTGTTTCTGTAACAGTGGAGAGATATCATCAACAGAAAGAAGCCTGGTGCGTCCCCGGGCCATTGTGGCAACCGATATCTTCAGATACTCCTGAGCATTGTTATGGATAATAAAATGGCAGGAGGGTGTTGTTTCTTGAGTGCTTCTGATCAGGAGTTGTACGCGGTCTGCAATCTGCCGGGCAGTGCAGCTTTTGGATTCTTCGGTGAAAAAAAATGATTTTCCCCTGCACAGGTTTTCAAGTGCCTGGACAAGCGGTATTGAAGTGTTCGGCTCCGGAATAGAAAAGAGCATTTCAGCCGCGGGATTCCAGTCGGTGATATTTTGTTTTTCATCAAGGAAACAGCAGGCAGCAGGCGCCTGAAACAAATCTTTTACGATTTTATTCATACAGTTAGAGTATATGGATTGTGGAAACATTTTCCACATTTAATGAAAGCAGATTTCCCAAAATATGATTGAACTATATTGAAATATTACGTACAATAAATAGAGAGAAGTCTATGACAGAAAGAAGAAAGAACAAACGAATTAAACATCGTGTAAAAACAATCATCCGGAAACAGCAGGCAGATGGAAGCCTGATCATTATGGAATTTCTGACAAGCAATCTTTCTGCCGGTGGTGTGTTTATTGTCACCGAGGATTTGTCTTTGTTTGATATAAGCGATGAAGTCTCGGTGCTGATCAATGAAAAAAACAAACAGTTTTATGAAGGGCAAATGCGGGTGGTCCGTTCAGCACGTGTTTTCGGTCCTGACAACTCTCTGGCGGAGAGCGGATATGGTCTCATGTTCCTTGATACTGTTGGAGAATTGTCGGAATTGGTCGGACAATTTGTCGCCAGGCAGAATCAGATCATTTTATAGTACAGCTTCACCTCAATACGAAAATGTACTGTCACCAATGAACTCCCTCAGCAATGACTGTCCCGGTATCCATGTCGGGGGAACGGGAATGACATTGTCCAGAAAGGCAAGCAGCCTTCGGGCTTCATGGTATTCCATATCATCCGGTTTGATCGTTTTTAACAGCGGCTCCACATACACTTTTAACACGGCAAGTTCATAGTCAAGGCTTGAATTGAACGCCATTTCAGCCTGATTCTGGAATGGAAAAATATTGCGGTCTTCTCCCCTGCGGACAGACGGCCACATCCTTATGGTCTGCAGGGCGTTGTGGCCCCGGAACTGGTGATCACGCACAATACGCCGGATAAGCCGGACGTCGGTTGTGGGGATCCTGTTGTGGTCATCCAGATTCAACTGGGTGAGCGCGGATACATATATTTTAAATTTTGCCGCCGGCTGAATCATGCAGGTGAGTTCATCATTCAGGCCGTGGATGCCTTCCAGAACAAGGACTGATGTATCGGTGAGTTTCAGCGGTACTCCCTTTTCCTTCGGTTTTCCTGCCACGAAATCGTACACCGGAATATCAACTTGTTCCCCGTTTTGCAGCCGGACAAGGTGGTCGTTGAGTTTTTTTGTATCGAGTGCACTGATGTTCTCGAAATCCGGTTTCCCGTCAGCATCAACCGGCGTTTGTATTCTCGGCAGAAAATAATCGTCAATCGACACCGGGACCGGGGAGAGGCCGTTTACTTTCAGCTGGATGGAGAGTCTTTTTGCAAAGGTTGTTTTACCGGATGATGACGGCCCTGCGATAAGGATCACACACAGTTTGTCATGGTTTTCTGTAATCCTGTTGGCGATTTCAACGATTTTTTTATGATGAAGCGCCTCGGCAATATCAATAAATTCCTGAATCTGGTTTGTCTGGATCTTTTCATTCAGGCTGCCAATGCAATGGATATTGAGAATTTTTCCCCATTGTTTGTATTCCTTGTATATTGAAAAAAGCAGGGGATTGTCAATAAACGGGGCAATGGTGGTTGGATTATTGAAAGGCGGGTACCGCAGAATAAAACCGGGAGTGTATGGATAGATCTCGAAATATTTGAGCATGCCTGTCTGCGGTACAAGCGGTGTGTGAAACAGATCAAGAAACCCTGCACATTCAAGGACACGTATTTTCATTTCATTTTTATACTTCAGAAGTAATGCGGTATCAATTTCACGCGTTTTTTCAAAATGACTCACCGCATCCTGGTAGGAGAGGTGGTGTTGATCAATGGGAAGATTCTCACGAATGAGTTCATTCATTTTTTCTGTCAGAGCCTCCAGGTCTTTTTGGGGAATGTTTTTCTGATGCTCATAGTGATAAAAATAGCCTTTTCCCAATGAATGGCCGATTACCAGGCGTTTTTCAGGAAACAGAATTCTGGAGGCGATGGAAACGAGAAAGCACAATGAGCGTCGGTACATGGACACACCATCGCGGGAAGAAAGCAGTACCGGCCGAACCGAGCAGTTGATATCGAGCCGGAACGAGAGCGAGGTAATTTCATTATTGACAAATCCTCCGACAACCGGAATCGAAGGATCCCCTGGTGTGAAATCCTTGATGACTTCACCAACGGGAGTTGAAACGGGGTAGGATTTTTTATTATTATCCGGAAATGTTACCGTAATATTCATTTTCTTATTCCTGATTGTGATGGATTTGTCTGGCCGCTGTTTATTCTGCGGCGGTTATTCGTGCGGATGCTGGGTTTCCGTTTTTGGTTTTTCGGCTTCTTCAAGCGCCCGAAAGACGGTAATCCCCGATTCCTCTGATGTTTGTACAAGTACCTGTTCAGACATCTGTTTTCCGGTTTTATCGACCAGTATTTTTACGATTGGACATTTTGGGTTCTGCGGATTTGTCTTTACAACAATGGCCTTTGCATTATTTGAAAGCAGGACGTGCGTTCCGACCGGGTACAGGGAAATGGAAAAGATCAAAGCCTTGAGTACTGTTTCATCATATCTGCCCTTGTGGTTTTTCAACAGATCGATCAGACCGTGATGTCCGTCCATGCAGTCCTTGTAGGGGCGGTCGGCGGTAATCCCGTCAAATGTGCAGGCAATTGCGATAATGCGGGAATAGAGTGATATTTGTTCGCCTTTCATGGCACGCGGATATCCTGAACCGTCCAGCCGCTCGTGGTGTTCGAGCGCAGGGAGAGCGAGTGTCTCATGGACCGCATGTGTTTTGAGCGATTTGTATCCCGCAATCGTATGCGCCATGATCGTCTTTTTTTCCACGGGGGTGAGCGGTTTGTTTGTCATGTACAAATTGGGGGGAATCCGGAGCATGCCGATGTCGTGCAAAACAGCCGCAATTCCCAATTCGATTAATTTATGTGGCGGCAGTTTTAAAATACTGCCGATTGCAAGTGCAAGAAGTGTTGAATTGACACTGTGGTTATACAGGTAGTTGTCTGTCGGATATTTCATTTCATTAAACCGCAAAATAAAATCCCGATGCTTTTTTACCTGCTCAATAACTGTTTTTACTTTTTCGGTGAGTGATCCCATGTTCAGCTCATTGCGGTTCATGTAGCTGATGAAAAAATCCTTGGTAAAACTCAAAAAATCGAAATAAAATCTGGTGATCTGTTCCTGGTCACTTTTCTGTTTTATATCTTCATCCAGGGTGAGTTCAATCGTTTTATGGTCCGATGAGTCTGCGATCTCGGTTTTTCCGACCGCAACCCCGTTGGTGAAGAGATTCTCGTAATTCCATTTTTTAAGACGTTCTATCAGTGCTTCATCAACGGATGTATCCGGGGAAAGCAGGATGTAATTTTCATCAAGGAAAAGGGGTTCTGTAAATGTCGAATCCGGCATCAGGCTATCCGCGCGAATGCTTTTCATGGTATACTCCTGTGTTGACCTCATTAATATTATAGTATAACATCCAGTGAGATTACAGGGGTTTTGGGTGAAATTTAAATTTATTTTTATCATTTTCAATATTTTTCTTCTATTTGCCTTTCTATTTATCTTTCTTGCCCCGTTATTCATCCTTAATCCTGCTGATTTTTACTATCTATTGAAAGAAAACATATATATTGCCGTTATTTTTTTTGTGTTTTTGCTTTTATTCAATATTTATTTTTTTGCAAACTGGAAGTTTTATTCATACCTTGAAAGGGAAGATTGGGGCGCTTTGATATCATTTCTTGAGGATGCGATCTATAAAAAAGGGTCCCTCAGGAAGAATTATATAAAAGTGTTATTGAATTCCGCCGTGGTCACTTCGCAGATCGATAAAATAAGGGAGCTGGAAAAATATCTTTTTCAGAAGAAACCTGAATTTGTGGAAAAATACGCTACACAATTCAGTATTCCGTATCTGCTTGGGGGAAAACCGGAGGAAGCAGAATCTTTTTTTGCCGCGCTGCTCACCCGTTCGAATATCCGGGAACGGGACTGGATCCGCTGGAATTTTGCATTCAGTCTTCTGCAGCAGAATAAAATCGACCAGGCCAAAAGGGAACTGTTTCTGCTTCTCGACACCACAAAAGACATTCCTGTGCTTTTTTTGACATTATACATGATTGAATCATATGCAGCCCGGGACATCACCATAAAAGAAAAGGTCGAGACCATCCGCGACGATTACAGGAAAAAAATACCGGTTGAAAAGTGGAACCAGCTCTGTGAAAAAGCAAAACAAAATGTTGAGGCACTCATCCTGTCTCAGATTCTTGATGATGCAGCTCGGTGGTTTTTCGGAGATGATACCCGGGAAACCAAAACTGTGACAACTGCAGAACCTGCACGCTGAAGTTGTGGGGACGATCATGGTTGAAGGACTTTCAAAAAAAATAACCGGAGATTGGGTTGATATCGGTCAGGCAGGGCTGAATATAACGAGTCTTGTTGATTACTTTTCATTGACAACACACAGTGTGGCTACTATTGCCGATGGACTCTCTTCATCAACAGACCAGGGAATTGTCGAATACAAGGAACATCTCACCCGGCCGATATTTTCGCTTCTTGATGATGTAAAATTCAAATCGATCAGCTTTGATGCGCTGAATGCCGAGAAAAGCAGTATTGATTGTGTCCTCTTCCTGACCCTGATCCAGCGGCTCTTTGCCACCAAAAAAGTAGCTGTCTCGCAGGGTGAAGACGGAAGGATAAGTGAAATCCCCAGGGAGTCAATCCCGGATATCAAGTTTATTCTCGCTGATGTCATGGCCAGGGTGAAGGAAAATCCGGAGTATAAGCAAAAGACTGCGGTAAAAATGATATTGACACAGCTTGTCATCTATCAAAAAGAGCGGGATACGATGGAAAAGCTTGCCCCCAATATCACCGAGCCGCAAAAAAAAGCCGCATTCAGGGAGAATTTTCAGAAGACATTCAGGAAAATTACCGACAGCATCCAGAAGTATTACGGGGAGCTGTTGATTGAACAGCAGAATGAAACCCGGGATAAACGGGAAGAATCAAAATTTTCCCTGTCACAGCTTGAGCTGAAGACGCTGGTGCCGTTTTTTACCCGTCAGTCAAAGGAAATTGCCAGAATCCGCTCCATTATCAGCTTTGCAATTGAAGGACGCTATAAGGTCCGGGAAATACTTGTCAGAGTCCACGGCGAGGAAAAATCGGTTTTGTCATTGTATGAACAGGAATTGTCGATGTACAGGAAAATGGGCAATACGCTTGCTGTTCCTGCCACCGCAGAAACAATCAGCAATTCATTCGCTCTGGAGATAGTACGCCGGCTGCACAGTGTTATCGATAGCTCCGTGTAACCGTTACCGTTGAAACAAAAAATCCGTCACTATCAGTCATTATTTTTTCATTTCGGGGATCAATCATCCGGATACCATCCACGAGGAAATAATAATTGTGTTTCCCGGGATACAGCTGAAGCTGTAAACGGTAAATTCCCGGAGAAATTTCTGCAAGCCGATGTGAGAACGGATCCCACGAATTAAAATCACCGGCAACATATACCCGGCGCCCCGTTTCAGTCTGCAGGCTGAACTCAACAATATTTCCATTTTTCACGACGGGTGTTGAAAACGGCATTTGAGGCAAACCGGCAACATTGATGACTGATAATACATTTCCCAGCATGTCAACCTCCTGCAAGGGATTTTTCGGGTCATTGGTCCAGAGTCCGTCAACCATAAGGCGGTATTTTATCGTCATATCCGCCGGCGGCAGGGGGATGGCAAGAACAAAAATATTATTCTCGTTTATACGGAATGAATGCATCACGGCGTAGTTTTCGTGGCTGAATCGTGCGCCGACAAAGAATGTGTGTTTTGGAGAATCATAGGTGAATATAATTGTATCTCCGAATACTTCCGGTTGCGATGCATGCTCGATTTTTTGTATGTAGAGCAGCAGATCCAGAGATTCTGCAATACCGCTGTACAGTGCAAATATGAAGAGAAGAAATACTAAAAAGCTCTTTTTATGTGTCATCATTTTCTGCTATACTCTTTTAGATTCGGATGATGAACCGTTTTACTTTAACAGATGATTTTCGCTGCGGTATGTGTATATTGTTTCGGCAACCGATAATTATCCGGAAGCACTTCATCTTTTTGCGGAATTTACCGAATTTATAAAGAGAATACATTTAACGCTTTGCCAATGGAGAAAACAGACGGCGCATGCCAAAAATTGATGATCTCGACAGTCTAAAAGAAATTATCAACGCAATGGGCGACGAACCTGCAATACGTCAGGAGCGCGGAGAGTCCATTGAAACGATCACTCCGCCAGAACAGGGGCTGACACAGGATTTGACCGATCTGCTTGGCATTGACGGGGGTGATGAACCGGTAACGGAAGCAGAACTCCCGTCTGATGGTGCTGTTGATTTTGATACGTTCTCTCTTGATGACTTCTCTGGAGGTAAAAAAACAGAGCTGCCTGAATCGGGTCCTGATTTTGATGCTCTGCTCGGCGGCGATGCCGGGGAAATTTTCGAAGAAACAGGACCTCCCCGGGAGGGAGCCGGGGATGTCCCGTCGCCCGACATGTTTGATCTGGACAGTCTTGTCGGGGAAGATACAGGTGAACCCTCTTCTGATGTGTTTCCGGATGAATCTTCGACACTCGACAGTTCTGAACTCGATGCGCTGCTTGCAGACACCGTTCCCGACGAAGAAGCCGTTTCCGGTGAATCTTTGGAAATGGATATGCCTGAAATCGCCGAAGAAGAATCGCCGGATTTGTCTGCATTCGGCGATTTTATGGAACTTCCCGCAGGAAATGAACCTGTCCCTGGTGATAACCCGGCTGAAGACGATAATGCCCTGCTGGGCGAGGGGTTTGACGAAGCAGATACTGCGTCGATGGATACGATTTCCGATTTTGATCTGCCGGATATCTCCGAGATGACTTCTCTGGGAGGTGAGGAAATTTCCGGTGAACAGACATCTGAAGGAGATGCCCCCGGGGAAGAGATGTTTTCAATGGATGCTGGAGATGACTTTCTTTCGGAAACCCCCGGGATTTCCGAAGAATCCGCAGCAGGGGAAGAAACGTCATTCAGCGATATTGAATTGCCTGGCGATTTTGATTTTGGAAGTATTGAATCCTCCGGGGAGGATACGGAATTTTCAACAGAGTCCGCTGGTCCGGCACAGGAAGGCGGGGAGGCGATTGACATCGCCTCGTTTGATCTTCCAGATTTTGGGGGAGCTGAAGAACCGGCAGGACCAGAAACAGAAGAAGCTGATACAGTGCTTCCTGATATGGATGCAGGTATGGATGATTCAGGCGATACCGGTTTTGAAATGTCGGATATTGACGGCTTTGAGATGCCCGATATTTCCGGCATCGACAGCGGCTCCTTTGAATCAGACATCAATCAGCCGGAAATTACCGGTGGCGATGCTTTTGACCGGGAAGGGTTTGGAACAGGGGCTTTTTCATCAGAGACTGAAGGGGAACTCTCATTTGAAATGCCGGATGTTGGAGAATCGTTTGAAGAAACAGGTGCGGAACCATCTGATACCGGTGAACAGCTTGACCAGTTTTCCATAGATGAATTCGCCCTGCCGGAGATGGGTCAGGATTTTGGATTGCCGGAGGCCGGGGAATCCAAAACACCTGAAATCGAAATGCCTGGTGTACCCCGGCCTGCTGTTAAAAAGCAGGGTGCACGGGGCTTTGAGGAACTATCCGGTACCGGCGCAGCAATTGAATTTTCGCAATCACAGTTCGACCGGATAACCGAAACACTTGCTTCACTTCCCTTGAATGTAAAAATTATTGTAGAAGAATTAATCGGCGAGCAGGAATTAAGCGGTGAGCCGCTCAAGCAGCTGCTTGATGCACTTGTCCAGGGGGACTCTCCTAAAGAAATTGCCAGAATTTTATCGGGTATTACCGGTAAAAAAATTGTACTGCCAAAGAGTTTTGAAAAACGGACCGGTGTTGCATTCGAGCAGGAACGCGAAAGTTTTGCCTATTTTCTGAAAACAAAGGGATGGAAGATCGGCCTGGGTGTCGCTGCGGCAGTCACCTTGCTGTTCATTATCGCCTTTGGTATTTCAGAATATATCATGAAACCGCTTTCGGCGCTTTCGCTCTATGATGAGGGGTATCAGTCGCTTCTTGATGGAAAAAGCCTTTATGCAAATGACAAATTCAGGGAAGCGGCTGCAATCTGGGATTCAAAAGACCAGTATTACCGGTTTGCAGAGGGATTTGTTTCCATGAATGAACTGGGGTATGCACAAAAAATATATCATATGCTCCTGGTAAAATATCCGGGGGATGTCAAGGGCACGATCGATTACGCAAAGGTCGAAACACTGCGGAGGAATTTTGAGCATGCCGAACAATTGCTGGTAACCGGTATCCATGATGAGCACAATATTTTGCGCACCGAAGCATTGCTCATGAAGGATATGGACAATTTTGAAGCGAATATTGCCGCTGCGGATAATTATCTGGCATGGGCAGAAATCGATTTTTCAAAAAACAGAGATGCAGCACAGACCTACGATTTTATTGCCGAACATTTCCGCGAGCGTCCGGAGTCGTATCTGAAACGGGTTGATTATCTGGTAAAAATCGAAAAAATCGCCCGCGATAAAGGCATGGTGGATTTTGACAATCTGAATAAAGTCCTTGCCTATCGGAAATACTTCCGGGATAAAAATTACAGCGTGGCAGACCCCGGTGTGTACACCCGGCTCGCAGAATATCTGATCGACAAGAAAGAATATGATGATGTGCATGAACTTTTGATTAAAGCCAAAGAACTGGATGACAAGAATCCGCTCACTTATTTCGAGTTTGCCCGGTTTTATCATGATACCGGCGCAGGTGATGAGCTGCGGGCATTGGAGGTGGCAACTCATTACTTTGAGAACCCCGCCAGGGACGCAACGAATACGAATGCATTTGTCCTTGCCCATGAATGGAAATATACACTCGAAAAAACAGCGAAACATATTCTTGCCTATAACATGCTCGGTGAATTTTATTTATACAGCCAGGATGCATCAAAGCCGGAAATAGCCTTGCAGAAATTTACGCTGGCGCAAAAGCTGTTTGAAAACTCCGGCAAAGACCTTTCAAAAACAAAATATGCTGCTTCCGGGGATTTTGGAAAGATTTACTACAATCTGGGAAATGTCTTTTTCAGCTCGGGGAATTACGGCCGGGCGTTAAGCTCATTTCTTACTGCAGAGGCAAATAATTATAAAGACCCCGACCAAACCTATAAAACGGGATATATACGGTATTCGCAGAATGACCTGGATGATGCTCTGGTTGATTTTCACCGGGTGCTTCAGGAACTGCCGGAGAACAAACCGGCATTATTTGCACTGGCGACAATGGAATATGAACGCGGACAATATGCAGTTGCCCAGGGCTTCTACCAGCATTTGTTCGATATTCTGGAAGAGGAAAAAAATGAAATACCCGGTTCTCCGGAAGTTGACCGGAATCCGACTCATCGGGATCTTATTTTTAATATCTTTGTTGTTTCAAACAATCTGGGGTGCGCATATTACCGACAGGCTGTAAATACGGGTTCGGCAACAGCTGCGGATTCATACATTACCAGGGCGCTGGTGAATCTGACCCGTTCCATTGAATTGTTTGATGTGGTGTCGCGTGATGTTGAAAGCATGAAACGGCTCGAGGAAACGACGATCGCACGGGTATCAGGACGTCTGGAAACGGTGAAAAAAAACAACAAAGACGATCCTGCCCGCTTTCTGGTCGCACCGCGCCATATACGCAATCAGGATGTGGTGATGCATGGCAAGAATTTTGACCGCCGCAATCCTGTGGATGTGGAAATATATCCGTCAATCCCTTACACAATCCATACAACCCAGCTGCTGCCTTCCGAGTTTTACCCGCTTCAGAAATAGCATCTATTTTGCCGGTTTTTGATTTTCGGGTCTCCCGTACTCGAACGAGATCGTAAAAGCTGCGCCTTTTTCATTATTCAGAATGAGTGTGCCGTCCAATTGGTCAACCAGGTTTTCGACAAGTGTCATTCCGAATGATTCGGCAGTATTGATATCAAAGTCCTCCGGCAGCCCGATCCCGTTATCGCGGACAATCAGGATGTATGTATCTTTCAGCTTCTTTTCCTGTAGAAAATTCTTTTGAAGTGATATAAACAGCTGCGGTTCCGGGATTGACTGGAACGCATGCTTCACGGTATTGCTCACCAGCTCATTGATGATGAGTCCGAGCGGGATGGCAATATCGACAGGAAGAGAATCCGAAGATATTTCAAACGTTGTTTCAATCTGGCTCCCGGAAGGGCCGGACAAAGACAGGGTTTGTGCGACAATCGACTGAATAAATTCGGTGAAATCGATACGCGCCATATTTTTTGCCTGATACAGCCGGTTATGGATATTGGCAATGGTACGGATTCTGCCGGCGGTCGATTCAAAAATGGCGATGATTGCCGGATCGGTGAAGTTTCTGGATTGAATTCGAAAAAGGCTCACCATGATCTGCAGATTGTTTTTTACCCGATGGTGCACTTCCTTTAACAGAATATCTTTTTCATTTATTGATGACTTTAGTCTGTGAAGCACTTTTCTTAATTTTGTTGTATTCTGGCAGCAGGCAAGAATTCCGGTGATGCTTCCGTCCCGGTCGCGGGTATAGTCAATAAAATATTTTGCGGCGATTCTTTTACCGTGTTTTGTGATATTGGACTGTTCGAAACTGACGACTTTTTTTCCGGGATTGCCAACAAGATGTTCAAACCGCAATTTTTCCTTTTCCCTTAGGTGTTCCGGGAATACGACGTCATAATAATTCCGGCCGATAAAATCATTTCTTGCGCCGTGATAAATTCTGCAGTAGGATGAATTGACTTCAAGATATTTTCCTTCTTTGTCAAACAGGGCGATGCCGATCGGATTGAGTTCAAACAGTTTCTGATAATCTTTTTTGAATTTCTCCGCCATTTTTTTGTTCTGGATACTCCATTCCTGGGCCATTTGTTTCTGTCGTTGCAGAATATGTACCCGGTGGGCAAGGCCAAGGGAAAGCAGAATTGCCTCGATCATTGATCCCATTGGCATTCCGAATTCTGCGATGGCAATACTGGGGATAAAACCAAAATTGCGGAGTATAAAGAAAGACGTGCCGGCAAGCAAACTGAATTGCGCTATGGCATAAAATATGGCCGGGATATACTTTTTTTTGAGTGTAATGAAAATCACAGACAGGTTCAGAGGGAGAACGATGGCAAACACAATGCTGATACTCACTGTCCGTATAAGATAGGGTGCGATAAACGCAAGGGGAATGTGGAGGAGAGCAAGTGTTGCAAGTGTATTTGCAATAAAATTAATATTCCGATGGAGCAAGTTGGTAAACAGAAACCGTTTCATAAAAAACAGAAATGCTGCAACCGACAACCCCAGAAAACAAGTTTCAATGATATCGGTGGGGAGATGAGCTTCAGGTGGCAGGAAATCCGTCAGTATCCCGGAGAAAACCAGCTGCACAACCAGCATGGAAAATACATAGACAGCATAATAAATATAGCTGGTGTCGCGGAGAATGAAAAAAAGCAGGATGTTGTAGACGATCATCACCAGAATGACACCGCAGTAAATTCCGTAAAACAGATCCTCCCGTTTTTGGGTGATATATGCCGCTTCTTTCCAGAGGGTTACATGAAGGATCATTGTATCATCATGGACATAGCGGATATAGATCGTTGATGTGTCAGGCAGGCCGCGGAGGGGGACGAGAAGATCTCCCAGTTTTTTGATGATGGCAGGATTCTGAAAACCACGTCCGCCGGTAAGGGAAGAGTAGTTCCCTGATTCATCAGGCAGGAATATCTGTACTTCCTTGTATGCATCGAGTTCCAGATACCAGCTGGAGGAGGCCAGTCCCTGCAGGGTAAATTGGGTCCATATTGCTGATGCGGTATAGCTGAAATTCGGAGTTTCTTCATTGCTTTTTTTGAACTTTGACTGGATTTCAGGAGAGCAGATATCTTCAATTAAGAGATTATTCGATTCATCGACATAATATTCCAATGTATCGCCAAGGGGATAGATACCCGATTCAGATATTACTGAATCACCAAAGCAATGCAGTGAAAACCCGGTGAACAATAGCATGAAAATCAGCATGATTCGTTTTGCCGGGAACATGGTTCGGGTTTTTCCCTGCTGTTGTGGTATACTAAACGTTGAAGTGTTCACTTCTATTATCTTAGTTTTTTTTTGATTCAGTTACAAACAAAATTATAGAAAAATGGTAGACAGAATATGATATTGAAAATTTATGCATATGCTTTACATGATGTATTTTCTTTATTAAAATACGACAGGCTGTCGGAAGGGAGTAGAATGTCCTGAAAGCACAGCTGAATTGTAAAGAGCAGGCTCCCCCGGGGATATCAACAGAATTGTGTTTTCGTAGAGTAATGTGTTATTTGAAATGTCAAGGAGTTAAAATTTGTGAACATTGCAGGGTTGGTATTAACATTTAACAGAAAAGCGCTGCTTCCCAAAACACTCGATGCCCTGATCCATCAGTCAAGGAAACTGGACCGCCTGATAGTGATAAATAACGCGAGCACGGACGGAACTGATGATGTGTTGAAAAAGTATCAGAAAGAGTTGGCTGCTGATTTTTTTACCGTAGTGACGCTTCCGGAAAATATCGGGTCATCCGGCGGGTTTTCCCGGGGAATGGAATACATTGTTGAAAATACTGATTGCGACTGGATTTATATGATGGATGATGATGCGATTTCCGAACAGGGTGCGGCAGAGAAATTTGATTACTATTATAGCAGCCTGAAGCCTTCTGTGCAAAAAAAAGTTGGAATTTTACAGAATGAAAGATGTACGGATGCTGAGGAATTCAAATCGCTTAAAATACCCACACATGAGGTGCGCGGACGGCCGATGTTCCGGGTTACCTTTGAAGGGTATCTGATTAAAACAGAGGTGATCAGAAAAATCGGTTATCCACGGCAGGAGTTCTTTATTTACTCTGATGATATTGATTATACCTGGCGGGCAATCGGGAAGGGATTCAAGGTTTTCCGCGTACTCGGCAATTATATTTATCACAAAGACTGGGCGAAGCTCGACAAGGTGAACCGCGGGATTGTGATAAAACCCAATATTCCCCCATGGAAACTGTATTATGTTTTTCGCAACGTATTTTTGATTTTTGAAAACAATCCTGTTTTCCGCTTTTTTATAAACTTGTATTTATCGATAGATCTTCTGTTTTGGTCATTTATTAATCCGGAAAGCGGATATTTTGCCAGAAAGGGACTGATTGACGGAAAAAATCTTGTGTCCGGTAAAATTGTATCACCGGAATCGGTTGCTTCGCAAAAAGATTAATGCCGCAATATTATTTCTCACAAAATTCAACAATTTATTGTTTTCCCGGAGGAGCGTAAGTGAAAATTCTATCAACACAATCTTTGGCAATCAAGGACATCATGATCATCCGGTTTCAGCGGTTTTCCGATAACCGGGGATATTTTTCCGAACCATTCCGTGAGACAGATTTTTTTGCCGAAGCACAGCTTTCACACCTTGCCGGTGCGCGGTTTGTCCAGGTCAATGAGAGCTATTCAAATGCGAATGTGGTGCGGGGCCTTCACTTTCAATGGAATCCGTTCATGGGAAAGCTTGTCCGGACAATACATGGAAGAATGACTGACATTATTCTGGATATCCGGAAAGGGTCCCCGACGCTCGGGAAGGCCCTTTTATATGATCTCCCTTCTTCGGCAGAAAGGGACTACAATGAATGGATATGGGTCCCTCCGGGTTTCGCACATGGAAATTATTTTACCAAAGAAACATGTATTGAATATTTCTGTACGGGTGAGTACAGCCCGGGATGTGAAGCGGGGATTTCGCCTGCTGCTTCCGATATAGACTGGTCGCTGGCGGATCCGTCACTTGTCGCTGAATTATCCGGATTATTGAACAGTGATGCAATATTGTCAGAAAAAGACCGGGCAGGGCTGTCGCTTTCTGAATGGCTGGCCGACCCGCGTTCGGAAAACTTTACAACGCAAAATATATCAAGGTGGTAATATGACAGACGGCATCGGAATTCTTGTTACCGGTGGAAACGGGCTTTTGGGGACGACCCTGAAAACGTTTATTCCAAAAGCGGATTTTGTGGATATCGGCGACTTTGACATCACCGATTTTGATGCGGTCGACAGATGGCTGGGGAAAAGGCATTACACATCCATCCTTCATTGTGCGGCTTTTACTTCCCCGCCGAAAGTGGATGCAGACCCGACTGCAGCGCTTGAGGTGAATATCGCCGGTACTGTAAATATGGTCAAAGCGGCAATCAAGCATAAACTGAAACTTGTGTATATCTGCACCGATTACGTATTCCGAGGTGACAAGGGCAATTATTCGGAAGATGACCCCGTCTTCCCGGTCAACAAATATGCCTGGTCAAAACTGGGGGGTGAATGCGCGGTGCGGATGTACGACAATTCCCTTATTATCCGTACGACATTCGGGCCGAAACCCTTCCCGTATCCAAAGGCATTTGTGGACCAGTGGACGAGCAGGGAAAGTGTTGATGTTATTGCAAAAATGATTGCAGAGCTTCTTGATAAAAATATTACCGGCACAGTGCATGTCGGCGGAAAAAGAAAGACGGTGTTTGACTATGCAGCGCAACTTGATCCTTCACGGCATATTGAGGAGCTGAAAACAGCAGAAGTGTCGTTCAGTGTTCCAAGGGATACTTCCCTGAATGTATCCCTGTATCATTTAATTATGGAAGACAAGGACTGATACCCGTATTTTGCTGCGGGACGCACTGTACATTGTGTTTTTTTTCGTATACAAAAAGGCAGACGAGGAGAATAATGATATGAAAATACTGGTTGCCGGCGGAGCCGGATATATTGGTTCCACGCTGGTGCCGAATCTAATAGAACATGGATATGACGTGGAAGTCATTGATTTGTTCTGGTTCGGGAATTTTCTTCCAAAAGATGTAAAGGTCATCCACAAGGAGCTTTTTGAATGTACTCCGAAAGATCTTGAGCCGTACGAACAGGTAATTTTTCTTGCCGGTTTGTCAAATGACCCGATGGCGGAGTTCAGCCCCGCAAAGAATTTCATTGATAATGCCGCTTTGCCGTCCTATTTGTGCTACACCGCAAAAGTTGCCGGGGTGAAACGGTTTATTTATGCATCATCATGTTCAGTCTATGGGTATACAGTCGACAAACTGTATGATGAGGATTCTCCGACGGTGAGTTCGTATCCATATGGAATTTCAAAACTGCAGGGTGAACGGGGAGTGCTCCAGCTGCAGGATGATGCATTTTCTGTCATCGCTATCCGGCAGGGGACCGTGAGCGGATACAGCCCCCGAATGAGGTTTGACCTGATTGTCAACACCATGTTCAAAGCGGCATTGCTCGATAAAAAAATTACGGTGAATAATCCGTCGATTTGGCGGCCGATTCTTGATATCCGGGATTCTGCAATGGGGTTTTTGCGGGCAATACAGGCAAACTATTCAATCAGCGGCGTATTCAATGTGAGTTCCGGCAATTTTACGGTCGGCCAGGTGGGCGATTTGGTAAAAAGCGAGGTCGAAAAAAGAACAGGAGAAAAAGTAAAGCTCGAGCTGCTGAACATCAAGGATTTCAGGAATTACAAGGTGTCAATCGAGAAGGCCAGAACCCTGCTTGGATTTCAGCCCATGCATTCCATTATGGATATCATCGATGATTTATACGATCATAAAAATCATTTTGATGATTTCGATAAGGATGAATATTATAATATCCGTGTGTTCAAAAAGCTGGAAGCCGCAAAAGCGGGAAAATAAATTGTAAGCTCCCGCTTACTATCAATAAAAATTAATTATAATCAGGTTTAAAAACCTGGAAAATGATGCAGGGGAGGTATTTGTGTAAATACCCTCCCTGCACCCACCAGAACCCGCATACTCCTCCATACATGGAGTCGTAATGCTCCATTGTCTTGGCCCATCCATGGACCGCTTTGGCTGTCATTTATACAGTTTGCCCATGCCAGTAAGTAATAGTGGTTAATTCTTACCTGCTCACCGCAACAATCTCTGCGCCTGAGTCATTCTGAATTCTGATCGAATAGGTGGTCAGCGGTCTGGCCTGGACATAGGAAATCTGGATCATGTTTGTTTTTATTCCCGGAATGTACTGGATGTTTGCAGAAACAAACCGGTATAATGCTTCACTTATCCCCTCGGGGTGTGCAAATTCATGGATATCCTTTTCGCGGGTCATCTCGCTTCCTGCCGGAACAACAGCGGTTTTTAATCCTGTAAACCGGTACCATGTTTTTTGGCCCAGGAATACATAAAAATCATTGAACACAATTGTTTTTATTTCCGCTCCAATGTAGGTCCCTTCCATTTCAAGACGGGTAATTTCTTTTCTTGCATTGGTAAATTCACAGGATATTTTACTGTTCTGGGAGGAGAGTACTTTTATCTGGCCTATTTCTGTTTCACCGGTGAACGCGGTGATGGCCTGCAGAAACAGGATGACGGTGACAACCAGGAGGCCGGCGAGAATTATAAACGGAATGCCGCCTGCTTTTTTAAAACGGAAAACCAGGAAGAACAGTACTGCCGTTCCGGCAAACATGTACAGGAGGTTCCAGTCCATTATTTTCCCGGACCCCGGGACGAAGACGGCAAGCAGGAGAAGCGCAATGACCGCAGAGAACCCCAGCATCACCCAGAATGCTTTCCGTTCGCGTGCCTTGTCAGGATGTTTTGATTTTTTTACCGATCTTGTCAGACGGCTTGCTGCAGAGCCGCAGAAAATCCCGGCAAAGAGAATCCATGGATACGGGCTCTGGGTCAAAATATCATAAATCATAAAGGGCTCCGTACTTGGCGGTAATATAGCGGGTGAAATACTGCGGATCGAGGGGTTTCCCGGTCACACGCTGTACCAGTTCGCCTGCCGGGTATACGCTGCCGTGAACATGAATGTTGTCGGCAAGCCATTGCTTGACCGTCAGCAGGTTTTTGTTTTTAATCTGCTTCTCAATGTCCGGGTGTGCTTGTTTCATTGTGTCGTAAAACTGTGAACCGTATAAATTGCCCAGTGTGTATGTCGGGAAATACCCAAGTGCTCCCATTGACCAGTGAACATCCTGTAATACGCCTTCGCTGTCGTTTGCAGGCATAATCCCCAGCAGTTCTTTTGACATTATATTCCAGGCTTCGGGAAGATCGTCCACCGAAAGATCCTGCGACAAAAGTTTGCGTTCAAGATTGAACCGGAGGATGATGTGCAGGTTATAGGTGACCTCGTCGGCTTCGACACGAATGAGCGACGGCGAGACCGAATTGACTGCATGATAAAAGTCATCGAGCGGCACATCATTCAGGGCATCGTGGAACAGTGACTTGAATCCGGGATAAAACCCTTCCCAAAACGCACGGCTACGGCCCACAAGATTTTCCCACAGCCGCGACTGGCTTTCATGAATGCCCAGTGAGGTGCCGTTTGCGAGGAGGCTTCCCGAAAGTTTTTCTCCCATTCCCAGTTCATACAGTCCGTGGCCGGCTTCGTGAATGGTGCCGAATACGGATGACGGGAAAAAGTGTTCGTTGTACCGGGTCGTCAGCCGGACATCATGTCCCCCAAGAGTTGTCGTGAACGGGTGTGCCGAGACATCCATGCGGCCGCGGGAAAGATCGAATCCCATTGCCGCAAGCAGCTGGTTGTTGAACTCTTCCTGTTTTGCCACCGGGAAACTCCGCTGAATAATATCCGATTCTCCGGATTTTCGTTTCTCGACGATTTTGGCCAGCAGCGGGACAAGCGAATCCTTCAGGGAATCAAAGAGCTTTTCTGTTTCTTTTGTTTTTGCGTAGGGTTCGTAGTCATCGAGCAGTGCATCATATATCTCATCTTCATAGCCCATGCATTCGGCATACTGCTGCAGGAGGCCGAGGAGTTTTGAAAGATAGGGTTTGAATTTATTGTAATCTGCTGTTTTTTTTGCCTCGATCCAGTTTGCCTGGGCAATGCTCTGGGTATGGGCGAGTTCGGTGACAAGGGTTTTCGGAACTTTTGTCTGTTTTGAAAACCGCTTGAACGATTCCCTTAAAAATGCTCTCTCAATATCATCGGATTCGGCCGGGCCATTTGGCGTGGTTGCTGTGAGCCCGCACTCTGCAAACAGACCGGCATTGCTTTTTTCGACAACCTTTTCATGAATCATCCCCTGAAGCAGTGATATCTGATCGGCCCGTTGTGGGAGAGCCTTTGGGGGCATATATGTTTCCTGGTCCCACCGCAGGGTTTCTGCTGCATGATTGAGCAGCATGATTTCGCTGTCGCGTTTTTTGAGTTCCTGTAATGCTTTTTTCAAAGGGTATCTCCTTTTTTCCATTATAGAGGTTTTTGTGCTGTCATGGAAGAAGAAAAAAATGAACAGCAAAAAAAAGGAGGCTTTCCAAAATAGAAAACCTCCCGAGAAGATACTGTAAATTCAGAATAAATTAAAAAACATACCCGACATTGATACCAATAACAATTCCCCATCGTTCCTGATTCCCGATCCCCATTAAAATCATAATTCATGACCATTTGGTATTGCAATCCTGCTGCAGGAGCAGCTACCAACTGTGGGGTAAAATGGTTATTTTCCCAATGCCGGTAACGACGGCTGAAAATATATTTTCATCCGGATATACATTTTCATTTGTGACCCCGCCGGTTATTGTGAACTTTCAAGATGTACCGGAGTTCATGGTCTGACGTGCTTCAAGACCGACAAATTCCGCATCAGAGCAGGCACTGCAGATTATAATCTTTTTCATTCACTGTTCATACACACTGCCGCCGATAAACTCGCGCAAAAGGGAAGTGTCAGGGACAAGCTGTTCATTCTGCCAGGCAGGAATTTCGGCAAACAGGTTTTTTATCCTGACTGCGCGTTCTCCTGCGTCTTCCCGGTCAGGATCATCGCTGAACTCAGCGGCAAATGAATCAATAAAACCGTGAAGAAGCTGTTTTAAAATACAGAGTTCATAGGCAAGCGAGCTGTTGACAATGGTATCGGCATTTTTCAGCTGGGAAACAATGTAGCGGAGTTCCGAGCGGCGCACATGGTGCCAGTGCAGGATTGTATGGCGGGGATCATAATTGCGGAACTGCATGTCGCGGATCATGCGGCGAAGCATCCGGATATCGGTCCACCGGATAAAGTTTTTTTTACTGTCTTTCATCTGCAAAAGGGTTTCGATGTACAGTTTGAACTTGGCAGAATCCGGAATCCCGGCAGTCATTCCGTCATAGAGTCCGTGAAGGGAATCGATTAATATGATCCCGTTTTTTGGAATGGCGAGCGACGCAGAGATGCCGTTGCGTTTTCCTTTTTTGAAATCGTAAAAGGGGATATCCACTTTTTTCCCGTCGAGAAGTTTGTGCAGATGGTCGTTGACCAGCGACAGTTCAATTGCTTGCGGGGTTTCAAAGTCATGGTCGCCGTGGCTGTCTTTTGGGTGGTCTTCCAGATTATAAAAATAATTGTCGATTGCAAGCGGCGCCAGGAAAAATCCCTTTTTCTCCAGAAGCTCCTTCAGTTTTGCCGTCGTGGTGGTCTTGCCGGAAGATGATGGCCCTGCGATAATCAGTATCCTCGTCCCGGGCAGGCTGTTTTCAATTTTTTTAAATGCTGCATCAATCTCGGACTGATAAAATGCTTCGGATGCCTCGACAAGCCGGCTGAATTTCCCGCTGTCCGCAGATTCTTCAAGATCGTGCGTCGTAATGCATTGGTTGTCGGCTGCCCATGAGAGGGCTTCCCAGAGTTTGCGGTATGGAATGTTTTCGGAGGAATAGGTGAGGCTCTGTTTTCCCTGACGCTTGAGCGCGTGTTCGTACCGGTACACGATGAACGCTTTTGCGGTTTTTGCATGCCCGTTTTCAATAAGACACTTTTCGACAAGATCCTGCACCTCTTCTACTGTGGGAAAACTGTCTTTATAATTCCGTGCGTCCAGCATTGCAACGACCGCATCCGCGATATGTTCCGCGACGCTCCGGTCTCTGCCGCCGACTGCAACCGCAGCCTGAAAAATGGCAAAGACTATTTTTGATTTGTCGAAAGGGACGATTCGGCCGTTTCGTTTTACAATATTTTGTGTTGCAGCCATATAAGCGGTACCCGGGCTCCTTTTAAAAAATAATAGAGAGAGACACGTGCTTTGTCAAATGCTGTCGGACGGGGGTACCAGGGAGGAAGGTTGGAGTACGGATAGCTGTGTGATTTGAATCATCGTGAAAATCTTGCTTTTTCGCCTTCTTTTTGGTATATTCACTGTGCACGAAAGAGTGGATATCAATTTAAAAAGAGAACATCCACGGCATTTCTTTTGTTGGAAAAAAAAGCAGTTTTACTGCATGACGATATATTACATCCCGGGAGTAATGCATATGAGTGAACAATTATGGTCACAACGTCAGACATCAACATGGCGGAACAAAATCGGCCTGGCAGAAATGCTGAAGGGCGGCGTTATCATGGATGTCACCAACGCAGAGCAGGCAAAAATTGCCGAAGAAGCAGGCGCTGTTGCGGTGATGGCACTCGAGCGCGTGCCAGCGGATATCCGCGTTGAGGGCGGTGTTGCGCGCATGGCTGATCCCGACAAGATAAAGGAAATTCAGGACACGGTTTCGATTCCGGTGATGGCAAAATGCCGGATCGGACATTTTGCCGAGGCGCAGATTCTTGAAGCGCTGAAGGTTGATTTTATTGATGAAAGCGAAGTCCTCACCCCGGCAGACGATTTGTATCATGTTGACAAACATAATTTCAAGGTTCCATTTGTCTGCGGCTGCCGCGATCTGGGCGAGGCATTGCGCAGAATCGGAGAAGGGGCTGCGATGATCCGTACAAAGGGTGAAGCCGGTTCCGGCAATGTCATCGAGGCGGTCCGCCACATGCGGACAGTGATGGATACCATCAGGCGGCTGAAAAACCTTCCCAAAGAAGAGCTGATGACCGAGGCGAAAAACCTTGGTGCGCCCTATGACCTGGTGGTCGAAGTGGCGCTGACCGGAAAGCTTCCGGTGCCGAACTTTTCCGCTGGCGGCGTCGCTACCCCTGCTGATGCATCGCTGATGATGCAGCTGGGTGCCGAAACGGTGTTTGTCGGATCGGGTATTTTCAAGTCCAATGACCCCAAGCCCAGGGCGAAGGCCATTGTTGATGCAGTGACCCATTTTGATGACCCCAAAATACTGGCAGAGATCTCCCGCGGACTGGGCGAGCCCATGCCGGGGATTGATGTGCGGCAGCTTGATGAAAAGCAGCTGATGTCCCTGCGCGGCTGGTAGCCATTGAACAAAAAGCGGGTTGGCGTTCTTGCGCTCCAGGGCGCTGTTGAAAAGCATATGGAAATGCTGAAACGTGCCGGGGCGGATATCTCTCTTATTAGAAAATCAGAACATCTTGAGGGCATTGATGCCTGCGTCATCCCCGGCGGTGAGTCAACAACCATCGGAAAACTGCTCGTCCGCAATAATCTTTTTAAACCCCTGAAACAAAGAATAGAGGAAGGGCTTCCGGTTTTCGGGACCTGTGCGGGAATGATATTGCTGGCAAAAGATATCCAGCAGTATGATCAGCCGAGGTTCCAGGCACTGGATGTCGAAGTACAGCGCAATGCGTACGGCCGGCAGGTTGAAAGTTTTGAAGCAGATTTGTCTGTTGCGGTATGCGGAGAGCCTGTGGTACGGGCAGTGTTTATCCGCGCACCGCTGATTACACGGATTGGCAAGACAGTTACGGTTTTGGCAAGTTTTGAGGGGTCGCCGGTGCTTGTCCGACAGAACAATATTCTTGCGGGGAGTTTTCACCCCGAGTTGACCGATGATCCCCGGATCCATCAGTATTTTATTTCAATGATTCCGTAATACAATATTTATTTTTTCTTTTTCCACTCATCGTAGGCGATATCTGTCCGTTTTAGCCTGATATCAAACCGGGCGGAGTTTGGAGAGAATCCGCTGGCGCGAACATTGCATTTCACTATTCCCGCTTCAAATTCATGATCCAGCTTTTCTCCTTTTTTCCAGACAAAATCCCAGTTTGTTTTTTCCCTGTTGTTGAAGGTCAGCACCATGTTGAATGTCACTGTCTCATCCTTGAGTGAAGCATTCAGTTTGATCAAGACCGGAATTTTCGTGCCTGTGCGGTCAGTTACTGAGAGCGGGTACTCCCCTGATGTTTGCGATTTTCCCTCCTCGTAGGTTACTTCAATTGTCTTCCTGAAAATATCGATGAGGTTTGCAATCTGATATGAATAGGTGTTTATTGTTGCACGCAGCACATGATTTTTTCCCGGAAGGACATTCACCTCCTGTTCCCAGTCGTGAAAGGTTATTTCGGGCAGTTTAACCACACCGAACTCGCTTAAGACTACCTTGACAAGATGTTTTCCCGGTTTGACTGAATTGATGGTAAACGGCTTTGTGCTGTCGCCGGTTGAGTATCCGGTGAACTCGCCGTCAAGAATAATTTCTGCCCGTATGAGATTGCAGTAAATATCGATTGAGCCCGGTTTTTCATCCTTGAGGGAAATAATAGACCGGTCCGTCTCTTTTGATTGAAACACAACTTCCTGTCCGGTGAGGTGCACGACGAGATCCTCTGCCAGTTCATGGATGGTGTTTTCGGTTCTGCCCCTTCGTGAAAGCACAATTGATTTTGAGGTTTCAACATCGATGAGGGTAAGGTTGACCATGACTTCATCACCTAGGTAGACAAACCCGGCACGGAGAAGGTGATTTGCGCCAAGCAGTTTCCCGATTTTTATCTGGTCTTTTGCGGACATATCCCCAAGCATGAGTTCCTGCTCTTTTAAAACATCATCGAGTGAACGGCGGTCGATGATGCTGATTCCTTCTGTCCGGGAAAGATCATACAGCAGTATGCCCGAGATCATCCCGCTTAAATAGTCATAGCGGGGATCGCGGTTTATGTTGTCGACATCAAGCAGGGCAACCTTGGCAACTTTTGCCTGGGAAAAGGCGGCCGGAATAATGATGGCGCAAAATATGCTGCATAGTACAAAATACTTGAAAATAGCCCTCATGGATCTCCTCCGAACTATGAAAAAATCAGATTCTTTTTTAATGCGTTGATACTAAAGTATACCTCATTTTTAACGGTCTGTCAGGCTGTTTCGGCAGAATTGTTCCATGAAAGACCCATTAAAAAAAGGAGAAAGAAAGTTGGATGTCAAGGGGGGATGATGCCTCATGATTTATTGTGATATACAACAAAAGCACGTATTACGAAATTCACATATTATGCCGGGAAGAAAAAAGGCAGCAGGCCAGACCGACAGACTGGCACTGCAGGAATACATGGAGAGGCTGTCTGCATTTATTTTATTAAAGAGTGTAGACGGGATTACCGGGATCTGCAGGATTTCTGTTTGATTTTTATAAAATATGTTTACAAGGGGCTGACTATATCTTTAGTGAATGTATCAGCGAGATGAATGTACACCATCGTGGTTTTAACGCTTTTATGTCCCAGCAGGTTTTTAACGGCCTTTACATTTGTGCCGGATTCTATTAAATGAGTCGCAAAGGAGTGGCGCAGGGTATGACAGGTGGCTTTTTTTTGTATTCCGGACTTCTTCATCGCTTTTTCGAAAATAGCCTGAATCGTTCTGACAGTATATTTTTTATTTTGCTGTGTCAGAAACAGGAGTTCCTTTCCAGCCCGGTTTTTGATGATATGGTCCAAACCTGACAACAATTTATCTGAAAGCAAAGAGATTCTGTCTTTATGCCCTTTGGAACGCCTCACATACAATTGCAATTGTTCCGGCAACAGATCCTGTATTCTGAGTTTCACCACTTCGCTGACACGAAGACCTCCTGCATACATGAGCCCAATCATGCAATAGTGTTTGTTATTTTTAATTTGATCAAGGATTTTTATTATTTCATCCCTGTTCAGTACCGCAGGCAGCCGCTTGTTTCTTTTTACTTTATCAAGGATATACGGACACTCCATATGTCCTTTATGCAAAATCGGAAGGCTGATTATGAAAGAAACATTCGGCAGAGCACCGCCGGAGAAATATGCGGTATAAGAGGCGGGAGGAAAACAAGAAATCGACTCGGTTAATATTTAAGGACGAGGTGTATGTAATGAGCATGAGAAAACCGGTACTATTTGATTATTCAACAAAATTATCCTCCATTGGAAAAAGAAATCTTTACAAAATACTGTTCAACTGCTATGATTTTTCACAGAGTTGTGGAATCCACCTGTATTGTATACCTTTTAACAGGTACAGGAATATTATTCAAACTATATACCAGGACACTGCTGTCCGGTTTAGAACGCAAATAAAATAAAAAAGCTTGTATTTCCTATGCCTTCAATGTTACAAGAAGGTGAGTACTATAT
>JAFGJO010000041.1 GCA_016929065.1 Spirochaetales bacterium | reverse complement strand
TCTTCTCTTCTCTCCCCATTCGTGACAATTCGTGTAATTCGCGGTTACTTCTTTCCCTTCGCGTCCTTCGCGGCTTCGCGAGAAATTCTTTTCAAGTAGATTGCTTCGCTACGCTCGCAATGACACAATCTGGTAAAGACATCCTGTTTTTCCCTGCGCATCTAAGTGAAATTTTGTTCATTATTTACTTTTCAAAGCGATTGTTGTATTCCCGCATGACGCAAAGTACAAAATCAACCGTATCCGGATCAATTGATTCGGCCGCATCGATAAACTGATTCATCACATCCGGGTCAACTTCGCCTGCATCTCCCATTAAAATCCCTGTCATTTGTGCATCACGGCCGGTTGGGGTAAGGCCCTCGGTTACAAAACGATGGCTTTTTTTCCCTTCAAAATAGCTGAATGCTTTCTGGTGTATCATTTGATCATAACACCATTGAAAACCGGTGAGTTCTCCATCCGGCCTGTCATACCATAAAATCAACTCACAGTTTTTCCCGAAAAACCACCGCCGAAACCCCTCTTCGGGACGCTGCCGAATGTCCGCTCCTTCTTTCAACATGGTTTTACTCCTTTGTAATTATCTGCTATAATTAAGCATATCACGCTGTATCAGGATTTCAATATAAACAATTTGATATTTTTTTTACGGTTGACAACAAAATAGAGGAGACTTAGCATAACAGAATGAAAATACCAGGCAGCCAATTAGAGCAGGAGGGAATCCGTGACGCGGCCCGGCGCATGGCGGTTGCCGCCCGCACCGCGCCAAAAGCGAAGGGAAAAGACAATCTTGAAATCCTGCTTGTTACCGGCAATGATATCAAGCCGATTATTGATGAAATGCTTAAATGGGGGAACACACATAATGCCTCTGCATTTTTACGTGATGCAGCGACCCTGGCCTCGACACCGGCACTGCTGCTGATCGGGACCAAAATCAGCCCTTTGGATGTGAAAGGATGCGGAATCTGCGGTTTCTCCGATTGTGCAGAAAACCGGGCACGCGGGGGGATTTGCGCATTCAATACCGGAGATCTCGGCATCGCGGTCGGTTCTGCCGCAGGGGTTGCCGCCGACTGTAGAATCGACACCAGAATACTCTTTACCGCCGGCCTCGCTGCAGTGAACTGCGGATTACTTGGCCCGGAGGTCCGAATCGCGTACGCGTTTCCATTAACCGTGACCGGCAAAAATCCGTTTTTTGACCGGCAAAAGTGATGTACACATGAATTATCTTGACCTTCCCGTCTATCGCCAAAAAGAAAAAATCCTTGATGCGCTCAACGTGCATCAGGTCATTGTCGTGGAAAGTCCCACCGGATCGGGAAAAACCACACAGATTCCGCAGATTCTCTACGATGCAGGATACGCTGACAAAGGAGTGATTGGGGTAACCCAGCCGCGGCGTATTGCAGCGATCTCCGTTACCGAGTTTATCGCCCGGCAACAAGAAAAGACCATACCCGACACTGTCGGTTACAAAATGCGCTTTACCGACCGCACCGATTCCACGACAAAAATAAAAATCATGACCGACGGAACCCTTCTACAAGAAATCAAGGCCGATTATGATTTGATGGCATACAGTGTCATCATGGTTGACGAAGCGCATGAGCGCAGCCTGAATATCGATTTTATTCTGGGACTGCTGAAACGCATTCTGCTGCGCAGGAGCGATTTCAAAATTATCATTTCCTCGGCAACCATCAATCCGGAAATATTCTCGGTCTTTTTTGATGAATGCCCCATCGTCAGTATTGATACGCCAGTCTATCCGGTTGATATTCATTACCAGCCTCCGAAACCGGAATCAGACTACGACGCCATGATCGCCTCGATCGGCACTATTGTTCACGATTACCATAATAATACACCGTCCGGCGACGTGCTCATTTTTTTATCAGGCGAAAAACCCATCAAGGATACCACCAGCACTCTCGAATCCCTGCCCATTGCCGCCGACCTGCAATTGCTTCCCCTTTATGCGCGGCTTTCCAGCGAAGAGCAGGAACGGGTGTTTATCAAGTATCCCGGCAAACGGAAAGTGATTATCGCGACGAATATCGCGGAAACCAGCGTTACCATTGACGGCGTGACATTGGTCATTGATTCCGGCCTGGTAAAAATAAATTATTACAATCCCCACACCTACACCTCCTCTCTGGTGGAAACTTCGGTTTCAAAGGCATCAGCCAAACAACGCCGGGGCCGGGCAGGAAGAACACAAGCAGGCACCTGCTACCGGCTTTATTCAAAGGAAGACTATCAAAATCGGCCCCTGTTCACCACAGAGGAAATCCTGCGGACCGATCTTTCCGAGGTTGTCCTCCGTATGGCAGAAATTAACATCAATGACTTTGAAAACTTTGACTTCATTTCCCCGCCTCCCTCGCACGGCATCATCAGCGCTATTGATACGCTCAACATGCTCGATGCGCTTGATGCAGAACGGAATTTGACAAAAATCGGGAAAATGATGGCACAGTTTCCACTGCTGCCAAAACATTCACGGATTATTGTCGAGGCCATACTCCAGCACCCGGATGTACTGGAAGAAATTCTTATTGCCTCTTCATTTTTAACCACCAACAATCCGTTTCTCCTCCCGCAGGGTGAGGAAATGGAAGCACGCAAGGCACACCATCACTTCCGCCACGAGCTGGGTGATTTCGTTTCATATCTCAATATTTTCCGGCAATACACTGAGACAAAAAACAAGGATACATTCTGCGAAAAATTCTATCTCGACCGCAAGGTCATGGACGAAATTGTCAATGTAAAAACCCAGCTCGAAGAAATTGTATCAGAACTCAAAATTCCCATTACCGGCGGAGGCAGTCTTGAACACTACCTGTGCACCATTGCCCGGGGACTCATTCAGTTTGTCTGCATGAGAATGGGCCGAAGCATGTTCCGTTCGATCACCGCTGCGCAGATTCTGATCCATCCCGGTTCGGTGCTGTTTCGAAAAGACCCGGATTATATCGTGGCGGGAGAGATTGTCAAAACATCCCGAATGTACGCACGCTCTGTTTCAATCCTCAAGGAAGAATGGCTGAATAAAATTCACCCGTCGCTGCTCTCGAACCTGCGTCCGGGCAGAAAAGGCAAAAAAGAGTTTGTAAAAAAAGACCGGGAACGGGATTTTACCAATAATATCAAAATAGGGAATGAACTTTTCCCCGTCAGTTTTATCAAGGGCAGAAAAATTGTCAAACTTGAATGGAAAAAACTGTCCGGACTCTACCGGCAAAAAAACGGAAAAAGCCGGTCACTGCCCTTTGTCCCGGGATCGCGCAAACTCCGCGGCATGGTGTTGTATGAAGGGTTTGAGATCATGCATGGGATCAAACTGCACACGATTCTGGAGGTTATTCCCCGGATCCAGATCGACAAGGGAATCCTCACCAATTGGGAAAGCAGAAAAGATTTTGTACTGCCGCATCACCGTGTCAATCTGTTAAATCAGCTCGAGGACCTCATGCGGCTGACCCTGCGGCAGAAAAAGGAAAAAACCCTCGGGTTTCTCTGCCTCTGCAGTGATGGAAACGGAACCTACTGGCTCACCGCCGAAAAAAGTTTCTACACGGCATTGTCCACGAATTTGGCCAGTCTGGAAATTCTTGCAGATGTCGCGGACAAGACTTTTTCAAAAAATGAAACACAGGCAATCAGCAGAATTTACCGAAAACTCACCGAGCTGATGGAAAAATAATCATTGGCAGGATGGTTATCGTTTTGTACTCAAAATTATTTCATTATCGCCCAAAGCCGAAGCGGTGACAATCTTTCTTTTTTTCAGCGACTCAACAAGAGCTTTTGATTCATCATGGGTGATTCCCAGCTTCCGTGAAGCCCAGTCCATAAACTGCGGAATATTTACACGGTACCCTTTAAAGGTTGACGTCCCGTTCTCCCGTGCATATTCATGCAGCCCGCCCAAGAGCTGATTCAGCTTGTTCGTACTCATGATGCTCTTGATGATCATGTTTGCCTTGCGGAGCCGTTCAGAGAGCATTTTGATTATTTTCCGTGAAAAATCGGGATTTTTGGAAAGCATTGTTTCAAACAGTTCATCGTTGACACAGAGCAGCTGTGTTTTTTTTGCAGTGACCGCAGTTGCCGACCGCGGTTTGCCCTCGATCAATGACATTTCTCCGAAGATATCGCCCTTTTTCAGCTGTATCAGAGTTTTGGACGTTTCCTGGGTTGTTGTTTTGCGTATCTCCACTTCCCCGTCAATAATGATATACAATTCTTCCCCGGCATCACCTTCGCAGAAAATCGTTGAGTTGGGTTCAAGTGTTTTTACATATTGTGCATATGTATTGCGTTCCAGTTTCATGGCATCCGCCTCCGCTTTTTTTATTACATCACAGAACTACATGGTTGTCCATTAAAAAACTGTGCCGGCTGTCTTCCTTTTTTTCTGTGATAGTGCCGCGAACATCTCCTGTTTCCCGGAAAAACAGCCCGGTTTGACATGACATTACCCCATAATTGAAGAATCGGGAAAAATACCCTCTTTCTAAAGCATGACAATAACAAAACTGATTTTTTGATAAATTTCAGCAACTTTTTTTGACTATTTATTGTCCATTTTCCATTTTCACAGTATGATCGGAAAAGCAGTATGGAAAAAAACAAAGTGTTTTATACACCGGAGCAGTACGCATCGGAACAGGCCAGGCAGATGGATTCCTCGCGCGGGCCGCTTGTCATTGCAAGCTGCAGTTCCGGGACCTATCTCGCGGAACAGACAGTGCAGCGGTATAAACAGCTTTCCGCTGAATCAAAGAGCCATTCAGTTCCAACCTACCTGAAAGATATTGATCACCGGTTCACCGACACCGAGACCTGTGTCCGGCTGGAACACTATGTCAATGGTGCAGATGTGTTTTTGTTTCAGTCTTTGTTTAACCCGCTTTCGGGGTTGTCAATCGATCAGAATTACATGGCATTTCTTATCGCTGTCCGGGCGTTCCGTGAACACGGCGCCCGTCATATCACCGGTGTGCTGCCTTACCCTGCCTATGCCCGGCAGGACAAACCCTCGGCATTCAAGAGGGAACCCATCACTGCAAAACTCATGGCCGACCTCGCCCTTGCTGCCGGAATCGACCGGCTCATCATCTGGGCCCCGCATTCAGGCCAGCTGCGCGGATTCTATAATGGCATCACTGTATACCTGCTGGACCCGCTGACATTTTTTCTGGATGAATTTTCACGATTCGAAGGCAGGGATGATGTGATTGCTGTGGCTCCGGATGCCGGTGCCTCAAAGTTTGTGACCCATTTCAGCCGGTCCCTGAACATCAACAGTGCCATCGCAAGCAAATACCGTCCAAGGGCCGAAGAAGCAATCATCTCGGAAATTATCGGGGATTTCCGCAACAAGACAACCGCAATCATTCTTGATGACATGATCTCGAATGGCGGGACAATTTTCGCTTTGACTAAAAAACTTGCCCTTGAAAAAGGGATCAGGGAAGTCTATATCGGGGTTTCCCACAACCTCTCTGTCGGCAGCGCCCCCGAACGGCTGGCAGAACTGCATGCCACATGCAACCTCAAACAGGTCGTGGTCACAAACAGCATCCCCCAGGCAGCTGATTTTCTGGCATTACCCATGGTAAAAATGAAATGTCTTTCCGATATTTTTTCACGGACAATCAACCGAATTCACTACCACAAATCGGTCAGTGAAGTTTTCAAGTCCCGGCTCCAGAAAGAATAACCCATGAACAGGAGTATCACGGTATTTGCCTCGTCAAGCGGGCATCTTGACCAGCAGTATTACACATCAGCACGCACAACAGGAAAAATCCTCGCTGAGCAGGGATTTCATATTGTATATGGAGGGGGAAATAACGGACTCATGGGTGCAATGGCAGAAAGCGCATGGAGTCATGGCGGCAAACTTTCCGGGGTCATCACACGGCCGCTGCGCGAACGGGGGTATTGTTTTGAACAGGCCGACGAGATCATTGAAACAGAAACACTTGATGAACGAAAAAAAATCATGGAAGATAAAGCCGAAGCCTTTGTCGTCCTGCCCGGCGGCGTCGGGACTCTCGATGAACTATTCAGCGTGCTTTCAAAAAAACAGCTTGGATACCACGACAAACCGGTGTTCTGTATAGAATGCAACGGATATTTTACAGCGCTTCATGATTTTTTTAGCATATTAATTAAAAACAATTTTACATCAGCAGACGATACATCTCTTTTTACTATTATAAAAAATGCCGAATCGCTTGAGGTGGTCCTCGCCCAATTATAACCCGGGGGCCGGACACGAGGGGCCTCCCTTTTTATGGTTTTCATACAGTTCAAGATACCGCAGTATCTGCGGTGTAATATCCTCACCGCCGCGGATATTGATGACCAAAGATGAAATCGGAAAAAATGCGCCCAGCCCCAGAAACATCAGGATCACCGCGTTCATGGTGAAATCCTTTGAAAAATCGAGCAGACTGAATGTATTGACCCCGAATATAAAAAAAGCCGCAACGCCAACGATGAGTGCCGCACATAACCCGATAAAAAAAAGCCGGGTCCGATAAAGACTGTTTTGTTGATTCTTACCGGTAAAATAGATTGATGAACTGTGCTGATAAAAATAAAAAATCAAAAAAACACTCAGCCGAAAAATAATGAACTTTTTCCCCTTCTCAACCTCTTTCATTACTTTTTTAAGGGTCAAATCTTCTATTCCTTCTATTTTGATCCGTGCCTTTATTCTGCCGTTCATGGTCTGCTCTGTATAATATTCCGGTAATGTTCCCATTATTTTCTCTCCATCCGGCAATTTCCACCGGTATTCTTCCATATTTCCCGAAAACCCTAAAAATACCCGGTGTATGCTTGACAATTGGTATTTGATTTACATAATGAAAATAGACGTTTCAATGTGCATTCAAATATACGATAATTATTAGTATTGAAAAAATCAAGTGTTTGGGGATTTTCATCTTTTTTATATTCAATGGGAGGATATTCATGACAAAGATAATTCAGAAAATAATGGATGTCATACACATCGCCTCGATTGTTCTGGCTATTGCCTGTTTAAGTACCCAGATTATCGTCATCACGATCAATGTAGTTCTCCGTCTTTTCAGCATGGGATTTTCCCAAATGGAAGAAATCTCGACGAACATGATGATGCCGGCGATCACCTTTTTAAGCATGGCGATCGGGGTAAAACTGGGGCTGCACATCAATGTTGATCTTTTTCCAAAATCGGTTCCAAAGATTTTTACTGTACTGCTTGAAAAAATGAAATATATACTCATGGCCGGAATCGGCGGGGTTATTTTTTATTATTCGATTATCAAGATGAGCCTGACAAACGGGATTTTTTCCTCAATGCCGTTTCTCCCCTTGATGCTGCAGTACATTTTTCTTCCGCTTGCGGGGCTTTTAATTACGCTTGACTCGATCTTTTTTCTTTTCGAACTAAAACTCGACCACGAGTTTATTGACCGGAACTTTTTAAAAATAGGCGCGGCCAAAACTGATGAAGAAATTACAGGAGAAGAAAATCATGGTTGACACATATTCATATGATGCGGTCGGCATCGCAATTCTTTTGGGACTCTTTTTTCTGATGGTGATTTTGCGTTTTCCCATCACCTTTGCTCTTGCCTTGTCCAGTATTGTCACGGCGATTACACGGGGAATCGGCCTTGAAGCAATCGTCACCTACTTTGCAAACGGCACCATGAACTTTGCCCTGCTTGCGATCCCGTTTTTTATCATCATGGGAGAGGTGATGAACGAAGGAGGGATATCGCAGCGAATTGTCGCGTTCGGGAACCTCCTTGTCGGATGGCTCCCGGGAGGGCTCGCACTGGTCAATGTCATGGCCAGTATGTTTTACGGCGGCATTTCCGGTTCTGCGGTTGCTGACGTTTCATCACTGGGTTCAATTGAAATCCCCATGATGCGCAAAGCAGGCTATGATGATGAGTTTTCCGTGGGTATCACGGTGTGTTCGGCATGTCAGGGGGTTATTATCCCGCCGAGCCACAACATGATTATTTTCGCCTTCAGCATTGCCACTGCCTCCCAGCTTGCAGGGGGCTCGATGCTCACCGTATCGGTTGGAAAGCTTTTTCTGGGCGGATATATTCCCGGCATACTGCTGGGTATTAACCTGATGGTCATTGCATTTATCCTGTCGCTGATCCGCAAATATCCACGCGGACAGTTCTACTCATTAAGAGAAGGCGCTAAAATTGCCGTTGATGCGATCCTGGCATTATTGACCGCTGTCATTGTGGTCGGAGGAGTGGTCACCGGTATTTTTACTGCCACAGAATCAGCAGCCTTTGCAGTTCTGTACGCCATGTTTGTTACGTTTGTCATTTACCGGCAGATCCCGTTTAAAAGGATGATAAAAATCATGTACACCTCGCTGAAAACACTCGGGGTGGTTATGAGCCTCATCGCTGCTGCCGCCGCTTTCGGTTTTTTGCTCACCTTTTTTCATGTTCCGCAGCTGGCGACAAATACACTGTTGTCAATCACCACGAACAAATATTTGCTGTTGTTTTTGATCAACATCATGCTGCTCATCCTGGGGTGCATCATGGACATGGCCCCGCTTATCCTTATTTGTACCCCCATTCTGTATCCTGTTCTCTGTCTTCCACGAATGGTTGACGGGGTCGTGCAGGCCGCATTCCTGGATCCGGTTCACTTCGGCGTGCTGCTCATTTTAAACCTCGCCATTGGATTATGTACCCCGCCGGTGGGGTCCGCCTTGTTTGTGGGTGCGGCAGTCGGAAAAATAACCCTGATGCGCGCGGCCAGAGGCAGCTTGCCGTTTTATATTTCCATGCTTGCAACGCTTTTTTTGATTACCTATATCCCGGAGATTACGATGTTTCTGCCGAATCTTTTAATGCCGAAATAACCGCATTCCTTACAGTTAATATAAAGGCCTTCCGCACAGCGGTGGCCTTTTTTTTTAGCAGGGGCCGGTCAAGGCAAAAAAAAGGGCAGAGGATTGTTCCCCTGCCCGTGAATAATTCAGAAAAAATAAAATTATTTAATTTCCTGGATTTTCTTGATCATCGCCTGAGCTGCCGGGCTCTGTTTGTCATACATCGGCTGCATGGCTTTCTGGAAATCTGCCTGCACTTCCGGTGCGGGGATAGTCACTGTAATACCGGGTTTTGTCATGATTTCGTCTTTGGCCTTTTTCTCGTACTGGTTCCACTGGTCAATCTGATAAGCTTCGGTTTCTTTTGCAGCCTTAAGAATCGCAGCCTGATCATTTGCAGGGATTCTGTCAAACAGTCTCTTGCTGACAACCAGAATTTCAGGAACGCGCGTGTGGCCGTCTTCGATAAAGAACGGAGCGCCTTCGAAATGGCTCTGTGAAAGATAGCTCGGCCAGTTGTTTTCCGCGCCGTCTACAACACCGGTCTTCAAAGCCTGGTATACTTCACCAAACGGAAGCGGGGTGGCAACTGCGCCAACGTTTGTCACGAGGTCGACCATAACTGGAGCCTGCTGAACGCGGATTTTCATCCCTTTCAGGTCTGCAACTTTTGTAACGAGTGTGCGTGTATAGAAGTTCCGGCTTCCGGATTCCATCCAGCAAAGGCCGACGAAGTTCGCCTTCTTGGCTGCTTCGAACATTTCTGCTCCGATCGGGCTGTGAAGCACATTCCACATGTGATCCTGTCCCCGATACAAATACGGAAGCTGAAGCACGTCTGTTTCCGGTACAAATGAGCTGAATACGGAAAGACTGACGCGGGTCATATCGACGACGCCTGCACCAAGCTGAACCTGCTCAATTGCAACTTTTTCTTCACCGAGCTTTGCATTTGCTTCAACAACGACCTTGAAGCGGCCTTCGGTGTATTTTTCTACGAGTTCTGCAAACCGTAAATCACCCATCGTAGTGGGGTATCCGTCTGCATGTGTTTCACCCAGTTTAAAGGTGTAGGTTGTCAACGGCGGTTCGCCGCAACTCATGAAAACCATGCTCAATACTAGTAGAGCAGTGAGTACAATAAATGTCCCTTTTTTCATGTAATTCTCCTTTCATTTGGTTAAATTGTAACCTGTAAAATCGATTATAGACCTCTCAATTACGTTAATCAAGTAGGATATTTTTTTTTATTATTCAGCCTGGATTCTGCGGATCAGATCCTGAACCTCGGGAGACTGTTTTTCATACAATGGCTGCATTGCCTCGACAATTCCTGACGGACGGCCGGAGTGGGAATAGTGACGGTTACTCCCGGTTTTGATTTTAATTCATCAATTGCCTTATTCTCGTACTTTTGCCACTGTGAAATCTGATATTCCTGTGCTTCTTTTGCAGCATTGCCAAATATGGAACCACATATTGATTTTTTTTGTGTAAACACGCCCTCATTTATTCAAGGGATGCGGATACACAAAAGGTGTATATCCTGCGAGCGGGGTTTCAAAATAATCCCGGCCTTTCTGCACAAACAGCTGGTCCTGCCCCCGGTCAAGGACAGTTACGGAAGCAGGCGCCTCATTGCACACATTATTCCACACATGGAAATCATGAATCTGGTCAATTGCCGGCCAGCTGCAGGCAACATACCCGCATGGTGTACCCGCATCTTCCACAAATGCGCGGTAGCAGGTAAACACAATGGGGTTGGGGTAATCGCCGGTAAAGGTATTGTTGAAAATAACTCCGGTCCCGCCGCGGATGTACAGGCCGTACCAGCTGCGGCCGGATTTCAGTGTATTGTTATAAATCTCAACACTGAAAGTTCCCCTGTCGGCAAAATAATTGCCGTGCGCGTCAACCTGGGTGGAATTGGTATCCCGGGAAGATTGAATGGTGTTATACCGGAACACATACCGCGCGCCGTTATTCGACGTGATCGCATGATCCCCTTTCGTCTGAAAATCAAAAGTACAGTCTTCTACAAAGACAGCGTCCTGCGTCCCAAGCGACAAGGGCCGAAGCCACGAATCTTCCCCATTGTTTCCATCAAACACAACGATGACTTCCTGGGCAGCGCTTAAAAAATCGCAGTGATCAATGACCCCATAGGTATATCCGCGGATATTAATAGAATGGCCGTTTTGTGCAGTAAATGCACAATTTGTAATTCTGAAATTCTTGCAGTCACCCGCGATAAAAATGGAGGTAGATTGATTGGGTTCGATAGATGCCGGGGCTGTAAAGGTGATGGCTGAAACCATGAACGGGGCTCCCTGCTTTCCCGCAATATACACAAGGTTTGCCGAACCGTCTGTTTCAGTCTGTGATATTACCGTATTGCCGGGCCCCTGACCTTTCAGGTGAATCCCCGAGGAAATCGAAAGACTGTCATTCCATTCGGCCTGTCCCTTCGGCAGAACGATGGTATCCCCATCTGCAGCCTGGTTTACCGCATGCTGAACTGCGAACAGGGAGAGGCTGCGTACATAAATGGTCTTCCCCGAAAACAGGCTGCCCGAATCAATAAACGGGAGACAGGCTGCCAACAGCCAGCAGGATTGGAAAATAATATTTATAAGGATCCTTCTGCTTTTCACTGTTTTTTATCCGCTATAGATTCAAATACAAGTCGTACTATAAAATCAATACGACCCAACCCGAACTGTGATGACATTTGACCGCACATTTGCCTTTGGAAAACGCACCTGGAATGCGTGCTCGCCTTCCTGCAGGGTCCACCGCGCCTCGTAGGGATACCCAACTTTTGCGTATGCCTGTCCGTCAACATACCAGATCACCTCCGGGACATAGGGCATCACCTCACACCGCAGCGAAATGCTTTGAAACTGCCGGGGCGTCTCGGGATCAAGCAAAAGACGGGTGCCCTCCATGGGAAAGACCAGTTTGACTTCTGCAAGCGGCTCCTCGCTTGTATCGACCACGGGTTTGGCGAATCCGTGCGTCGCTCCCCAGGACGCGTATTCCGGGGGCAGGACAGTAAACAGCCGGCTCTCGATCTGCCGGGGCAGCGTGTGTTCATCGGCAAGCTCACCGGTTCGTGCATCCACCGCAAAACGGCGGTGAACCGGGCAGAGGTCATAGGGTTCAGTACCCTCCGGAAAATACTCAATGGACACGGCTGAACAGTCGGGTCCTGCACGTTTCCCCGAAAAAATACAGACCCGCACCGGAACCGTTCCCTCAGGAATTTTAAACGGCACAATGTCAACACCCCGCCGTTCCTTTGGATGGATGGTGTTCATGATGTCCTGGACAAGATAGGCAACCACACTCCCCGAGATGTGATTCATTGCCCGGTTTTCCGGGTGCCCCATCCAGGCCCCGACAATCCAGGAATCCGAATAGGCAATTGCCCATGCATCGCGGAATCCCTGCGAAGTACCTGTTTTAATGGCGACCGGAAACTGAAACTCAAGGGCCTCCAGTCGCTTGAACGAAGGAAGCCGGGCCAATGTATCGCTTAAAAAAAGAGTGACTTCACGGGCAGCGTACTCGCTCATGCGCCTGCGGGGGAGAGTATCGTTCTTTTTTTCATCGGGGAACCATGACAGATGAAACTCCCTGCCGTCATTGGCAAGGATTCCGTAGGCTGACACAAGGTCTTCCAGCGTGACATACAGGCCCCCGACCGGAAGGCCGTACCCGTAATAACCCGCCGGCTTGTCATCGGTGACCAGGCCCATTTCACGGAAATAATCATAGCTGCGGTCAAGGCCAATTTGTTCAAGAACCCTCACAGTGGGAATGTTGCGGCTGTTCGCCAAAGCCCTGCGGTAAAGCATTGGCCCCAGATATTCTTCATCAAAATTGCCCAGAGAGTATTCTCCGTTCGGCCCGATTATTGAAAACGGCAGATCGGGGATAATGCTTCCCGGATTATAGACACCGCTTTCAAGCCCAAGCGCATATAAAAACGGCTTCACCGTGCTCCCGCTTGAACGGGGCGTTGCCGCGTAGTTGATGGCACCGGCAAATGATTCATCAAAATATTGTGCAGAACCGACATAGCCCACAACTTCCCCGGTATCCCGTTTTGCAACAATCATGGAAACATTTCCCGCGCCCAGCTGGCGAAGCGACATGATCGAATTGGCCGCAAGGGATGAAAGATATTCCTGTAAATCACTGTCAAGGGTTGTTCGAACCGGCCGGGTAATTTCTGTTTTTGGTTTTTCCCTGTATTCCTGAATCGCCCGGAAAATGTAGTGATAGGCATTATCCGGCCGCTGTTCGCGGAGCTGAAAATGCATCTCCCCCAGTTGTCGGAGCGCAATCTGGTATTCCTCACGGGATATTTTGTGTGCGGTGAACAGCAGACGCAGAATTACCCGCGCGCGCGCCTGTGCCCGCTGAAATCCCCAGTAATTGAACACATTCATGGTCGAGGGGGATTTCGGCAGACTCGCGAGAAGCGCAGCCTCGGCCCAGTTCACATCCACGAGCGGCTTGCGGAAAAATCGCCGAGCACCATAGGCAAATCCATGCGCCTGATGTCCCTGCGGTGCGATCTTCATATAATGGCGCAAAACATTTTCATGCCCATGCCGAAGTAAAAGAAAAAATCCGATGAGCATTTCATTGGCTTTATTGATGATATTCCGGTCGCCGGGATTCTGAAGCCGGGCCACCTGCATGGGGATTGTGCTCGCCCCCTGCCGGTCCTGTGAAAATAAATTTGAAACAAAGGCCCTGCCGAGCGCCCAGTAATCAATCCCCATGTGCGAATAAAACCTTTTGTCCTCGATAATGAGCACACTTGCCTTGATTCGCGGGGGAATCTCACCCTGAATATCCCAGAATCCCAAAGACTGATATTCGCTTGCGCCCTCCGATAAAAAAGCGCCGCTTCGGTCTTCAAAAATGGGTGTTGCCGGGGGCGAGACAAGGTCAGCCTTTAAAAAAGCCTGCAGCAATATCAATGCGATCAGCGACACGACAATCCAGAAAATGATCCGCCGCGCTTGCAGTGCAGTGATTTTTTTTGGGATCCTGCGCTGCAGCTCCCCGATAAAAAACAGGATAGTGCTGTTCACATGAGATATGAGTATGGCTAAAAACTTTCCTATGCGCATCGCCTCTGTACGGCTCTCTTATTTTCCGTCATTTTTCGGGATAATGACAATCTTTGTTCCATCTGACCGGCCGCTGGTATTCAGGTCATACATCAACTCGGCGCTTGCCGGCGGATGAGAATATTCTCCCTCAAAACTCGCACGGATTCTAAAGTAAAACTCGTATGTTCCCTTCTGGAGTGTATCATAGTAAAAAATTACCTGATCATCACCGTAATAGGTATAGCTCGGGTTCGCCGTAAGTCTTCCCAGCGGCTGTGCATCTTTCGAGGACGTTGCCAAAGCCGGGTTCATGATTTCGAATCCCGCTGCAAACGGCACCATCACGGCAACGAAATTTCTGGTTTCACCATTAATCACCGTGACGTGTTCCTCAATAATTGTTTCCATCTCGTAGGTCTGCCGGCTTGCCTTCTCTGGTTTCCGCCGCGCTTTAAGCTTTTTATCTTCACCGTATTCAAGCAGTTCCCTTTCAACAACAAACCCGTTGTTCTCGGCTGGCAGCAGGTCTCCCGTTGCTTCGGGGATGTAATCCACAACAAGCCATGCAGACGGCATGTTGTTCTTGTCGCCGGAAACATATTCAATGATTCCCGGACTGTCGCTTCTGAACTGATACAGCGATGTGTTTCTGCCGTTGGTATCGATCTCGGCCGTTTTCCCGCCGTAGGTAAACCTGAATGTATGCTTGCGCTGGCTCTGCGCTGTACGCTGGCCCAGGATATCGGCAAACGCCAGAAGCGCTGAAACATTGTTCGAGGTGCTTCCCCATCCGGCAGAGTCGCCCTTCTGCACCAGGTAATCGGTCATGAGCTGTACCCGCCGGTTATCGGGATTTTCACGGTACAACGCCCGGATAATCTCTGCGGTAGTACGTATTTCACTTGAAAGGACCAGCCCTCCCCATGAATCATTTTTATATTGAAAACCTTCAAACAGTTCATCGGCACCGCGCTTGCGGAATACCGTCGAGTCCCACACCTGCTTCTGCAGTGTTTTGACATCAGAATTGTCCTGTTTTTTATTTGTCAGAAAAAGCCTGAGTATTTTGGCCTTTGTATACAAATCACCGTCCTGTGCGCCAACCAGCAGCTGATAGGCGTACTGATCCTCAAACTGCCGCGCAGCAGCGAGTGCAGAAAGAGCCTCAACCCGCTCACGGAATGACTGCCCCGAAACAAAATAATTGTAATCCGAGCGGAGAGCACGGCGCAGAGCCTGAATTGGCCGGTCAAGCAGTTTCGCCGGCACTGTCAGTCCCGAATCACGGGCGGCAACCAGAAATTCGACCACATACGAGGTAAGGCTGACATACCCGGTTGAACCCGGCCAGAAACTGTACAGCCCGCTCTCGGTAAGCGTGGTTTCAAGATATGCCATCAGGTCTGCAAAGTCGGCATCCGAGACCTTGTATTCCTCGGCGAGCCCGATCTGGGTTAAGGCGTCTTTCAACGCAATATTCGGATAAATCTTTGAAACACGCTGCTCGGTGCATCCGTGTACATATGTCTTTAAAAAGTACATTGACTGCAGCAGCTTCACCATCTCCGGTTCATAGGTGAGTACCACCATCTGCCGGACAGTCCCGCTTCGCGGCGCAACACCCGGCACCGGCATCTTCAGCGCTGTTGCAGAATCAATACTGCTCAGTTTCTCGATCCGCCTCATCTTATTGTCAAACTGGACCGGCAGTTTTTTCTCGAAACCGTCGCTTGCTCCGTCACTTGTCCGGTCTACCGCAATGCGGATCGTCACTTCCTTGTCATCTTCGTAGGAAATACTTTTGGGCACCTTGAACGGAAAATACAGTTTTTCCGCCAGTTTCGGCTTCCATTGCACTGCACGGCTGTCGCGTTTCTGCGTTTCCTTGCCCGAAAGCTGGATATTCTCTACCTCAACCGCCACTGTTCCCGGGCCGGCATCGCCCTCAACCACACGGCCGATCCCGCCGGCAAGAAATGTATCCCCCGGACGGACAAACCGCGGCAGAGCCGACTGGACAATCAACGGCAGCCGAATCGATATGACGGAGGTTGCTGTCCCGAATTTGTCGGTATCTACCGTCGCAATCGCGCGCACGGCAAAATCAGTGAGGTTCTCGGGCAAGTCGATGGTTATTTCCGCGTACCCATTGCGGACATCTATCTTTGGATTAAAGTACGGGACCGTCTGGAAGTTTTTACGCACCGTTGTCTTTTTAAACAGCCTGTCCGCCATCTCTTCCTTGCTCATGGCACGGCCGGCCTCATCATCCCAACCGCCGCCTCCGGGCAGTTCCTCGAGTGGAATATTTCCCACGACTTCATTGCGTGTTTCCCTGAACCGCAGGTATGCATACACCGGATCGATAAACGCACTCAACGGATTCAGTGATTTTTCCTCCCCAAGTGCAAGGACTGCCCGATCCACCAGCCACAGGGCGACTTCACCGTTTGCAGGCCTGCCTGCCGCATCGGTGAGTTTCAGCTTCATGGTCATTTTTGTTCCCGGTAAAGCGGTCGATGCATGTTCAAGAGTCAATTTTGCCTTATGCTGAACAGAATCGACATCGACCCATGTGGTATTCGCCATGGCGATCGGTTTACCACGGTCAACCCGTCCGGTGAATGTGTCACCGGTATCCGGTAGTCGGCCGCGAATCAACAAAGCATGAACCGGGATGCGGGGCACCATATCTTTGGTCACCGGCAAAGTAAAAATACCCTGTCCGTTTTTTACATCGACCCAGTAATAATCGTTCTTTGAAGGGCCTTCGACAACAATCAGCGCCCGGGCGTCCTGGAACGGGCTCTTTAATAAAATATTTGCAGACTCACCCGGCGCGTATATCTTTTTGTCGAGCGAGGTCTCAAATACATTCGCGTATGCTTTTTTCCAGCTCACCGGCGTATCACCGGCGACATACAGATCCTGCTGCAGTTTCTGCAGCCGGCCAAGATTGTCCCTGGCTATGACCTCGACGATATACACACCGGCATTATCAACGGGCAATGTGAGTACAAGCGGTTCACCGCGGGATGTATATTTTGTCTCCTGGATCACCTTGTCCACGACATCAGTATGATATTTCACCTGACCGGTCGTAAAATCGCTCTCGCTTAAATACGAATGCCATTCCCGGTGATACAGCCTGACTGTCAATTCCTTTCCGGACAATGGTTTTTCATCGTGATCAATAATAATGACTTCGGGTTTTATTATTTTCGAATCCTTTACGAACCGGTCGACTTTTAATCCGATGGCGAACGACGGAACTGCCAGCACCTGTTTGACCGCAGTAACTGTCTGGGCGTCCGCTCCCTGCACTGTTCCTTCAATGACATACCGGCGCGGAACGCCGGCCTGTTCTATAGCAGGATTAATTTTCAATATCGCGGATCCATTATCATCGGTAACATCCCTTTTTGTGGTTGCACCGTCATACGCGTAGATCCGTCCGCCGGAGAACGATTCATCGGTGGAGAAAATAAAACCGGGCAGGCCCTTGGGCCGTATGGTATACGGGTATTTTGTGATTTCCCAGATCACCTGCTGGCCGACAACCCGTCCGCCTGCATAGTAGTCTGCGGTGAGTGTCAACGAAAACTCGCGGTCAACAGGGACCCGGTCGGGGCCGGTAATTGTTGCCTCAAACCGCGGGACACGGTAGGCTTCTTTTTTAAAATTGATTGTCGACAGGTTCTCACCTGATTTATCGTCACGAATCACCGCCGAATAATCCCCGGTGGGCAGGTCTTTTTCATCAAACTTCACATAAAAGGTCCCGTTTCCGGTAAGGGTCACCGGATAGCTCCACTGCTTGTAACCCGGTGCAGTGACAATGACATACCGTTTTCGGCCTGCATCATCGGCTGTAATTTTTCCCTGCTGCAGGAGCCGTACATACCCCATGATATGAACAGGTTCTTCGGGCCGGTAGACCGGCCGCTCGGTAAAAATATACCCCCTTCTGCGTGCGGATTCTTTTTCCTGACGCGGCTCGGAGTTTACCCAGCTCAGCCATCTACCGCCTGCGCCGAACCAGTGATTGTTCATGAAGTGCTGGGGCGGAGTATTCGGGTCAAGCACCAACTCATCTCCCCTGTATTTAACCCGTATTCTTTTTATGGTTCCCTTTAATTTTGCGGTATGCTGATACCTGTATTGGCCAGTGTTGTCGGTAATGCCGGATATCACCGGAATCCAGGGTTCATTGTATTTTTCTTCACCATCAATCGTTACTTCGGCGCCGGCCAGCGGTTTTCCGGTGGACAGCGAGGTGACCACAAAATTGACTGCATGCTCTTCTTCAATGGTACTGAGCGCAATGTCGGTAACCGTCATTCGCACATAAATACGGCGCGTGGTCGATCCCAAAAGCCGGTACCCGATTAAATAGGTACCCGGTTCATTGACCCCAGAAATCCGCTGCAGATACGGAGCAAGATCAAGCCCGAACAGGCTCGACCCGCTTTTTTCGGTTATCGGCAGGGCAATAATCTGGGACACGTGAGGCGAGCCCAATAGCCGAATCTGTGCCTGCAGATCCTGCCCGTATTCCGGCTCCTCGCCGGGCATGGGTGGACGTGATTCTTCATCAATGGCAAACGGCTGATTCGGGAACGGCCAGAAATTCCGGCTCTCTGCATCGATCTTGTAAATTCTCAAATCGACCTGGGTTATCCCGCGACCCTGCATTGGAAAATGCTTTGGCCCGTAGCGTTCAACAATCGCTTCACCCTTTTTCCACTGCAGATAGGCACTGTTCTGGGTATAATAGAAGTAAAATGATGAATCGCCAAAAGCGGAAAGGGACCGTCCTGTCCGGCTTTTCAACGGCTGCCAGGTCACCGTCAGTTTATACGGCGTCTCACGGTCGACAGTAAAATACAGATAAAGTTTTTTACCGGAAATATCAAAGGTAAGGTCCCGTACTGCGGGTTCAAAGTGTACCATCCGTTTGACCGTCTCAATGGAAGGAGACTGCAGATTTTCAGTAAACTCGATAAACAGGGGTGTTTTCCCCGATCCGCAGTTGAATGCCTGTTCAAGGTTAAAGCTGCTTCCCTGGAGAGATACCGGAAGATTGAAATACCCGGCACCGACCGATGCAATCTTGAACTCCTGCTTGGTAGAGAAGGTATAGGTCGCCAATGATCCCTGTATTTTCTCGTCTTTTGCAAGCCGCAGGTACATGGTCAGCTGTTTTCCATAGGTGATGGGATTGTGAAAGGTAAGCTCATACCGTGCTGGTTCTTTCTCGCTTCTGCGGTCCAGAACCTTCAGGGTAAAATCCTTGCCGGTAAGCCAGCTCGAAGCCATTGCCCCGACCCCGGGAAGGTCTTTTTCCTCGAAAGAAATCATCTCTGCAAGCTCCGCGATGCCGACCGGGTATTGAAAGGCAAGAGAAAGCTTTTTTATCGGCTCCAGTTCCTTCGACCCGCTGGAGGGAGAAATGCTGCTCGGCGGCACCATCAGGGTGGAAAGTATTCTTGCAACATTTTTTGACCGGATGGTATAGGACCGCAGGGCAGGCCACCCTTCAGCAGGTAAAAATTGCAATGTCCGTGAGTCAATAAACCGGTATTCCCCGGGGTGCGGCGGGGAAATTTCCAAAAGCCCTTTCGGATTGTCCAGCGGGCCGCCGTCTTTTGGGCCCACATCGGAACTAAAAAAAACAGTGATCGGATCGTATCCACGAAGATATGATTCGGGAATAATCACCAGTCCCTGTTTGTCGAGTGCCTGACGCACCTCGGGACTCCCCGGACCAAAATCCGTCCGGTCTTCTGCGGTACCTTCACAAAAGCCTGCACCTGCAGCAACAACTCCCAAAAAAAGTATAAACAATATCTTTTTGATACCTGTGGTCATATCCCACCTCTCACAATTATTTTACGATGAACTGTCTCCTCACGGCACAACAGTTCAGACATTTATTTTTTCAAAGAGTGTCCGGCAATACAAACCAGACACCCGATACATCAGTCTTTATACCGGTCAATCACCTCTTGCGGAACATCGGCAATCATGCCTTCATGCCCGTAAACCAGCGGTGAAAACCGCACTGGCTTGTCTTTTCCAAATACCGCCAGATAATATTCACCCGGTTCGAGTTCCCGGAACATCAAACGCCCTTCACCGAGCAGTTGAAACGACTTGTCGTAGAGCCGCGCATTCACCAGGTCGGAATCTGTGGCAACACCCACGCCGACTGTCGCTTTTGCTTCCACCGAAAACCGGAACGCCTGCATTTCATTTTTCCCGATAAAATATGCAGTTTGGGCATCATCTGTCTTGAACGTCTGCGGCACGACTTGCTGAAAATGGAATGATCCTTCCATTTTAATGGAAGCAAGCGGGCGGGTTAAAAACGCATACGTCCCCTTTTCCAGATATTTAATGATTGTCCGCTCCTCGCTTGAGCCCGAAATTGACAGGATGGTCACCGATCCTTTTTCGCTCAACGCCGCAACACCCGGCGCAGCAATACGGAATACCGCAAATCCCGGAGCATTCATGGTAAAACTCCACGTTGCCATGGTGTTATCGATATCGGTCTTGCCGCTTCCGATTTTCTTCTGGTTTCCCTGAGGAACTCCCGCGCCGCTGTCCGCAGCCAGATTTTTCTGTGAAATCCAGATCTGCACTGCTCCGGCGGTATGTTCAATCACCAGTTCACCTGCTACCCCGGGAAAGGACAAAAAGGGCAGGTCAACAGTTCCCGGTGTTCCCCGGTAAATATTGCCGTCGGTTCCGCGCAGCACTGCACTTCGGACATCACCGCCGACACAGACTACATCATCGCTTTTCGGGGTAGCCACCTGAACCGTCACTGTTCCCTCATCGGTAAACAGCACATCCCTCTTTTCTCCCCTGCGGATGCTCAACAGCTGCTCCTGCCGTACAGAAGCAGAACTCACTCTTGCAGCAGCAGAAAGCTTTCCGGTATTCATGACCACAACAACCCCGCCGTCCACCGTCACCCGCAGTTCCCGGTTTTCGTGCATTGCAACGCCAATGCCCAGCGGCTGGCCATTGTTCCATACTCCTGCACTGCACCCTTTTTCCAGAAGAAGCTGTACTTCCTGGGTGCCCTTTTCAAGATACACCCGGACACTTTTTCCCGGATCAATGATGAAGGTGCCGGTGTCGCCGATCCCGATCCGTTTTTCTGACTGGACTGCAAAACCGGTCACCTTCAGGTTTACCCGCAGTCCAATACCGCCGGTATACGCCGACAGGTTCCATACCTTTCCCTGGTATTTCCCGCCAGTCGCTGCAGTGGTAAACGACCCGTTGGAAACAAGCTCCACACCGGCCCAGGTAATTTCACCTGCTTTATATGCAGACCGTGGAAGCAGAAATACTCCCGGCGGAAGTCCCTGGGTCTCGGCCTCAACAAGGAATACCCGGTCTTCGACCGATTCCAGCAGAAAAGATGCACCGATATCCTCGATAAACACAGTAGCCGGCCTCCCCGGTGCGACAGTAAGCGGACGTGCAATAACCTCTTTAATTGATTCATTTGAAACCGATACCAGAAAACCGGTACTTGAAACCGGAACCGAGTACTCTGATAATGATTTACAGGGATATTCATATCCCGGTGAAAAATAAACATCCGGATCACTACTTGTAAATGAATATCCCAGTCCCAGCGGATTCGACAGACGGTAAGCACTCGCACCCCCGATTGTTTTTGGCGTATCGCCCAGGGCAATGGCACTGCCCGTGAGCATATGTCCCTCGGCCGTCACCTGCTGGGGGGCATCCTCACCCTGCCATACATGCAGGGAATAATCTGTATTTCCAAAAAGCGGAACTGCCAGAACATCCTGGGACCTTGCGCACAGTTTTTCGTTTTTATACACGGCAAACTGAACTGAAACACCCTTCTTTGCGGTGATTAAAAATACCCCGTCAGCAGCCGGCTTTATGGGGATTTCGATGATGTTTTTTCCGATCTCACGGTCAAGTTTGATGGGCAAAAGCCCGACTGCAAGTTTTGTCCGCGTCGTCTCGTCACAGTACAGCATGATACTGCCGGACGCATACCCCACCTGGTCAATTTTCAGTAGATACCGTCCCGGCTGCAGCCGTTGTGTAATTCGGAAGTTCCAGTCGTTTTCCCGGTCATCGCTCTCTGCCAAAAGAGTGGTTCCCGATTCGTCCCACAAAGAGGCCTTGATATCGGTAAACCCGAAACTCCATAAATCATAAACCGCGTCGTTCCCGACACTGAGATTCACCGTGGAGGGAATGCTCCGCAGGGAAATCATCAGTCCCGGTACAAGCTCAGCGGTCATTACAGAAATTGAATATTGCAGCAGATTCTGTTCTTCCTGCGCCTGGACACTGATTGTATACATCCCCTTTTCGGCAAACAGAGAAATATTTTTGCCGCCCTCAAGCCCGAAAGGTGCAACTGAATCATTGGATGATACCACCTCCGCCTTCATTCCACGGGAAAGAGACATGTTCACATTCATCTTCGCGGGGATTTCAATGGTATAGACATCCGGCACACGGTTTTCTGATTCCTTCCAGACATGTTCCTGCTGTTTGTTCAGTTCAAGTTTATATTCTTTTGCATCTACAGTGAGGGTGTCCTCAATTTTCACAAACCGGGTCAGGCGGCGGGATTCAAAGGTAAGCGGCAGCGAATAAAACGCATATTGTTCTTTTCGCATTGTTACCGCTGTTCCGGTTTTTCCCTCCGGTACAATTGGATAGCCGTCCTTGTCTTCAAGCCGGAACGGAAACTGCAGGCCCAATCCGAAAGAATTAATGCGGTACTTCCCTTCTTCAAATGGCAACAGGGAATAGCGCAAGGCGGCATCTCCCGGAATCGTCTTGCGGCTGATAATATCAACAGGAAGATTCCCCTCATCGACAAGCGCGGTTTTTTTCAAAAACACACCTGCACGTCCGGTTGTTCTTCCCCGTGTCGTCACCGAGACAAGGTAATAGCCGGGACGAACATACTGTGCGATTACCGCGTTTCTGCCCGATCCATTCTCGGAGGCAGACGCCAGTGACGGGATCAGCGCAGTCTGAATGGAAACAGACATTGCGAGCCGTCCGGTTGTTTCGATTCTGTACAGGCCGGGGTTATCTACCTGCAAGAGTAGCCGTTTTGTCTCGTTCCGTTCAAAGTCCGCGAACCAGGGTTTTTCCCCGGTTAACACCGGAAACGATTCTGCAAGCGGTTTCAAATTGGGCTTTGGTGTACGGTCCACCTGAGTTTTTTCATAGGCATACACCGAACAGAGCGCTGTGTCTTTTTCATTATTTTTTATCTGCAGTGTATAACTCCCGCTTTTCAGGGGAGAGCCGGATTGTATTTTTTTGCCGGAAAGCGTAACCGTTAATCCGGTGCCGTCAATATACAAATACGATTCATTTTTGATGATCAGCGGAAATGACACTTCTTCATTTGCCTGCAGATAAAACGATACCGGTTCGGCCGGGTTGATTGGCAGTTCCCGCATAATCAGGCCGAGCTGTGTTTCGTGACGTGTATTGACATACAGCCGCTTTGTGCTTCCTTCGTTCTTTGCAATTGCAACACTCGGCCAGGCAAATGAGGATATTGGTTTCGGCGCGTCCTTTGAAAGCAGGTTTTCCGGGTTCTGCGACCAGTCTTTGTAGAAGGCAAAGTGGAGTATTCCCGCATCAACAGGACGTACTTCGAGGCGATAAAATCCTTCAACCACCTTGAACTCGGCGTCAGCCTTTTGGTAGGGGGTGGAAGTATTGCGAAACAGGATTTCATCGACCCTGCGGAGCCGGTATTCACCATGCGCGCCGCCTTCTTTTGTTTCGGCGAGCTTGTAGGTCCCCGGTTCCTCTATATACAGATAAATATAATTATAACCGAACAGATTTACTTCTCTTACCAGCGGACTGCGGCCGCTTACATGAAAGGCCATGTCTTTCATCTTGTCTATTTTACTGTCATATGTATCGAGAAGGATGGGCGTCAAATCCAGGGTGTTTTCCGCTTCGATCGACGGAAGCCCTGCCAGAAAATACATCTTTTCATCTTTTGACCGCTCAAAATAAAACGACTCGGTGCCGTAGATTGATTTGAAAAATCGAACTTCAAGTTCGTCACCTGGTTTTGCCTCAAGGGTAAGAATCTGCTGCGTACCGTAATTACTTCCCGAGAACGCACAAAACGGGCTCTTTGAATCCTTGTTAATGACCGCGGTGTGCGATCGGGTATGCCGTGAGTATCCGCTTTGAAACCGGCTGGTGCTCATCCGCGTGTCCTGAAAATCCTTGCGAATACACTCAAAATAATTGGATGCTGAAGAAACCAGAAAACTGTCCCTGCCAAATGGAGAAACCTTTACTTTTCTGATTCCCGCTTCACCCAGGTACTGAAATCCGCGCCGGATATATAATGGATACTCTTTTGATTCATTCGGCCAGGGTGTCGGCTCGCCGCCGGAAAGCACCAAAAGGTAGTGGCCCGGTTCAAAGGTGCGGGCGTACTCTGCATACTGCATCGGTTTTCCGGCCGCGGTTTCATACACACTCATCTCCGGCTTCAACGACATCAGCCATTGGCCGTTTTGCCAGATACTGCATTCCTTCAGGGCACGTCCCAGGATTTCAAGCCGGAGCTCATCTTTTTTTTCAAAATACAGCCAGAAGGAACGGGTGGATAGATCATTCAGTGTGGTTTCAATGTAATCACCGTCATAGAGGACCGGCAAATCTTCGACTTTGACACCCGGATGTTCTTCCGTGAATGAGTGAACCGAAAGTTTTGCCGATGCACCGCTGTCGAGATCCGGAAACAGCAGAATCTTGTATTCACCTTCTTCCAGGATAATGTCCAGCCGTCCGTCCTTTTTTCCTGTTGTCCCGTCAGCGACAAGACTTCCTGCCATCCGGTCTACCAGCTCAATCCGGGTACCAGTGGCACTTTTCACCTGCACACTGTAACGGCCACGTTCAGTCACGTTGAGATGTGTTTCATGAATATCTGACAGTGCAAACTCGGTCTTGTCGAGTGCTGCGTTCCCGCTTCCTGCTGCGAATGCAGTCCCGGCAGCGAAGACAAACAGACAAAAAAATAAAATCAGGCTGGAAGGAAGGTGATTTCTTTTCATGGATCTCTCCCGTTTTTATATCAAAATCCGGACATACTGGCAGAAAATTAATCTCGTCTCCAATGTCCTTCTATGAGTATTTTACTATTGAAGACATTATAAAAAATGAAATTTTCACCCTGGGTTTTATGAATGCCTCAAGAAAATTATATCGTATAATTTCCCGCTTGACCATAATATCGGTGAAATTTGTCGGAATTTTGCCGTGATTACGGTTATTTGATAAAATTACCCTCTTTGTCCATGATACATTTACAGTGGGGACAGGTTCGCTGCTGAAACAACCACTCAATCAGTGTTTTGGCGCTGATAATATCCGGGAGATAGGTACTGCATTGAGGGCATTGAACCACCTCAAGACTGTTTTGGGAGGAACGCTGCTTCGCCGGCTTGCCGAAACTTTTCATAAAAGTAACAAAGGACCAGGCAACCAGCAGCATGATAAATACAAGAACAAGATAATAACCCATGGCAATAGTATACTGATAAAAAACTATAATGTCACGAAAAGAAGGCAAGAGAAATAAAGGTTTATTGAAAAAAACGGCTATTCCCGGGGGTGAGAGATTATTCCGATACGGATAGATGAAAACAACAAGCGCATCAAAATGATTATACTTGAGTATGCATGTAATGAAAAACATGAAGCAGTGTACTCTATAACAACAGAGTATACAAAATCAAGCAGTGATCCAGTGATCAGGTTTACTGCAGCGGCTGATCACCTGAAAACGAAATAATATTGATTTTAATTCGTTTAATTCTGCTCAATATACTCAACGACCATATCACCGAACGCGGTTGTCGATAAAATCTTTTCCTTTGGAGTGGATTTTCCTGCAAGCTCCTGTGTCCGAAATCCCTTCGCAAACACATTAAAAAGAGCAGCCCAGATACTGTTTGCTTCTTTTTTGCAGCCGAAGAGTTTGTCGAACATGAGCGCGACACTGCCGATCATCGAATAGGGATTGGCAATATTTTTCCCGGCAATATCCGGAGCGGAACCATGCGCGGGTTCAACATACCCTTTGTCTTTCCCGACACATGCCGACGGCATTAATCCCAGTGACCCAAGCACCCCTCCCGCCTGGTCGGTAATGATATCTCCCTGCATGTTTTCAAGAAGCATCACCCCGTTGAACTGGGTCGGATTTTTTACCAGCTGATACGCCGCGTTATCCACCAGGACCGAATCGAGCGTCACTTCGGGGAATTCCTTGTGTACCTCGTCGACGATACTGTTCCAGAACCGGGACGTGGCCAGCACATTTGCTTTGTGCACATTCACCAGGTGTTTGCGGTGCAGCATCGCTTCCTTGAACGCGATGCGGGCAATCTGCTCAACCTCTGCCCTGCTGTACGCGCAATTGTCATGCGAGTACGTGTCATCGGTATGCACCCCCTCCACCTTGTCGCCAAAATAAATACCTCCGACCAGTTCACGAATCATCAGAATATCAAGCCCTTCACCAATGATTTCCGGCCGCAGCGGAGAAAAATCTGCAAGCTCTTTGGGCAGAATCACGGGACGGTAATTTGCATAGGTGTTGTACCGCGCACGCAGCGGCAGAATCGCAGCTTTCTCGGGACGTTCTTCCAGGGGTATTTTTTTCATGTCCTCCACCGCAAGGCCGACAGGGCCTTTCATGATGGCATCAGCGTTATCACAAATTTCCTTGGTCTTTTCAGGAAAGGAAGCACCGAATTCAAAATAAGCCGAGGCGCCAAAGGGCGCTTTTTCGGTCGTAATATCGTGATTGTATTTTCTGGTGACAACCTCAAGAACCTTCAAGGCCTCGGCCATTATTTCCGGGCCGATCCCGTCACCCTCAAGAACTGCAATATGCTTTTTCATGTTACTTCCTTTATCCTGAAAAATATTTAACTGCTGATGAACGCAGGGAAAAATTCACCACAGATTTCACAGATTACCCGGATAATTTCTTAATCTGTAGAATCGTTGCATTCTGTGGCCGTCTTTTCTTCTTATCCGCCTGTCCATTTTGGCATCTCGTTTACTGCCATCATGCCTCAAAAGCACCTTATGTTCACCTCTGTGGTCTCTTTACCTTTGTGAGAAATATTTCTTTGATGATTTTCCCGTGATACTATGTATCAGAAGAATATACTGATCACTCAGAAAAAAATCAACATCGACGCGCTTGAATTATTGCTGAATATCCTTGCAATCAAATCAAAATTTACTATGCTTTATTGTAGTCTCATGGAACAGCGTCGGTGGTATGATGAAAAAAGTGAACTCGCCCAATATCTTGATGTCCTGAAAACCATTCAAACCGAGAAACGTGTCAAAATAGTGCAGGGAGTGCTCTCGCTCATTAACAATGCAAATCCGAATTTAATTGAAGATTTTATTGCAAACTACCGGCTGGATCTGTATCAAAAAAGATGGTATGACGCTGATCCGTATTTGTGGCTTATTTATAACGGGCTGGCATTCGGCAAGGAGAATCTGACAAATCAGGTTATTGAATATTTGAAAAAAAATGTCCAACTGCCAAAATAAAATCTATTTTTCATCATAACAATAGAATACATGCTGCTCTGCGAGGCCCGCAAAACCGAGTTTCTTTACTTTTACCTTGAAGTCCTTGAAATTGTCGCCGTAATGGGTCAGATACATTTTTTTTCGAAGCTCCAGCGGGTATCCGGCAATCTCTTCAAGTGATGCATGCACCCCGCCCTTGAAAAACTGGCAATCATGAAAGATGGTCTCAAACTGGTATTCCATATCAAGACTGATGAAAAATTCCGGATCAAAGCGGGTGTCACTGGTAAACAGAATTCTTTTATCGATAATCACACCGACACTGTAGGCAGAAGCTTCCCAGGTTAAAGAACTGTCGGGGATATGCTTTGTTCTGAAAATGCGCAGGTTTAAATCGCCAACTGTCACTTCAGACAATTCCCGTTCGGCATCCGCGACCTTTTCGGGACGGATTGTCTTGAAAAACTTGTCAAATGCGAGCTTGCCTTCTTCATTATATCCGCAGCCTCCTTTCAATGAATTATCCCAGAGCATTTTTTCATACTCTTTGGAAATAATCATTGTCGGCCGGCGGTGGGAAAGATACCTTCCCATCAGTGCAACTTCTTCAAGTCCGCCGATATGGTCAGCGTGCGAGTGAGTGATGAGCAGTTTTTTGATATCGGTGATCGGGCACCCAAGTTCCCATAATGCCTGCGGACATTTTATCCCGCAGTCGACAAGCACATGCTCATCTCCTTTTGTCACTAAAAGGTTTGTCTGGTTATGTATTTTCGAAAAGGCACTCCCGACACCCACAAAAAAAAGACACAAATCTCCTTCGGTCACTAACGGCAGTGGTTTCTTTTTAAACGGTCGAATCTTCATAAATTCACCAATCTTTTTAAATTTCGTGCTCTCCGTAATAAAGCAAAAATCAAAATCCGCTTCGTTTATCCTTTTTTACTATTAATACGAAAAAACAAACATATTTGTCTATAATATCGGCCGATAAAAATGAAAAAAAAGTGAAATTCATGAATTATTTATATAATTTTCTCTATATATAAACAAAAAATTGTCATGAAATGATAGCGCAAAGAAATCATCTTCTCCACTGATCTTTGCCCCCTTTATTTGTGTCCCTTTGTTACTGCACTCCAGCATCCTGCAGCAGCAATTCCATGATCCCCGAAGCGATCATCGTTCTTTTTTCCCTGTTCTTTTCCACTGCTATCCTGGCCGCATGAAAGCTGCTGCCGACATAAAACCGCTGAAAAAGAAAAAGAAATGTAATTGCGGCATCCTGAAACCGGTAGGTGACCAGAGAATAGATCATCAGGGTTCCGCAAAGCCCGGTGACCGCCAATGAATTGAGCCCTTCAAAAAAATCACCTGCATACATCTGTCCCGCTCCGGGAATAATATTGGACAGTATTTCTGCGACATTTCGGTCCCGGTAATACGCATTTTTTCCAAACTTGAGAAGCGCGAGGACCCTGCCCTCGGTTCTGGATGAAAAGGTGCTTGTTTTCTTGAAATATTCTTCAAACATGAGGTATGCAGTATTCCAGTCAAAAGTATAAACCGATGACACACCCATTAAAAACGCACTCCGCAGGAGCGATTTTTCATCCCTGCTTTCTGCAAGAATGTTCTTCAACTGCTCTTTTGCCGTACTGTATTGTCCTGCGGCAAGGGCGAGCTCTGCAAACACAAGCTCCCTGGCATCTTTTTCTTCTGGTGTCGCAGCCGACAAAACCGCCCTGTTCATATTCCGTGAACATCCGGGCCAGTCGTTATCAAAAAAAGCTGCCCTGCCAATCTTTTCATATACAGTGCTTCGCAGAAGGTCTTTTGGGTTAAAATAAATGAAGCGGTAATATTCCGTGATTGCTTCCCTGTACATTCCTGATGCAAAATACCGGTCACCCAGATCAATTGCCGGATCAGCGTATATGCCGGACATACACAAAACAATCAAAACCAAAATCAACAGAAACTCACGGCAGGAATTCGGATATTGTCTCATCCACACTCTCTTTCAGCAGCCGCTTTTGATGGTCATTATAGTCTGCTGCTGCAACCGCCGATCCCCAAATGTCGCCCAGGTAAAATATTCCCGCAAGAGAAGCAAATGTCCAGCCCGAAAATGATTCAACACCGTCTGTATAGAAACTGTAGGCGGCAAGCCCGCCAAAAAGGCTTACCAGAATAATCGATGCGATTGCATCCTCGTTGCGCTCGGCATAAAACTTTCCAAGCCCCGGAAATATTGCCGACAGAATTCCGGCAAGCACCGGGCTTTTCTCCGGAATATTTTTTGCAGAAATTGCAAACTGTGACAATCGCTCTGCTGTTTCTTTCTGCGGTGCATCAGGGGTTTCACAATACGCCTGAAATGTAAGCTGTGCTGCATCCCATTGTTCCAATGCGAGCTGGTTCACACCGGTTAAAAGCAGCAGCCGTGCAGGCTGTGCAGCCCCGGCCGCGAGCACTTCCGCCAGCCGCACTGCTGTTGCGTCATGTTCACCAAGCCTGAAAAGACAATACGAAAGCCGGTAATACACATCCTCAAACTCTTTACTCTCCGGATATTCCGCAAGAAAGGTTTCATAGACTTTTTTTGCAGCAGCAAAGTCCCCCGCTCCCTCATAACAGAAACCGATTTTTGACAGCACACCGTCTTTTTGTGATTCCGGTGCGACAAAATAATACCGGTAATACTCTCCGGCAGCGCGTTCAAATTCTTTTTCAGAGTACAGCCAGTCGGCAAAGGAAAGGATCATGGCGGGATCATTATAGCCGGTTTCGGCAAATCCCTGTGAAGAAAAAACAATTGCCAAAAACAGAATCAGGCAGAAAAGGCGATGGACGCTCATGGATGATTGTTCTCCACCGGATCAATGAGCCGGCCGGTTTCCGGATCCCGAGGATAGTACCATGCACCAAAACCATTGCACCGCTGGTACCGGTCAGATGCCATGAGAATTCCGGCAATCAGGCCGTATTTCGAAACAGCCTGGCGGGCATACTCACTGTCTGTCGGATTAAAGGGACAGGAGGGGATGTCTTGCGGAGAAATATAGAGCTGATACACCCGGACAAGTGCTGCGCCGATAATTTTCAGCTCATTCGACTGGAGGTGAAATGTTTCTGCGTGTGCAGGTTTTGCTACTGTCCGGACAGGATTGTACCCGGTAATAAATGCCAGCACTTCGCGTTCGTCTGTGAACCCGACAGAAATAAACAAAGCAAAAAATATACATACCAGTAAAAACTGACCGATGGTGTCCATTATTCCCCCGCACAAATATAATAAAATGTATCCCTAAAACACATCCGCGTCCATTTTTTTTCCCGAAAACCAGCCGGGTGATAAATCAGTTATTTTTTTATTATTTCCAATTGTTCAGGAATCTGGGGGATCAGGGAAAAACCAAAGAGGTCATTATTGGTCAATACCAGTTTCCCCCGTGCACCTTGCTCAAAACCCAGGAAAAAAACCGGGAGCAGGTTGTCGCGCACCGTGCAGTTTTCAACAGTAATGTCAAAGGGTTCAGATCCTTTATTGGAATTCTTGAAATACCCCTGAATTCCCGCTCCGTAATTTCCTCGTATAACACAGTTTTTTACCAGTACACGCCGGATGATCTCATCCGGATTGTTTGGTTCAAAATCAATACCAGCGGAAGGGGGTGTCCCCTCGGTATCCTCAATGAATGAATTCTCTATGACAAGTCCATCTACGGTAATAATACTGATTCCCTGACGGTAATGGTTTTTCAGCACGACATCCTTGATATGAATGTTTATATTTGTTTTGTCATCCTGGCCGCGTCCAAGATAAATTCCGTCCCCCCCGCTGTTTTCCGCCTGGAGGCCGGCAATTAAAATATTTTCCGAACCGCGGACTGCAATTGTCATTCGCCATTCCGCTTTTTTATAGGGAGGCTCGCGGTAATCCTCCTTGAACATGCGAAACCGGGCACCATATCCATATAAAGAAACATCAGATGTATTGCTGATCGTCAACAGGGAATCTCCGCCATTGTGATACTCACCCCTCTTTGCTTCAAGTATCGATCCTTCTTCAAAGATCACGGTCATTGGACGAGAAATACGCAGCGGCAGGGTGATCCACGGCGATTCCATTCGTGGCACCATAACAACATCCGCATCAGAGTCAAAGCATTTCTGCAAAATAACAGTACTGTCGAGGGGATCAAACCCCAATTCCGCAGCGTTGAGTACAATTTTTTTGCTTTTTGTTTCTTCGTCTTTTTCTTTTGTGCCCGAAAAATATCGTTCAACGAGTATTTTTTGTTCCGCAAAACCGGCTTCCCGGTTAATGTTGATTGATCCGCCTGACGGGCATGACACCAGCAAAAACATCACAACAATGAGAAAAGAAATATACTGCCAATTGTGTTTCATAAAAACCTATCCCAAGATACAGATACTTTTGGAATGCTGTCAAGCAGCCGGAATGTACAGTATAACGCCTTTTTGCATGTTTTTCTTATTGACATACTCGGTTTTTTCACCATCATTTAACAGGGGAGAGCATTATGAAAATATTTTTAATCGCACTACTTGCCTTTTGTCTGTGTACCGCTGCTGTTTTTGCCCAGGAACTATCCGAAAACCGGGATCCGTTATTATTGAACTTTGGATTACGCCTTCTCGGCGCCGACGTGGGGCTTGGCTATATAATTTCAGACCCGAACAGCGGCAGCCCTGATACCATTTTATGGGGAATCGTCGGCGGCGGCTACGAGTGGGTCACCTTTTTCAGAGACCTGAACGATGAGCAGTATGACGGGACCTTTCCGGGATATGAGCCTGCTATTGACCCGTACTATGACCGCATCAACGCGCGGTTTGACCTGGGAATTGCCCAGGGAATTGTCTTTAACAACCGCTTGAAACGCAATCTCCTTGAGGCCTTTCTCTTCTACAAGATACGGTATGATTTTCCGATTGAAAATACCGATCTCAACCAGCTTTTCTTTGACAGTACCCTCGAAGAAACCTCAGGCCTTTTTCAGAATTCCCTCCTTTTCGGTTTCAGCTTTAACGACCTCGACGCCCGCGACCCGCATGGCACAAAAACGGGTATATACGCTGAAGTTTCCGGCGAATGGGGCCCGGAGTTCCTCATGAACAACCTTGTCGGACGCGCTGATTTTATACGGGTGAACTTCTCTTCCAAAGGATTCCTTAAACTGTTCGATATCGCGCCCGAAGAAAAATTGAATCTGCTTTCCGGATATTTCGGAGCATTTCTTGCATTGGATTACTGCGCAGGCAATGTCCTGCCTGCAAATATCCAGCAGACACTCGGTGGGCGAAGCCCGCGCTGGGGACTTGGCAACGCAGTCCGAGGCTACGAGGACGCCCGGTTTGACGGGCAATTCAAAGCAGTCCTGAACCTCGAGTTCCGGCTGAATATCATGCAGTTTGATTTGTTCGGGCTCGGAGCCAATACTCCCGGCATTATTGTCTTCTTTGATAGCGGATATTATGATTTTATGTATTATCAGGACAGCGGGTTTTTGTTTTCTGCCGGAGCAGGTGTATTCATCAACCTGATCGGGTACACAAGCCTTACGTTCTATACCGCGTTCCCATTGTCAAAAACACTGGTGACCGGTGACAGCTGGATGCCGTTCGTTATAGGGTTTGACGCACATTTTTAGGAGCCGGGATTCACCATGATTCTCATTGCGATTTTCCTCGCCAGTATTGCGGGACTTGCAGTACTGGGCAGTCTCGGAGCGCTGATCATTTACGGTATTATTTCCGCCGTAAAAAAATCCGGGAAACAAACCGAAAAAAAACAGGAATAAACTTCTGATCGCTTCATTTGATCGTTTTCTAATATTCCTGCAATATTTTTTTCAGGTCTGATTTATTGTGATTTTTTAAATATGACAGTATACTTTTTACCTGTACGGCAAGGAGTCTTTATGAAATATTTTGTTCCAACAATATTAATGGTATGCTGGCTTGCACCCGCTTTTATCTTTGGCCAGGCATATGAAGGGCATGGCAGGAATCCGGATGAATTCAATTCATCACTGTCAGACCTGAAAGTGGGATCTGTTATCGATCAGTTTGATACTTCCGGTACAGGCTCATTCAACAGCTGGTCTACTTCGTTTCTTTCTGCCGAAGGGGAAAAGCCGGTAAAAACCGATAAAATGAATGAGGATCTTCGTGAATATGAAATGGCAGTTGATCAATGGTCATGCATGTATTCCCCGCAGCGCGCCCAGGACGGCGATGCAAAAACAGCATGGTGCGAAGACGCAGAGGGAGACGGAATCGGTGAAACGCTTGTCGTGAAAGTGAACGTGGAAAAACCGGTCAAGATATGGGGCGGGTATGGAAAATCAAATGCCGCGTACCTTAGAAATTCCAGGCCGCAGGATGTCCTGGTGTCGGTCATGGTGTCAAATGAAAAAGAGATCACGCAAACCGGTGAAATCTATAAAAATATTACCGTGCTTGCCCAAACCAGAATAACGCTTGACGATAAAAACAATTATCAGAGTCTGCCCCTGCCGATGGTGAAAATTCCCCGGGGAAAGCAGAATTATACGTTTATTGCAATAAAAATACTGTCGGTATATCCGGGCTCCAAATATGAGGATACGCTCATCAGTGAGGTGAGCAATTAAAAAAAGGGCTTCTCTTTTGAGAAGCCCTTTTTTTCATATGTTTAATGTATTTTTATTTATCACGATGTTGCATAAAGAACATCCTGGCCTACTAACAGCATGATACCGCTGGATGACGCGGCATCATGCTGAGTATGCGGCCGTCAATGCTTTTTTTTCATTATTCAACATCGTGATAACTCTTCTAAAAAAAGATATCATAAGCAACAACTGTGTTGCATAAAGAACATTCATCCCCTTCTTGTACGAGGTTCTGCAATTCTTTTCTGTAGTGAGTAAAAAGCAAAATATTTTTTGCCCCAATGCCTTCCTGGAGGAATTACTGAAAAACAATAAACAGGTAAATCTAAAAAACAACCTTCGCGCCGACACTCAAGGACAGCATATTGTTTCCCAGAGCATACGACTCGGGATTAACTGAAATTGAAAATTCGCGGTTGTCGGGTCCCAGGTACGATGTTGCGGTAAACGTCAATGTAAAATTGTTCACCGGTACAATCGAGAGGCTCGCCATGGCAATAAAAGACAGGTCGCTGAAATTCCCCATACCGGAAACAGACAATGTCATATCCTTTCGAAAAAACTCGTTTATTGTGACAAACAAGGCACCATAATATTTTCCATAATTGCCTGATTCATAGTAATCCGTATAGAAAACAGCGAGATCTGCCAGACTCAATGATTCGAACATGTTGTCGTCATAGCCGGCATGATTGTAATAAAATTCTGCATTGACCATGATACGGTCATCGACATCCATGAAATCAAATGTCCGGGAAAGGCCTACTGCAACCCGGGGGACCAGCTCGTCCCGCATCACATACGTCGAGCCGTCTGTACGCATTTTCCCCGTATTGTGTCCCCAGGACAAACTTGCCTCTGCCGTCATGCTGATATCCCAGAAAATCGGCAAAGAAATATCCGCACCGTATACCGGTATTTTATTGTATTTCAGCCAGGAGGATATGCCGAACTCAACCGTGCCTGCCAAAAACTCTGCGCGTGCCGAAAAAGCAATATCATCCAAATCTTCAACTCCGTTTAAATCAAGGAAGGTGTACAAGTGAAACTCACGGGCAAAAACGACATCAGTTTTCAGACCAAAAATGCCCTCGCGGAGTGCGCTCATGTTGGAAAAACTTTTCCGGTCGATATTGATGAGATCTGTGGGGTTCCACAAATACCCGCGCCCCCATTGCAGCACCTGCTTGCCGGCGCGGAAATACACCGCATTGGCAATATTGAAATCGACAAATATTTCTTTTATTCCAATCAGCGTCGTAGCGTCTTCGGTTACCATGATAAGTGTTCCCGGAAGAATCGTTAGGGTCGGCGATGGACCCGGAAGTGAGTAATCATAAACCGGAATACCGGTTGAATTGATCACCGTGAAATTGTGTACAATCGGCTGTCCGTTTGTCAAATACCCGATATTGATGTCCATGAAGGCACGAAAGTTTTTCTTGAGCCTGATATCAATCAAAAAGTCGCCTATGACCATGTGCGAGAGGGTATTCGCGTCCCAGTCCTCGTTCCCGTAAAAAAAATCGCGCGTCATGGTATAGGAGGATGAAGCTTCCAGATTTCCCGACAGTCCCACCATTTCTCTGTCAATTTCATCCTCAATATTTTCGACATCCGCCTGGCCTTCTGCTGCTTCCACTTCTGTGGAACCAAAAAAGTCGTCTTCATCCAAATCTATAGTCGCCTGGGAGAATCCCATACCGCCTGCGAACAGCAGAAAGAGGATTCCAGGCACTGTTCTGTGAGATATTTTCATACTTTCTCCTTCATTCGTACGATGATAAATTATTGTTCATCTATAATATGTGTCTGGACGTTCTGCGCCAAAACAAAGTTTTGGCGCAGAACTCCGGATTAAACCTGATGATCCCTACTCAAATAATTCGAAAACTGATAACTTGAGTTATCAGTTTTCTTCAATCTAACGTGGAGTTATGTTCCAAGATTCCATTTTGGAACATAACTCCGGATAAACTCACATAATCC
>JAFGJO010000040.1 GCA_016929065.1 Spirochaetales bacterium | reverse complement strand
TACTCATCCCGCTTTAGTTAATCGCCCAAAAATAACACAATATACGGGGTGCTTGGCGCCTACTCATCCCGCTTTAGTTAATCGCCCGGGAGAATATTTGAAAAGGGGTTGCTCTCGCTCCTTATATGTAACCGTAGCAGGATTAATTATCCCTGTCAATATTTTTCATTTCCCGGTTTTTTCCGACCGCTGGTTTTTTTGTGAAAGACTCCATTGATTTTTCTGAACAGAGACAGAATTCTTGATGATTCTCCTTTTGAAAGCTGAGACCGGCCGAATACATCGTTCAGCAGCCGGGAAAGCCGTTCAGGTTCATGGTTTTTGTAAAAATCGAGCGGAGCAAGATAATCAATGATATGCTGAATCATGACATCAAGGTCTTTCTGCATGACCGGAGTATATTCATGAATGTGCTTTTGGTATGCGTGTCGGAAGAGGGTATAGCAGAGAACCTGTACAGCGTGTAACAGGTTCAGGGATGGGAAGAGCGGTGAGGACGGGATGTGTACCGCGGTGTGGCAGCATGCGAGTTCTTCATCGGTGAGTCCTCCTTCTTCTGTCCCGAATACCAGGGCAATGATACCATTTTTAAAGGTAAAAGCCTTTTTGGCAAATTCTTCGGGGAGGAGGGAATAGTATTTTCTAAACTTTCCCCTTCTGCGGGTAATGCCTGCAGAATAGACAGTATCCGTAAGCGCTTTTTCAAGAGTGTTAACACGGAGGGCGGTGCTCAGCAGTTCTTCGGCGTGTACCGCTGATACCGCAGCATCGGTTTCATCGAATGGTTCGCTGGTGACGATGGCAAGATTGGTGATCCCCATTGTCTTCATTGCCCGGCAGACAGAGCCGATATTTCTGGGGTTTTTGGGATGCACAAGCACAATGCGGAACCGCGTGAGGAGAGTCAATTTGTCAGTTTTCATGCCGTCCTGCCCGAACCAGGGGAAAAATATCGTGTTTTCAGAATTTTCCCCTTTCATTTCCTTTCATATAACAGTATATTTTTTTCATAATATATTTGACAAATGCTGAAATGACAATATAATAATATACGAACAGTAGAGGAATTAGGCATATTTGCTAAAATTCGGTTCTTAAGAGGAATGAGTCTATGAATAATAACGATATTATCCCCGGATTTGATGATGAAAAAGATGAGAGCCTGAAAATAAGGCTTCAGAAAATTGATAATGTTGACGGCTGTATTGTCCTGTATTTGAGCGGATATATTGATACTTATAATTCAAATCTATTTCAAAAGCGTGTCTCCAAAGCTATTGAAAAAAACTTCATTCGGCTCATCTTTCATTGCGGCGGATTAAACTATGTATCAAGTACCGGTATCGGATCTTTTACCGCCTTTTTGAAAGCAGTAAAACCACGTGGCGGAGACCTTGTTCTTCTGGAGATTCAGCCCAAGGTATATGAAGTGTTCCAGTTGCTGGGGTTTTCCCAGTTTTTCAATATCAAGGAAACGCTGGAAGACGCAGTAGCATTCTTCACCCAGACAAGCGAAGGCAGCACCGGAACAATATTCCCGAAGATCTTCAAATGTCCCATTTGTTCAAAAAAGCTGAAGGCAACCAGGGCCGGCAGATTCCGGTGTTCGGAATGCAAAACGATCCTTGTCATTGATGATTCCGGCCAGGTATTTCTCGGGTAATTATTTCATTTCTATCTAAAAAATTTTTTTTGAGGAGGGCTGAATGGATATTAAAGAAAAACTTGAAGGGTATTTGATGAAGCTGTCCCTGAACTATGAGGAAGTTTCAGAAAATGCCTGGGCGATCCGGGATCATGCAAAGGGATTGGAAAATATTATTGTCATGGTCGCTGACCCTGTCATTCTGCTTCGGGTCAAGGTCATGGAAATACCGAAAGCCAACCGTGAAAAATATTTTGAAACACTGCTCACACTGAATGCAACAGAAATGGTTCATGGAGCATATGCCATAGAAGGGGCCAATGCGATCATCGTCGATTCTTTAGAGGCCGCGACCATGGACCTGGAAGAGTTCCAGGCATCAATAGATTCCATCGGGTTTGCACTTGCTTCCCATTATCAGACTTTAGAACAATTTAGAAAGTAGCCGAAACAGGAGGATAATATGGGTATTTTTAAACGAATGTCAGATGTGCTCAAAGCAAACATAAATGACCTTATCAGCAAGGCTGAAAATCCCGAGAAGATGCTCAATCAGATGACGATTGAAATGAACGAGCAGTTGATTGAGGCAAAAAAGAGTGTTGCATCTGCAATTGCAGATGAGAAACGTGTTGAACGCCAGATGAAAGAACATCTCACCCAGGCCCAGGACTGGGAGAAAAAGGCAATGCTCGCAGTGAAGGCAGGCAAGGACGATCTGGCAAGAGAGGCATTACTCCGGAAACAGGAATATGCGAATTTGGCAGCACAGTACAAGGAGCAGTGGGAAGGGCAGCATGGTGCTGTTGAAAAGCTGAAAAGTTCCCTGCGCCAGCTCCAGCAGAAAATTGAGGAAGTCGGCAGGAAAAAAAATCTGCTTATTGCCCGGTCGAAACGTGCAGAAGCCCAAAAACAGATACAGAAAACCATGGGGAATCTTTCAGATACCAGTGCATTTGAAGTATTCGACCGCATGGAAGCCAAGATTGAAAAAAATGAAGCAGAAGCTGATGCGATGGCTGAACTTGCAGATTTTACCGCGGATTCAGACCTGGAAGCGCAGTTCAAGGCACTCGAAGCAGGTGATACCTCCACCGATGCAATGCTTGAAGAATTAAAGGCGAAAATGCAGCTTGAAGATAAAACCGAGGCCTGATCGGAAAACGATTCTCTGCAATTTCATTTATACCGATGAGTTTTTGGCTCAGAAAGTAACAGCATATTTTAATGCATCGGAACACATTGCGATGCATTGCAGTAGAGAGGCAATACAGGAAAGCGAAACGGACTGTTATATTGTTCCCGTGCAGCTGATCCAGTCTCTCCTGGAAACAAAAAGCAGACCTTCAACGTGGCTTCCATTTATGGCATATGGAAGCCATTTTTTTTTGAATGAGGCCTTCAGCCGCGGGTGTGCGGATTATCTGAAAGAGCCGTGGGAGTGCCCAGAGGCAGAGCTGCGTCTTTTGAAACTGTTTTCTCAGTCCAGTGTGTATTACCTCCATGGAAAAGAGATTACTCTTGAAGGTATTCGGGCATCTGCTCAAGCCGGCAGTGTTGTTTTATCAAAAAGCGAAATGAATATACTGAAAGCACTGTTAAAATCAGCCGGCAATGTGGTGCATCGTGATGTTCTGTATTATACAATCTGGAATACTCTCCCCAATAAACCAAGCCGTGTTGTCGATGTTCATGTTTCGTCACTCCGAAAAAAACTGAAAACCGTTTTTGCTGATCAGGAAATTACCATTCATCATGTTCGCGGTGAAGGCTATCTGCTCGAGTAAGTTTTCAATAGCTGATAAAAAAAACAGGTGACAACTTTTCTTTCCGCGTGTGTTTCATCTTCGTAAAACAGAAAAATGTCAAAGGGATTCAGAATGAATTTCTTATGTTGCATGGAGGTGAATATGAGATACAAAATTATTACTATCGCGGTCGTGTTTGCATGCATGATCGCATCACAGGTTTTTGCCCATGACGCTGAAATTGTCATCGAGGTGGATGACCCATCTGATCAGGTTGAAGTGACCGTAGAGAAAACACAAAAAGAGACTGGCCATGACCAGGACGCCGTTCGGCTTGGTATTGTCGCCGGTTCAGAAATGAGTGAAATCCTTTTTAATGACCATCATGAATTCCAGGTTGAATTTAACGAACACATTCTTCCCGGATTTTATGCAGAAGTGCTCATTGGCCATATCGGTCTTGGCACAACAGCGTTGGCGCGGTTTTCAAAAACCACCAGTATCTACCCCGGAGTGGATTATGAATGGAATCTGTCCTGGATTGGAACTCTTGATTTACGGTACCATTTCTTTGAACAGTCATTTCTTGACCCGTTTGTTGAGGGCGGTTTGGGCTGTGCAGGGAGTGTCGATCTGCCGGAATATACAGAGGACGGCGAGTACGCCGATGGTGGAGACCTCGAAGCATTATCGATTTTTGTTCAAATCGGCGGCGGCCTGGCAGTACGGCTTGACCGGTTTCATGTCGGTGCCAAAGTGATGTGGAGAATCTATAATGATGTTCCTCCGGTAACGCAGTTCCAGCCAATCGATGTTGCTGATTTCCAGGTGGCTCTTTTCGCAGGGATCGGGATCTAATTGGTGAAATTCAGCAGCTGATTTATAAAAAGTTGCCTGGATGTTTATTCTTTTCCTTAAAATATTTTATAGAAAAGAATAATACTCCCAGGGAAATTAAAAAATATCACTATAATTGTCGAGATTTTTTAATTTCCCCATTCTTTTCTTGCTCCGGCAGACGGGAAAAGGCCCATGCCGGAGTTTTTTTATTGATGATTGCAATGAAACAGTTTGAGCCTTTTTTCAAGCTCGTTGAACTGTTCGGGCAAAACAAACGAGACGCATGCCCGAATCCCCTCCTGATCACTCCCCGTCGTTGAAAGTGCGATCGCACTGATCCCGTAATACAAAAATTCCTGCACCAGCTGCGCGCCCGAAAGGCCTGGGTAACGTATGGTAAAGTAAAACCCGTCCGCAATTGGATCATCGCCGTCTTTGTCATAGACAAGCAGAAAACCGTTTTCCTGAAACAATTTTTTCATGATACGGGCGCGGTTGCCGTATTCCCCGACAATCTCCAGAAAATGATACTCGCCGTCATTAGCGGCTTTCAGCAGGGCGGCCAGCCCGTGTTGGGCCGAATGGCTCACCCCGGCAGTCGTTGCATAGAGTGTGTTGAAAATGACCGAATGGCCGAAGACAGCAGAGCTGTAATAGCGGGTAAGGTCGGGTTTTTCCATGGTATAGATATTCGGCGGGATAACCAGTATTCCGACGCGCTGGCCTGCATAGCTGAATGCTTTTGAGCTGGAAATGAACAGAATGTAATTGTCGGTATAGCGGGCGACGGTTGCCTGAAAGGGCGGCTTACCCGGCGTTCCCAGGTCCTTGCGGAAATCCATGGCAAAATAGGCGAGGTCTTCCATGACCAGGACATTGTATGCGTCTGCAAGCTCGGCGATTATTTTCAGCTCCAGCTCTGTGAAACAGATCCAGGACGGGTTATTCGGATTGGAGTACAGGACGCACGAGATGTTGCCTTTTTTGAGATATGACTCAAGTTTTACTTTTAATGCATCGCCCCGGTGGTTGTATACATCAAATCCGGTGTACTTTACCCCGATCATTTTTACCAGCTGTTTGTGCACCGGGAAACCGGGATCAATAAAAAGAACAGTATCCCGCGTTTTGTCCATGCGGCCGGCAACCATCAGGGCAGAGAAAGCCCCGTGCATGGATCCTACAGTCGCAAAAAAACTTTCCGGGGAGAGATCAATATCCATGAAGTTTTTTACAAACCGGGCTGCTTCTTTCCGCAATTCGGGGATGCCTTCAATTGCCGGATACAATGAGGCAACTCCGTTTTTAAGCGCCTGAACTTCAGCCTTGATACCGATTTCCGGTGCAGGCAGGCCCGGAATACCCATTTCCATTCTGATAAACTTTTTTCCTGCTGCTTCCTCTATCTGTGTTGAGAGCTTTCGAAGTTCCCGAATCGATGCGGTGCCGACATTTGGAAGGTTGCTTTCTTTGATGAACTTGTCAACAATTTCTTTCGGGAAGGGGGTATTGTCCATGTGTGCCTCCGGATTATCGGGTGTTTCATACATGATGCGGATACCGGTTGGTTTGTCAAGACATGTTCGAGAGGAGAATGTTTCATATGGAGGAAAAAGATAAGAATTAGCCGCGCAAGACACGCAGAGGGAAGAAATATAAACCTCCCGCTCACCGTGTTCGCTCGATGGACGCGGAAAAACTTGGAAGGTTTTTCTTGATTACGAATAGAAAAACCTTTTCACGCACTCTTAACGGCTATTACCAATTTACTCACGATTTCTTCACCACGCTGCGACAATTATTCACAACTCGATTGCTGTGCGCCGGTACTGGCTTTTGGGTATATTCTTTTAATGCGATTTCCCGGAAAGCGTCCACAATTCATGCTTCTCCACCCGGTCAGATTTCTTGTCATCGGCTACTTCCTTATTACCTTCCTGGGTGCTTTTCTGTTATCCTTGCCGTTTTCCACCACAACGGGTGAAAGCCAGAATATTCTTGATTCATTCTTTACCGCTTCTTCCGGGATCAGTACAACTGGCCTGGTGGTTGTCGACACGGGAACATATTATTCTTTTTTTGGTCAGATTATCCTGCTGATCATTTTTCAGATTGGCGGTATCGGGTATATGACAGTTATTGTCGTATTTGTTTTTTCAACCGGCAATAAAACATCCCTAAGGCTTGGACAAATAGCCGTCAATTCCATTTCAGGTGCCAATATTCATTTTTTGGGCAGGTTTTTCGCCTTTGTTGTAATCTTCACACTTGTATGTGAAGCAGTGGGTGCGATGCTGCTTGCATTCGAGTTTTCACGAACACTCCCCCTTGGAGAAGCTGTTTACTCAGGGATTTTTCATTCTGTATCTGCATTTTGCACCGCTGGTTTCTCACTGAATTCCAACAGTTTTATGGATTATCGCGATAATCTTTTGGTAAACATGACTATAAATACTCTTTCAATTGCAGGTGCAGTGGGTTTTATTGTTCTCTTTGAGATTTTTTTGCATGCGATTCCCTGTAAAATCAAAAAAATAAAATACAAATTCAGTCTTCATTTAAAACTTGTTTTTCTTGCGACGCCGCTGATCATTATATTGGCTGCCTTGATTATTTTGTTTTCGGAACAATGGGATCCGTCAACGGCTTTGGGCTGGAGAATCAATGCGTCTTTTTTTCAGGCCATTTCCGCGTCGACCACAGACGGGTTTAACACAATGGATATTGGGGTGATGTCAAAGCCGGGAATTTTTACATTTCTCCCTTTAATGTTTATCGGAGCCTCACCAGGGAGTACCGGGGGAGGTATAAAACTGACAACATTTGTGGTCATTCTGGTTTTTTTATTTCATCATATTCGCGGGAATGACAACCGGCTTGTCATTTTCAAGCGGCAAATAGGGGTTCAGACGGTCATCAAAGCGTTCAGCGTTTTTTTCTGGTTTTGTCTTATCATTTTTATTGATATCCTGGTCTTGCTTGCTGTGGAGACTGTACGCTTTGACCAGATCGTTTTCGAAGTATTTTCAGCAATGGGAAACACCGGGCTGTCAATGGGTATTACCGGCGGATTAAACCCATTAAGCAAGCTCCTGTTGACTGCAACCATGTTTATTGGACGGGTTGGCCCACTTGCTTTTGGGCTTACCTTTGTTGCCGGGAAAAAAATACTTTCCTATGGGTATCCGGAGGAAGATGTCTTTGTCGCATGATAAATTTTTAACTGGTTTTGCCCGGAAGCAAGAGCGACAGTTTTGGGAAACAAGAGGTTCACATAATATGATTAAACGATCATAATGGGGATGTAAATGAAGAAAACAGTGTCTTCCGGTTTTACAGAGATTTTTTCAGGATTTGAGGGCAGGGCAGTCTCCGGGGAAGAATCCAGCAGAGTGCTTGCGGCAATCGGCCCTGGCCCCGGTTCTTCGGGTGTTCTTCGAGTAGCCGCAGATCTCGCGACCAAAATGAATTTATCGCTCGCGGTTGTGTATGTCGATAATGGGAAAAAAATGAGTGAGGCCTCACAGAGAGAACTGCTGTCGAATTTCAGGCTGTCACGTGCCCTTGGAGCGCAGGTTTTTACAACAGCCGATTCGGATCCTGTTGCAGGAATCCACAGGGTCGCCTCACAAATAAAAGCCAAACACCTGGTAATCGGGAAAAGCCGCGGAATCTCCATCGCCACACTGTACCATGGTGGTTCTGTTACTTCCAGATTGCTTCGAAAAAATCTTACCTATACGGTACAGGTAGTCCCCTCGTCTGTGAAAACAAAATTGACACAACGATTTGATTTTGGATTACACGCCTCGAAATTGATTTCGATTGCGTTATCATTTTTGGTACTGTTGGCCATAACGGGGATCAACCTCCTGCTGGTGCCGTTAACAGGTTATTGGACTATCGCTCTAATTTATCTTTTATTTGTCACTCTTTACGCTCTTTTTAGTGTCAGCATCGGCAAGGTCATTTTTGCGGCCGCCTCCTGCGCGCTGCTTTGGAATTTTCTTTTTATTCCCCCGCTTTACACATTTGTCATCGGAAAACTTGAGGATACACTCATGTACTTCATGTTTTTTGCGATAGCACTGGTTGTGGGTTTTTTGGGATCGCAGTTGCGGCTGAAAGAGACGGTGCTGCGGAACAGGGAGCACAGGATTACCACTCTCTATGAATTGACGAAGCTTATCGATTCAGCAGGTAATCTGGATGAACTCACGGAGATGGTAAAAAACGCGGTCGGTGAGTTTCTTTCGGCCAGGGTCACATTTTACTTCACCGGCGAGCTGAACATTGAAAATGATTTGCCTGTACCGGATTTGACCAATGGGAGTAATAACGGTGATATCATGACCATTTTGCAATGGGTCATTCAGAACCGTGAACCAGCGGGGCGGTTTACCCGGCATTTTAACCAGAGCCTCCTGTATTTTCTTCCCGTAATCGGGCAGACTGGAGTGGTGGCTGTAATGATGATTGATGCCGGGAGTGACAAGTCAATACCTATCGAGCAGGAGTTGTTTCTGCAGAATATCCTGAATCAAATCGCCCTCGCACTGGACCGGGAGACACTTGTTCGACGGGACAAGAGGAATGCCCTGATTGCGGAGTCAGAACGTCTGTACAAAATTCTTTTTGACAGTGTTTCACATGAAATGCGGACACCGCTTACCACCATCACCGGGGCATCCACCAGTCTTCTGGACCCGGCTGTTGAATCAAACGTCAAAACCCGTTCCCAACTCATTAATGAGATAAAGCAGGCCAGTGAAAGATTGAATCGGGTAATCAGCAATCTGTTGAATTTAAGCAGGATGGAGTCGGGAATGCTGACACTCACCCGCCGCTATTATGACCTGAATGAACTTGTTGAACTGGTGCTGCATAAAAATAAGGATCTGCTTGCGGATGCCAAGGTTACGAACAACATTCCTGAAGGGTTCCCCCTTCTTTTTATGGACTTCAGCCTGATGGAACAGGTTTTTTCAAATCTGGTGAATAATGTCGTTGTCCATGCGGGACCGAATGTCTCATTAACAATATCCGCTGAACAAGCAGGAGATGCGAGCATTATTACGGTGAGTGACAAAGGGCCGGGAATTCCGGAGAATATCATGGCCGGTTTATTCAACAAACCACAAAATCCGGACAGGAGGCAATCGAAAGGACTCGGCCTGGGTCTCGTTATTTGTAAAAATATCGTCGAAGCACATGGGGGAAGGATTGAGGCAAAAAACAATCCGGGTAGCGGGGCATGTTTTATGATCACGTTCATACATGATTCCGACAAACACAAGAAGGACGGATTACAATGATTGCTGGAGCAGTGATTTTGGTTATCGATGATGATGTCTCTATCCGCCGTATGTTGCGGCTGAGTCTGGAAGCCTATGAGTATAACGTTATCGATGCAACTACCGCAGAAGAAGGCCTTGCTGTTTGTGCGTCAAAACATCCCGATCTTGTTATTCTGGATTTGGGACTGCCCGACGCGGACGGTCATGAGCTTTTGCGCCGCCTGCGTGAATGGTCGACAGTTCCTGTAATTATTCTCTCTGTGAATGAAGCGGATGACGATAAAATACGGCTTCTGGATGGTGGTGCGAATGATTATATTACAAAACCGTTCAGTATGGGTGAACTGCTCGCACGCATTCGGGTGACTCTAAGAAATCATGTATCCGATGACCGCGCAAAATTGCTTGCAAGCAGGGATATCACAATAGATTTGGAAAACCGCATGGTCAGAAAAAAGGGGATAGAGTTGAATCTGACCCCAACCGAATACACAATACTGAAATATCTTGCCAGGAATGCCGGGAAGGTTGTAACTCGGCGTGATCTTATACGTGAACTTTGGGGTGATGCCATTGCACCTGATGAGAGCTATTTGCGTGTTTATATGCTTCAGCTGCGAAAAAAAATCGAGGATGATCCCTCCCATCCGGAGTTGATAATCACTATCCCGGGAATTGGATATCGCTTCGTCGTGGAATAAAAACAACAGTGGGACAGGATTTGAATGAAATCGGCCGTTTAATGATTTTTTCCAACTGCAGGATTACCAGGATGAAGAAAAGAGGGGGGGGCTTCACCATGGTTTTGGAACGGATGCCAGCCAGTGTCATTTTTTCACCACAATAATTCTTTTTTCTGCCAACACTTTGTCGGGAAATTGCCATCATCGGAAGTCAATGTTGTTTCTATGTATTCAATAAAATGGAGGAAAAAATGCAGAATGCAACACAACAAACTGATATTCCGATGATCCTGAAGATTCTCATCATGGCCGGAATGGCGCTTTTTTTATTGATCCCGCTCGCCCTGATACAGGTGCTTATCAGTGAACGTCAGGTGACGCGAGTGAAAGCAGAGAGAGAAATTGTAAACAGTCAGGGGGGCGAGCAGACAATCACGGGCCTGATGATATCAGTACCGTATATAGACAGGAATGGGACACAGTACATGTTATTTATGCCCGACACCCTGTCAGTCAGTGGTACGCTTGACCCGTCAATATTGCACCGCAGTATCTATGATGTGGTAGTCTATAACACAGATGTATCACTTTCCGGGACAACTGCAATTCCATCATTTAATGGGCTCCCTGTTGCTCCCAACATTATTCGATGGGACCTCGCTCGGGCTATTCTTAGTTTTAAGAGCCCTTTGGGACTGCGGGAGCAAGTGTCTGCAGTGATTGATGGAAAAAAAGTATCGTTTGTATCAGAGAATGATCATAAAGGCGTGTTTTCTTTTACACTGAGCGCCCCTCTTGATCTGTCAAAAAGACGCTTCACCGGCAAACCCATAGATTTCTCCTTTGCATTGAAATTAAAGGGCGGACAATCATTGACTTTTGTACCCACTGCAGCGGATACAAGCGTAAAGCTGTCCTCTTCATGGCAGGATCCCGGTTTTTTCGGTTCGCCGCTGCCCATAGAAAGAAGAATTGACGAAAAGGGATTCAGTGCAAAGTGGAAACTTGTGGGGTTCCGATTCATACCCGAGCGGGTTAATGCAGGAGAAATTAGCAATTTGATCCCCCGCACTGTACGGTATGTGAATGATGAATGGGACGAAGGACGATCCATGAATCCGGCTGATGGAAAATTATTTGGTGTCAGGCTCATGATTCCGGTTGATACCTATGTGAAATCCGACCGATCGGCCAAGTATGGGATATTGTTCCTGCTTGTTCCCTTTGTCAGCCTGCTTTTGTTTGAGCTTTTTGCAAAGGTCAGGATTCACCTTGTCCAGTATTTTCTTGTAGCGGTGGCGAATATTGTTTTTTATCTCCTGTTGATATCCCTGTCCGAACATACAGGATTTGATGTTGCCTATTTTGCAGCGGCAGGAGTTACCACCCTGCTCACGGCCTTTTACGCGGCTGCATTTTTAAAGTCTATGGTGCGGTCTTTGTTTTTTGGAGGCATTCTCGCATTGTTCTATTTCTTCCTGTATGTGCTGCTTCTTTCGCAGGAATATGCATTGCTGGTGGGTGCTCTTGGCGTTTTTGCGGTATTGACACTCCTGATGCTTCTCACCCGTAAGGTAGACTGGTATGCGCTGAAAAATACCAGGGTGGAAAATCGTGTACAGATTCAAAAGGAAGATTTGTAAGGACGAGTGGAAGGAATTTGTTTATAAAATGTGGTTCAAGGAGTGCTTCATGGTTTATGAGGCACTCCATTTTTCCATCCGCGTCCTCTATTTCTTCTGTGTCCTCTAAATCCTCAACGTGTCAGTGTGGAATTCCCTTCTTGTTCTTTTTTCGTTTATCTCAATTGATCGGATCGAGAGTTTCCCGTATAATAACCGCAAAGGACGGCGTGTGGATTTTTTTAATTTTGAGTTCCTGAGCGAAATTTTTGATTTCTGGCTGATCCGCGACATCATCCGGCCCGCGCTTGATATCGCGATTCTGGCATTTATCATCTACCGCAGTTACCAGCTTTTGGAGCAGACACGGGCAATCCAGCTTATCAAGGGTGCACAGGTCATTATTCTTATTTTTGTCTCGGCGGTGGTATTCCGGCTGGATACTCTCACCTGGCTCATGCAGACCCTGTTTCCCGGCATTATCATCGGTATTGCGATCATTTTCCAGCCGGAGCTGCGGAAAATATTTACCACTATCGGCCAGCGAAACTGGTTTGGTATTTCCTCGGCAGTGCGGAAAACGCATATCGAGTCAATTATCAATTCTGTTGAAGTGCTCGCGATGCGCAAAATAGGCAGTATTATTGTGTTGTCACGGCAGGTGGGGCTTAAAAACGTGATCGAAACGGGAACCCAGCTGAATGCCGAGCTTTCTTCAAGTTTAATTTTGACTATTTTTACGGAAAACTCACCGCTGCATGACGGGGCGATTATCATCAGTCAGGACAAAATCATTGCCGGGGGGTGCTTTTTACCGCTTTCAGAACAGCAGGATATCAAAAAGAGCTTTGGAACCCGCCATCGGGCGGCGCTTGGGCTTTCCGAGGAAAGCGACGCCGCGGTCATGGTTGTTTCAGAAGAAACAGGAGCGATCTCGTTGGCTTATGAAGCAAAACTGATTTATGATATTACACTGGAGTTTGCCTTAAAAAAGCTCACCGAAATATTTGAAATACGTGAAGACGAGGAGAAGAGCATTGAAATTGAAGAGTAGCACGCTGTGGCAGCGCCTTCGCTCGAACTGGTATGCAAAAGTCATCTCTCTTCTTGCGAGTATTTTTATTTTTATTTTTTACCGGATAAGTACGCAGGATGATATTCTGGTTCCGCTGGAGAATATCAGTCTGCCGAACGGGTATGCCATTGCCGAGGAATTTCCTCAAAGCATCAAAATCATTCTGCGCGGAAACAAGTCAAAAGGTGATTTCACAAAAGAGAACTTCAGGGCGAGTGTGGATCTGTCCGGTTTTACAAAGGGGGGAATTGTCCGGGGGGATGTCAAGATGGAGCTGCTGGGTGATGCACAAAAACTCGGATCATTGGAATATGAATACACCCCGACCATTATTTCATTTCAGCTGGAGGAAGTAATGGAAAAATATGTTTCAGTGGATATCGCCCAGAGTATCAGCGGGGTGGTTCCAAAGGGATATCATCTGGAAAGTTATTCAGTCACGCCGGAAACAATTCTCATCTATGGCCCGAAGTCGATGGTCGCCGGAATTGAAACAATCCGGACCGAGCGGATAGACCTTACCGGGAGAACCGGAACCGTGAACAGGACGCTTGAAGTGTTTACCCCGAACCGGCTGATCTCGCTTGTTGATACTCGTGAGGTGAATTTTTTCGGCCTCATCGGTGAAAAAAAAGTGACTCAGGTTTTCGAGGATGTTGATATCAATTTTGTCGAACTCTCTGACCGTTTGAGCATTACAGGAATTCCGGCTGGTAAATTTGAAATCGAAACAACAGAATTATATCTTGAAAAACTGAAAAAAGAACAGCTGCGGCTAATTGTTGATTGTTCCGGGGTGCATGAACCCGGCGAATACATCCTCATCCCGAAACCGGAGAGTCCCGGAGAAGTGCAGGTTTTAAGCTATGAACCCGAAAAGCTGAAAATCCGGTTTGAATGGAAGAAGGAATAATACAGTATGATAAAGGGGATTGGACTTGATGTGGTAAATGTGCGCCGGCTGGAACGGTGGGAGAAAACCCCGGGACTGATGGAGCGTTTTTTTCATCCGAAAGAGCTTGCGGCGGCATATTCCCGAAAAGAGCAATGGCTTTATTCACTGGCTGCCCGTTTTGCGGCAAAAGAGGCTTTTGGAAAAGCCATGGGCACAGGGTTGAGCGGCTTTTCCCTGAAAGAGATATTTGTCTTGAACGATGAATCCGGAAAGCCGACGTTAAATCTGAGTGGAAATGCACTGCAGGTTTTTGAACAAGCCGGTGCGGGAAAAATATTTGTGTCGCTGACGCATGAACATGATTATGCGCTGGCGACCGTCATCATAGAGGAAGTGCCATGAAGAATAACGAAGAGAAAGTGAAGAAAATCACTTTTTTTTCCAACAGCAAACTGCAATGCCCGGTCTGCGGGGATATGTTTTACCGTGAAGAACTGCTTTCCGGCGGCGGCCGTCTCATCGCAGGGAGCCTCACTGATGAACTGCGGCGCTTGTATGAACCCTCTGTCCGGTTCGGCGAAATCCATCCGCTTATCTACCCGATCATTGTCTGTCCTTCCTGTTATTACGCCACATTTACAGAGGACTTCAAGGCACCGGACAAGGATGTTGTTTCAAAGCTGGAATCCAATACAGCCGCGAGAAGAAAAACAGTATCCATGCTGTTTCCAAAACTGAATTTTCGTGATACCCGCGACCTCCCGGAAGGCACAGCAAGTTATATTCTGGCATTGTCCACCTATGAATGTTTCAAACCGCATTTCATGCCCACATTCAAGCGGGGGCTCTGCTGTCTTCGGGCTGCATGGCTTTTTAATGATCTTCACCGCAAACATCCCGAAGAAAATTATGATTACGCGGCGATGATCTTTTACCGGAAAGCCAAGTTCTTTTATTCGATGGCGCTGGAACGCGACCAGAAAGGCCAAGAGGCCTTGAACGCAAAGGCGAACTTCGGCCCTGATACCGACAAGAATTACGGATATGACGGCATTTTGTATCTGTCCGGCTATCTGGAATACAAATACGCTGAACAGCAAAATATGGAGATCCGGAAAAAGAGTCTCGAATATATCAAACGCCTGTTTTCAAAAATATTCGGGATCGGAAAAGCAAGCAAGGATAAACCCTCGGTGATCCTGGAAAAGGCAAAAGACATCTACGCAAAAATAAGCGAGGAAGTGAAGACAATGGAAGGGAATGCCGCTGGAGAAACACAATAGTAATAGCAGACGAATAAAGTGCATTATTGCCTATGACGGGAGCGCGTTTTGCGGCTGGCAGTCTCAAATAAAAGACAGAACAGTACAGGATACGCTTGAGGCGGCACTCGCCGAAGTAACCGGGACCCGTATTAAAATCACCGGGGCCGGCAGAACCGATGCGGGGGTCCATGCGCGCGGGCAGGTTGCGCATTTTGACACGGATCATCCCTCGATTCCTGATTTCAAATTCAAGGACGCACTGAACTCAATTCTGCCGCCGGATGTGCGGATCCTGGAAAGTGCCGCAGTGCCTGATACATTTCATTCCCGCTTTTCTGCGAAGATGCGAACATACCGGTATTATATCGACTGTTCACTGAATCCGCAGCCGTCAGGGCGGCTGTACAGCTGGCAGATCCGCCGGTATCTGCCGGTCAGGCGGCTCAATGACTTTTCCCTTCTTGTTGCCGGTGAGCATGATTTTACCAGCTTTAGCCGTGCTGCCGATCCCTCCCCGTCAAAGATAAAAACCGTATCCGCGGCCTGCTTTTTTCCCGTCAATGGAATGATTGTTTTTGAAATATCCGCCCAGTCGTTTTTATGGATGATGGTGCGTACTATTGTCGGGACGATTGTCGATTGTGTTTCCGCAGGGCAGACAGAAGCGGATTTTCTGGCTATACTGAATGAAAAGAAACGTGATTCGGCCGGGAAAACCGCGCCGCCGCAGGGACTGTTTTTGGAGAGAATTTTATATGAAAAATAATAACCAACTGCTTCAGGAGTTTTGGGAAACAGTTTGTCTGTGTGAAGATTTTTTCACATCGGGATATCGCCATGACAGAGTGGTGCCGGATTTTACCGTCAGTGAGAAGGCCGTTCCCGGCGCATCGCTTGAAATGATACATGCTCAGGTGCGGGAGTGCCGGCTTTGCGGATTGTGCGACAACCGTCTGCAGGCTGTACCCGGTGAAGGGGTCTCTTCGCCGCTGGTCATGGTAATCGGTGAAGCTCCTGGTGCCGATGAAGATAAAACAGGGAGTCCGTTTGTGGGAAAAGCAGGGCTGTACCTGGACAAGTGGCTTCATGCAATCGACTGTTCACGCCAGACAAACTGCTATATCGCAAATATTGTCAAATGCAGACCTCCGCAAAACAGGGATCCTTATCCCGATGAAATTGATACATGCTTTCCCTATCTGGAAAAACAGATACAACTGCTCAGGCCCGGGGTCATTCTGACTGTCGGCAGGTTGTCTTCACAAAAACTCACCGGACAGCAGCGAAGCATGAGAGAGCTGCGCGGCGGGGTGTATTTTTTTAAGGATATTCCGGTGGTTCCCACCTGCCATCCCGATGCCGTGCTGCAGGATCCGTCATTGCGTGCAAAAGTGTGGGAAGATCTCAAACGGTTGAAGGATATATTGTCGCATGTCAATGTACTGTGATGTCGCATTCAACCTGCCCCTCTCACAGGTATTCACCTATGCGTGCGGCGATGAAATTCCTGAAATCGGCATGCGCGTCGAGGCGCCGTTTCGGGGCAGAATGCTTATGGGGTTTGTCGTTGGAACCCGGCTGCCGAAACCCCGTGGAACCTTTCAGATAAAATCAATCAGCAAAATTGTGGATTCTCAGCCTGTGTTCTCAATAAAGCTGCTGGCCCTGGCAGAGTGGACTGCTTTTCAGTATGTCTGCAGCGTCGGTGAGGTGCTCGCACTTATGGTTCCGGGCGGCCGACGCGAAAAAGATGCAGAAGGATCCTGGCTCTCTTATGATTCCATGGAATATGAAATTTCCTCACTTTCAGCTGAACAGGAGACAGCATTGGCGGATATTCGGGCAGAATCCCATTCCTTCCACTATGTTTACGGTATCACCGGCTCAGGGAAAACAGCTGTTTTTTTAAAATATGCAAAAGAAATATTTGAAGCAGGTAAAGGCATTATTTACCTTGTTCCGGAGATCGCGCTGACACATCAGGTACTGCAGGCATTCAAGGCAGAGTTTGGGGAAAAAACAGTTGCCGAGCATATCGCGATTCTGCATTCAGGGCTTACTCCATCGGTACGGTTAAAAGAGTGGATGCGGGTGCTGCGCGGAGATGCGCGGCTGGTGATTGGGGTGCGCAGTGCCGTGTTCGCGCCGGTACCCGATCTTGGGCTTGTGGTGATCGATGAAGAGCACGAGAACACCTACAAGGCCGGGTCGACGCCGCGGTATCATGCGCGCCAGGTGGCGATGCACCGGGTGCAGGAGGAAGGGGGGAAGCTGTTAATGGGCAGCGCCACTCCGTCGGTTGAGGCGTGGTATGCCATGCAGACAGGCAAACTGCCTTCCTCACGACTGCACACCCGGCCAGCGGGTGGCGAGCTGCCAAAGGTGGATATTGTTTCCATGCAGGGCGAAACAGGGGCGTTTTCGCAGGAGCTGGTCGAGGGAATTTCAAAAACCAGGGGCAAGGGAAATCAGACAATTCTGTTTCTCAACCGGCGGGGATTTGCCTATTCATTTCGGTGCAATTCCTGCGGGTTTGAATATAAATGCAAACGCTGCTCGGTTTCGCTGACCTATCACAAACAGCGGAATGTCCTGATTTGCCATTACTGCGGGCTCGCTGCCAGGCCGGTGGGAACCTGTCCCGAGTGCGGCTCCCTGGATGCAGGGTATGTCGGATTCGGGACAGAGATGATTGAGGAGGAGATCACCCGGCTGTTTCCTGGATACACCATTCAGCGTGTGGACACCGATACCGTGAAAAAAAAGAAAAAGCTGGAGGAGCTGCTGCGGGATTTCAAGGAAGGGAAAACTGATATTCTTCTGGGAACCCAGATGGTCGCCAAAGGGCTTAATGTCAAGGGAGTGAGCCTTGTCGGGATTGTGCTCGCCGATACCAGTTTGATGCTTCCCGATTTCCGGGCTGCCGAACGCACCTTTGCACTTATTGTCCAGGTCGGCGGCCGGGCGGGGCGCTATGCATCAGGCGGCCGCGTCCTTATCCAGACGTTCCGGCCCAAACATGAAGCAATTGTGCTTGCCGCGCAGATGAAGATTGACGAGTTTTACGAACAGGAGATCGCCATGCGGCAGGAACTGGGGTTCCCGCCGTTTACCAGGCTCATTCGTCTGGTGTTCAGGGGAAAGGAAAAACAGCAGACATTCAAGGCGTCGGCTCTTTTTGCAGAAGAATTCCGAAAGGCAATGGAAGACCAAAATGAGCCGGGCGCAGAAACGCTTGGCCCTGCCGAATGCCCCATCGCGATTATCGCAAATAATCACCGGTATCAGATTATTTTCCGGGGCAGGAACTTCGCACCCCTGCACAATGCGGTGAAATCGGTTTTATGGAACTTTAAAACACCCGCAGGTGTGTATATTGAGATCGATGTTGATCCGGTGAGTTTATTATAAAAAAGTAGACCGCGAATTGCGCGAATTTTCACGAATATGTATAAAATCTATGAATAAGGAAAACAGGATAGGCAGGAAATGAGAAGAGGGGTACTCTGCGTCTGTGATGAGATGTTAACGATATTATTGCTCATCTCAGGTATGGCCTTTATCTGAAAGAATAAAGATAAGGAAGCCAGGAAACCATGAAAGCAGGTGCGCTGTTCAACTCATTTCATTCGTTGGACTTGGAGTTTTGACTAAGTCAAAACATCCACTGCGAAATTAATAAAAAAATGGCGGAGCCGCCTTTTTTGCATTTGTGTTAATTCGGTGTAATCCGTGGTTCAAAAATATAAAGGAGTATATTTTTTTGAATATTTCATCAGAATACAAAATCAGGAAAATCACACCGGATAAGCTGGATGACTTTCTGCAGTTTTTCGACACAACGGCATTCGCTGACAATAAGGAATGGGAGCAGTGTTATTGCGTGTTCTGGCATCACCCCGGAACAGTCGATGAGTGGATGAAATTTTCAAAAGAGGATAACAGAAAAACTGCAATTCAATTGATACAAAACCAAAAACTCAGCGGTTTTATTGCCTATGAAAATGAACGGCCAATTGCTTTTTGTAATGCCAACCAAAAAGAATTATTTACCTTTAATAAAACGCGGGTGGAAATTGCTGAGAGTAAAGACACTTCTGTCGTTTCGATTGTATGCTTTATTGTGGCTCATACACATCGTAGAATGGGTGTTGCATCCAGCCTGCTGCGGGCAGTTTCGGCTCATTACAAAAACACTGATATCCGCCTGATTGAGGCCTACCCCGCAAAAACAGCAGAAAAAGATGCACAGCATTACTACGGGCCGCTTTCTCTGTACCTGAAAAACGGTTTTTCCATTATCCGTGAATATGATCATTATTACATTGTTCAGAAAAGAATATAAAATCCGTCCAATATTGTATGCGGGCCGTTTCGGGGCTATAGTTATTATGAGTCGTATACTTAACGCGAAGGATGCAGTATTTCATGAAACAATTTTCCGCAAAACCGCTTAAAGAGATCGCACTCTCTGCGCTAAAGGAATATGTATACCCGTTATTGATCGCGAAGGGTTTTAAAAAAACAGGAGGTTTTTTTTACAGGCTTGAAAACAATATCATTAAGCATTTCGAGATTGAGTTTAACCGCTGGAATTCATTTCTGCTGGCAGGTTTTTCCCTGTATTGTGGAATCAGCTTTGGTGACTTTTCTGCTGTAAATAAAATTGATAAAAACATTCTTTTTGAAACAGGAAAAAATATTTTTTATGACCGCATCGGATCTTTGTGGGGAGAGAGCGCTCATGAGTATTCAGTTGCGACAGAAGACCATGTCGTAAGAAGCATTCAGCAGACAGGGAAGAGAGTATATGCCTCGGCAGATCAGCTTGGGCCGGCATTAATCAAAGATCTGAATGATCATGTGTTTCCTTATTTCGATGATATTACTACTCTCGATTCGGCAGTCGGTTTTTTAAAAAAGGAATCTGAAAAAAATCCTTCTCAATATGCGTTTCGATGTGCTGTTCTGCTGGCAGACCTGGGGAGAAAGACAGAGAGCAGGAAATATTTTTTACTGGGTATGGTGCCTGGAAATGAGAACACAATCAGGAAAGCCGCTGCATCTCATGGTGTGGAGCTTCAATAATTAGCTCCGGGGTAACTCCTGATCTTCAGACAAATATTCACTCAGGGATTGCATGTTCCTGGTCAAGTTCTTTTTTCAGCAGTGCATTGACCTGGTTTTTTCTGCGGACCGAACCCAATTCCAGAAACGCGAATCCAGCATGCATGGCGAAAATCATGACAGCGCTGATCATAAGGAACAAGGCATCCGCACTGTGTGCAATGTTTTGAATTGTCTGTTCCATGGTGAATTTATTTCCCGTGGTGATAATAAATTCTCCATGCTCTCAGATTAAATAAAAAAGGTTTTACAATGGCTCCCGGAAGAGACCGCTATACTTGAGGATTACATTATTGTCAAATGAAAACGCTACAAAAATGTATATTGATGGAAAAAATATCGTGTATTTATACTCTATTATTACAAAATTGTAGGAACCCTTCATTGCCGGCACAGCAATCGGGAAGAGAAGGGGAATTGTCATGCAAGGTTTTGCATTATGCCCGATGTTCAGCCGAGGAAATCAGCTGCCAGCTGAAATACAGTATCAAAACCATTTTCTACTTCCATCGTATTTTCACCATTGAATGGAAAGGGATTCTCGTGTGTGTATGCATACGGAAAGTCAAGTTCATGGTCGAAAGGACTGGTTTTGTCTGCATCTCCGTTCAGGGTTTGCCGTACCGAGGCAGGCGGAATCACCCTGTCTTTTGACATACTGATCGAAAGTATACGGTTGCGAACCGACTGGAATGCGTATCGTCTCATCATGGGGTTCAGGTGTGAATTGACCAGAAATCCGAATGTATCAGTTTCATTCTCGTACAAGGCAAGAGTTTGAAACAGCCGCTGGTCGGCTGCGATTTTATTCCGTATGTCAGGCCCGGCAAATGCACCAACCGCCTGCGCTGCTTCGCTGTCCAGTATGATTTTGGAAACAGGATATGACAAATCCATCGCTGCACCTCCGCAAAAGAGCACGAGTTTTGAAGTGTCAAAGAGTCCGCCGGAATGAGAAAGAAGGAGCATCTCTCCAAGAAAAGCGCCGATTGAGTAACCGAACATGTCAAATTGGGCAGAAGGTGAAATATGTTGATGCAGTCCCGCCCGGATCATCGCGATGAGCGTGACAATATCATCCATGGTCTGCAGTCCTGAATAGATAAACCTGGCAGGCACTGTCTGGAGGCGCATACTGATGGCTGCATTCGCGAATGATGCGAACGAGTTGTCCGGGAACATTGCCTTTCGTTCCCGCACAACCGCCTGCATGAGCCGGGGATTTGCCCAAGCCTCCGGCGCCCGGTTCATATGGAAGGCAATCGGGAACAGGATGACCGCGCAGCCGAGTGAACAGGCAAGGGTGTATGCCCATGCAAAATACTTGTCCCACCTTCGTTCATTCAAGCCGTGAAAAAGGAATACGGCTTTCTCTGCTTTTTTCATTCCATGGGGGAGAAAAACCAGATACCGAAAATCATTATTCTCGGCGATTTCCTCATCGGGGATTTCAAGCCAGCCGAATACATGCTTGTTCGAATGTGTATTCTGCTGCAGATACTGCCACAACACAGCCCGTTGTTTGCCATGTAAATTGAGATACTCATTGCCTTCCGGGAGCATTGAGCGGAAACTGGAATGAAAGGGGAACGATCTGATATCGAGGCCGAGTTCCGCCAGAAGCAGTTCTGAAAAAGGAATAGTGACAGCTTTTTTCAGGAGTTTGTCAGCATCTGTATAGCTGCAGCGGTTTTTTATTGACTGCTGATGATTGTTTCTCATAATTATCCCAATATATACGTATAGGTATAGTTGTGTCAAGTAAAACATACGTATACAGACACTTTATGCGTTTTACAATTGGATCGGCAATAATGTATATTGTTGAAAAGGCATAACATGGTTAGAATACAAATATCGTTTCCCGGCGGCCGGAAATAAAATATCTTTGATTATTTATATGCTTTGTGAACCAGGCGATTTTTGTGTGAAATTTATTAATGAGCCTTTCACAAAGCTCTTTAGGACAACAAGGGAAGTTTGATATGGACGGACGAAACAGGGACAATATTAAACCCGGTATGCAGGTATCAATTGTCTTGAAAAATGACCAGCACACGGGAAAACTCACCCCTGGGAAAGTGAAGGATATCCTGACAAAAAGCGGTTTTCATCCGCATGGGATTAAAGTACGGCTTTCAAGCGGCGATGTGGGCAGGGTAAAAGAGATTGTGTCATAATCATTGAACTTGTGACAGCAGCTACCTCAGATAATCCCATTCAAAAATCAGCGGATAAGGATACGTGTAGGGCGTGTATCCGGGTTTGGTTGTATTGTTGTAATAATCCCGATTCTCCTGGATATGGTGGCCGCATCCGTTATGCACATACACGCCAATCGGAATGCCGTCATGCAGGTTATTCCACTGGTACATGGGGTCGGAGGCCTGAGAGGGAATGCTCTCGCCGGTTGTATAATCGCCATCTTCATTGCTGTCAACCCAGAGAAATTCATCGGTTGACCTGCCGATCTGGTCTCGTGCGGGCCATCCGTTTGCATCTTCATTTCCGTCCCAGGGCGAGCTGCCGTCAGCAGGGCCGATTGGAGGGGGAAATTCTTCAAAGCTTCTCCTGTTGTCAACGGTAATACTGCATTCCGTCCATGTCCCGGTAATGGTGTTGTTCCAGACAACCCCGGTGCCGCCGCGGAGAAATATCGGAACCCACATGCTTCTGCTCTGTTGACTGATCGTATTATGGTAAATCTCCCAGCTCCGTGCAGCACGGTTTGCTCCCTGTACTGAGTGCGCTTCTATATAGGCATCAATCACCGTATTGTAGCGGAACACGTAGCGGCCGCCGTAATTGGAGTCAATGACATTTCCGAACTTTGTAAAATTAAAATTACAATCTTCGACGAACACTGCATTATTTGTACCCAGTCCCAGCGGCTCAGCCCAGATCCCGTTCGCCATCAGATTCAAACAGCCATAGACCAGAACCCGGCAGCTGTTGAAGCGGCAATGGTCGACCACTCCTTTCGTATGTCCTTCACCGACATGATTGTACGCCCATACTGCTTCTATTGTGTATGGTTCATTATCTGTAAACTCGCAGTGATCTATCCGCCACCCTTCACCCCGAACTGCGATGCCCAGGCCTGTATCGTTTTTCAGAATAAAGCCGGTCTGGGTGAGCCGTGAACCGGAGGCGTTTAAATCCAGAGTATTGCCGGCAATATCAGAGGTGATGACGGTCTTGTCGGGCCCTGCGCCGCAGATGGTGATTCTTTTGTTGTCGGGAACCTCCACTGTGCTTGTCCATGTTGCATGGCCGGCGGGGAGCAGGACAGTCCCGTTGTCCTGGACTCTGTCAATGGCAATCCTGACATCATCCTGACTGCATGAGCGTGCTTTTACCGGTTTGTTGTGGATGAACGGGAGACATTGGATGCAAAGCATACTGAAAAGAAACAGGAAAATCGATACTCCGACAGTGTTTTTTGGCATAAGTATACTGTATGCGGGAGGGTTTTGTCTGTCAAGCAATTTGCCCTACAGGCATGGGAGGGTAATTTGAACCCCTGTTCATTGAAGAATATCAGTCTTCCCCTCCTTACAGAAAAATGATAAAATTTTTTCAATATAGGCAAGTCTGAAGCATTATAAATTGTATGTGAAAAATTATGGGTGAGAAGAGTAAAAGTACAAAAACTTTACCGTAAAATAGATAAATAGACCAAATGGTGGTATATAGTATACGAGTATGATGTAATTTATGTTTCTATATTCATAAATACCAAACAAATCGAGTATATGTCAATAAAAGGAGTAAAAAATGATCAATAAATTGACCGGTTCATTTTTCGCTGTATTACTTTGTGTAACAGCTGTCTTTTCCTGTGATCCCGGTGTGCAGCCGCCGGATGGGCCGGTGACGCCGGTTGTATTGCTTCCCGGTGATAATTCCGAAGTACCGGAACCTCCGGCTTCTGTTCCAGGGCCCAGCGGCGAAATTGACATTGCTTTTCTGCCGCAGGTGAATGTCGCGACAGATGGCATAGTTTACATAGCCGAGACCAGGGACTCAACACTCTACATTGGCGGTGAGTTTACCAAATTGTATCCCCAGCGGGGACATTGTTTCCCGGTGAATGCCGCAACCGGCAATGCTGCACTCGACCCTGCTGTAGTGAACAAGGTGAACGGGCCTGTATATGCCATGGTTTCGGACAACAACGGCGGATTTTATATTGGCGGCGAATTCAGCAAAGTGGGCGGATACAACAGGTATAATATCGCCAGAATCAATGCTGACGGGAGTGTTCATGAATGGACAGCCGATACCAACGGCGCGGTCAGGGCAATCGCGGTGAATGGTTCCACTGTTTATTATGGCGGAGACTTCACGCAGGTGAAAATTTATGACCGCTTGCACGCTGCTGCTTCAGATGCAGTATCGGGAGTTGTTTTGCCGTGGAATCCTTCAGCGGACGGTTCTGTCAGGGCAATGGCAATGGCGCAGAATAATGATGATTTTCCCATTGTGTATTTGGGCGGATCATTTGAGACCGTGGGGGGTGGTTCCCATCCCTATTTCGCATTGGTTTATGCAGACGGTTCCGGAGCTTTGGCCTCATCAATGCTGATCGGGCCGAACGCTCCGGTGGAGTGCATGATTGTGGCAAATACGCCGTATTACCCGCAGACGCTCATTGTCGGCGGCAGTTTTACTGCGTGGAATTCCGAACCGGCAAACAAGCTTGTATTTCTTGACGCAGAGAAACCGGTAGGAATGCGGCCATTTTCTGGAATTTCGGGAACATCTGTAAATACAGCAGTGTGGGATAATGATATGCTTTATATCGGCGGAAAGTTTTCCCAGGTTGGAACAGCTTCCAGAAACAACATCGCCGCGGTGGGAATCGACGGAACAACGGTCTATCCCTGGAACCCGGATTTGCAGTTTCCCAATGACGGCTGTGTCAATAAGATTCTCATAAATGCGGAAAGTGCTGTATTTGTTGCAGGAAACTTCAGTATGAATTCAACAGAAGGATTCCCCTCCGCCGGTATACCCATTCAGCACGATCACCTGCTGAAACTGGACAAAACAACCGGACTGCAGACAGCCTGGAGCATGGAATGTAATAATGAAGTAAATGCCCTGGGGATATCCGGTTCTCTGCTTTTTGTCGGCGGAGCAAACACAACATCAAAAAGTATCCCCCGCAACAATATCGCAGCGATAAATATGATCACCGGCATGCCGACAGCCTGGAATCCGGGCGCGGATGCAATGGTGTACAGAATTCTTCCTTCAAAGAATGCATTGTTTGTATCGGGTTTATTCCAGAATATCGGCGGCCAGGAACGCCATTTTCTGGCAGCGCTTGACCCGGTAACCGGAGAAGCCTATCCCTGGAATCCGTCACCGGATGACATACCCATGGTATTGACCCTGAAGGGAAACAATCTGTATGTTGGTGGCCCCTTCACCCAAATAGACGGCCTGGCACGGCATTGTTTTGCTCTGTTTGATATCCAGGTAGGTCATGTAACAGAATTGCAGTTTCGATTTAATCAGGGTTCCTATACACCATGTGTTGCTTCAATTGAAGAGAATGATGGCTTCATTTATATAGGCGGCTTTTTTAGCTGGGTTAATGATATTCCATACATGTCCCTGCTGCGTGTAAATGCTGCAACTGGTGTTATTGATTCGTGGAATCCGCTTGTTGATTATTGCGAATTGGGCGTAATCGCAAAAATGATATTCAAGAACAATATTTTATATACATGCGGAACATTTTTTTCAGGAATGGAAGACGGTGATGGGATCACAAACATGGCAGGTTTTATCCCCGTCCACCTGGATTCCGGTGTACAGGAAGATTTAATAATAACAGGAGCTTACTTTATGGATATGGAGCTCTCCGGCAATACTATGTTTTTTGCCATGCGGGATTTTGACTATAATGGCGTACTGCGCAACAAGCTGGCGGCAGTCAACCTTGAAACGAAAACTGTCCTTGACTGGAGCCCGCCGATTGGAGAGGATGATAACGAGGATGTGCTTGATCTCAAAATCTGCAACACGGTAGTGATCATAAGCGGACGGTTTATAACCTTCAATGGAGAAAAACAACCTGGTATCGCAACCTGGACAGAATCTACCAGTGGACGGTAATCAAATAAAAGGAATTATTCTCTGGTGAGTTACACTCACCGGAGTTTTTTTTTATTCCCCTATCATCAGCAAAGCCATTACTTTTGCATCCCCCACCATGTTTTTGACCAGGCAGGTCTCGTTGGGCATATGCGCGAATGACTCGATGGTGGACCAGACCGCGGTGTGGATCCCTTCGCGGCGCAGGTGCGCGGCCACCGTCCCTCCGCCGATTCCCATTGGCACAGCGGTTGTGCCGTAGACGGTCTTTACCGCTGACTGTATCATGCCCACAATTGCAGAGTCTGCCGGGGTGGGAGGGGAGGCTTCTTTTTGAACAATCTCAAAATCAACCTTTACCCCGTATTTTTTCTCTATCGCTGCTGCAATATCCTTTATTGCATTAAACACCGGATCAATGCCGATCTCGGGGAGGATCCGGCAGTCTACATAAAACACATCATCGCCGGGGATGGTATTGATATTTGGAATATTTGCTTCTTTTTTTGTCGGTGATATTGTCGATACGGGCGGTTCGAATATGTTGTTTTTCAGGTCGAACTTGTCTTTCAAATTGTATAATGCCACAGCCATTTCTGACGCTGCGACGAATGCATTTCTTCCTTCGGGTGCGAGCGAGGCGTGAATTTGCAGCCCGGTGGTATGGACGCGGAGCCACAGAATACTTTTTTCTGCGACTTCGATCATGGAGCTGTCCGGCCGGCCTGCATCGGGTACCAGGGCGAGGTCGCCGGTTGAAAACAAATCACGGTGATTTTTCACCAGGTATTTTACTCCATACTCCGAACCCGTTTCTTCATCAGCCACAAAGAGCAGTTTGATGTCCCGGGCAGGCTGGACTCCCGCCTTTTGTAGGGCGGCGAGCGCGTATATGGATGCGACAAGGCTCTGCTGATTGTCCTCCACACCCCGGCCGATAATTTTCCCGTCTTTTATAACAAGCTTGTAGGGATCACTCTGCCACTGCATGGCTTCCCCGGGCGGGACAATATCGGTATGGGTCATAATCCAGAGTTTTTTCCCGGCTTGTTTTCCTGCAGCAGAGAGGATGATATTGGGCCGTACTCCCGAAGGCACGCGTGCATCGCATGCATCAAAATGATCAATAGTGCCCAGGGAGAGCGATTTCAGATGTTCTTCGAGCATGCGGGCTTTATCTGTTTCTCCGCTCCCTCCGGATTCCGGCGCAATAGCCGGGATCGAAGTGAGTTTTCGCTGCAGTTCGATCATTTCCTCCTGCAGGGAATCGATTATATTGAAAATGATTTCTTTTGCTGCTGCCATGAATACTCCTGAACAAGAAAATATCGGTTTATCTAAAGTATCTTAAAGCAGCAGCAGAAAGTCAATGAAAGCCTGAATAAATTTTGATTTTTCATAAAAATGACTATATTTTAAACATAATATATTGAAAAGGAGTTGTATCAATGAAAAAAATAATGATTATTTTAACGGTTGGACTGTTCTGTCTGTCCGCTGTTTTCAGCCAGGAAAAAACCGGGGAAATACAGGTTACAATAAGCGGGCTTCGAACCGCAAAGGGGAAGGTACTGTGTACCCTGTATAACAAGGCAGACGGATACCCAATGGAAGAGAAAAAGGCACTGAAAGCCGCAGAGGCAGATATCAGGGACGGGAAAGCGGTTTTTGTTTTTTCTGATTTACCGTACGGGACCTATGCAGTGAGCGTTTTTCATGATGAGAATGCAAATTACAAGCTGGATACCGGCCTGTTCGGTATCCCCACCGAAGGATTGGGAGCCTCGAATGATGCCAAGGGAAGCTTCGGCCCGCCGCAGTTCAAGGATGCGAAGGTGGAATTATCCGGGCCGGAATTAATACTGAAGATTACGATGGTGTATATATAAAAAGAGGGGCTGTCTTGTAAGTAATTACAGAACAGCCTTTTTAATGCCAAAAAAAATATCAGACATTTTTATAAACATCGTTTTAATATTATAGCCGGGTTTTAGCTGGCCATTCCTCATGTGATCATCTTTCATTCTCATGAAGGTCGCATCTTCATCTGTCTTTGAAAAAATGTTGCGGCCTTTAAACCTGTATTTTATGGATTCATACTTCTTTTTCCATGGTAAATAATTCTCCGTTACCTGCTTTGTCATTATTTGAAGTTTTTTTTTACTCTTCGAATCAGGCCTGTTTTTCTCTGTTTTTCCAAGATGTTTCACTGCACTGGATAATTCAACTGCAAGCCTCTGTACCAGTTCACTGGAAATGGGGCCTTTTCCCATTTCTTCAAGATCATCCTTGCCGTATTTTAGATTTTCCTGTTCTGCTATTTTATCAACTTCCTGAATAAACTCTCTGAGTTTTTCATCAATTTTCCTTTCGAAAGATTCAATTGCTTTTTCCTTTTGCCATAAGAAATTCTGGCAGATACAATGATGTTTGTAAATTCCTTTTTTAATTGTTTTGCATTAATTCCTTCAGGCGGCTTTCAGGGGGATGAAATATTTTTTTCGTCCGCTGGTGCGAGTCATTCTCCGAGCACCGGGGACAAAAAAAATTTCATCCCCCTAATAGTTTTTAAAGGAATTACTGCATAAAAAAAAGAGGCTATCCAACTTATTGGACAGCCCCCTGGTCTGTATATACTGATAAATTATTCAGCAGCTTCGATAAATATTCCTGTTGTTGCAGCATACCCGGAGGTAGTGGTTTTATGCATGTTAAGAAGATAGGACGTACCGGCTGCAATTGAAATTGTGTTATCGGTTGCCGGCACAATCTCCTGGATAAGTGTTGTATCAGTTTGCCTGATATAGCAGTCAATATCAATAATACTGGAGAGGTCCGGGCAGCTGAATATATAATCTCCGGTTTGCTGGAAGGTGACACAAAGATAATAATTGACAGCACTTCCATAAACTCCAATAGGGCCGCTGATAACATATCTTTTTAGCGGATCAAGTTCGACTGGCTTGAAATTATATGCCTCCTGGGATAGTGCCAGAGCACTTGCATCTGCACCCACAGTATAAAGAAAGTCATACCGGATTGTTTCGGGTTCAGGACTCCCGGGTGCGTCGCATCCGTAAAAAAATAAAATTCCTGTGATAAATACTGAAATAAAAACTCTAAATTTCATGGGTTTGCTCCTGATAGATATTAAGTTGGTTGAAAAAGAAAACCAACTTAATAGATAATATATCACACTCTGAAGTAGTTTCAAGTAAAAGAGGAAAAATTGTAGTAAATTTATGGCTAAAAAAACACCCGGTGTAAAAAACCGGGTGTCTTGAAATTTATATTGGTTTTCATCAGTCAAAAAATGAGTCTTTTTCTGCAGGAGAGTCAAAGAAATCATCCTGTTTCTTTTTCGAGTCAAAGAACTTGTCCTGTTCCTCTTTTGAATCAAAGAATTTTTCCTGTTCTTCTTTTGAGTCGAAAAACTTTTCCTGCTCTTCTTTTGAGTCAAAGAATTTCTCCTGTTTTTCCTTTGAGTCGAAAAACTTTTCCTGCTCTTCTTTTGAGTCAAAAAAAGCTTCCACTTCCCGCTCATTGTCAAAGAATCCCTTGTCGACGACCTTTTTTTTATTATCTTTTTTATCGTCTTCGTATAAATCATCATTTTTGTAATCGGTATCTTCAAGCTCACGATCATCATAATATTTGTCGTCATCGAATTTCTTGTCTTTCGGCTTGTTTTTCTTGACATAGCCGGAAACCGATTCGGACCGCTCGCCGATAATGTTGCCGTCTTTTACCGCGACTGCATAGTATTCTGATTCCCTGGTTGGGGCAGTATCTTCAAATTCGGTTTTTCCGGTTTCTCCCAGTACCGTCCAGGTTTCGTCATCCTGTTTGAACCGGTAGACTGTATATTGAGGAGCGTCGGCAACTTTTTCCCATGATAATTTGATACGGTCTTCAAACGAACCCTGTGAAGCAGAAAGTTTTCGCGGTGCCTTCCAGGTTTTTGCTTCCGGCGGTTCGGGAAAGGAAATAAACACGGCAAGGGCCTCGCCGGGTTTTCCCTCGGTCGTGCCGCGGACCGCGGCGATGACATACCACATGGTTTCACCGGGAGTAAAAGTCTCTGTATCGCGGTACTTCGCATTTTTCGTCGAACCAATGCGGATATAATTTTCCAGTTTTGGATCAAACCGGAAGACCGAGTAGCCGTCAACACCGCTCATGCTGTTCCATGAAAGGAATACTGCACCGCTGTCATACAGGCCTTCAAGTTTCTGCGGTATACCGATCTCCTTTTCCAATGTCCCCGCATACCCTTTTGCTGCTTCGCTTAACGCGCTTGTCTTTGTCCGTGCAATGCTTTTTATCGCATAATAGTACTCGGTATTTTTCTTTATTCCTTTTGTATCGATGTACCGGGTCCCGCGTGTATCCGCAATTTTGACAAAGTTTTCGATCGGGTTTGTTGAGCGGTATACCTCATAGGATTCAGCATTGCTTGCCTTCGGCCAGGTGACCTCAATGCGGTCAATGTAGCTTCCCTGTGAAGCCTCCACACCGACAGGAACAGCCGGAACGACCGGACTTGCATTGATTTCATCATATAATACCAGAGCTACCTGGACGTACTCTGTAAAGACATCAAAACCGACCCATGCATACCCCTGTTCTCCCCATGAGGTACTCCATGAATTGATGATTTTAAAGGCTTTCTTGCTTTCATCGTAACCGACAACGCACATTGCGTGGCCGCCCAACAGCTGGCCGCTTACTTTGTCATAGACACCGCCCGAATAAAACTGGAAGTTTTCGTAGACCATCATCCCGATTAATACCGGCATGCCTCGGGAAAGCATTTTTTTTACTGCTGACAGATCCTTCGGATCTACCCGCGCAAAGGATTTTGCCTTGTAATCCTGTGCTTCGCGGACTGCCATGGTATTCGGTTTTTCACGGTAGTTTAAAGTGTAGGGCATGGTATCAAGCGTTGCACAGCCGTCTTCGATCACGAGCATGAGCGCGTATTCAAGCGGTGCGCCTGCATCCTGGCCGTTATTAATCTGGTTATAAATATAGGAAGGGGAAAAAATATGTTTGTTTGTATTGGCACCCCATTCCCGTTCGATATTTTCCTGATATGTTTTACAGGCATAGGCGGTCGTCCATGCGGTACAGCTGCCAATGGTCCCCTGGTTGCCGGGTGTGGGAAACAGGGGCGAGAGGTCGGCGTCCTTGGCGATTTCCGGTGCCTTGCCCTCATACGCCTGTGAAGAGGATGCCCTGAATGATTTGTAGAGCATCTCGGGAGTTTCCCCAAGGCCAAGCCCTTTGGGTCCGTCTTCACCGGGTGTACATTGGAGCAGAAGGAGCAGTGCGGGGATTATAATACACAATAGACCTGTTTTTTTAAGCATGGCAGGGCCTCCTTTTTATTTTTCCAGAAATGGAAATTTAAACACAACCGGGGTGCATGTCCCCTTTTTTATCTCCAGTCTGGAACAACCAAGTATGTTCTGCTGGATGACCAAATCTTTTGTTTCCTGATTGGGCGGTTTGTCAAAGTAAACAATACGGGTTTGATTTTCATTTTTGAAATTCGGGAATTTGTACTGATTCACCTGCTGGTCATCTGCCGGGAGGAAATTGAAGGTGAGCTCAAGGCTTGTTTCAGTGAGCCACTGTGATCCGAGAATCAAGGCGTTTCCGGTGAACTCATTATATTCGCAGTCTGATGCGATCACAAACGGCCCTCCAGGATTCTTTGGCTCATCTTTTGGCAATTCTTCTGCCTGGCCGATGCAGGAGACCATGAAAATAAGGCCGCAAAACATGGCGGGAAAGAACAGTAATTTTTTTGACATGTATTTTTTCCTTCTGTAAATAGTTTAGCGCATTGCAATAAAAAATCAATATGCGGACAGAAATATGAAAAATATCCTGATTAGGCTGTGTTTTTAAGAATCCTTGATTGCTTATAGTTTACGGATTTTTCATGTCTTCCTCACTACTGCAGGTATGAAACGTTCGGAAGCCATGAAAAATCCTTTTCTGTTTTTAATGAGGATTCTCAGAAATATAATTGAATTATTATTTTTATGTTCCTGTCCTGGCAGTGAGGGGATGAAAAATGACCTGATATTTCTGTGATTCTGCGGTCTTGTGCGAACCCTTTTTTCATACTTCTTGACAAATATACTATCATCCATTATCGTTTGAATCGTATTTTGCGGGAAGAACAGGTTTCTACTCCATAACTGCGGATTTGTTGTTTTTAGACAGGTGTCAGCGGGATTATTTTAGTTACACCAAAAAAATAACAAATCCGTAAAATCGGAAATACCGACAATTTCGAAAATTGTCGGTATCAATACCGGGCCCTAACCGCGGGGCAGCAGCCAAATCCATGTTACCGGCTGCGGGACTTCCCCTTTAAAGTCTTCTGTTTTTTGGGAAGACAAAGGTGAATCCTGTATGTTCGGTTGTTTTGTTATCATTTCATTGTTATGGTACCGCATACCAGGACGCCTCTTTACAGGAGGTTTTCGTGTCATTTACACAGGAACAAGTTAAAAATCTATCCGGGCTTTCCGAAACCGAAGTACTCCGGCGCCGTAAAGAGGATGGATTCAATGAACTTCCCTCCGCAAAAAAGAAATCCATTTTTCATATTGTTTTTGAGGTGATGAAGGAGCCGATGTTTCTTTTGCTGGTGGCCTGTGGCGGGTTGTATTGTATCCTTGGTGATATTCAGGAGGCGGTCATGCTTCTTGGATTTGTCGGAGTAATAATCGGAATCACTGTGTACCAGGAAGGCAAAACCGAGAAGGCGTTGTCTGCGCTTCGTGACCTGTCCAGCCCGCGCGCTCTGGTAATTCGGGACGGTGAGCGGCGAAGAATAGCGGGCAGGGAAGTAATTCGCGGCGACTATATTATTCTTGCCGAAGGTGACCGAGTTCCGGCTGACGGAATTCTGGTGTGGGGATTGAATTTGAAAATCGATGAATCGCTTCTCACCGGGGAATCGATCGCTGTGGAAAAGGAGGCTTCCATACCTGATATCGAAATGGATGTACCGGGCGGCGACGGCCAGCCGTTTGTGTTTTCCGGAACACTTGTTGTTCATGGGCAGGGAGTCGCATGGGTGAAAAAAATCGGTGCACATACCCAGATGGGAAAAATAGGAAAATCTCTGGGAGAGGTCAGTGAGGAAGACACCACGCTCAAAAAAGAAACCGGCAGAATTGTTCGGACGGTGTTTGTTATCGCGCTTACCCTTTGTTTCCTGTTGACAGGGGTCTATGGGCTCCTGCAGAACGACTGGCTCAAGGCTGTGCTCAACGGGTTAAAACTGGCAATGGCAATGCTCCCCGAGGAGTTTCCGGTTGTTTTGACGGTTTTTTTGGCGCTCGGTGCATGGCGAATATCCAAAAAGCAGGTACTCACCCGCAAGGTCGCCGCTATAGAGACATTGGGTGCTGCAACGGTCTTTTGTGTGGATAAAACAGGTACCCTCACCGAAAACAAAATGAGTATTGCGCTTCTTCATGCGCATGACGCGTTTTACGATGTTGAGAAAAACAAAAGAGAGCCGTTACCGGAATTTGTTCATGCGCTTGTCGAATATGGAATTCTTGCCAGCAAGAAGGACCCCTTTGACCCGATGGAAAAAGCATTGCTCGCGTTGGGAGAACACAAACTGAAGGACACTGAACACATTCATGAAGACTGGGAAATGGTACATGAGTATCCGCTGTCAAAAGAGCTTTTGGCCCTGTCTCATGTGTGGATATCACCGGATAAAAATGAATACTGTATCGCGGCCAAGGGTGCTCCCGAGGCGATCGCGGATTTATGCCATTTTTCAGAAATTCAATTAAAGGCATTACAGCAGGAAATACAGGAAATTGCAGGGAAGGGGCTGCGGGTGCTTGGCGTTGCCCGGGCTGATTTTAAAAAGTCTGACCGGCTGCCGGGCGAGCAGCATGATTTTGATTTTCAGTTTCTTGGCCTGCTGGGCCTGGCAGATCCGATCCGTGATACTGTCCCTTCGGCGGTTTCCGAATGCCGCCGGGCAGGAATACGGGTGGTGATGATCACCGGAGATTATCCGTCGACGGCCATGCGTATTGGTGAACAAATCGGACTTGATAACAGTACTATGGCGATCACCGGTCCCGAATTGAACACAATGGCTGATGAACAGCTCATGGAAAAAATAGGCCGGGTAAATATCTTTGCCCGGGTCGTCCCCGAGCAGAAACTGCGGATTGTCAATGCCTTGAAGCAGGCCGGCGAAATTGTTTCGATGACCGGGGACGGGGTGAATGACGCTCCGGCGCTCAAGTCTGCGCATATCGGTATTGCAATGGGACAGCGGGGTACCGATGTTGCACGTGAGGCCTCGAACCTGGTACTGCTCGATGACTCGTTTCCTTCGATTGTATCAGCCGTAAAAATGGGCCGGCGGATTTTTGATAATTTGCGAAAAGCTATGGCATATATCATCAGTGTGCATATCCCCATTGCGGGGATGGCGCTTCTGCCGGTATTGCTGGGCTGGAAGGATATGGAGATTTTAACAGTCGTCCATATTGTATTCCTGGAGCTGATTATTGATCCGGCGTGTTCAGTGGTTTTTGAGTCGGAACCCGAGGAAAAGGATATCATGGACCGGCCTCCGCGAAAAAAAACAGAGCGCCTGTTCAGCAGAAAAACATTGCTGCTGAGTACACTTCAGGGAATTATTGCGTTGGTTGTGGTTTTTGGTGTCTGCCGGGTATCAATGGCATTGGGCCAGAGTATTGCAGAAGTACGGACGCTCACCTTTATTACTCTCATTATTTCTAATCTGTGTCTCATTTTGACAAACAGGTCATGGTCTTCAACAATATTTCGGTCTTTTGCAGTTAAGAATTCAGCATTACCATGGGTGGCCGGCGGAGCGCTCATATTTCTGGGGCTGGTGGTGTATATTCCTGTGCTGCAGGACTTGTTTCATTTCGGGTTTATGCATGCAACGGATATCCTGATCGCTGTTGGAGCAGGAATCGGGAGCGTGGTGTGGTTCGAGGTGCTGAAGGTTTTCATGCAGCAAAAAAAGAAGATTCCTCACAAAAGCACAGAGGCGCGGTAGCATTGAGGAAGGATAAAGGATCTATGCCCTTCAGAAAAAAGCCGGATGCTGTTAAAAGCATCCGGCAATCATGTCATACACCAAAGCCGGTTGTATAAAATGTTTCAGCCGCATGCCAGTCAAGAATATTCCAGAATGCCTTGATGTAGTCGGCCCTCCTGTTTTGGTAGTTCAGATAATATGCGTGTTCCCATACATCAAGCCCGATCACCGGACGCAGACCGTCTGAAAGGGGCGTGTCCTGATTCGGTGTTGAGTGTACGACAAGTTTTCCGGACCCGTCAGCGCTCAGCCATGCCCAGCCGCTTCCGAAACGGGTTGCGGCTGCTTTGCTGAATTGTTCCTGAAATGCATCTACAGACCCGAAATCCCGTTCTATTGCTTTTTTCAATTTGCCATGTGTCTCAGTCGGTTCCGGAGTGAGTATCTTCCAGAAGAGCGAATGGTTGAAATGGCCTCCGCCGTTGTTGCGGACAGCGGTTCGGATTGAATCCGGCACTTTGGACAAATCTTTCAACATGTCTTCCAGGGATATGTCTGCAACTGACGGTTCCTTTTCCAGGGCTGCATTCAGATTGGTGATATATCCATTGTGATGCCTGTCATGGTGAATTTCCATGGTTTTCGCATCAATATGCGGTACGAGTTCTGCAAAGCCGAAAGCAAGATCCGGCAGTTTATATAATGTATGTGTCATGGGAAAGCCTCCTCATGTTGTTGTATCATAGATGAAAACTTCATCGCTATATATGTAAATTACTATACTGTGGGGCCGGCGGCAAGTTTATGTTCAGGCATTTCCTGCATATAAAAACAGTGTGGATTCCAACCCTCCGGGTCATTAAATTTTACTATTGAAGGTATACAACGGATCGGTTGCATAAAATACAATGCGCGTGTGCAGTGGAATTACACCGGCCCAGGGGAAAACGTATGAATATCCTTTGAAAATATTTGCATTTTGAGGATGATTTTCCTCATTGCGATCTCCATGTGGAGCTTTACTCTTGCATTCTCCGGCGGAGGATATACCCGGGTTTCAGCAGTTTGTTTGTTTTTAAAAGACAGGGTTTGTGATGGTCGGCGCGTTCGGTTGGTTCTTCGTTTTCTTCATATAATGCAAAAGACTCATCTTCTATGCTGAGTATATCGAACCCGGTGTATTCAATAGTTTGTCCCTCTGCAAAACTGTTTTTGACATCGAGTAGAAACAGCCCCGGTTTTATTTCCCGCAGTACGGTTCCCAAAAAAAGATACCCCCTGGTGTACGAAGCGAGGGTGGGCTTGGCGATCTCCTCCTTGTCAAAGAAAAAACCGGTCCAGAACTCGCGGTGGCTTACATTATAGAGTTCGTCGATATACGGTTGAATATCGGCAACGGTTTTTCCCATTGCGTTATCAATGGCCTTCCGGTAGGCGCGGCAGGTGACCGCCACGTAATAAACGCTCTTCATCCGGCCCTCGATCTTGCACGCGTCGACACCGGCGTCGCGGAGTTTGTCAAGGTGGTCGATCATGCACAAATCTTTGGATGACATGATCGAGGTAAAATGATCGTCTTCTTCTATGGGGAAATATTCGCCCGGCCGCTCTTCTTCTTCCAGGACCCGAAAATTCCATCTGCATGGGTGCGCGCAGTCGCCGCGGTTGCCGCTCCGGCCTGCCATGTAGGCGCTCAAATAGCACCGGCCCGAATACGACATGCACATCGCGCCATGAACAAAGACCTCGATTGCAACACCGGAGGCTTTTTTGATTTCTTCGATCTCTGACAATCCCACTTCGCGTCCCAGGATAATGCGGGAGAACCCCAGGTCGCGGTACATTTTTGCGGCCTCGGCATTCGTGCAGTTTGCCTGGGTGGAAAGATGAAGCGGAGTATTCGGAAAATATTTTTTCATTACCGGGAGCACGCCGAGGTCTGAAATGATAAATGCATCGAAGGGATAACGGCTGATGTATCCGGCTTCTTCTTCGAGGCGGCGGAGATCATTATTGTAAAAGTAAATGTTGAACGCGCCGAAGAGTTTTTTGTCACCTTTTATCTCTTTTATTTTTTCGTATTCTGTTTCACGGAAATTATCAGCGCGCTGGCGCAGGGAGAAATTCTTGATGCCGATGTATGCGGCATCAGCTCCGTACAGGTATGCGAATTTGAGTTTGTCGATATTGCCGGCAGGTGCTACCAGTTCCATAGATTGAGAAGATACTGCAAAGAAGGAGAGAAATCAACCGGGCTTTGGAAAACATCTGTTATGCCATTCTTTGCCTGAAAACCTGGTTTCCTTATTTAAAAACTATTTCTCTCTTTTTTTTGTTAATTCCTGGAAATTCGCGGTTTCTTTTTCTCCAACGTTCCCTTCCAAAAAAATGTGTCTATCTGCGTTCATCCGAGGTTTAATATTACTGTAACTTCACTCTGGACAGGATGTCCAGCAAAATGAAGTTAAAAAAAAGCAAAAACACACAAATTTATACACTTGTGATTAATATCCGATAGAAGGGTTCTCTAACAAAGCAAACAGTTTTTGCATTGGCTGGCGAACACAGGAGGTGTGAGCCAGACTACAGTTCGTCGGCACCTTCTTGAATTTTCACAATATAGGCGATGGTTGCCGGGCCCGCGTTGGCGGCATTGCCTTCATCGGTATCTATATGCATTACCAGCCGATAGGATTCATTTACACGGATGAGCACATCGCCGTAAATGAGTTCCCGGTCACCGGAAATACGAACCTGAACCACATCATAGTTCTTGAGTCCGAGGTTTTTCGCATCATCAGGGGTCATGTGGATGTGCCGTAATGCCGCGATCACCCCATGGTCAAGTTCAACACTGCCTGCAGGCCCTTCAAGCATAATGCCGGGAGTGCCGGCAACATTGCCGGAATCGCGGATCGGCGGCTGAATGCCGAGTGTATACTGCTCGGTCTTCGAGATTTCCACCTGTGTCTCTTTGCGTTCAGGCCCCAGTACGCGGACGCGTTCGACCTTTCCCTTCGGCCCGACAAGCGTCACTTTTTCATCGGCAGCAAACTGTCCCGGCTGGGAAAGCTCCTTGACCGGTGTCAGCCGGGCGTCTTTCCCGAACAAAGCCTCGACATGTTCGCGTGAAAGGTGCACATGATGGGCGGAGACTTCGACAGGGATTGGATAGTCACTAAAGTTGATCTGTTTCATAATACCACTTTACTCCTTCGTACAAATAATTTCGAATTGATCACCGATATGAAAGAAATTGACAACATGAACAAGCGGCAGAAACAGTATATCAAGGATGCCGATACATTTGTACATCCATCGGATGTTAAAAAAGTGAAGAAGTGAATGGGAAAACTGCCGGGGTCCCGAATTGAACCTGATTTTTTTTATGGTAAAACCGGAAGATACAAGCATTGAGCGCAGTATTTTTGTTGTGTATAAAAAGATGTGCCGCGGTGTATCAATCTGATACCAGTTTTTCCCAAACAGGCCGTAGGCGAGCGATGCTGCATTCGGTACGGCCACAATAAACCTTCCATTTGGTTTCAGAATCCGGAAGATTTCCTGTAATGTCTGTTTTGGTTTTTGGATGTGTTCCAGCACATGATTCATGGTGATCACATCAAAATAACCGGGCCTGAATTTCGCCTTGATGAGTTCTCCGTGAAAGATGGTGATCCCCGGTTTCTTTTTTGTGTTTGCGTCGCAGTATGGTTCAACTCCCTGTGCATCCGCGCCGAGCTTTTTCATCTCGTAAACAAACTGGCCGGCCCCGCAGCCGACATCGAGCAGCCTGCTTTTTTTGGCAATAAGCGTACTGCGTGAGAGGAATTTAAACGGTTTTAGCAGGAGTTTTATTAATATATTTTTATAGGAGACATCAAAGAACACACGGTACAGGATCTGCCGTATTTTTGTCTCAATGCTGTCTGTATCGATGGTGGAATACGCATAGTAGGTTTCTTGCGGATAATGCTGCAGGAGCTGTTTTACAGATGGCCGCGGATCAAGGATAATCAGTCCGCATCGTGTACAACGATGATAATGATACTCGCCGGGGATATTCATGTTTTTGTCGTTACAGGAAAAAAGGGGGGAGAACGAAATACTGCTGCAGCTCACACAAGCAGATTTTTTTGCCATACTGCCTCTTGAAAAAGTTTTTTTAAAAGATTTTTTCAGGACGATTTTGTGTTTTATAGGAGCTTAACGGGAATCGAAAACAAACACAATACAGGGAGGATATTTTTTAGCCTGCATCACCCTTGAAGGTGAAAAAGATCGCGGTTCCTGCGCCGTCCGGTGATTCGATCCATATTTCGCCGCCGTGTTTCTGGATGATCCGGTAGACAATATTAAGGCCCATGCCGAAGTTCTTGCCCGATGTTTTCTTTGCCTGTGAGAAGGGTTCGAAGACACTTTCCTGGAAATCAGCCGGAATCCCCGGGCCGTTGTCCTTCACCCAGTAGACATGCTTTTTGCCGCCGAGTTCAATTACCAGATTGGGTGTCCCTGTGCAGTGATACAGCGCATTGTTGATCAGATTTGCGAAAATCTGGTCGAGACGCACACGGTCGCATTCCTCAATGCCGAACTCTCCGAAGACCTTTATCACGGCATTCTGAGCAGCAGCTTTCTCGGCAAACTGTTCTGCTGCGTGCCGCGCGGCTTCTTCAACATTGACTTCCACCCGTTCCAGCGAGCCGGTGATGATCCGTGAGGTATCCAGAAGGACATTCACCAGGTTGTTCATGGTCTTTGTGTTTGCACGGATGCGGTTGAGACAGTGTTCAATGACGGCCGGGTCGGGTGTCGCTTCGGTCGCTTTTTTCAGCTTGCTTAAAAAACCCTCGATCGAGACAAGCGGGGAGCGCAGGTCGTGGGAAAGCGCATAGATAACACTCTCATATTCATGATTAAGCCGTTCAAGTTCTTCATTGCTCTGGTACAGGGCTTCGACATTATCCACAATTTCAATATACCCCTGTATTTTTTCTTCCCTGAATGCAACCGGGGAAATCATAATGTTGATATGACGGGGAATGTTCTGATGCTTTCCGGTCATCAGGCAGACCGGATTTTTTATGTTCGAGCCCAGTGACTGCGCCTGGGGCGCCAGACAGAATTCGCAGGGCGATGTTTTTCCGAACGCTTCATAACAGTGCATTCCTGTTTCCAGGCCGGGGTGCGCTTTTTGTTTTGCCTTGTTCATCCACAAAATTGTATAGGACGGGTCGATATAGACCACCTCCTGGGAGAGCAGATCCAGCGAATGCTCTAAAACTTCCGGATGCATGTGGAAGAAATCAAGCGGCGACATATCAGTTTCCTGCCATGTTCGAGACAAGCGCCCAGTATTTTCCAAGGCCCTTTACTTTTCCGACAAAACTGTCAAAATCTACCGGCTTGATAATATAGTCATTGGCACCAAGGCGTGCTCCCAGCTCGATATCCTCTTTGTTGCCGGTTGTCGTAAGCAGGATAACAGGAATTGTTTTCAAATCCGGGTTGTTTTTGACGATCTCAAGAATTTCAAACCCGTTTTTTCCGGGCAGTTTGACATCCAGCAGAATCAAATTTGGTCGGGGTGATTTTTTGGGATCCTCCCAGGCATCCTTGCGCAGTAAATATTTGACCGCACTGTCGCCGTCCTTCTGGACGATAATTGACCTTACGACATTACCTTCGCGTAATGCATCTATTGTGTGTTCTACATGGTCCTCGTTGTCCTCGATAAGGAGGATTGTCTCCAATTGTGTTAGTTCCATTTGTTTTTAAAAAACCCCTTTCAAATATAAAAAAAATAACTGTTTTTTTGAAATATCAGGAGATGACTTCAGAATTGTGAATTGGAATTCGCAAGGTCATGATGGTTCCCCCGGGACCCGAATCTACGGTGATATCTCCTTTTAGTGATTCAATGATATTTTTTGCAATATTCAGGCCCAGACCGGTTCCGACGCCCGCCGGCTTTGTCGTGACAAAGGCCTCGAAGAGCTGATGTTTGATTTCCTCGGGAATGCCGGGTCCGTTATCCTTTACGGCGATATATATATTGTCATTATCGCGGTATGTTGTGATCAAGATTTTGCCTGTTTTTTCTGCAACTGCATCCATTGCATTCATGATGATATTGAGTAGCCCCTGTTCGAGGTGGAGCGGAGAAAATGGCACCTGCGGCAGCTGGTCATCGAGTTCGGTTTTTAGCGATACTTCCTTTTTATCCGCCTGTGAACACAATAGGCTCATGATATCGATGATGACGCGGTTGACATCTCCCGGAGAGATGACCGGCGGCTGCTGCGCACGGGCGAAGGTGGTCAGGTGTTTTGTCAGGCCGGTCAGCCGGTGAATGCTCCCCCGGATCAGCCGGAGGACTGTCTCTGTTTCCTCAATTACCTCAGGATGATCCGTAAAGTTCTCCTTGAGTGTGTCGCTTAACAGATCGGTGCTTCCATAAATTGCATTGGTGTAATTATTGATCTGATGTGCAATGCCTGCGGCCAGCTGGCCCAGTGCGCGCATGCGTTCAATACTCTGGAGTGTGGTCTCCATGCGGAGCTGCCGTTCGATATCATGGCAAACCAGTACATAGCCCATTTCGTCGTTAAATGAATCCCGCACTGCACTGATATTCACCAGGGATGCAATTTTATTATTCTGGTATTTTAAATCAAGCCGCAAATTATAGACATTCTTGAGCGTCTGGACCTGGTGAATCGCCTGTTCAAATGCATACCGGTCTCTTCTGTTGTACAAGAGGTTTTTCATGTTCGAACCGATCATGTCTTTTTGCCGGGCATTCAGCTTTGCCAGTGTCACCCTGTTGATGGTTTTTATTACCATACTGCGGTCGATGGTAAAGACCATGTCGAACTGGCCGGTCCTCAGCTGCTGGAATGTTTCTTTTCCGAATTCGATCAGCCGGGTGATTTCGTTTTTTGCCGATGTGTCGGTTCCAATGACAATGACTTTCCATTCGGGAGGAAATCCGCCTTTATTGATCCGCAGCTCGCATTCCAGGGTGCGCCGGATCAGGGAATCCTTGGTGATGAAATCAAGCGATACGGTATGACCACTGTTTTTTTCAGCATACTGCAGAAAGCTCATATCTTCTTTTATTAAAAGCTGAATAAAATAGGAGTGCAGGTACTGCGCAATGGACTGGCCGATGATATCATCACCATGATTAAAAAGCTGGGTCACTGCGTTGTCTGCGTAGGTGATCGTTCCCTGTTCATCAAGCGCAAAGAAAAAATATGTATCCTGCGGCTTTTCCAGAAAGCCTGTAGTTTCATCTTCTGCCGGGAGGACACAACTTACAATGTAGCCGTGATGCACTCCCTCACGGTCGTACCAGGCATCAATCTGTTCGTTGATGCGTTCACCCGATGCAAGCGTTCCATGATAAAACAATTGCGCGCCTGCATTGGTATCATTCAGGGGACACGTGCCGCATTGTTGCGTACGGTTATATAACTCGGAATAGCAGGTCTTGTTGAGTGCCTCCGGATGCAGCATTTTAAACTGGGGATTTACCGCCTGAATGGAAAGCGACTTGTCGATGAACACTGTTTCTGTCGGGTAATTGTCGATCAGGCATTGGATTTCACGGTGAGGAGAAATGGTTTCGGAAACAGCTGCAGAGGGAGCACTGGACTTTTGATATTTCAGGGCTTCCTCGATGGTTCCCTTGATCATGTAAATACTACACGGTTTTTTCAAACAGGTATACGCTCCGGCGTCCTTTGCCGCTTTTACAATGTCCTGCGACAGATATCCGGAAATAATGATACAGGCGATTCCTGTATCTTTTTGTTTGAGGCTCTTTATCAGGTTGATTCCGTCTTTTCCGGGGAGGTGGTAATCAGTGAGCAGGATGTCAAAATTATGTTCGTTGCTCAGCACCATGGCTTCCTCGTAATTGCCTGCGCGGTATACATCAAATGAATAGCCGTTATGGCCTTTTTCAAGAACCGAGGCATAAAGAGTGAGGAGAGCCTGTTCGTCTTCCACGACGAGAATTTTCTTCTGCTGCACGTCCTATCCCTTATCCTGCGATAAATCATACATTGGAAGTTTATCCGAATAATTTTTTAAAGGTGCTTCACTGTCTTTTTCGAGTTCCGAAAGCAGCCCATCTATTTTTTTCGCATGATCAAGTATCTCTTCGATTGTTTTATGCACTGCTGCGGCCTCTGTATCGGCAAGCAGCACTTCGGCAGAGTTGTATATAAAACTCAACGGCTGCCGGATCTCATGCTGAAGAGTCCGCATGAGCAGCAGTTTTGTGTTGATCCGTTCTGCCTGGAGCATTTGGGTGGTTGACTCGGTGACGATCTTTTCATATTCACGGCTGAGCATAAGGTCATTTTCATCCACCAGTGTCCCGATCCGCTGCATGAACCGTGAGCGGCCGTCAAATGCATGCGGAAACTTCTGGGTCAACAGTTCGCGGGCGGCTTCCTTGAATGATGTGTTCAATAATTCAACAAGGAGAAGCGAGCTGATGGGTGTATTCCGCTGCCAGATCATTTTTTTAAGGAAATTCAGCGTCTCGGTAGCTGTTTCCCTCTGCAGGTCATCAAGAAATGCCTTGAAGAGCGAGTGGAAAAGCTCATCTTTAACCACAACGTCGGCAGGAGAATTAATCCGCTCCTTGTAAAAAATGATTTTTTCTTTCCAGATTTTCAAAAACTGGTTTATATGTTCAGTAAAAAAAGTAATCATCGCTGTGCGTTCCTGTGAGGTGAACACCTCGTGATGATCAAGCAGCTCTTTTATTTTTTGTTTTATCTTTTTGCCGAAATTATTGTCGGGTGTTTTCCGGATATATTCGGCAGCCCCTGCCTTGATCGCACCTGCCGCAATGTCCTCATCTCCGTATGCAGTGATGACAATCACCGGCAGGAAGGGGTCCTGCTTGTTTATTTTCTTCAGCAGTTCCAGTCCGGTGTATTTATTCTGGAGGAAATAATCAAGGACAACCAGGCTGATACTCTTGCCGGTAATAAGGCCGATGATATCCTGTTCAGTTTCACTGAATTCAAGGTCGTATTTGCTGTGTAATATATCAGAAAAAATCTCACGGTGATCGGGATTATCTTCTATTATAAGAATTGTCGGCCGCGAAGACATGGGTTACTCCTTAAAGGGTATTAGTATATAGATATCCCTCTTCCCAATTATATTATTTCCAAACTTTGTGTGAATCTTTTTTCGAGATGGGTATTTTTTACATTGGTGATAGTGTACTGATAATTACCCTTGCTCGTCAAGATAATAATAGTATATATCGACTCCTTCACAGCTGATTTTCCAGCTGTTTACTCCAAAAATCCCTGTTCCCTGCACTTGCCCATGATAAAATCCACTGTTTCTTCAGGTGAATCGGTTACCTGAAACAGGTCTAAATCAGTTTCAGAGATACAGCCCTGTTTTAGTTGAGTGTTTTTTATCCAGTCCAGCAGGCCCTCCCAATACTCTTTCCCGTGCAGCGCAATGGGAAAGTGGGGTATCTTATTGCATTGGGAAAGGGTGAGTGACTCGAAAAATTCATCGAGGGTGCCGAATCCGCCGGGAAAGATGATAAAACCCAGTGAATACTTTACAAACATCATCTTTCTGACAAAAAAATAGCGAAAACTCAAAGAAATGTCCTGATACGGGTTTGGTTCCTGTTCAAAAGGAAGTTCAATATTGCATCCAACTGATAAATTTTTGTTTTTTGACTGCTGGGCACCTTTATTTGCCGCTTCCATAATGCCGGGGCCCCCGCCGGTGATCACTGCCAATCCCTTTTCTGCAAACATTTCTGCTGTTTTGACAGCTTCATTGTAATAGCGGGTTTCCGGTTTTAACCGGGCCGACCCGAAAATCGCAATCGCATTGCCCAGTTTTGAGAGGGCGTCAAATCCTTCAACAAATTCACCCTGGATTCTAAAGACGCGCCAGGGGTCGGACGTGGTAAATTCATCCCTTTTTTTGGTGATCTTTAACAGTTCATAGTCTTCGTGATGTTCTGATTTGTATTTCATTGAGCAGCACCTCCTCTTCAATTGTAGGAAAAGGGGAGTGCAGTTGCAAATAAAAATTAAGGAAGAAGAATGGTTTTCATTCTTTACTGTGCAATATTTTCAACGAACTGGATCTTCAAGCCGTCTGGATCCAATGCATAAACAAAGCGGATGTTTGGATTCGGCTGAAAGGGCCCGGAGTGCAGTGCAATCTCTTTCGACTGCAGAAATGCTGTGAATTTTTCCGTTGAATCAACCACAAAACCCAGAGAAATGTCTTTCCCATGGCTGATGTCCGTGTTTTTTTTATTGCAGATCAGCTCCAGCTGTGTATCGCCGTCACCAAGGAATGCCAATTCCATATCGGAGTTTGGGGACATGCGGCGGTTGATAGTAAGCCCGATGATATCCCGGTAAAATGCCAATGACTTTTCCATATCGCTCACATTGATTGTTGTCCAGCAAAACTTCATGATATCCCTCCAGATTATTCTGGCTTATTGCACATGATAAACCGTGTCGTGTCAATAACATTTATCACGCAGCGGCAGGAGAAGCAAAGCTCATTTCTGGTATCTCTTTGTATAAAATATCCTGTTCTTGACAAAAGCCCGGAAAGCTGTTTCTATGGATAGATACACAATGGACAGAATACCGGAGATCGCCAAACTATTTTCTGCGGCAGAAAACGCATCGCAGATTGAAAAACTGCTTCGAGAACTCCTTACCGGAAGCGAGGCGGCGAAGCTTTCGCTTCGGTGGGATATTGTTAAATTGCTGTTTGAAGGAAAAAGTCAGCGCACGATTGCCGCCGATCTGGGGGTGAGTCTGTGCAAGATTACGCGCGGTGCGCGTGAACTCAAGAAAGAAAATTCCGCATTAAAAAAGGTATTCGAAGAGAAGCACTCTTCACACTGACATTCAGACAAGGAGGATTACATGCAGACGAAAGTTTTTCTGAACGAAGACGAGATGCCGAGACAGTGGTACAACATTGCGGCAGACCTTCCTTCACCGCTTCAGCCGCCGTTGGGGCCGGACGGCAATCCCATAACTCCGGACATGCTGGCACCGGTTTTTCCCATGAACATTATCGAGCAGGAGGTAAGTACCGAACGCTGGATTGATATTCCACAGGAGATTCTGGCAATTTTACACAAATGGCGTCCGACACCCCTTCACCGTGCCTATGCATTGGAAAAAGCGCTTGGGACACCGGCGAAAATCTACTATAAAAACGAGAGTGTTTCGCCTCCGGGAAGCCACAAGCCGAATACCGCTGTTGCACAGGCCTGGTACAACAAGCAGTTCGGCATCAAGCGGATTACCACAGAGACCGGTGCGGGACAGTGGGGAAGTGCTCTTGCATTTGCGTGTTCACTGCTTGGGCTTGAATGTAAAGTGTATATGGTACGGATCAGTTTTGACCAGAAACCATTTCGAAAAATCATGATGCAGACATGGGGCGCAAACTGTATTGCCAGCCCGTCCACAGAAACCAATGCGGGCCGCAATATCCTTGAAAAGTATCCGGATACTCCGGGAAGCCTTGGAATCGCAATTTCCGAGGCAATCGAAGCAGCCGTGACCGACAAGAGTGGACAAACCCGATACGCGCTGGGAAGTGTGCTCAATCATGTTATGCTCCATCAGACGATTATCGGGCAGGAAACAAAAAAACAGCTGGCAAAAATTGGCGAGAAAAAGGTTGATATTGTTATTGGATGTGCCGGCGGCGGATCAAACTTTGCCGGACTTTCATTCCCGTTTTTAAGCGATAAAATCAATGGTGCCAATATCGAGGTAATCGCGGTTGAGCCGACATCCTGCCCCACTATGACCAAGGGGCCGTTTGTCTATGACCACGGCGATACCGCCAAAATGACGCCGCTGTTGCCCATGCATTCGCTGGGCCATGACTTTATTCCACCGCCGATTCACGCAGGCGGGCTGCGCTATCACGGCATGGCGCCTTTGGTGAGCCAGACAATTGTTGAAGGCCTGGTGACACCACGGGCGATTGGCCAGATTGAGTGTTATGAAGCAGCAGTGCTGTTTGCAAGGACCGAGGGAATTATCCCTGCGCCGGAAACCAGCCATGCAATTGCCGCGACTATTCAGGAGGCAAAGAAAGCCAGTGAAGAGGGCAAGGAAAAGGTGATTGTCTTTGGACTTTCCGGCCACGGCCTGATGGACCTTTCCGGATATGACAGCTTCTTCCAGGGGAAACTGGTACACTATGAGCTGCCGGAAAGTGAAATGGGAAGCGCAATTCATGAGCTTGACAATCTGCCGAAGCCGAAGATGGTGAAATCAGGGAAATGGTGAGAGAGTCGGATAAAATTACAATTTCAAATGGATATTTTCTCCGACACGCAGCAGAAATGGATTTTTTCTGTAATAAAAATTGGAAAAAATCCATTCTGCAAGCTGTATAAACAAAGTTCGGAAAAATCAGTGTGCCCCGTTGTGAAAAACAGCGGGGTATGTTATTATAAGAAGTGGAAGAAATCATCATGACAGATTTTAAAGAAAACAAAGAATTGTACTGCCGAAGGCTCGGCCATAAAGTGCCGTTTTCATACTGTGCTGCAGAGGGAATTACCATGCCGTGCAGGATTATTTACCAATGCTGGGCAGACCGGATGTCAATCAATGAATATCTCGAAACAAAATTTACCCCGGAACAGCTTTCAAAACTGCACGCACCGGCGCAGCCGAAAATTGCCTCAATTGTGGAGCTGATCAGCCGCGCGCGCAACACCGCCGATCCGGCGTAATGCCTGTTGGTGCTTATTGCGGGAGTATTTTTTCCGGCCTCATCCCGTTTGCAATCAGAATCTCCGGGCGGTATTCAAAGTGTATCGTATCAAAATAAAACCATTTTCCTCCCCAGATAAAACCATGATGCTCGAAGGCCTCGATAAATTCAGCCGGCGGTGAATAGCGCCGGGAATAGGGCACCTGGAACCATTCAGCGTTGGAACGTGCCGTCCACAGCCAGTATTGTTCTTTCCCCCCGGTATCCCCGGGAATAATGTCAATGGCCACGCCGTAGGAATGAAAACTGAGTGATTTTGTATCGGCAATCGGCCGCCATGTGTATCCGGAAATCCGTGTGAATGAAGAAATATATTTTTTTAATTCAGGATTATGTTCCGCTTTCTGCCGAATTTCAGTTTCTACCGAATCAAGACTGCTTTCAATTCCAGGATGAATTTGTACAGTATAATTCAGAAAACTGATCCATTTCATCGTTTCATCAGCCGACTTTTTGTCATAAACCCTCCAGAGCGCATTATGGAAAGCAGGATTTCTTTTTGGCGGGTCATTTTTCCGGTTTGCTATCCGTTCATTCAGGCCTTTTTTTTCTTCGTCTGTGTATTGGGGAATCGGGCGAAGTTCTCTGGTGTAGCTGTAGAACGGGTGGCGGGAGTATTTGTTGATATCTGTCAGGTCTTTTTCAGGAAGCAGCCGCCCGTCTGCCCAGAAAAAAGTGTCTCCGTCCAGAATTATTTTCCAGTCTGTGCCTTCTTCTGTTACTTTTTGGATCCTTCCCGGAAATGCCACGGGCAGTGCATGTATAATCAGGGTGGTGTGCGGCACATCTGCTTTTGACAAGGTCGTTTGTGGTGTTACTGCACTGACTGTAATAAGAATGAAAACGACAATGATCAAGACTGCAAAAAAACTTTCTATCATGTAAAATACAGTTTTCATTATATATAAAATATTCATTTTCGGCTGAATAAACAAGGCGTCGTGTAAAAAATCTAATCAGTGGTATCTCGGGTTTTCTTTTGTTTTTCCGTGTCATTTTTGCATTTTCCCGCAGTTTTAAAGTTCCACGGCGGAAATGGGGAGAATTCGAGTTGACAGAATCCGGCTGCTTTGTCAGTATGGAAAAAAAACAAATTTCGGGGAAGGAGTATTCATGCAGAACGTACGCCTGGGAAAAACAAATTTGCAGGTTACCAAAATCGGTTTCGGGGGAATCCCCATTCAGCGCCATACCCCGCAAAAGGCCGAGGACGTGGTATTCCATGCGCTTCAGGCAGGGATGAACTGGTGTGATACCGCGAATGCATACGGACATTCTGAAGAAGTGATCGGCCGGGTTTTAAGGCGTATTCCCCGCAATTCAGTATATATTTTTACCAAAGGGCATGCAGAAACAGCGGAAATGATGAGAAGCATCGTCGAAACCTCGTTTTCACGGCTGGGCATTAATTACATTGACCTGTATCAGATCCATAATGTGCGGAATCAGGAAGATTGGGAAATGATGCTGAAAAATGGAGTACTTGATTATCTGCTGGAGCTCAAAGCGCAGGGCAGAATCGGGCATATTGGTGCATCAGCTCATACAAAAGAGGGTGCGTTTGCGGCACTTTCCTCCGGGCATATTGAGGTATTCCAGTGGCCGTTCAATATTATTGTTGCCGAAGACTCCATGGATATTCTGGATTTATGCCGGAAACAGGATATCGGATTTATTGCCATGAAGCCCCTCGGCGGCGGCATGATTACAAACGGGCCGCTGTGTGTGCGGTTTCTTTCGCGGTTTGATGAAGTTGCGGCAGATCCCGGGTTTGAGACAGTAGAAGAGATCGATGAACTTTTTCAGGAAGCAGAGAGTGCTGCTGATGTGTTTTATCGAAACTCACAGAAATCATCAGATGAAAGTATGATCCGGAGCATTCAGGCTGAACTGGGAAAATTATTCTGCCGGCGATGCGAATACTGTTCTCCGTGTGCCCAGGGGGTGAGGATTGTGCTGTTGATGACCATGAAATCGATGATCAAACGGTTTCCGCCCGAGAAGCTTTTTAAAACCTGGCTTCCTCCCATCATTGCTTCTCATGATCAATGCACTGAATGCGGGGAGTGTGAAAAAAAATGTCCCTATGAACTGCCGATAATCAGCGAAATGAAAAATAATGTTCAATTATGGCAGACGGCAAAAGCAGAATGGGAATCAGCCTGAGTATTGCACGGCCTGCATTTTGATAATGATTGACTTTCCGGATATTTGGTTACTATATTAATTGGGATTTTATCAGGATAGTCACCGGCAAACATGGTACAGTAAGAGTAGATAACGATGCATTTTTTTAAAAACTTGTCATTTCATTCATTCTCATTACGGCAGGCGGGGAAGGGCGAACTGCCGCAGCCGCCAAAAAAGCTTGATAAAATATTTCTGTCAGAGTACGATTCAACCAGGCTGGCGGGATTTCTTTTTAAAAAACTGGCAATATTTGTTGTCGGTACTGTTTTTATTTTTCATGTTGCCCTGATAGTGTATGCGCTTGTTCTCTCCCTGGCATACTCTTTTTTTAATCCCCCGGCCACATCGCTCATGGCGGAACGGTATGTAACCCGTCACTATATCCCCAAACCGGTTCTATTTATTCCCTTGAAGAAAATCCCGAAATATATCCCTGCGATGTATGTACGGGTTGAAGACAAAAACTTTTATACCCATGCGGGAATTGACTTTGAGGCGATCAAGCGCGCATACCAGGTTAACTCAAAGTATGACAAAATAATTCTGGGCGGGAGTACCATCACCCAGCAGTTGACCAGAACACTGTTTCTTGTTCCCTCCAGAAATTACCTCCGGAAATACATGGAGGTCATCATCGCCCTTATTCTGGACGGGGTGATGAGCAAGGAACGGATACTGGAGCTGTACCTTAATTACATCGAATGGGGCAAAGGGGTGTACGGACTGGGTGCAGCGGTACAGTACCATTACAAAAAGCCGATATCACATTTGACGCGGGAAGAGTTCTGCAGGCTGGCTGCAATTATTGTGAATCCCCTCGATTACAATGTAAATAATTTCTACAAGCAGCCCTCCATGCGGAGCCGGTACAATGCCCTTCTGAATCTGTAGCGGATCTCTGGATTTTTTATGTTCTGTCCAAAAGATCATTTACGGGAATATATTCCGGATACATTTCTTTCATGCAGTCGGGACAAATCCCGTGGCTGAAATCTGCCTCGGTATGCCGGGTAATATATGTTTCAACCTGACTCCAGTAGCCCTTGTCGTCACGAATTTTTTTGCATTTGGCGCAAATTGGAATTAATCCATGAAGAACTTTTACCTGTTTACTCTGAGCGCGGGAGCTTAAAAACATGACTGCCAGCGATGCCAGGATGGTAATTGTCTGGCCCATGAGCATGAGATCCATTATATTCTGGGTCCACGCAAGGTTTGTCCGCAGCTGGGCATGATAGGTCGCCTCAAGCATTGTCATGACGCTGTTTCGTTCCTTCAATGCTGTATAAAAGGCTGCGAATGATGCGTCAAATTCAAGGACAAACTGTGTTTTCCCGTTTGTACTGTGTGATTCGGAAATATTTTCATAAATCCTGATGAGTGTCTCAAGACTTCCGGCATAAGCCTTGTCTGTGCTTGCAATGCGCTCGGCCAGGAACAGCGGGTCCCGGGTTATATAGCGTTCATAGATATCCCGGGCAACAAACGGAGGAATTGAAGCGTGACTTATCAGATTTCTGCATGATTCAATTTTTTTCTCAAGCCATCCCGGAGCAGTTTTGTCGGATGCATTGAATTCATAAAACTCAGCAGCTGCAAATATGACCCTGTTCAATGCAGAACTTTGATCCAGAATACTTTCGTGAAAAAATTCTTTTTCAATGGATGCCGATTCACGGAGCTGGAATGAGATAATTAATCCAAACATAATGGAACCGAAAAGCAAAATGCCTGCACCGGCCATGGCAATCGGCTGTAATGGTATTTTTTTCATGGCATCACCTGACAATTATGGTTTTAACCTGCCAGACAAGATGATTCTTGTACAATTCGGTATCAAGATTTTTATATTTGTCAAAATTGATGGCAATCATAAGAGAGCCCCGTTTTTTTAAATCGGGATTTCCCTGAAGCAGAACATTATCCATGGAATATGATAACAGGTAATTATAGCGCTGCATGTCTTCAAGCCCGATCGTTATCCTGTAATTATTTGCAGCAATGACCTCAACACGAGTTGCGGTATTCTGTATCCCGATTCTTTTTAATAAAGGGAAAAGCTGTACACCGGTGAATTTATGTGCGGTATGGTCCCAGGGATCATTACCGGTAAATGAGGTTTGCGGAAACGCCATGATGGTGGGAAGATCAAACAGCACCGGTGCATTACCTCCCGAATTGTTTAAAATTTCCAGTACAACATTGTCTGCGGCTACAGAAGACGGCAAAGGAACTTTTGCAAAACCGGCATCCTCCGATTGATTATCCTGTGTGCAGCCAAACAAGGCAATAAATAGAAGGAAACAACAAATACGACAGATTTGCATACCCGGCTCCTTTTTGGGGATTATATATCAAGTTTAAAGGGTCAAAAGCGAATCTGCAAATGAAAATAAAAAAAAGCGGTATGCAATGTCTGCATACCGCTTTGTAAATTATGATCAGCCGGCGACCAGTGACTGCACTTCTTCTGCGGCCTTGTATGACAGGGTCGTCTGGATGAGAAGTCCTGCAAAACTGCAGATCACCATCCCCGGGGTCGACATGCTTATCCCGCAAAGAACGATCCCGATAAAGGTGACAATATTCAGAAAAACAAGGAGATACACTCCGGAAACACGTTTCCCGTTATCATTCAGAAATTTGTTCAGCTTTACCGTCCACATGATCTGCCATATCAGGGAGAATACGGGAACAAAGTGAAGGAAAACAGCCATTGCAGGGGAGTAGGGATAGGCGTTATTTGTTGCTTTTTTAAGAGCAGCGTGCGCTTTCCAGATATTGATGTAATAAAAAATACCGCCTGTCAGAGAGAGAATGACAAAAAAGCCAAGCGAGATATACATGAATCCGGCCGCACCGCCGCTGCTTTGGCCGAATATTCCAGGAATCAATCCAGGAAAGATTATAAAACAGATGAGGCCAAGAACTCCTGCGCAAATTCCGAGTGTCCACGCGGGGAGCACTTTGCATTGAGCGGGAGACAGTGCATCTTTTTTTTGAGACCCACTATCGGCCTTGATTGGCTCGAGTTCTTCTGCAGCGAATGAATACGGTTCAGCGGTCTTGCCGGCTGTTTTTTTTCTGCTGATAATGCTGATGCGGGATAAAAGAGTAAGGGAAGAAATAACAAACAAAGCTACCGGAACGATGTACTGCAGGAGGATAAGGTTAACCATGAGCCCTTTTGTACCTCCTGTAATGCCCATTCCTTCCATTCCATATATGTCACCCTCCATAAAGATGATTCTCGCGAGAACATTGATATTGAAAAACTGAGGGTTCGACTGTGCGACAATCGGCCACAGGGTGGCATTGAGCCAGTTGATCGAGGAAAGGCTGTAGAGCAGCACCCCGAAGGCTCCAATGGCGAAAAGCGTTTTTTTCTGTATTTTGGAAAATGACAGGGCAGAGCCAGATGCCATGAGCAGGTCATGGTCTTTTCGGATGCCGCGGAAAAAATAGACTGAAACAAAAATTCCGAGTGCAGAAACAAAATAGGGGAGAGTTATTCCCTGCACCGTGTTTATAATTCCCAAAGACCGAATCATGATAAAGTTGAAGAGGAATGACACAGCCGGGGAAAAAAAGATGAACAGGGAAATAATGAAAAGTATTATTTTTTCAGACTTCGGCCGCAGGTATCCAATTGCATATCCGCAGAGAAGCGATAGTGCCGCAGGGATGAGCATCTGGCTTGTCCCGGAAGCAGTAACCAGCAGGGAGGAAAACAGGCGTTCCATGAATCCGCCGGCTTTCAGCACATCGCCTAGCCGATCCAATGAAAACACACTGGTGATGAAAGGCAATGTGTGCCGCACAAACAGCAGGATGATACCGACAGTCGTTATAATAATGGCGGCAATCAGCAGAGTAATACCAGCGGGCGATTTCCGGCTTTCGGGAGACACGACTGATGACGGATTTTTTTTGAATATGCTTATTGAAAACTCCCTGCCGGTACCTTCGAGGAAAAGCCATAATCCGGCACCGCAGGTAATCAAAACAAAAAACACGGGCGTCAATGCCGCGGCACTAAATCCATAACGCATCTCCTGCAGCCCGCTGCGGAACGCCAAAGTCTGAAGAATATCTGTGACCTCGAATGTTAAAGGGGAGCTCAGATTGAATATTGCCTCATAATTTGCATACGAAAATCCGATGATCGCAATGGTAAAAACACATATCAGTCTCCATGAATCTTTTACCAGCTGTTTCAGGGAAACTGTACCGGCTGTACTCAATGCTGCGCTGCCCCTTGCGATCGCAGTATAAATGATGAATGCCGCGGGCAAAAGCAGTCCCAGAGTGGAGAGAAAATCAGCATTTCCGATTATCTCCGGGGCATATTCGGGATCGGCAAGAAAATAAACAGGTTTCTGTCCTGCTGCTTCAAGCATCGCATTGACCAGCCCGGTCTGCGGGCTGTAGAACATTGTGTAAAAGGCTGCATTAAGAAGCGGAGAGGAGACAATCAGGAAAATCCCGCTGATTGCCAAAAAAACCGCTCTGCCGGTTTTTTTCAGGTTGAGAAGGATGTATACACCGGACAGAATTACGAGTGACATCATGAATACTTTCAGCCATGAAAAAAACTTGATTGTGTTGCCGAAGGCGGTCCAATAATGTGGGCTTTGGGACAGATCGATATAATTTTGTATTCCGGTGAATGAAATGTCATCCAGGCGGACCTCCATTAAAGAGACAATCCCGTTTATCAGCAGAGGGGTAAAGAAAAATAAGGCAATAACAGCCAGCACGAAGACAACAAGCAGACTTGAATATTTCTTTTTTTGAAGCTCCATAGATTCCTCCTGTATAATCGTATTTTAAGATTTATTTTCGGGAATGCCATTGTTTTTTCTAAAAAAAGGAATTAATGAGCCGTGAAATTCGTATAACTGATTTATCCGCAGCAGGAGCTGCTGTTGCCGGATGAAGAATCATCACCGCAGCCGCACACAGGCTCTGTACCTCGGATCCTCCCCCAGATAATCGCTGCGGCACAGCCCACACCGGCTTTTACCTGTATCGCGTCCCATGCGCAGTTTTTCATGCAGGCCCCGCACTCCATACACTGGTCTTTGTTGGTAATTTGTGCTTTTTTATTTTCCATTATAAATACACCATGCGGACAGACCATGGTGCACATTCTGCAGCCGGTGCATCTTTCTTCATTATATTGAAGCGTTGTCACATTTTTAAGGTATGTTAACTGCATGGTATTACTCCTTTCAGGCAAACACAAACTGGCCAAGGATCAGCGACACAGCCCCGCAAATTGCTGCAATGATAACTGCAGGGACTGCATACTGCATCTCTTTCACCACCCCGGAAAGCGAGGTGTAGGTTGAAGCACCCGTAAAATTGAGTGTGATAAAGGCAACAAGCGCAGGAGCGATTAAAATCACCGGCAGGAGCGGCTGCCATTCTATTGTTCCGGCAGACAAATAATAAAGACCGCTGTATACGCCCGCCCAGAGCAGGCCCAGAATCCAGCCCTTTAATGCAAAAGCCCGTCCCGGCAGAATGGGCAGCAGGAGCGGGAACAGTATTGTCGCTGTGATAAAAGCCCCGGCATAGGGGATGAATGAAATGAGTGAGGAAAATAGTACCGCGGAGAATGGATCATTCCATCCCCGGATTATCTGTATTGCCAGTAGTATTCCAAAAAAAATGGCCATAAATCTTATGGCGCCGACAAATTCCATCGGCGTTAACACAAACCGGTCGCGTAATGTAAATTGAACTTTCCGCATTGCTGTATCGGCCTTGTTTCCGGCGGCAAGGAAAGCAGGCAAATCAGCTGCCCGAACCGGGCCATAGACAACAGAAAAACCGGTTGCAGCCTTTACGGTATGTGCCGCAACACCCGGAGCGCCCAGCTGGGGGACAATGACCTGTTTATGGTTGACCACATCGGCGAGTTCGGCCTGTTTGATCTGTTTAATCAGCTCTTCTGTGCCGAACGTTCCTTTTCCTGCCGCACACCAGACATTGATTCCTTTTGTGTCCAGCACCAGAATCCAGCCATTGATGCCGGCAAGTGATTTCCGCAGCACATCGAAACTCAGCTTGTAGTTGGCCGAGATGAATACCGGGGATGTTTCATCGGGATTGTTCAAAGCGTAGAGGCCGGGGGTGACGCGGTAATTGTTGCGGTTTATATCAATCCGCACCTTCAACGCTCCCCACCGGTCCTGCGCGGTAAAAACAGAAGAAACCCGTTTGACCGGACCGCCTGCGGTGATGATGTATTTGCCCGGCTTACAGCCGCAACTGTTTTGTTGATTGTTCATTTATTTCTCCTTGCGGAAAAAATCGAATCCGCAGCAGCCGGATTCCCGGCATGATTTTAATGCATCGGCGAAAATAATAAGGCTGTCTGCGACCGTTTCCCGGTCTTTTTCCGGAATGCCGGCAAAAACACCCATCAGGAACGCGAGAGAATTTTTTTCTATTTGAGCGGCCAGTTTTTCTCCCTCTTCAGACAACGAAAGGGATATACTCCTGCGGTCTTCGTTTTTTTCCGATCGTGTGATATATCCCTGTTTGACCAGATTGTCGACTGTTCTTGAAAGGCTTGAAGTATCTGCCGGAAAGGCTTTGCTGATATCCGACAAGGAGACAGAGGTGTTCCGTTTTATAAAAAGCAGAACCGGTACCTGGGGTGTTGTGACTCCGCAGCATTGGGAATCGCTTTTTACCAGCCAGGCCAGTTCATCTGCGGTAAGTCGCAGTTTTTCATGAAGGGTTCCCAGAAGTCGTTCCTGTTTTCGTGTCATCCGGTGCCTCGATATAGTTTGCAGTCTGCAATAGTTGCAATATGCAAATAATAACAAGGAAAGCAGGAAGTGTCAAGAAGATATATAAGGAAATCAGGGAGAGAATGATAAGGAAAGCAGGAAAGACAGGAAAAGAAGGAAGAGGAAAAAATTAATAAGGAAAGGAGAGAAGCATATGGATAAGGAAATCAGGAAAAACAGGAAATGAATGGAAAACATGAGGGCCTCGATTGTTCATTCAGAATTAAGCCAGGATAAAATATCAATGAGGACGATGAGGAAAGTTGCAGATACAATTTCATTTGAATCAGCGTCATAGAAAGCGTATTATTAATAATATAGAAGAAAAGGGTTTTTTATGGGGAAAAAAGAGACATTGCTGAAAATTGTTGTGATTGAACTTGAGGATGTCATTGAAGATTTGAACGCGCTTATCGATTCATATTCAAAACGAAATAAAGCCGGAGAAGTTACCGATTATGTGTATAAGGAAAACATTGCACTGCTGACTAATGAGCAAAACTGTATCCGCGAATTTCATCGGGAACTGAAAACGGTTGATGTATCAGCATATGCAGATGAAAAAGAAACAGCCCTGAAGCTGAAACAGATATTTTTAGATTTGCTTTGTGAACATTGTTATGCACCAGCGGTAGAATCCATTGTGAAGCGGAAAATTGAAAAGGCACTTGACTTTATTATTTCGCCTCCATAAAAAACAGTGGTGGGATCATTTGATTCCACCGTGCGTAAGAATTTGACGTAAAAAAGGGAGTGGATATGAGTGTCCGGCATCCGCGTGCTGTGGAATGGGAAGACAGATTAAAATCGGTTTTTGACCGTATCGACGATTATCTTGAAGAAAAGTACGGCGGCCAGTTTCCCCTGCATCCGAGAAGACAGCAGCGAGGGACCACCTCCAATAAGGAACATGACGGACTTTTTAATATCGGTGCAAGCTTCGGCCTGGGGTACGGTTCCAGCAAGGGAAAAGGCTATATTGTGGAGATAAGGATTGTAACACTCGAGCCGGTCCCGGATGATATCATGTCGGATATCTATACCGACACAATGCGGCTCTTGCAAAAAGAACTGGATGCAGCGTTTCCCGAGAAGAAACTAAAGGTCGAAAAAGACGGTGAAATCGTTAAAATTACCGGAGACTTCAGTCTGGGTAAAGCACACGAGGATCATTAATTATATTTTTGTAATTTCAGGTTTTTTTAGAAAACAAATCAGAAATTAATCGATTTTCAGGGAGGAAAACTTGCCCGTATACCCGAAAATAGATATAATGAGGTATGGGAATTACTAATAATCTTGTTTGGGATTATTGCTGTAAGAAATTTGGATGATATCTAAATAGTTCTATTTTTGGATATCCCTATTTAACGGAAAATTGAAAATATTTCTATTCTCAGCTGACTTTAATTTTCCAAATATTTTTTTGTGAGAGGTTGCAAATGGAAGTACAATTACAGGAACTTCTGGATAAAATACAGCATCAGGGTGTAGCGGAAGCCAAAAAGAAAGCCGGGGAAGTAGAAGCTGAAGCAAAAGGAAAAGCTGATGAAATTGTTGCTGCTGCCCGAAAACAGGCAGAGGGAATTGTTTCCAGAGCTAAACAGGATGCACAGGGATTTGAAGCTTCCGCCAGGGAAGCACTGAGGCAAGCCGGCAGAGATCTGCTTTTGCGGCTTCAGGAAGAAATAAAAACGCTTTTCAGCCGGGTGACGCGGAATGAAACTGCTGCTTCATTAACTCCGGAAGTGATTGGTGAAATTCTTGTTCATATGGTGGAAGCCTGGACAAAAAAAGGCGATGTATCTGCACAGCTGCTCCTTTCAAAAAATGATCTGGAAAAAGTTGAAAAATATTTGCAGGCAAAATTGTCGAAGGAAATCCTTGCCGGTGTCACGTTTACCCCTTCTGCTTCAGTGGATGCGGGTGTCCGTATTACAGAAAAAGACGGAAAATCATATGTCAATTTGACTGATGAAGGATTAAGCGAAATTCTTTCAGCCTACCTCAATCCCCGGATTGCCGGACTTTTGGCTGGAAAAAAGGATGGGGAATAACCCGTGGGAGGCTTTTATTTTTTTCTCTCATCACTTCCTTTTTTGCAGTTTACCGTAAAGCCGGATATTTCGCTGTCATCTTTTCTTGATGAGGCAGCATATCACACGTCTGTGGCAGAGTACGAAGAACTGAAGGCAATGACTGCCGATACATTCGGCGGGAAAAAATATACGTGTCAGTCTGCGGCAAAGTTTATCGCCTTTGAAACAACACTGCGGAACAGACTCGCAGTATTGCGGGCGGGCCGCATGAAAGAAGATGCGGAAAAGTATCTGAAAGACACAAGCACCGAGACAACTGCGGAACTGGCGGCCAGGGCGGCATTTGAAGAATCAAATCCCCTGAAGGCTGAAGAAATATTATATCGTGCCCGATTTGTATTTTTGGAAAACATGGAATCGGGACATTTTTACGATTTTGATGCATTAGCACTTTTTGCGCTCAAGCTGAAAGTGGTTGAACGGTTTCACCGGTTTGATGCGGAAAAGGGAAAAGAGCTGTATCAGAAAATACAGAAAGAAATATACGAAAATGAAGACACCTGAAAACATACATTTTATGGTGTCCTCCACAACATATAACCGGGAGTAATGTAATGATGGCGGGAAAGCAAGGGAAAGTAACAGGAATCACCGGAAACATGATCACGGCTGAATACACAGGCGATGTGATGATGAACGAGGTGGGATATGTTTATGTTGGAGAAAAAAAACTGAAGTCAGAGGTCATCCGTATCCGGGGCAAGCACGCGGAGCTTCAGGTTTTTGAGCAGACAAAGGGAATCGGTATTGGTGATAAGGTCGAGTTTTCTTCGGAACTGCTTGCTGTTGATCTGGGACCGGGGCTTCTGGGACAGATATTTGACGGCTTGCAGAATCCGCTTCCGGAACTCGCTGCCAAATGCGGCTTTTTCCTTGAACGCGGTGTGTATATGAATCCGCTCCCCGAAGAACTTGCATTCGAGTTCACCCCTGTTGCAAAAAAAGGTGATGCGGTCCGCCGTGCAGACATCCTGGGGACTGTGCAGGAGGGAATCTTTACGCACAGAATAATGGTGCCGTTCGGATTATACGAAACCTATACGGTCGAAAAAATAGCAGACAAAAAAAAGTACTCGGTCCGCGATGTTATCGCTGAGCTCAAAGATCCGAAGGGAAACATCATCCCGGCGACCATGGTTTTTTCGTGGCCAGTAAAGCGGCCGATCGACGCGTACGCAGAAAGGAAAAAACCTGCCGAACCGCTTATCACCAAAGTCAGAATTGTCGATACTCTGGTTCCTGTTGCACGGGGCGGTACCTACTGTATACCCGGGCCGTTCGGAGCGGGAAAGACTGTGCTTCAGCAGATCACCAGCCGTCATGCAGATGTCGATGTGGTGATCATTACCGCGTGCGGTGAACGTGCGGGTGAGGTTGTTGAAACATTGCGTGAGTTTCCGGAACTCATTGACCCGCGTACAGGGAAATCATTGATGGAACGGACAATTATTATTTGTAATACCAGCTCCATGCCGGTTGCTGCGCGAGAAGCCAGTGTATACACCGGGGTGACGATCGCCGAGTACTACCGACAGATGGGCCTGAATGTCCTGCTCCTTGCTGACTCCACCAGCCGGTGGGCGCAGGCCATGCGTGAAATGTCCGGCCGTCTGGAAGAAATTCCGGGAGAAGAAGCATTCCCCGCGTATCTTGAATCTGTTATTGCCAGTTTTTATGAGCGTGCAGGGATTGTGAAACTCTATGACGGCACCGAAGGCTCGGTTACCATCGGCGGGACAGTGAGTCCGGCCGGCGGAAATTTCGAAGAGCCGGTAACGCAGGGAACACTAAAAGTGGTAGGTTCTTTTCATGGGCTTTCACGGGAGCGGTCTGATGCCCGGCGGTTTCCGGCGATTCATCCGCTTGACAGCTGGAGCAAATACAAAGGGCCGGTGAATGCCGGGAAAGTGGCCTTTGTCCGAGATATTCTGTTCCGGGGCAACGAAGTAAACCAGATGATGAAAGTAGTCGGCGAAGAAGGGACCAGCCTCGAAGACTTTGTATTGTATTTAAAGAGTGAATTTATTGATGCGGTGTATCTTCAGCAGAATGCATTCGATCCGGTTGACGCTGCCACCGGTGCCGAACGGCAGCGCTATGTATTTGATGTTCTTTTAATGATTATGGTTACTCATTTTTCAATTTCAGCAAATGATGATGCACGGAATTTTATAAACAGCCTTCGTCAGAAATTTCTTGACTGGAATGGTGCTGAATGGAAAAGTGACAAGTTTAAAAAAATTGAGCATGAACTGCGTGCAATGGTCTATGAAAAAGCGCATGAGACAAAAGAAAATATTGATGACAGATTGAAATCATTGTTTGATGATACAGCCGTTTTGATACAGGAATAAGGGGCTTTGGAAGAGATTGTAAAACTGAAGTTTTCCAATCTCATTGAAAGCAGGTAGAGAGTTAACAGCAAGGGGATAATGATGAGGAAAGTATACAGTAACATTGACCAGATTGTCGGGAATGTGATTACAGTAAAAGCAGATGATGTAAAATACGGAGAACTTGCAGAGGTAAAATCCTCGCACGGGACATCTCTGGCTGAGGTGATCCGGCTGGCCAGCGAAGAAGTTTCTCTGCAGGTGTTTTCCGGCGGCCGGGGAATATCCACCGGCGATGAAGTACGTTTTCTGGGCCGGTCGATGCAGGTAAGTTTTTCAGAGAATCTGCTTGGAAGAATTTTTACCGGAGGCGGACAACCGAGGGATAACGGCCCCGCATTATCAGAAAACATGATTGAAATCGGCGGGCCGTCTGTCAATCCTGCAAAACGCATTATTCCCCGGAACATGATTCGGACCGGTATTCCCATGATCGATGTCTTTAATTCTCTTGTTGAGTCCCAGAAGCTCCCGATATTTTCAGTTTCCGGAGAACCATATAATGCATTGCTCGCGCGAATTGCGATGCAGGCAGAGGTTGATATTATTATCCTCGGCGGCTGCGGACTCAAATACGATGATTATCTGTATTTCAAAGACACTCTCGAAGAAGGCGGGGCTCTCTCCCGCACCATCTTTTTTGTGCATACTGCCGCAGATCCCATCGTTGAGTGTCTGCAGGTACCGGATTTGTGTCTTGCCGTTGCAGAAAACTTCGGGCTTCAGGGAAAACGCGTTCTGGTGCTGTTGACGGACATGACTAACTTTTCCGATGCGCTCAAGGAAATTGCAATCACCATGGAACAGGTACCGTCAAACCGCGGATATCCGGGGGACTTATACAGCCAGCTTGCGTCCCGGTACGAGAAAGCGGTTGACTTTGAAGGCGCCGGATCTGTTACAATTCTGGCGGTCACCACAATGCCCGGTGATGATGTGACGCATCCTGTTCCGGACAACACCGGGTATATTACCGAGGGGCAGTTTTATCTTCGCAATAGCCGCATCGAACCGTTTGGTTCATTGTCCAGGTTAAAACAGCTGGTAAATGATAAAACCCGGGATGATCATCGTGCTTTGATGGACGGAATGATCAAGCTGTATGCGCAGTTCAAGGAAACACTCGAGAAAAAGGCCATGGGATTTCGAATGTCAGACTGGGATACAAAGCTGTTAAAATACGGTGAACGGTTTGAACATGACCTCATGGATCTCTCGGTGAATGTCCCCCTTGAAGAAGCACTCGATATTGGATGGGAAATCCTTTCAGACTGTTTTGACCGGCAAGAAACAGGGCTGCGAACAGAATTACTTGATAAATTCTGGCCTGCGCCGGATTGAACGAAAGAAAGAAAATAAATGGCAAAGATAAAACTGAGCAAGAATGAGCTCAAACAGCAAAAAGACTCGTTAAAACGATTCCTGAGGTATCTGCCGACGCTGATACTCAAGAAGCAGCAGCTCCAGTTTGAAATCCGCAGAATCGAAACCCAGCTTGAAGAAAAGAAGAAAATATTTGAAAAGCGGGAAAAGGATCTTTTTGAATGGATTGCAGTTCTGTCTGAAGATATCGATTTGAACCGGTATATTGATGTGACAGAACTCGTCACCTCAACCGCCAATATAGCCGGTATTGATGTGCCGGTTTTTGAACGCATTACATTCAGAGACACTCATTGGGATTTGTTTCTCTCTCCATTATGGATTGACCGGGCGATTGAAGCCCTGAAAGTCCTGGTGAGCCTGAGGGGAGAAATTGATGTGCTCGAGGAACAGCTGCGTATTATAGCACATGAATTGAGGGTCACCAGTCAGAGGATTAATCTTTTCGAGAAAGTAAAGATCCCCCAGGCTCGTGAAAACATCCGCAAAATACAGATTTATCTTGGAGACCAGCAGGTGGCTGCGGTTGTCCGGGGGAAAATCTCCAAGAAAAAAATCGTAAGGAGCCAGAGCGCATGATTGTTCCGATGAAGAAAGCGGCAATTATTGTTCTCGAGAAAGAACGGCATGCGAGTGTGAATGCCCTTGGTCAGCTTGGTGTTGTTCATATTGCCTCCATTTCAAGTGATTCCCAAACCTGGGATGCTTTACAGGCAGAACGCGATATACTTTCAAGAGCATATATAGAAATTACAGCAGACAAAAAAAAGAATAAAAAAATCAGGATGGAAACTGTCGGTTATGACAAGGCTTTTGAAATTGCTGTAGAGATAAATGACCTGATAAATAATCGTGTGAAGAAGGAATCAGAGCTGCAGCAGATTATTGCGGAACTAAAGCGGCTCGCCCCTTGGGGTACGCTGGAGCCGGAAAAAATAAAAGCCCTTGAACAAGATGATATATTTGTTTCTCTTATGGAATTGACCAAAGAACAGCTGGACGGGCTTCCGGCTGATGTCAATGCAAAAGTAGTTTCAGTCCAAAACAAGCTGTATTATACAGTCGTCATTTCTGTCGGGAAAAGGATGGAAGTTCCGGGAAAACAAATCAGCCTCCCGTCAGTGTCAACAAAAGAATTGGCCGGGTCGCTTTCAAAACATGAAAAAGAGATTGCAGCGATTGCACACAAGATTGACGGATTCCACCCGTATGAAGCGAGTTTTGCGGCTGCATTGGAAAAAAATGCCGGTAAAAAAGAATTTGAAGAAGTGAAAGCAGGCATGAAGGATGCAGCAGAGGTCGCCTACTTTTCCGGATTCGTGCCGGTGACCGCTTTGGATGATTTAAAAAAGGCTGCCTCGGAAAACGGCTGGGGTGTCATGCTCGTTGACCCGGATCCTGAAGATGATGTGCCAACCTTGATCCGGAATCCAAAACCTGCACGGATCATCAAGCCGGTCTTTGATTTTTTGGGTACTGTTCCCGGTTATAAAGAGAAAGACATCAGTGTCATCTTCCTACTCTTTTTCTCGATATTTTATGCGATGTTGATTGGTGACGCGGGATATGGATGTATTTTTCTTCTCCTGACTGTTGTTGCCAAACTGATCATGAGAAAAAAATTGAAACCGGAATTATTTGGACTGCTCATGGTGACAAGCGTCGCGACGATTGTCTGGGGTGCCGTAACCAATACCTGGTTCTCGGTCGATGCGGTTGCAAATTCACCGATTGTACGATGGGCGTTTGTACCGGCACTTGCGGCAGACCAGGCCAAATTCCTTATGTATGTATGTTTTACAATCGGGGTTGTCCATCTTTCAATTGCACATCTTTCAAGTCTTGTCGCTTTCAGGAAGAGTTTGAAAGCGTTTTCTGAAATGGGAAAGCTTGCAATAATATGGGGCATGTATTTTATGGTGCTCAACCTGGTATTACGGGAACCGCTTCCTTTCTTTGCAGTGCATTTATTATTGGGGGGCCTGGTTTTTATTGTTGTTTTTGAGTACCAGGAGGGCAACTTTCTTAAGGGTGTTGCAAAAGGTGCCGCCAATATTTTTCTTACATTACTTTCCATTATCAGTTCCTTTGCAGATATTGTTTCGTATGTCCGGCTTTATGCGGTCAGCCTCGCGGGGGCAAAAATTGCCATCGCTTTCAATGATATGTCATCCGCAATGGGCGGGGCAATTCCGGTTGTTGGTATAATTTTTGCAGTATTGATTTTATTTCTTGGACATGCATTAAATATTGTACTTGCGCTGATCGGCGTACTGGTACATGGAGTCCGTCTGAATATGCTGGAATTTTCAAGTCATGCGGGAATGGAGTGGACGGGGTACTCGTACTCGCCATTTACGTATCATGATGATACAAATGATTTTAAAGAGGAGGAATAACAGTGGATATTGGATTTATAGGAATAGCTGCGGCATTTGCAATTTCGGCATTCGGCTCAGCGATGGGAATCGGTATTGCGGGCCAGGGTGCGGTCGGCGCCTGGAAACGATGCTATGCGCAAAATAAAAATGCACCGATGACGCTGATCATATTTGTTTCAGCGCCGATTACGCAAACCTTTTACGGGTATATTTTGATGAACGCGATCCGCGATGCAGATGCAGATCCCATGGCAAAGCTTGCGGTTGGTTTGTTCGGCGGATTGGCAATTGCTGCATCTGCCACGTTCCAGGGGAAAGTCGGTGCTGCGGCCTCAGACGCACAGGGGGAGACCGGAAAGGGGACATCGAACTATATCGCAGCATTGGGTGTTGTTGAATCGGTCGCTATTTTTGTTATGGCACTCATGCTGTTGACAATCAGTACATTGAAATAATTCAGTCTTGATTGAATTCCGCGAAGCTGCCCGCCGGGCAGCTTTCTTTTTTCTTCATCGTTGAAAATCAGTGTGATCTGATGTTTGTTTTTTCTGAAACCGTTTCGCCATATTCAGTATTATCTCACCGGCTGCCGGATGATGGTTTTCAGGTTGTCAGGATTGGACCGCCTGGGATCGCTCAAATAAATTTCATGATGAGGGCCGTGCAATATATATCCATTGTCACGCGCACTCTGATGCAGTCGTGCAATCGTCGGACTTTCTTTACTGTACGGGCCAATATACATGATCTGGACCGAAAGCCCCTCATTGTATGTATCAAACCTTTCCTGTCCCAGCATGGCCGGATTTTTCTTTTTTCGCAGCTGTTCAACTGCCTGCACATACATGGCAGGGGTAATCTGTTCCGGCTGCATCACCATCAACGTCCATTTCCACTTTTCCTTTTTCTCTTTCAGGAATACTGATGGATCATCGGCATACCACAAACCTTCAAGCGGCATGACAATATAATCAAACGGATTCTCTTTTATTTGTTTTGCCATGAACTTGAGGGTATAGGACAATCCATAAAGCACTTCACAGCATTCTTCAAACAGCTTGCTGTTATTGGGATTTCCCTCGCCGTCAATCATGATAAACGGCATTTGGGGGACTGTGACGAAAGCGGGTTCTTTCTTTCCTGGATTGTACAGTTCCTTCAATGCTTTTTTTAAATCGATTTTATTTTTTTCTGCTGCCATCACCGGCCTCCTTGATCTTGTTTATCCTGTCCTTTCTTTTCTTTTATCCTTCAATTATATTTGCAATCTGTTTCATCGCTTCAGTTTCGAGTTTTTGACTCTCTTTCGCATGCTGTATAATACCGGGGATTTTGGTTTCATCAATGTGCGACTGATCCGGCCCAACGAAAGGCAGTGCTTTTGCCATTTCCGAAAAATGTTCTGATACCTTTTTACACCGTGTAACAATATCATCAAGTTTGGGGAATACATCAGATTTCTGTACTGTGCGCAGAAACTCTGCAATCATTTTTTTGGTATCTGCATACACATTGACCGCATAGGTGAGACCGAAGGAGTCATATGTTTTATGTGTGAGAGAGGCAATCAGATTGTCATAGGCCTTTTCTCCCTGTGCGTACAGTTTGTTTGAATGGGGCGTATTCCAGCGTTGGAGAGCAGATAATAGTGTATCCTGGTACATCTTTTGTTTATCCACATCGATTGCGGAAAGAAATCTCTGGATGTAAAGAAACGGTATCCGGCTTCTGCCAAGGTTTTCGAAGAGCAATGGGTCCGGATTTTCGTTTGTACAGTCGATGACATGATATATCTTCTGTTCATCATTGTACCCGGTGATGATTCCGAACTCGAGAATTGGAGTCGGTGCCCAGGTAAGTACGCCTGTGCCGGCGTTCAGTGATTCCCTGATCCTGTTATGTGCATCTTCCAAAAGCGGTTTTCCCGTGTTCATGCCGGGATATAAAAACATTGCGATGTGATCGCTGTATACACCAATTTTGTCCATTGCGCTCCAATGTATCCGGTCCCAGTCATAGACAGTGACCGATGACGGGCACAAATTCTTGTGTACGATAAATTGAAACGCAAGCCCGGTTATACAGGCCAATTCCGGGACAGTTCCCGCCCAAAAACCGGCATGCGTTAAAATACCATACGCACTGCCAATATAACTGAGCCATGTTCGGGGCATCCCGATGTTTTCAAGTTTTTTCTCCACTATATTGTCCTTTCCATTTATTCTGTGCCGTGCAGGTCAGGCAGATTTCACGGTGCATACTGAACAGACTGCCGCACTGCGGACAGGTCCATTTTGCTTTTTCTTTTCTGATGAACGACTGTTTCCCGTGAGTTTTAATGTATAATAGATTGTCAACAATACTGACGCCATAATTCTGTCGATACCGTTTGTCCAGATTCCTGATCCGCTTGCACGGAAAATCAGTGCATTCAAAACAGAATCCGGATCTGGAATTCAGGATTTGCGGGCAGGTTCTGATTACGCATTTCCGGCAGTAATTGGGTTTGTCGGTATCCATCTGCCGGCAGCCGGGGCATTGCCGTTTGTCGCGATGATGACCGATACATAGTGCACAGTTGATGCCGCAGGCGGCAATCATGTTCATCCTGACGGCAGAGGGGCGTAACGGGTTGTGTGTTTGTTTTTTATGCGTTTTCATGACAAAAATATACAACAAGAGGTATGACATAAAATGTCGTAGTAGAAAAAAAAGAGAAAATTACTGGTTTTTATTCAGGATATTTTGAATATATGCGGCAAATTTGTTTTTAAGCCATTCCGGAGAAAGGATTGTAAAGGCCGTTGCACGGCCAAGCAGTTTTTTAAAAAGTATTGCTGAAGACTCAAACGGAATGGTTTCAGTTGCGGGCCTGTTTTCAGCGGTGTTGCCGGAAGGAGATGGTTGCGCATCGAACAGTATTTCAGCAATGTAGGGTTGTCTGAAGTTGAAGACTGCTTCACCGGCATATTTGGACGAATCAAAATAAGCGGGCAAAGAAAATGAATCAGTAGTCGGGAAAACAGAGTGAATTCGATCTATACGAAAGTCCCGCTCGGCATGCCGAAACTCACAGAAAGCATGAAGATACTGAGCACGTGATTTCCCGTGAATGATATAGGGCCGGACAGTCCGTTTCGTTTTGTGCATTGCACTGTCCGTATAGTCGATGACAATTTTTACCTTTTCGGCGATTGCTTTTTTTATTGCTTCGATTGTGGAAACGATTTCCCGGCTGACATGGTAGACCGGTACTCCGGCCATTTCCGCTGCCGATTGGGTCTCCCCTCCGGTCAATTTTTCGAAGAGTGCGGCGAGCCGGTCTGTCATCTCTCCGCCAACAGCCTTGTACCGGTCTGCAAGATAGGAAAGAGCTTTCTTTTCCTCTTCAGCCAGAAATACCGCGGGAAAAACAAAGGTCTTCTCTGTGTAATAATATCCTCTTTTTTTTGAAGAATATTCGATCGGTGCGCCAAGTGAATCTTTGAGGTACTCAATGTCTCGGGATGCCTGACGTGCGGAAATACAGAATTGCTCTGCTATTGTGTTACAGTTGGGAAACCTGTTTTCGCGGATCTGATGGTCTACCCATTGGATGCGGTGAAGATTGCTCATGTCAGTTTTATTTTGCAACAAGAACTGTTTCTCATGCAATAGGGGAGAGTTGGAATAATAATTACAGACAGAGTTGCAGAAGCACGAATAAAATAGAAGGAGTCAAAAAAAATATTATTGAACTGGTCATCCTGGATACAAAAATGCCGGAGCAATGAGTGAGAGTAACCCGTCGCTCCTGCTATTGATCGATTATCCAAAAACACGTATCTTTATGGATGATGAAAAATCAGAACAAAGAACGAAATACCCGTGCGGTAAAAGTCAAAAAAATAATGATTGGCGGCGGATTTCCGGTAACAGTCCAGACCATGTGGAAAAAACCGCTGGAGAAAATCGGCAAAACATTACTCAAAGAAATCCGGGAGCTCGCAGATGCCGGGTGTGATATTATCCGGTTTGCAGTTCCGACCATTGAAGAGGCTGCTTTGCTTGGCGAACTTCAGGCAGAGACCGAAATGCCCCTGGTCGCGGATATTCATTTTGATTACCGCATCGCTCTGGAGTGTATGAGACAGGGTGTGGCAAAAATCCGGATCAACCCCGGGAATATCGGGGATGAAAACCGGGTGCAGGAGGTGATTCAGGCCGCCAGGGATACCGCGACCCCTCTGCGGATCGGTGTCAATGCCGGCTCCCTTCCTGCAGGCCTGCGTGATGAAAAAGATATTGTTGCCGCGATGTTGAAATCAGCGGAAATCGAACTTGAACTTCTTGAAAAATACGGATTCAGGAACGTGGTCTTTTCGTTTAAATCATCTGATGTCGCGACTACCATCAATGTAAATAGAAGATTCCGTGAGCAGCATGACTATCCGTTGCATCTCGGCGTTACCGAAGCAGGCCCGAGGATTCCCGGTATTGTCAAAAATACCGCAGCCTTGTATACGCTGTTGAGCGAGGGGATTGGTGAGACAATCCGCGTGAGCCTTTCGGCTGATCCGCTCGATGAAGTGATCGCCGGCCGGGAAATACTCAGGGCTTGCGGCCGCACGGTAAAGGGAGTCAACCTTATCTCCTGTCCTACCTGCGGCAGAACCACCTTTCCGGTGCGTGATTTTTATGAAAAAGTTTCTGCCCGGCTGAATGCACTGGAAAAAAATATCTCCATTGCAATTATGGGATGCCATGTTAACGGCCCCGGGGAGGCGCGTCATGCGGATTTGGGAATTACCGGAGCGGGAAAATATGCACTTATTTTTAAAAAAGGAGAGATAATCCGCCGAGAATTAATAGAGAACGCATACACTGCATTTATCGAGGAATTGGACAGGATATGACAACACGAAAACTGATACTATCAGCCGTTATGGCTATTGCTTTATTCCAGACAGCACTGGTGTTTGCCCAGGCAGATACACCGGTAAACAATGATCCGGCGTGGGTATACTATGAAAAAGGCAAATACGAGATGCGGCAGAAGGAATACGGGAACGCTGTTTATTATTTCAAGCAGGCATTGTCAGTAGCCCGGATTATGCCCGAGGCTGAATTGGCACTCGGTGAAGTCTATTTTTATGAAGGTGATTATCGTCTGGCAGAACAGCAGTACTTGCGTGCACTCGAACAGAAAGCGGCGTTTTCTGTCCCCGACATGAACTATACGGTGCTGTATCACCTTGCTGATTTGTATGAAATATGGCTGAAATATGGAAAAATGTATGAGGTACTGAAAACGATTGTCAATGATGATACTGCTTTCAATGATAAAAAATATGCATTATTCCGGACGAACACGGTCACCCTGTACGAAAACAAGGGTTTTGACAAAATGTTTACCTATAACCGTCTGGAGGAAACATTTTCAACCGAAGCACACGGCAGGCTCGCCTGGTATCTGTACAGGACATGGAACTTTGAGACAGCACGTGATTATGCATTGTATTCTGTGATTCCCATTTTGACCGAATGTATGCTTGAAATCCGCCGGGACGGAAATGATTACCGTTATACTACCCTTGATGATTTTTTCAAAACAGCACTCGCAATTGATCGTGTTCGGGAGTATCTGGAAGAAAAAAAAATATATGAGCGAATATATTACCTTGCATTAATTTCTTATGAAATTATTCCGCTTCGGGATAACGGCCGCTCGCTTTTACGGATTCTTGCCTCCCTTCCCGAAGCTGAAACTATTCAGGCAAGAGCGGCAGGCCAGCTGCAGAATTACCGTCGTGAAGCGCGGATCGATACCAGAACCATAGAAAAATAATACGCTCTTGATTCTTCATCCACGGAATGCTACTCTTATAATATCAATTTTGACATGGAGGGAAAAATATGAAAAAAATACTGTTTCTGGTTGCAGTCCTTGCTGTTCTTGCAGTTTTTGGATGTGTATCGGATGCACAGCCGGCGGAAAAAGAAGAACCGGTGGTCTATGAGACATCCGGAAAGGACGTTTTGTTTGTCGGCCGTCTTGACGGGGGAGTCAAACCGCATGACAAGCTGTTGATAGACCGGCTGACCGCCATGGGATTTACTGTGACCGGTAAAGAAGCAAAGATCCTGTCCGGAAAAGAAGCTCAACAATATGATTTTGTATTCATCAGTGAAACAAACGATTCCAAACGCGTCGTTGCAAAATTCGTGGATACCGATCGTCCTGTTTTATTGTGTGAACCGTATGTCTATGATGATATGGGGTTTACCGGGATGAACAGCGAAATCAATTTCGGAAAAAAAGAAATGATGTATTCGGGAGTAAAGATCGCGAAACCGGAACATCCGCTTGCTGCCGGGTTTTCCGGTACGGTTGAGGTCTTTTCAAAAAAAGGCACTATGGGTTTCGGCAAGCCCGAGGGAGAGGTCACGGTTGTCGCAACTGCTCCGAATGACGATGCTGTTGCCCTGATTTTTGCTTATGAAAAAGGTGCAAAAAACAAACTGGGTGAAACACAACCCGGCCGCCGCGTACAGTTTTTTCTTATGGAAAATATGGAAGACCGGATAAATGAAAATGGCTGGAATTTGTTTGATGCCGCAGTAAAATATACATTTACCAAATAATAAAATTATTTCTATTGTTACAGGCTGCGGAATAAACGCAGCCTTTTTTTTAAAATTATATAATCTGCACACGGAGACAGACTTTGACCATAAAGTATGTTGATTCTTCCTTTTTGAAGTGATATCCTGAAAACTTCAATGTAACTTTCAAACAGGAGGAATAAATGAAAAAAACACTGATATTGGCTGTTTGTACTGCAATACTCGTAATTTCATCATGTGTATCAGCTGCAGAGTCAACAAGCCAGACACCGGCAAAGACCGAAACTGCTTCAAAAGCAGGCGGCAGTATTCTTTATGTTGCCCGTATTGAAGGCGATGAAATAAAGGATCATGATAAAGTTGTTATCTCTCATCTGGAAAAACTTGGGTATACGGTTGTCCCCATGGCGGCAAAACCGCTCACCGGAGAAGAAACAAAGGATTATGATTTTGTATTTCTGAGCGAGACCAACGCGTCAAACCGTGTCAAATCAAAATTTGTATTTTCCGAGCAGCCGATCCTTTCGTGTGAAAACTATGTCGGCGACGAAATGGGATTTACCGGTGCCATGGGTGAAGTTGATAATGGAAAAAAAGAGTTCATGTACTCTGAAGTGAAAATTGTAAAACCGGGCCATCCCCTTGCAGCAGGACTTTCCGGACTTGTGAAGGTCTACGCCGAAGAGGGCACAATGGGATTTGGCAAACCGGGCGGAGATGTCGTTGTTGTTGCAACTGCTCCGGATGATCCCGATGCAGCATTTATTTATGCCTATGAAAAGGGTGCAAAAAATATGCTGGGCGAAGTTGTCCCTGCTCGTCGTGTCATGTTCTTTTTGTTTGAAGGAATGGAAAATATCGTCACCGATGACGGCTGGAAACTGTTCGATGCTGCAGTAACATGGACATATACAAAGTAATGTAACTTGTGTACTATGAGTGCCGGGGAACGGATAAACCGTTTTTCGGCATTTTTTTTGGAGGGAAGATATGAAAAGGAGTATTTGGAAATTATTTATTCTGCTGATTTCCTTATTGACAGGGTTTTTATCCGGTTGCTCAAGCACACCCGATTCCTGGTTTTATAAACCGGAACATTTCGGTATTAAAATATCAAGCCAAAAAGTGTTTTCAGATGCCCGGGGATTCGGGATAAATGCAATAGCAGGCCGCGGCGGGCAGGTAATCAAGGTGACCAACCTCAATCCCCAGGGTCCCGGTTCACTGCAGGAAGCATTGTATACAAAAGGACCCCGTATCATTGTTTTTGAGGTCGGCGGAATCATCGATATGAAAATGGAAAGAATAGTTGTTTTGGAGCCGTATGTGACAATCGCCGGGCAGACCGCTCCTTCTCCCGGGATAACGATTATCCGCGGTAATATTCATATCTCAACCCATGATGTTCTTGTTCAGCATATTGCAGTCCGTCCCGGGGACGGTGCTGATTTAAAAAAACAAAACTGGGAGCCTGATGCACTATCTACATCCGGCGCCTGCTACAATGTTATTGTTGATCATTGTTCAGTGAGCTGGTCGATTGATGAGGGAATCAGTTTTTCCGGGAATCGTACAGGCGGGCCATTACAGACAACCCGCTTCTCTACGATCAGTAATTGTATCATCGCTGAGGAGCTGAGTAATGCCACGCATTCAAAAGGTGAGCACTCAAAAGGAACCCTGATACATGATTTCTGCCAGTATATCGCAGTGATCGGAAACCTGTATGCCCATAACAACGACCGCAACCCGTATTTTAAAGCATTCACAACCGGTGTTGTTGTCAACAATTTTATTTATAATCCCGGAGAGTCTGCCATGAAGGTCAGGTTTGTGCATGATGAATGGAGCTATGCAAAAATGAAGCCGGAAAATGCCCGTGTTGCATTTGTCGGGAATGTTTTTATTGCAGGGGTGAATACTGCAGCCGGCCTGCCAATGATTGACGGATGGGGAGATATCTATGTAAACGATAATATTACATCTGATGGCCATGCGCTGCTGGGAAAAGTGGCTGATGATTCCCTGGTATTGCTGGATGCTCCCTATGTTTGGCCGAAAGGTTTTGTCGCGAAGCCTGCGTCAGAGACTGCGCATAATGTGCTGTCAAATGCCGGCATGCGTCCATGGGATCGCGACCCGGTTGACCAGAGAATAATAACAGTCGTGGCTGCCGGGAGAGGAAAGATAATCAACAGCCAGGATGAGGTGGGAGGCTACCCCAAATATACTATGACAACACGGAAACTTGAGGTTCCGGAAGGTGTTGACCTTCATGACTGGGCGGTGAACTTTAAAGGAAAATAACCATTATTTTTCCAGAATAAATTCTACTCTCCGGTTTTTCCACTGGTTTTCTGAGTCAGTATAGGGGACAACAGGATTTGCATTTCCTTTTCCGACTGCTATAATATTGTCCGCAATAAAGCCGCGTTCAATCAGTGCGGTTCGGATGGATTCAGCCCGTTTCTGCGAGAGCGGGAGCAGTACTTCCTCGTTTTCCTTTTTAATGCGGGCAGCAGAATCGGTATACACATTCACCGCATAGCCTTCCACGATCAGGGAGTACCCTGGATAATTGGCGAATAGTTCACTCAGCCGGTCCAGAACTTCCCTGTTTTTCCGTACCTGTTCGGGTTTTCCCACGGTAAAGTCATCAGAATATCCCTCGAAAACAATACTTGGAATAATGACCTTGAAGCGGTTTCCAAACTTCTGCACAAGAATATCGGTATCGATCACGTCAGAGATAGTCGTTTTGTTTCCTGCTTTATCCTGCACCTCGGTTTTTACGGTATATTGCTGGGATGACTGCACCAATTCACCGGCGCTTGAATAGCCATTCCATGTAAACGATGTATCCTTGCCTGGTATACCGATGTGTTCAAGAAAAACATTACCCACAGGATCAATAATAGTGAGTTTCCAGTCAAATATTTTTTCATTGTTTTTTGATGCAAGTGAAATGGTAGAGGTATCTGCCTTGCCGTCTTTGTCCGGGGAGAAAACCCTGTTGGAAATCGTTACAGAAACTGCCGGGGGAGTTGTATCCACAATAAACGGGGTGCTTGAGACAGTTTTTTCATCTGAACCCGCGATGATCACAAGCTCGGCAGTATAGGCCCCGTCGTCGGCTGTTTTGTTGCTGTCAGACAGGCCGTCCCAAGTGTATTCTTTTGCAATGACATTGCCGCCGCGGATTGTTTCGAAGGTTTTATTTTCAGCATTTTTAATTCTGATTTCGAATCGGTCAAAGGGTCCGCCAACAAAGGGAAAGAGGGGCATGACATCCTTGATCCCGTCCTTGTTGGGAGAAAAACTCTCGAAACCGGGACGAATCTGGATCGTGCCGGGCATCATCAGAGGTTTCTGCGGCTCGATAAAGATATGAAAATTGTTTCTGACACCCAGATTCAGTCCAATAAAAAAGGCGACATTTGACTGTTCAAAAAAAACTGTGGTGTACGGTCCGGCAATTATCTGAAAGTCGTCAAATATTGTGAAGGCACCATCAACCTCGACCCGCAGATGCGGATCAAGATACAGATTGGAAGTGGATCCGGCTATCATGTGTCCTAGATATCCACCCCCCAGCACCGGAATAATCCAGATATCACCGGTGATGGGAATCGTATATCCCGCCATGAGGGTTAAAGAGGTGAGAGCGAATGCATCCACTGCGGTGAGCTGTTCGGAGAGCACGCCGAATCCCAGCGATAACCGGAGTACGGTCTGCGGAAAAAGAAGATTCCCCATTTCACAGCTGAGTTCACCGCCGCCGCCGAAATCGGATATATCGTTAAACACACCGAGCGGGAGGGTTACGCCTCCGGTCACGGACGGTGACAAGAGCAGTTCATACGGCTCCTGGTTCATCGGTTGCTGTGAAAATGCTGCGGTGGATACCAACAAACTAAACAGAACAGCAGGCAAACGTTTGATTGGTGACATTTGGATAATTCCTCTTCTTTTAATTTATCTTTTGTAATTAATACCGCAAAAACCGGCAAAATCCCTCAATATAAAAAAATATTTAAATATCGACAGAAAGTTCGGCATGTGAATATCTGACAATACAATTTCTTTATTTTTATTTCAATAGGATGAATAATGATAATTCACAAAATAGGTGATATATGTTATGTATACAAAATGTATGTTGTTTATCACCCTGATATATTCAGATACGCATCCAAAAAATATGGAGGATGAAAATGAAAAAAGCAGCAATAATTGCTGTATTTGCCGTACAGTTCCTCTTCTCCTGCAGCGATATGATCAATGATTTGCGGGAGCCGTCCGGGCCCACTCCGATCGACCTGGTGATAAATATTGATGGTACAGCTTCCATGAGTACGAAAATAACCGCATACCGGACAGGGTTAAACAGCCTGTTTGACAACCTGACCGCTGCTGCTCATGATGTTCGTATCGCGGTCATGATGTTTGGATATGAGCCTGAACTAATCGTCGACTGGACTACCGATACAGCCGCAGTGAAGGCGACCCTCCTTCTCATTAATCACAATGCGCCGGTTGCCGGAGTACACGGCGATCACAGTGCAACAGATGATTCAGGACTTGAAACAATCCGCATTTCTTTTGGCAGTGCGGTGAATAACAGTTTTTTACGCACAAATGTCGGGGGGAGCGGTCCCCTGGAATTCCGCCCAACTGCGAAGAAGAAACTCTTTTTTTTATCGGATGAAGCATCAAGCTGCCCCTATTTTACAGAGAACCGGCAGCCCGATCAGGACCCAGGCGAAGCGACAGCACTCGAACTCGCTGATCCTGCAAGCGGATGGCGAATTGAGCTGTCAAATACCGCAAACACGTTGGCTGGTTTACAGGTGGAAACTTATCTTTTTACCGATACGACGACGATAAATGCCGATCTTCAGTATTCCAACCATGCATTCCAGTCTCAGGACGCGGATTGGTCCAATTTTAACCATTCTGCCACACTTCAGAATCTCAATAACAATGGACTCGATTACTGTCTTCAGGCGCAACTGCTCGCTGCGAATAAACTCTGCCGTTGTGTGGATATCGATGATATGGATGAGGCAAATGTCATCACAAACGTCATTCTTCAAGCTGTCCAGGAGGCACTGGTCAATTAATGCCGGTATTTTTCCTGCTGCCTCAAATTTTGCACGGGATGTTGAGAAAGTGGAACCTTTTTCAACGTCCTGTTAGAGGCGCTGCTGGGCCGGGGTACACAGTGCCGGTATTCACTTCGTTGGACATGATATTCAGATGATGTCCATTACCGCTTGTATCTTCGATGAATGGAGCGTCCCGGCGCCATTCAAGCGGGTAGAACGCCCATGCATCGGAATCCGCATTTTCAAGTCCGGAAATTTCCTCAAGTTCCTGGAGTGTCGGAAGGTCGGAACGCTCTTCAAGGCGGGCATGCCAGAAATAGCCATTATTCTCGCCGATGACAAAATTGAGCACAGTATTATCCGGTATCCAGGCGTTCGCGACCGATGGATCGGCCCCGAGCTCAATCATTCTGTTCCTCACTGCTGTCCGGTTGACGGTATCGCTTCCGGGATCGGCCGCAGGGAAGACTTCTCCGTCTGCGCCGAATTTCAGCCATTGCCGTATCGTGAATGAGTCGTCATTATTCAGCCGGATAAACCAGGCTACCCAGACCCAGTCCTTTACCTCGTCCTGGGTACGGCCGTTTGCATAATAATCGGAGTCGTAACAGGAATAGTCTCCGATCCAGTAGGAGCCCATTGTGCCGAACATGGTATTTGCATTATAGCGTGCCCGAATGGTTCCCGGGAGCCCGAATTCGTCGCCGTACTCGCCATTGTATTCGATGACGCTTGAGTTTCCGTCTATTGCAATAATATCCCAGTTAGTGCTGTTGACGATGAGAACGTTCAGGTTCCCGCGGGTCCAGAGGGTTCCGGGCTCTCCGCTGACAGCAGTTCCCGGATCGGGAATCCGTGTCCATGCAGAAAAGAGAATTCCGTCGGCGATGGAGGGAGCATCGGTGCTGACCAGATAGTCGACCCCCCAGAGTGTCCGGGAAAGTTCAAGGGAATACGCCGGTTCCCTGTTAATAAAGGGACATGCGGCGCACAGCAGGGAAATCAGGAGAATGAACGGCAGTTTTTTCATGAATCACAACCTCCGAAATAGGACACAGCTGGTTACAGTATCGGGTATCAGGACATGGATTATTCCTGTCATCCATCGCCGACCATTATAATGAATTTGATGTAGTACTCCATGTACCAATTGGCATGTTCTGATATTTTCCTGGACAATCTGTACCAAAAGGCATATTGTCCTGATGAAGGTATTTCTGCAAATATTGGTGGAATAAAGCCATAGTGGCAGTTGTAATAAATATACCGGAGAGGATTATAATGAAAATTTGTATTTCTGGTTGTGGTATTTCTTTCTGTTTGATTGCCGTACTCTGTATCTCCTGTGCCCCTCCCGGTGTTCCGGGCGGAGTCGGAACCGGGGAGCCGGGAGTCATTACCTTTGTCTCCGAAGGTGCTGTATTTTCTCCGATTATCGTTCTCTCTTCCGATGCAGAGGTTCTCTGGACTTTTGCCGACGGAGCAACGAGTAGCCTGACCCATCCGGAAAAAAATTACGGGAGCGCGGAAAGCCGGTCAAATACCCTGTCAGTGACTCCCTGGAGCGCATTGCGGCGCATCAATCTGGGGTATGACGCCGGTGACGGCGGTACCTATTCCATCGAATTCAATGACGATCAGCATGTCTCGACGGTGAGCAACCTTCAGGTTGCCGCCCCGTATCTTGTTGAATGGTGCAGTTCCTATAACGATTTCACCTCCCTGAATTTCCATGATTTCGTCAATCTGGAGACCATCGAGTGCTTTCTTTCCACAAATCTGCAGAGTGTTGATCTCTCCAATACGCCGTCGCTCCGCCGCGCGTGTTTCGAGGACTGCAATCTTGGTGCGCTTGACCTGTCAGACTGCACGGCACTTGAGGATTTGCGGGGCGCGTTGAACAACTACACCACCATCAATTTCGGGACTGTCGGTGCAGATGTCTGGCATATCTGTATCCGGGAAAACCACAGCCTTGCCAATGCGACAATGTTCGCGGATATGACTCAATTCCCGCAGATCGCGGAACTGTATATCTGGGATGACCATCAGTCAGGAGAACTGTCCATCCCCTCCAGCAGCAGCACCCGGAATGTGGAAATTCTCGGTTGGTCTAACAATTATACATCGCTGGATCTGGAGGGGGCGCTGGGCAACCAGCTTGCCACCGGGACAATTGATCTGCGGTACAATCATCTTGCGCAGGTCAACATCACCGGCTGCATCCAGATCAACAATCTGAACCTGGCCTACAACCAGCTTGATGAGGCTGATATCGACCAGATTCTCGCCGATCTTGACGCACTGGGCAGGAGCGAACTGAATGTCCCAAACAGCGCACCGCTTGTGGTCGATCTGCGTGGAAACGTGGCAAGTTCGGCTGCTGGATATGCGAGTGCGGAAAATCTTGCGGGAAAGGGGTGGACTGTATATACCGCCGGCTATGAGTTGACGCCGCCGCCCCCGGAGAATACCGGAGCGGCAACGGTGAGCTTCAGCACGACCGGTGATACTACAACAATGCTGGTCGGCTTTGACGGATCGCCGGATGCGGTCTGGCATTGGTCTGATGGAACCACGTCCGCCGCAGTGTCCGGTCAGTCGGTCGTAAAGAGCGGACTCGGTCCCGGGACCCACTCCCATTCTCTTGAAGTGTCCAACGGTGCGGCACTGACCCGTTTCGGCGCGGCATCAGGCGGCGGCCTGGGAAATCTGGTGACAATCTCAGGACTCGAAGCCTGCAGCTATCTGGAAATCGTGTATGCGTATAACGAGTCGGCGCTCGTATCAATCGGGGATACGGGTACCACCCGTATCCGTGAATACCATTTGATGGGCTCGGCGATTTCAGCCGCTGAAATGGACGGGATATTTGCCGATGCGGTGGCGACGACGGTGGTAAACGGCACCATTTGGGCGCCGAATGCAGGAACTTCAGGATCTGATGCCGACCGGGCAACGCTGGCTGCGCGGGGATGGTCTCTGTCGTATTGACCGTGTTACGGGTGCAATAGTATTGGAAAGTCGCCCGCGAAATACGAACCGGCTACTCAATAAAATTGAACAGCTCCGAAGTTCCCAGGTCGCCGGGGAAGGTATCCCATGACGAATCGCTCAAACTGAGACCGATATACACGACTTTTTCATACGTCGTTGAATCATCAATAATATACAATCCCTCGTTTTCATGCGCGAAAAATCGTTTCGGGTGATAGAACTTGCCGGGGGTAACAGAACCGGCAATGATCGGATATACGCTGTCAATCGAGATTGTTCCATATGTATTCTTTTCATTCAAATTGCGGTCGTACTGGAAAATATTCGGATAATCATACTGCGTGGGGACAGCTTCACTTGTCTCATTTAGAACAAAAATACCCTCATCCTTCACGATCACATCCCGCAGTGTGGCAAACCGGGGATCGGTAACGAAATCCGGTACTGTACCGGTACCGGCAGGATCGAATGAGAATACCACCTGGATGGGGACGGTCGGTGTGGTCGCATCCGCCATCTCGCCCGCACAGTAGAGAAATCCTGTCCAGGGATCAACCGATATTCCCCTGATACGCCGGATGAAATAGGATATCCCGGTGATGTTGTCGGTGAAGTTTATGGTATAGGGATCTGCAGTCGTGGTATTCGGAAAATCCGTGAACCGGTAGATGTACCCGATGGGGGCAGATGCTCCAATAATGGAAAAAGTTGTATACAGATAATTTCTTGTCTTGTCGAAGGCAAGTGAGTTGATTGTATAGGTCCCCAGATTTGCGAACAGGTTTGTGGACAGCGATATCCTGTCGGCGTAATACAGAATTGCACCGCTCGATACAATTACTTTCCCGTCCGGTCCAATAGTGAAACCCGACGGAGCGAGCGAGGTGTTTCCCATATCATTCCATGTTCCGGCTGAAAAACCCGGGAGAGAATCGGATATCCATATCCGGTTGAGACTCTGATCGGGTACCAGAAGCTGCGTCGCACCGGCGGTCATGGTCATCCTGAGTTTGACAGTATGGCCGGGCAGCAAATCTGCAATTGCCCTGCCCTTGAAAGACCGGAGGTGCTGTGCCGGAAACCCTGCCTGAGGAGCAAAATTGACTTCGAGAGTAAAATGACGGTCGGCTCCGGCAGGAACGTACAGGGTCATATAACGGGCTCCGCTGCTCACTGTTTTTGAGACCGGTTCCATCCCGGGGCCGAATACAGAAACCGTAAAACTGGTGACAATGGTATTGGCCGGAAATGTCCCCACTGCACGGGATACAGCCCCGTCAGCAAGCGGGATAACTACCGTCGCAGTGTCCCTGCCAGTTGAAAGAAAATCGCAGGAGCTGATCATGAAAGCGAAAAAAAGTATATTTAATAACTGAAACGATTTTTTCATGGTGTTCCTCCGGTACTTTTATTCACATCTCTTTTATTATAATACTGCTTTTTTTAGCCGAAAACGAGTGAATTGAAATTTAACTGTTCATTATTGTGGTCATGTGGTATACTTGTATATTCCTCTTTTTTCAAACATTTATCTGCACATGCGGACAATTTGCCGCAGAATCCGCACTGCGATAATAAAAATATACGGAGAAAAAAGTGAAAAATATTGCTAAAATGTTTCTGTGTCTTCTGTTTCTTCTCTTTTCCTGCAGCGATATGATTCAGGATTTGCGCTTGCCGGGGACACCGAACTATACCTTTGATAGTGAAACCATACTCCATGCATCGGATATGAAGACGATTGACGAGTTTGGGAAAAGTGTTGGAATAAGCGGGAAATATGCAATAGTGGGAGCATGGTATGAGGATGGAGGCGAGGGAGACCCATTGAATTCGACTGGAGCAGCCTATATCTTTGAACGGAACAGTTCCGGCGTCTGGGAAGAGGCAGCTCTACTCCATGCTTCGGATATGCAGGCAGATGACTATTTCGGACACACTGTTTCGATAAACGGAAACTATGGAATTGTTGGCGCATATCAGGAAGACGGTGGGGAGGGAGATCCCGCAAGTAGTGCCGGTGCTGCCTATATCTTTGAGCGGAACAGCTCGGGTATATGGGGAGAGACAGCTATACTCCATGCTTCGGATATGCAATTGGGAGATGGTTTCGGATACAGTGTCTCAATAAGCGGGAGTTATGCTATTGTGGGTGCATGGGAAGAGGATGGGGGGATAGGAAATCCTGCAACCGCGGCCGGTGGTGCCTACATCTTTGAACGGAATAGTTCCGGCGTCTGGGAAGAGGCAGCTCAGCTCCATGCTTCGGATATGCAGGCAGGTGACCACTTCGGAGGCAGTGTATCGATAACTGGGAGCTATGCAATTGTGGGAGCATATCAGGAAGACGGTGGACCAGGGAATCCTGAAACCGGGGCTGGCGCTACCTATATCTTTGAACGGAATAGTTTTGGTGTGTGGGAAGAGACAGCTTTGCTTCATGCTTCTGATATGCAGGCAATTGACAGTTTTGGACACACTATTGCATTAAGCGGAAACTATGCAATTGTGGGGGCGTATGGTGAAGATGGCGGTGAAAGTGATCCTGTAACAGATGCAGGATCAGCGTATATATTTGAAAGAGACTCAAATGGAAATTGGAGCCAACAGGCTATTCTTCAGGCATCTGATATGCAATTTGATGACCGTTTTGGCATGTGTGTGGCTATTGATGGAAATTATGCCATTGTTGATGCTCATTGGGAGGATGGTGGTATTGGTGATCCTGTTAGCGGAGCTGGTGCTGCATATATCTATAAAAGAAACAACTCTGGTGTATGGGAAGAACTGAATATCCTGCATGCTTCGGATATGCAGCCGTATGATTATTTTGGAAAAAGTATCGCGATAAACAATGGGAAGGTAATAATCAGTGCCTATTATGAAGACGGAGGAGAGGGAGACCCTGCTTCTGAAGCCGGCGCAGTATATATCTATGAATAAAAAAAGGGCGGCTCAGATTTGAGACGCCCTTTTAGTTTTAAAACGGAAAACCAAAATCAAAATATTCCGCATCTGCTGCTGATGCGGGGTACTGCGACCAGGAAACACTTAAATCCTGGATATTTACATCAATATGCACGACTTTTTCAAACATATTGTCCATATTATCCCAGCCATCATCTACAATATACAAACCCCTGTTTTCATTGTTTATAAAGCGTTTTGTCTCATAGAATTTCCATGGATCATATGTCTGGGTATAATACCATTGCCCGTCAACTTCTAAAAATGAGGATACCCTGCCATACCCTTTTTCGAATTCAAGATTGCGGGAAAAGCGGAGCAGGACCGGCAGATTGGGATCCTCTGGTGCCACCTGGTTCAGGACAAAAATGCCGTAATCTTTGACAATGATGTCCATGGGGTCCAGAAGCGTTGACAACCCGGGAGGGAGGTTGTCGCCGTTAAGGACCTGAATAAGTTCACCTTCAGTTCCAGTTCCGCTGTTAAAAACGGTTGGATCAAATTCGATAATTACCGGCTGGGGGCTGCCTCCAGTGGTTCTCCCCACCATGAAGAGATGATGGGTCCATGGGTCTACATCCATCCCGGTTATGGAAATATTAGTCAGATCAGGAACATTGACGAACTGAACCGGAATATACCCGACATCTTCGATATGGGCCAGATCAAATGCATACAGTACGCTATCGGTATCACTTACATTGCAGATGACATATAAGATTTCTGTTTCAAGTTCTGTATCGCCATTCATATCTGCATTTGCATCATGGTCGATTGCCATTGCTCTTGGTACGGAAATGGTGGTTGAAAATGCTGATGAATTTAATCCGGCGACATTATCTGCCCAGTACAATGCGGTATCTCCATCACTGGCTGCAAAAATTCTCCCATCAGATGAAACTGCAAGGTCTGTGGGGTTGAATATATCAAAGGCAGCCAGATTGCTCACTTGATTAAGAGAAAAATCTTCGAGTGTGTCAGCATAATGAATTACTGCAGAAGAAAGAAACGGATCAAAACAACTATAATCCGGTACCAGCAATTGTGTTGCGCCGGCCGACATTTTAAAACGCAATGCGACGATTCTGCCTGGCAGAAGATCGGTGCTCGCTCTTCCCTTAAATGAGCGCAGGTGCGGGTGCGCATAGGTATCCGGATTATTGGGGGTGAAGTATGCTTCAAGGGTGAAATGCCGGTTCTCTCCGGCCGGTACATAGAGGTTGACATACCGCGCACCCGGGCTGATCTGTTTTCTCACCGGCTGCATGCCCGGCCCGAATACCGTCACGGTATACCCGGTGATGGTGATATCAGCAGGAAAGCCGCCGATTGCACGGGAGCCGTCAGCGCCGGGAAGGGCAATCGAAACCTGCGACATGTCGCCTGCGTTTGACAGAAAATCGCAGGAAGTCAATGTCAGAATTAGTACTAAACCGAAAAAATAAAAAATTGTCTTTCTCATGACAGCTCTCCCGTGATCATGTTCAAATAATATTTCACCCGTTTTTGTCTGGCCTGTTTTTACAGGAAAAAATTGAAGCTCTCCAGTGTTTGGCCAAACTCATCGGTCTGTTCATGCGGGTAGGTGTCCCAGCTCGATGAAGAGAGTGCTTCATTTATATGAATAATTTTGTCCACTGTCCCGCCGTTCGGTGCAGCCGAAATGTTTGAATCATCAATGATATACAACCCCTGGTTTTCGATCGCGAAAAATCGCTGCGGGACATAAAAATCGCCCGGATCAGTGGATGCCTCGAACAGCGTCCCGGTTGCGTCGCGGGAGAGTGATCCGTAGCCTCCCAGATAATGCAGATTCCGGCTGAATTTAAGAATACTCGGCACCGGGGCACTGTCAATGCCTCCCATATTCAAAACAAACACCCCGGCATCCTTTACGATGACATCCGTGAGGGAACTTATCTGCGGGCAGGATGATTCCGTGACAGCAGAAAGCATCGCGCCCGGCTGCTGCGGCCCCGGGATAAAGGGATCGTACTTGATCACTGCCCATAGATTACCGGTGCCCGGATTTATCAGCGCGGTGAGATACAGATAACCGGTCCATGGATCCACCGCCACGCCCTGGAGCGTGACCGTTCTTCCCGCAGGTAGATTGGCCGTTTCCAAAGGCTGTGCCGGATACAGGCCGCCTGTATCCGGGTTGACCGGGATTCCTGTTTCGGGGTCCAATTGTACCTGAAAAAGCATATTGGTTATGGTAGCATAGTAAAGATAATGCCGTTCACGGTCAATCGCAATTGTTCTGATGGGAGTCCCTGCAGAATATTGGTTCGGATTAGAGGTTATTCGGTCGCCGAAACCTATAGTATCGCCGTTGTCGTTTGAAACAAAAACAACCCCGGTATTCGAGATATCCACATCGGAGGGCGAGTAATGGTTCGTCGTTGACCCTGGGGAAAGCCATTCAATTGAATCAGCATACCACACAGTCCCCGTCGAGTTGTTGTTGTCCACAACAAAGAGCTGGCTTGCGCCCGCGTGCAGGGTGAACTTCAGTTTTGTGTAATACCCCGGCCGCAGGTCTGCGGTGGCCCGGCCGATAAATGACTGCAGGTGAGGATGCGCAAAGCCGCGTAACGGGATAAAGTGCACTTCAAGAGTAAAGTGACGCTCCTGGCCGCCGGGAACATACATGTTGACGCTCCGCGCCCCCGCGGCGATCTTTTTTTCGATTGGCTCCATTCCCGGTCCGAAAACCCGAACCGTATACCCGGTTACGGTAATGGTATCCGGTACACCGCCGATTGCGCGTGCACCCTCAGAGGAGAGCAGGGGGATGGATACCTGTGCCATGTCTCCGCCGTTTGAAAGGAAATCGCAGGATGTGAAGAAGAACAAGATTATCATTACTGTTATAAAAGAAATTCTTTTTATCATATCACTTCTCCTTATATGGGGAATGAAATATTATTATCTATAGTAGATATTGTATCACTTATTTCCTGTAAAATCTATGTATGTGAAATGATTTGTGTTAATTCAATACACCATATGAGAAAACAAACCGCCTGGAAAAGGTGTTTTATTCAATAAAAAAGGGGCTGTTTGATATCTCATCAGCCAGCCCCATATTTGTTCTTGTTCCCTGTTACTTATTCTGTTGACTTAATTATAAAAATACTCATTCAAAGGGCTCTTTCCGGGGTCAATATCCTCGGTCCGCAAAATCTCCCATCCGCTCCAGTCAAACACACTGTCAAATGCGATGATTCTGTTTTGCCCATGATCGGTTCCCGCTCCGTCATCGATAACATAAATCTTCTGGTTTGAGGTGGCAATAAAGTGATGCGGACCATAAAAGCGGCCGGCTTGGTTGTTTCTCGGCACCACCGGTTGTTCCTCGGAGGGAACGACATACGGAAGTCTTGTCCCATACGCGCCGATATAGGCGAGCGTATCTCTTTCAAACACTTCAATACAGGCAGGGTTTGCCGATAAATCAGGATTGGCATCATTATTATAGTCTTTCGGGAAATTGGTTATGTAGATATAGCCGCCTTTCACCAGAATATCCCACGGGTTATTCATATGGGTGTTTTTTATCTCAATGGCTGTTAATGATCCCGGCTGATAGCGATAAAGCGAGAATTGTCCCTTTATATCGTTGAGGCCGACTGCATAGATATAGCCTTCACTGTAGTCTATAGCGCGCATTGTATATTGCATGTTAGCCGGTGCAATATAGGAACTGGGGGCTGAAAACGTCCCGGCATCGGGATCGTATACGACAAAGAAAAACCGGTGCTCGGTTGAAACCCCGAATGTATAGATGCGTTCATTTATTGTATCGACGGCAATAACGGCTGATGCGACTCCTGCTGAAAACTCCCCGCCGCTGCTGCTTATATCATTGCGGTAATTAATGTTGGTTCCGCCGTTTGCAAAAAACAGCCGGCCGCTCGCATCCATGTCATAGTCATACACGCTCGTATATGTGGTTGTGTACTCGTTGTAGGCAGGGGCCATATTGCTGATCTGCATAAACCGACCGTCATCCATCGGGCTTTGCACCAAGAGCTTGCACTCGCCTGCTTCCATTCTGAACTTTAGTTTCATCACAGTGCCGGGAAACAGGTCTACCTTGTTTTCCCCGGCAAAGGAGAGCACGTGATCCCGGTCATAAGGCGGATAATCAGGATCCTTGAATAAATTCGCATCCAGCCTGATAACCCGGTCCCTTCCGGCGGGGATGTAGAGGTTGACATACCGCGCGCCGGCAGCAACGGTTTTTTGAATTTTCTCGATATCCGGGCCGGTCACCGTAACAGTGTACGAAGTGAACGTAAAGTCCGGAGTGCCGATTGCACGTGATGAACCGTCAAGGTCGATTCTGACATTACTCAAGCCGTCACTGTTTGACAGATAATCGCAACCGACAAATGTCACCATGAGAAAAAAAGAAAATATCATTACATAGAGTAAAGTTTTTTTCATAACAAGCTCCTTCGGAACGCATAAACCGCTTAATCGACTGCGCCCCAATCAAGATAAAAGACCACAATCGAGGCATCATTCAGGAAGGACGAAACCCTGCTTCCTAGTGTGGTGCGTCCGAGAAATCTGGTTAATCGCGTTTTTATTCTGTAGCGCAACCCCCTCAGCTGTTTGTCGGGAATAAGGTCGGTGCCGTTTTTGGTCAGGGCAGAGGTGCCGGCAAATACGGTGGTGGGCTGGCCCAGAATATTGAACAAGGTGGCAGCGCCCTCGGTAACACCCAGTTCATTGCCGTCGAATATTATATATGTTCCGCGAACCGCTGCGGTTGCCACCGGACTGCGGACTTTAAAGTCGTGGGAATATTTCTTTTCCGGGTCTTTGTCAACTTTTGCCTCGATTGTACCCGCCTTGATATTTAGCCCGGTTTTTATTTGTGTCTGCTGGCGGGCAATTTCCTCTATGGAAAGCCGGGTCAGCTGTTTGACATAGAGCGTTGCCCGGTCAAGTTTGATAACCGCCTGCGCTTTGAAACCGGTGGAAATTTCGGTTCCCGAAGCCAGGGTCATATTCACCCGGGCGGCAAGCCAGTTGCCCCTTGGTGCTTTGACTTCCACCTTGCCGGTAAGCTCGGTGATGACCGCCTGCTGTGCGAAAACAGCTCCCGCGGATATAAGAAATAGCATCAATAAAAAGACAATCTTCAAATTACGTGGTAATTTTATCATAAAAAACTCCTTTTTTTACAATTCAAAGGAAAAGGTAAAGCGGGCAACAAATTCTATGCCCTTGCTGTCGGGAGTAAACGCGCTCACGTCGGTGTAGTTGTTCGGAAAAAACACACCCATCGCGAGCGATAGTCCCAGGTCGGAAAACGGCCGAAAATTGGTTGTAAAATCCACCTCGGTTCCAAGATAATAATCCTGTGACCCGTTGTTCAGGCCTTCTGAGTTTGATACATCGCTGATCGATGTCCGAAAGTATCCGATTGCACTAAGGATCATTTGCATGTTTTCCCATGCGGTCCCGGTCATGTCCGCGAACGGCTTTATTGAATAATCAAGTTGTGCGATCAGGATATTGCTCACCTGCTGGGGGAAAACCAGTCCGATTGTCGGCCGTGAGATCGGGGTGAACTGCAGTGAAAAGTCATCGTAATTGCCTTCAATATACGATTCATAATCCGCATCTCCGCTGGTTCCGATCACCGAAAACGCAAGTTCGCTTTTCAGTAATTCCGGGAAGAAAATATTGAACTTAAGTCCCGCCATAAACGCATAAATGGGAACGTATGTGTAATAATCGTCGTCAGTAAGTGGGTTGTTGTCAGGGTCCAGAACTGTTGAAACCGTGCGGCCGGTCTCGAAGGTAAAAAACACATCCCAGTAAAAGTTCGGAAACAGCGGTCCGCCTATTCCAATGCTGCCGTAGACCGAGTCGATCTTTCCGCCGTCATCGACTGCAATCAACAGGTCTCCCTCCTGGGCTGTGGTGGTGTCGCTGTGCATGTCGAGCTGACCCACAAAGGATACATCAAGGGACTGATATGCAAAGAGTTCCGGAAAATTGAATTCGAGCATGCCGACAAGGCGGGGCGGTGCGAACTCTACATACTGCGTGGTGTAGTTGCGGTCTTCGATCGACATCTGAACTGAGGAATCCGCCTTGAATAAAAATCCGGTAAATCCGGCCGTGAGGTATGAGTTCATAAACGCGTTTTTGAAAACAAGCTGGGCTCCGTCCAGGTTGTGTGAAAACACATAACCGGTAAATTCCGAGGCATTGAACCTGCCCAGGGTGAACCCGAAGAGATAGGAGGAGTCTCCGATTACCGGAAAGTCCATGGTCAGCTCAAAGACGTCAAGCCCATAGGTATGATACGGTTCTTGCAGAACAAACGTGTAGTTTCCCATTATGTTGAAAAAAGAATATTCTCCAATATCTAATGAAAGCCATAGCGATACCTTGTCTTTCTGAAACCAGAAGTTGTTGGGATCGGTTGCTTCGATAGTAGTGGTGTTGTCGATGATTGCGCCAAAATCAGCCGCCCAGGCAGGCAGGGACAAAACAAGCAGGAGGAGTATGAGCACTTTTTTCATTTTGCTGCCTCCTGTGCACTCAAAACTTTTGCGATGATCTGCATCACCTCGGCGCCGGTTAGTGTCCTGTCCGGATACGGACTTTTACGGATAAAGTCGCGGTATTCAAACTCGCGGCAGGCATAGCGCGGGCCGGGAAACAGGGAGTACATCACGCCGCCCTGCATGTCGAATGCCTTCATGAGGATATAGGCCACTTCTCCCAGGGTGATGGGAGCATCGGCTGCCTTTGTAATATTCCAGTTGCTGTCCGCAAGCTTTTTCATCGCAGTATCCACCGCTGCATTTGCCGGGACAAGTTCAGCAGCTGAGAGAACCATGTATATTGATTTGCCGAAGGTTGCCTGCTGTTCTTCCAGAAGCTGGTCAATCAACACGTTTGACTGTGCAAAGAGTGCCAGGCCTGTAAAAACAAAGCATATGAAAAAAAAGATTGTTTTTCTTTCCACATTTTTCTCCTTTTTTTTGTTAAAAACCATCTTGTATTCTTTGTGAACCGTTTTTTCTATTCAATAAAATAGCACACTGCTGTCCGGTTTAGAACGCAAATAAAATAAAAAAGCTTGTATTTCCTATGCCTTCAATGTTACAAGAAGGTGAGTACTATAT
>JAFGJO010000039.1 GCA_016929065.1 Spirochaetales bacterium | reverse complement strand
TGCAGTTACATACAAGGCGAAATATTTTTTTCGCCATCAGCGCGAGTCATCTCCGAGCGCTGTTGGTAAAAAATATTTCGCTTCATGGTCGTTTATTGAAATTACAGAATTTCAATAGAATTTGTTATCCCGCGGAGAAACACGGCTGTACTCAGCCGTGTTTCTCCGCGATTAATATAAAGAGCCTTCGCACGGCAGGAGTAAAAACCGGGAAGGCTCTATAGAATAATCTCACGCAGTATACTTTTAAAAATTACTTTGTATTTCACAAGCCAAGTAATTTTGCATGCAGAATTACACTGCAATACTGCGTGCAGAAAATCAACATACTGTTTGGTTTCCAGTATCAATTAACCTAAGTATAACACTTTTTTATGAATAAATAAAGAAAGAAATTTCATTTTTTTTTGCAGCTGGTTGCCAAAAACAACAACTCGTATTACTGTAAGGTCATGTGTCCAAAGCTGCGACGGATACTGCCGCTGCAGAATGGGAACTCAAAAGGAGTTGTATATGGACAAAAAAAGTTTGTTGCAGTTAAAGGCATTTCTGTTGTCACACCAGCGGGGCACCGACCCCGGCGGATACATCTCGAAACTCTCCCGCATCTCAATTTCACGGCCGGATGACTGGAATGGCAAACTGCCCGTTGCGGCAAAATTCAAACCCGATCTGAACTACTGCAAGATCTCGGCTTCAACCCCCAAAAAACCGATTGTCCCCTGGTGGTGGTATGTGGATCAAAAAGAACCGGTCCCGTCTGTTGTCGAAGACATCTATAAAAATATATCATTCGACTATGTCCTGGTGTATCCAAAAAAAAATATATGGGTCTACCTCATCGTCGAGCCGGAAAAAGAGGCGCTTGATCTGCTGAAAAAACAGGACGCGCTCCGGGCATTTATCATTATGAGCATTGTCAATAAAAACTTCAAACCAAAAGAACGCGACGCGCACCGCCTGCGCCTCGGCAAGGTAATGAACTCCCCGGATATCAACAAAATACTTGCATTCACCCTGTACAGCGACACCTACAAACACAAGGCCGCTGTTACAAAAGCCCTGCCGTCGGTCAACCACTCAGTCGACGTCAATGGCACCAACTGGAGAATTTCCTATCCCGGCGAAAAACAGGTATTCTGGACATTTACGGAATTAATTGATACTTTGTTTTAAAAATACATCCTGTATTTTTAAAACATTGCAAAAACAAATAACTGTACCCCTTACTCTTAATAATATATATATCCTTTTTTTTTCAGCCTTTACTTGTTTTTGCCTTGCCGTAAACCTGTACAGCCGCTGCCCGTCCGTGGTCAGGGAAATGACTCAAACGGGATCGCATAATTTTCTCTTCCTTTCCCCCCTCACTTCTCTTCATTCGCGATAATTCGTGTAATCTGTGGTTTATTCTCTTGTTCTTCCTGGTGTTTTCCTTATAAATTCTTCTTTATGCTTTCTTTACAAAAAAGCACTGCCTGCGATGAAGCAGACAGTGCTTCATAAATAATTTTACACAATATTTATTTTGCGTTTATATTTGCAAACAAAATCGGATAGCTGGCGCCGAAGCCATAGGCTTCGAGCGGCCCGATCGTACCGTTTTCAAAAACCCGCTTTCTGAAACTGATTTCCCATACCATTGCCCCGTTCTTTTCTTTCGACGCTACTGCCGCCGCAAGGTATAAATAATGCTCCAAATACACGACATTCTTTCTGACGACGAGTTCAGTCCGGGGATTCCAGTCCTTGCTTAAAATGACAATTCGCTCCGGATTTGTCTTTGTCCGTTTTACATATGCATCGGCAAGTTCTTTTTCAATTCCGGCCCGATCCTTTCCGGCAAATGCATCCGCCGGCATCCGGGCTTCCCCGATCAGCTCAAGGGTCTTTTTGTAGGCAGCTTCCGCGCGGGGAAGATACTCATTTTTTGACGCAAGGACCTTTTCGTCGTCCTTCGCGATTACCTCAAGCACCGAATAATAATATTTGATCTTGTCAAAGCGGCCGGCATTTTGAATCAGCGTTGCATCCTGCCGTTCCATCCAGCCCACATTGGTTTTGATAAAACCGAGCATCCCGGATTTTAAGCTGTGAAGCTTGTCCTGGCTTTTTTCCAGATAGCTTTTCATATAGCTCATGTGATAGGCCAGTTTGAGTTCCTTTGCCGCAGGATTTGCATCCTGATATTTTGAAAACCCCTCCGGCATGGCGGCTTTCAGCTCATCCATCATGACCGCGGCAGCCGCAACGACCCCGTTGGCCTCGATTGCCTGCTCAATAGCGGTTCCTTCACTGCGGAGATCGGCATAGTCCTTTAAAAAATTGTAGGTCGGGACTATACTGTCCTTGTATTTGGCAAAAGCAGCGTCGCCCTTTGCGTCGGCAAACGCACTGAAAGCAGCAACTGCGAAAAGCAGACTGCAGATAAAAAATCTTTTGGCCAGGTTCATGTGTATCCTCCTTAAGTGGTACATCGTTGGTATTAATTGATAATCCTTTTGTGTGGATGCAGAAAGTATACTCCCTGCCGGTGGAAATGTCAGAAATAGATTTATTATTTTTATTAAGAGAATTGAGTGTCTCGCGAAGCCGCGAAGGGCACAAAGATGATGCAGGCAAACCCAAATCACTTGCGGAAAGTTGATTGCCGAAAATAACTTTTTGAAATCAAACTTTCCTTCAGCTTTTAACAATACCCTGTAAGGGATATTGACAAATTATTCCCTACAGGGTATATTTTTTGTATATACCTTGCAGGGGATATTATGGACTATATATTATCAACCATTCCACAACTGGCAAATGCGATAAAGAGTATCAGGAAAAAAAACGCTTATTCCCAACAGGATATTGCTGCCCAAACCGGCTTACTGCAGAAAACCATCTCGCTGCTTGAAAACAAGCCGGACAAAAGCACAATAGAGAGTTTGTTCAAACTGATATCCGCATTGAATTACAAAATAGTACTTGCCCCGAAAAATAAAAGCGGCAGAGAGTGGTAATCCAATGGGAAAAAGGGCAAGACGTTCGGAACTCGTTGTCTGCATGAACGGAGAAACCGTCGGGTACTGGAAAATAACCGCAAGCGGAAAACACCTCTTTTCCTATGCTGCAGAATGGCTCACCTCTCCCCTGCGAAGGCCAATTTCCCTGTCTTTGCCCCTTCAGCCCGAAAGCATTGATCATACAGGGAGTGTTGTTGAAAACTTTTTTGAAAATTTGCTGCCGGACAATGCGATTATCCGACGAAGAATTCAGCATATTTTTGGAACACAAAGCATTCACGCATTCGATCTGCTTTCCGAAATCGGCAGAGATTGCATCGGCGCAATTCAGCTTCTGCCGCCCGGCTTTACGGAAACTGATGTAAAACAGGTTAAAGGAATTACCGTTTCTGAAAAAGACATCGAACAAATTCTGCTTGCAGTCCCTTCACAAAACCGGCTCCTGCAGCAGCCTATGCATGATTTCCGGATTTCGCTGGCCGGCGCACAGGAGAAAACAGCGTTTTTGCAGCACGGCAAAAAATGGAAAAAACCTGTCGGGACAACACCTTCAACTCATATTTTTAAACTGCCGTTAGGGGATATTGGCCCTTATGATCTGTCCACATCAATTTTCAATGAATGGCTCTGCCTGAATGTTTTAAAAGAGTTTGGAATTCCTGCTGCTGAAGCACACATTGAACAATTTGGCAGCCAGACGGTAATCATTGTGAAACGATTTGACAGACAGTGGGCGAACGATAAAAAGTGGATCATGCGGCTACCGCAGGAGGACATGTGCCAGGCAGCAGGAATTTCGCCTGGATTAAAATACGAAAGTGACGGAGGACCGGGAATTCAAAAAATAATGAAGCTTCTCCTTGGATCAAATGCCTTTCTGCACGACCGACGGGTATTTTTTACCTCTCAGCTCTTGTTCTGGCTGCTTGCCGCACCGGACGGTCATGCAAAAAATTTCAGCATATTCCTTCTCCCGAAAGGGGAATTCAGATTGACGCCGCTGTACGACGTCCTTTCCGCGTATCCGGTGATGGGAACCGGAAAAAAACAGATCCCCCCGCAGAAAATGAAAATGGCAATGGCGGTTTTCGGAAAAAACAGACATTACCATTGGGATAAAATACTGCCGAGGCATTGGTTTGAAACCGGAACGGCGGCCGGTGTATCCGGAACGATCGTATCGGAAATTATCCAGGAAATTAAGGAAAAAACCCGAACAGTGATCGATGCAGTGCGAAACAGACTTCCCGACTATTTTCCCGGCCATGTCGCAGACAGTATTTTTAAAGGGATGAAAATGGCTGTAAAAAAACTGGGTATGAAATAATTTTAAACAGGTGATTTACCACGAAAAGCACGAAATTCACGAAAGGATAATCCATATTTTACACCATTTTCACCTGCCAAATTATTATGAAACTCCTATTTTATAATTCAAAGATTTTTTTAGTGTTTTTAGTGTCTTTCGTGGTAAACAGTCTTCATGGTTTCATGGCTCCTTATCATCTTCTTTCTTTTCCTGCCTTTCCTGCATTCCTTATTCACATTCTTCTCTCCTGCTTTCATTAATAAAAAAGCCCGCACCATGGAGGCTGTGGTACGGGCTTTGATAAGGAAACTTTTTTCTACGGTATTTCAACCGAAATTTGATCGTCTATGGCCAATAAGTTACCCCAATGGTTCCCGGGAACTTGTATGTGCTTCCCGATACGGTCCAGCCGCCGCCGGTGACGGTGATCTGGTCGTAGCTTGCGCCATTCCAGGCATATACTGCGCCGGTCGTGGTAACATCCACTAGTTCTATCGGAGTTATCGTCGAGTTCAAATCACTCATCTCAATATTCCGAAAATATAATGTTCCGGCAGGTGTGCCTGAAACATTTCCTATAAGATTTATATTCGTAAACCCAGCAGCATCTCTGTTAAAACCGATAGAAAGTGTATCAAGATTTAGAGATCCGTCAGAACCCATATTGAATACTGCTCTCACATCATTATTTGTATTATAGAGCACAACAACACTCAGGCTGACACCTTTTATTGTCAAGGCTGCGTTCACAGTATAATCTATAAAATTTGCAGGACCGCCGCCTAAATCATATGTACCGTTTTCCGCGATATATATTGTCTCGGTAGCTGAAGCAACAACAGCTGCGACAGCGCTTCTGATACCTGCGGCAGTGGTATAAACATTATTTACCGTGCTTTTATTTCCTGCAATATCTTCGATTGAAACAGAGTACGGATTTACTGTACCGGTATATGTTGCTCCGGTCCCGGTTTCAGCAGTAAAGACGGATGCAGGAGAAGTTGTCGTTAGAACAACAACCTTGGTGGCCGCTGCGACTTCGGTACGGATGACCGGTGCGATGGTATCCACAGTCAGTGTATACACACTGGTCTGTGAGGATTCAAACCCGGTGACCACAGCAGACGCAGTTATATTATAATCTCCATCTGTATATGATCCTGCCAGATCCCATGACCAATTACCTGACGGATCCGCTGTTGTCGTTGGGCCGGGAGAATTTTCCAAAGCACCACCAACATAGATGTTTATACCCACATTCGCATCCGCAGTTCCGTCGATCGTCAATCCGGTTGTATTTCGGGTAATGCCGTCTGTTGTTGTTCCGGCGGTGTTTGCACCCGCCGTGTCATCAGCCGTGTTGAGTCCGGTGATTTCCGGGACCGCAGGCTGTGAGGTAAAATTCCATGTTGTGCTGTCTGAAATTGCAGCCACATAATTCGGCGTTGTCGCATCGTCATAGAACAGTGTCGCCGGGAAATTGACATAATAATAGGCTGTGGTCGCTACCAGGGCATTTGTAAACGGGATAGTGATTGTCGCAGTTCCGCTGCCCGTTAAATTCGCCGCGGGAATTGTTTCGAATGTCGTCGTATCACTGTTATAGATGGTCACATCGCCTGTCCCGACCATCACGACATCATCAAAAGTAATTGAAAGGGCTGCTGTTGAAAGCGGCACTGCCGTTGTTTCATCCGCCGGAGACAAAACCGTAATGACCGGAGTAACTGTATCCGCAAGAACAGTAAAGTTCCAGGTCGCCGAATCGGCCATTCCCGGATAGGCGTTTGGCGTTGATGCTTGGTCGAATAATATCGTGCCGGGTATCTCAATATAGTAGGTATTCGATTCGATAAGTGCAACAGAGAGTGTCAAAGTAAGAGTTGTTGTACCGCTTCCCGCAATCGCAGAATATGGAAGGATTTCATGGGGAGTAACCCCGTCATCAGAATCAAATATCCTGATACCTGTTGTAGCATCATAGGTTGTCTGGTCTACCAGATCAACATTTTCATCAAATACCACCGTTAATGAACTGATCGTCTCAGCAATACCTGTTGCATCATCTGCAGGGATTGTGCTCTGCAAAACAGGTGCATCAGTATCTGCTACAATCGTAAAATTCCAGGTTGTATCATCTAAAATACCGGTAAAATTGTTCGGGATCTTGTCGCTGACAAGGCCACTATCCACCTGAACATAGTAACTTTGTCCCTCTGAGAGAGTAACGCCGAGCGGGATTGTAACCTTATTTCCATCCACCGTAATGCTTCCCGCGGGAATTGTGTCGATCACCACGGGTCCAGCCTGGTACACAATCACATTTCCTGTATTAATTATCACATCCTCATTAAAAGTCATTGTTAATTCAGACAAGAGACAGGATGAGTCTGCTGAATCATCTACAGGTGTTGTTGACTGCAACACTGGAGCTGCAGTATCTGCGACAGCGGTGAAACTCCAGGTTGTGGTATCAGCGATGCCGGTAAAATAGTTCGGTGTGCCGGCGTAATCATAAAAGAGATCCGACGGGATGGTCACGCAATATTCCACTCCGTCGCTCATCGCTTCGCTAAACGGGATCGTGATTGTTTTTGTTCCGCTGCCTGTTAACGAAGCCGGTACAATCGTCGACAGTGTTCCGCCGCTGACCAAATCGATGGTTATCGATCCGCCGAGGGCATTAATCTGTACGTCTTCGTCAAAAGTAATTGAAAGGCTTGGCAGTGAACCGGATACTCCAGTCGCATTATCTGCCGGAGTTGTGCTTACTACATCAGGTGCAATAGAATCGACAGCCTCTGTTGCAATAGTCCATGTAATGGTATCTGTTATACCGGCATACGCATTGGGAATAGTTGCCATATCAACGATAAAACCATTTGGAATTTGAACCGAGTAGGTTGTATTTTCACGCAAGGATTTATTGAGTGCTGCATAGACAGTCACTGTCCCGGTGCCCGTCACATTTGTTGTTGCAATGGTATCAAACACAGTGGGACCGCTGTTGTCGGTAATGGTAATTGAACCGCTTCCGGTTGTGACCGCTTCATCAAATGTCAGTTCCAGTGTTGCCAGTTTGGTACTCTGATCAACCGTTGCCAGAATCGGAGTTGTGCTCTGCAACAGGGGAGCAGTAGTATCAGCGCCTCCCCCTCCTCCGCCTCCCGGGCTACTGCATCCAAATAAAGCCAGCGACACAAACAGTACACTTGAAATAATGGTTAAAACAGTCCGTTTCATAAAAGCCTCCTCTGAAATGCTTAAAAAGTCCTCCAGACAGTTATGGACGTTTTGATGAAGTCAAAACTCCGGAATGAATTATACAAAGTATAATTCATTCATCTGCTTTCGCAGCATGCCAAAACAAATTTATCCCCTCCCCACTACCTGTACATTGAATTATATTACTTCAGAAATGAACTTCCAGTAATTAATATATATCTTTTTCTCCAATATATCAAATATTTTTAATTTAATTATTTTAAGTGATTTATGACAAGGAACACATGAAAAGAAGAAAAGGCGGCTACGCCATCGTGATAAAGTTTCTCTGAAGTGCTGAGCACTCCTCTTCTCTTTTCCTGTAATCTTTTATTATATTTGACCTATATGAGAACGACGTCTTAATGACAATATAATTGTGGACGTTTTGGCGCAGCCGAAACTCCAGACAAACAGCGCATCTGCGCTGTTTGTCATTTCCTTATATCCTTCGAGACACCCTTACTGCGTTCGGGCTCCTCAAGATGGCCATTATTGAGCGGGAAAGCTCTTCTTTTCCTGTTTTCATTGTTGCGTTTATATCAGCCTTAACTATAATTAATGTCATATAAATCAGGAGGCACCCCATGTCCATCAAAGAAACCATCGCAAATATTTTTCCCAAAGCAACAGACATCCCCAAAGAGTATTCAATCCCCGAGATACACCAGAAAGAGTACCTCTGTGACGGAAAACTGCTTGACTGGAGCGGCGCGGTGCAGGAGGTGATTTCTCCGGTCTGTATCAAAGGCGAGAAAGGCACTCTCCCTAAAAAAATGGGCTCATACCCGCTCTGTTCGGAAAAAGAGGCCCGGGCAGTACTTGATGCCGCGGTAAAAGCCTGGGATTTTGGAAAAGGCCTGTGGCCGACCCTGCCGCTTGAAAAACGAATCAAACATATAGAAGATTTTGCCTTCCGCATGAAAGAACAGCGGACACTCATCGTCAACCTGCTGATGTGGGAAATCGGCAAAAACCTGAAAGCGAGTGAAAAAGAGTTTGACCGCACACTGGAATACATTTTTGACACAATCGATGCGGTCAAGGAACTGGACCGTTCGAGTTCCCGGTTTACTGTTGTTGACGGCATCATCGCCCAGATCCGGCGCGCACCCCTTGGAGTAGTCTTGTGTATGGGCCCGTTCAATTATCCTTTAAACGAGACGTTCACGACCCTTATACCGGCCCTGATTATGGGCAATGTCGCCATATTCAAGCCGCCAAAATACGGGGTGCTCCTGCACCAGCCTTTGTTACAGGCATTCGCTGAGTGCTTTCCTCCCGGCGTGGTAAATACTATTTACGGGGACGGAGCAACAGTGATTGGGCCGATAATGGGGAGCGGTAAAATTGATGTACTCGCCTTTATCGGGTCTTCAAAAGTTGCAGACATTCTAAAGCATCAGCACCCGGCACCGCACCGGCTGCGCAGTGTTCTGGGCCTGGGCGCCAAAAACGCGGGAATCGTGCTCAAAGACGCGGATATGGCACTTACAGTCAAAGAATGTATCAGCGGATCGCTCTCCTATAACGGACAACGCTGCACCGCATTAAAAATGCTGTATGTGCACAGATCCCGTGTCGACGAATTCCTTACAGAATACTGCAAGGCGGTAGAAAAATTGAAATACGGAATGCCCTGGGAGAATGCGGACATTACCCCGCTTCCCGAGGCGGGAAAAACCGGGTATATGGCTGAAATTGTTGCCGATGCAAAGAAAAACGGAGCAAAAGTGGTTAATGGGGACGGAGGAATATCAAATCAAACTTTTTTTTACCCGGCGGTCCTGTACCCGGTCAATAAAACCATGCGGGTATACGATGAAGAGCAGTTCGGCCCGGTGATCCCGGTCATAAGTTTTGAACAAATCGGGGAACCGCTAAAATATGTGGTTGAATCACAATTCGGGCAGCAGCTCTCGATTTTCGGGACAGATCCCGATGAAATCGCGCAGCTTGTCGACCCCCTGGTCAACCAGGTCTGCCGGTTGAACATCAACTGCCAGTGCCAGCGCGGCCCGGATGTCTTTCCCTTTACCGGCCGCAAGGATTCGGCAGAAGGGACGTTGTCTGTCTCTGATGCTCTGCGGGTGTTCGCGATCCGTACCCTGGTTGCGGCTAAAGAGACAGCCCTGAACAAGTCTATCCTGACGAATATCGTCCGCGAGCGGAAGAGCGGTTTTTTATCGACGGATTTTATTTTTTAACCAGGAAAGCACGAATATTGATAAGGAAACCAGGAGTCCAGGAAAAGAGGGGCTCCACCGTTACGGTAAAGTTTTAAAGAAGTACACCCTCCCTTACCTGGTTTCATGGCTTCCTTATAAATTCTATAAGGAAAGCATGAAGGCAGGAAG